>BDTM01000022.1 GCA_002898015.1 bacterium BMS3Bbin03 | reverse complement strand
AGCTCTTCTCGAATTGCTGTCACAATCGGCTATAATTTTGAATCTGTACCTTCATGGGGAAATAATCTGCCTACAAACCCTACTCAGTTACTTCATTGTAAAATTAAGATACAGAATCAATCGGCTTCATCGGGGATCAGTTTCCAACAGTCTCTGATGGATGGGCAGGAGTATGAATCAAACAACTCGGATAAATATAACCCTGTGATTGCAAATGATACTGATGATATTTCTCTTCCAATTATATTGTCTTCATTTACTGGGGAATTTTACGATCAGGGTATAATTCTAAAGTGGAAAACGCAGTCAGAAGTGAATATTCTTGGCTTTAATTTATATCGTGCCTTATCAGACAGCACAGATTTTATGAAGGTTAACAATTCAATCATTCGCTCTCGCGGAAATTCAACAATCATAAATAAATATTCCTATATGGATATGGTAATTCCAATGGAGAATAAATATTTTTACCGAATTGAAGTGGTTGAGTTAAATGGAAATAGAAAAATATGCAAGAACATAGCTATGAAAAGGACAAATAGAAATCATGGGATTCCTAATTCATACAAAATTGTAGGCAGTTTTCCCAATCCATTTAAATCATCAACGGAAATTAAGTATCAGATTGCAAAGGAAAGTTTTGTTTCAGTTGATATTTTCAATTTATTAGGACAGCATACAGCCATATTGGTTCATGAAAATATGAAAGCGGGTTACCATTCGATTCGATGGAATGGACTCAATAAGTATGCGGAACATGTTCCCGATGGTCTCTATATTATCAGGCTATCAGCGAAGGGTTTTGTTATGTGTAAAAAAATACTTTTGTTGCATTAAGCGTCTTTTTGAATTTCAAGTCTGTACTAATAAAAATTATAGAATGGAAATATATAGTATTACCAGTTAAGTCTTCATTCTTTTTGAAAAAAACATTTTAGCATTAGTAAAATCTTTTAAGGAATAGCTGTTAAAGGTTGAGATTGAGATTAAGGCAAAGAAAGAAGATATTTATCCTTCCTTAGCTTCAATCTGCGCGTTAGTGCGCTAGGTATTCAGAAGTGAGATAGGGAACAACCAATTAAAAATCCTTTCACGTTCCTAACATCCCTGATTTAAAGATTATATTCTAATTATTTAACCCCTGCATAATATAAAAAAAAAGGGCAATAAAGGAATATTTTTTATTTTATCCGAAATAAAAAATGCAAAAAGGGCGAAAAAACTTATAGAATAACTTCAGATTATGAAAGTGAATATGTTAATCTATATGAAACTGTAACAATTAGAAGTACTTCATATATGGATTTTCAAAATGTAAAAAGAGTATTTTGTAGTAGTTGGGAAATATCTTATTTTGAATGGCAGAAAAATTCTATCTACACTTCTCTAAATGAGTTATCTGTTTAACAAAATAAGCCTTTAAGCGAGCGAAGCCGAGTTTTCCCGCCCTTGCGGGATGGGTTGTATGCCATTCGGAATTTGCCCGGCGATTTCTGATGGGAGTAAAAGAAGGCTGTGCCCTGAGCGGAGTCGAAGGGCATGATTTTACCAGTTGCAACATTCTTGCTTCGAGAGACAATTGAGACCCGAAACAATTCCTTTGTTCCTATTTGTCATGGTGATTTCTACGAGAAAGCGTGGCTGTGCGCTATTTTAAGTGGATTTTTTGGTAGTTCTAATGGAGTTCTTCTTTAGAGACGGCATCGGTGGATTTGTTGAAATGGCGGGCCAATTTGGAGACGGCGTAAAGGGTGGTCTCCTGAGTCCGTTTGGAGAAGCCGGGCATCACTGTCCAAGCTGCGGGAATAGGGGAGACACACAGGGGTCACAAACCATATAAATACAATATATCAGCATGATTAGGGCAGTAAAGTTTTACTGTCAAATGGGTGGTGCCTTTTTGGTTTCTGAGAGATCAGAACGGAGGAATCCCGACACGCCGGGAGAAGTCTGCACATTTGGGTCTGTTTAAATTTTAATTGACTTTAGTAAAAGAATTTTGTTACTTTTTAAAAAGAAGTCATTCAAATAAAAAAGTAATGTTCTGAAATTGGAGATTTTAATAATGGCTTTGTTCACTAATGTGTATTTAGGAGATAGCAGAGAAGTCCTTGCCAAAATACCGGATAATTCTGTAGATTTAATTTTTGCATCACCTCCTTATGCGGATAGACGAAAGAATACTTACAGTGGTATACATCCTAATAAATATGTTGAATGGTTTTTGCCAATCACAAAAGAATTATTAAGAGTGTTGAAACTAACAGGAACATTTATTTTAAATATAAAAGAAAGAGTGATAAATGGAGAACGCCATACTTATGTAATAGAATTGGTTCTTTAGATGAGAAAACAAGGTTGGTTATGGACTGAAGAATTTATTTGGCATAAAAAAAACTCATATCCGGGTAAATGGCCAAATAGATTTAGAGATGCACGGGAAAGATTATTACAATTCAACAAAAATAAAAAATTTAATATGTATCAAGAAAGAGTAATGGTACCGGTTGGAAAATGGTCTGAAAATAGACTCAGGAATTTAAGCGAGACCGATAAAAGAAGAGATATTTCAAAAGTGGGCAGTGGCTTTGGTAAAAATATTTCGAATTGGCTAAACCGGGATTTAGTTTATCCCGATAATGTGCTGCATTTAGCGATTGAATGTAATAATAAGAATCACAGCGCGGCTTTTCCTGATGCTTTTCCTGGAATGGTTTATTAAATTATTTACAAATGAAGGCGATACCGTTTTAGATCCATTTATGGGTTCTGGTACGACAGTAGTGGTTGCCAGAAGAATGGGAAGAAGCTCCCTGGGAATAGATATAGTCCCTGAGTTTGTCGAAATGACAAAATCAAAAATAGAACCTTATAAAAACACATTGTTTGAAAAGAGAGATATTTATGGAAGAGACAATAAACCCGATAAAGGTGAATATCAAAAGTTATGCGGACAAAGATTTTGGACCTTCCTATCTGGGGATGATTTATTATATACAGATATTATTGAACCTTTAGGACATAAAGCAAAAGAAAAAAACTAAGAATTTTTAGAGCACTATTCTCAGATATTGAACAAGTTTACGCTTGAATTTGGAAATAAATTTTGTGTAGATGGAAAAATAATTTGGGAAAAATTAGTGCAATTTAATTCAAGTGAATATCGAATATCGATTAATCCCGCCCAGGCGGGACAGGCTGATTTTAAAAGTTGATTAAGGATGAATGCGCCTATTTAAAAAAAACATTAGCCACTAATTCACGAATTTTTACGAATTGATTTTATTGGATTTAATGGAATTAAAATTAGTGTCATTCGTAGTTATTAGAGTGTGCTCATGAATGATTTGACAATAAATAAACATCGGTGCAAAGTGAAAGATTCGTTGTGCAAAAACCCCCACAAACCATATTCAAACCGTTTTGTGTCATACAAAAAAACTAATCCAATTAAATGAATCTTAAAGAATTATATAATAAATTAAATGAAGAGTATTCTGATGAAAATTTGAATAGAATTACAGGAAAATTAATAGAATTATATAAAAGCAAGAACTACGGAAAGATTAGAGAAATAGCAAATAAAATTTCAAAGTATGTTGAAATTGATGAAGAAAAAGAGGCTAAATGTTTTTCCAAACTTATTGTGCTTTACCACCCTGACAAAGGAGAATTACACAGAAAGGCAATAAAAAAACATTACTCTGAAAACAATTTTGAATCTCTCACCCAATATTCACATATATTTCAACTAAAAAACATTGAAAACGTTACTGTAACAGCTATTGATGAAGACATTGATTACCAACCTGAATACACCTGGGAGGATAACAAAAATGAAGGTTATTATTTTTACGATGAAGATGAAATAAAACCTAAAGAAGGTTCTGATACAGAGGAATATGAGAAATCATTTTATAATGAAATAAAACTCCGAGTATATGGGGATTTGACTATAGACTTCCCTCCTTATTACCTTGAAGATTTTGAGGATTTTGAACTCGCACAAAGTGGAATAGAATCTTTAGACGGAGTTGAGTACTGTAAACACGTAGTTACATTTGACTTGTCAAATAATAAAATAACTGACATTTCTGAACTTCGTACATTAGATAGACTTAAAGAATTGTATATTGCAAATAATCAGATTGGATATATTGACGCTTTAAGCAGCTTGTTTGAATTGAGAATACTTGATTTGTCTAACAATCGAATTGATGATATTTCCCCACTATTTGAACTCGATAACCTGGAATATGTGAATATCATTGATAACCCCATTTCAATTAGTCAGATTGAAAAACTAAAAGAGAAAGGAATAATTGTAATGCACTAAAGATACGTCACACAACAATGTATAAAAATAATAGCCGGGATAGTAGTAGATTCAATGTTTGCAGCTCACTTTAACTTTCTTGTAACTTGAAAGATAAGTGCTCCGAAACCGCCTGCTTTTCATAAACTTAATGTTAGCTTCAAGTCAAAAAAGAAGAACAAAAAAGTGAATATCGAATATCGATTAATCCCGCCAGGCGGGACAGGCTGATTTTAGAAGTTGATTAAGGATGAATGTGCCTATTCTAAAAAACATTAGCAACTAATTCACGAATTTTTACGAATTGATTTTATTGAAATTAATGGCATTAAAAATCGTGTCATTCGTAGTTATTGAAGTCTGCTCATTCAATTAGCCTGCAAGTGCAAAAAACCTGAGACTCTCTGATGCAAGAAATTATTGAAAAAATATCAAAGATTAAAAATGGTTTCAAGCCGATTGAGTTTGAAGCTGAAGATATTTTTGGATCAAAAACGATTCAGGATTCAATGACTTTAGCTTGTGACTTATTAAAAAGTGAACAATATCAAGTGCGTTGTTTGGCTGTCTTTTTATTAGGATTTGCGGCATCGGCCAATTCAAAAGCGCTGCAGATTTTAAAATCAGAAGTCAGTAAAGACACAAGCTGGCAAGTTCAGGAAATATTGGCGAAATCTTTTGACCGGTATTGTAAGGACATTGGATACGAAAAATCTTTGACTACGATTAAAGATTGGTTGGGCGATAAAAATCCGAATGTTTGTCGTGCTGTAACGGAAGGATTAAGGATTTGGACCGGCCGTCCGTTCTTTAAGACCAATCCACAAATAGCAATACAACTGATTAGCCAACACAGAGCAAATGAGAGCGAATATTTAAGGAAATCAGTAGGGAATTCACTTCGGGACATTTCTAAAAAACATAAAGACCTTATTGAGAAAGAAATATAAACATGGGATTTATCGGATAAACAGATAAATTTCATATATAAACTTGTGCCTAAAAATATTAAAAAGTAAGCACGAATGCCCAACAATATCTATAAAAAATACTCTACCGTTGCGGGTTTTGCAAAAGTGATTGAAAAATATTTAGTGAAAATGCTTTAACCCGTTGCACCCACATTAACCGGAAATGGTTAAACCCAGCGACGAGGGAAGTCCCCTCTATCAAGAGGGGATTTAGGGGTGTGTTACGATTAAAGTTATCCAACAAAATAGGTAACACACCCCGATCCGTCAGCCGGCCGGCCGACGGATCACCCCTCTTTTTAGAGGGGAATTTTACTTAGGTGCAAAAAATAGATTGTTAGAATATCCGAAATAATTAATTTTTTATATAATTATTATAATTCATTATAAACAAAGTGTTAGATAATACTCGCAACGCTAGAGAAAAAATAATTGAATATCGATTAATCCCGCCAGGCGGGACAGGCTGATTTTAGAAGTTGATTGTGAATGCGCCTTTTCAAAAAAACTCAAAGCCTGTTTTTTATCTCCTGTTCGTATTCCGGAAAATACCGCCCGATCACCATCAAATCAAACCGGCTGAGAATGGATTCTTTCGGCTCCCGTTCCAGAAGAAATTCAAAGGATTTTTTCACCAGCACCTCGGGAGAAACACGGCCTCCCGTCAGGCGCTCGTAATCCGTCTTCTGCACCGTCACCGTGAAATTTTTGGCGCCTCGATTATCTTTCAATTGCACGTCGCATTGAAAATGATCCGGAAACTCTTTTTGCTGAACGGTAATGGTCGTCATGGGTCACCTCCGGTAAAAATAATCAGTTGTAATTGCGAATCTATTTTCCTAAATTAAATGCATTCCTCCGCTTAAATCAAGTATTTCTGCGCCTTCTTGGAGCGAATCCTTTTCGGTTTTGGGCAAAAATCAATTTTTAAATGGAAATTATTCCGAATAGTTCAGTTAAAGAAACATATTCAAAAGGAAAACGGAATATGAAACTATTTTTAAACTTTTTCACAATTTTACTGTTTTTAACAAATGTCCCCGTTCTGTTTGCCGGACAGCCGGAGGAGCGAATCCTGCTCCTGTCTCCGGAATATTCAATCTCCGGGCGGGGGACGAAAATCGGGCAGCTTCTCGATCCGCTGGGAATTGCGGTCGACCCGTCCGGAAATATTTATGTGACCGACACGGGGAACAACCGGCTGCAGAAATTTTCTCTGCACGGTGCGCTTCTGGCCCAAATCGGCGGCCTGGGCTCCGGAGCACGGCAGTTTGATTCGCCCCGCAGCGTGGGCGCCGCAAACGGAATCGATGTCTGGGTGGCGGATTACAACAATCACCGGGTGCAGCGGTTTGATCGAAATCTGAATTTGGTCTTCACATTCAAGGCGAATGAAAATTGGGAGGAACGGTACCAATTTCAACTGCCCACGGATGTCCGCGAATCTTACCAGGGGGATATTTTTGTTGCGGACGGGGGTTCCAATTGTGTGATCAAATACGACGGCTTTCGCCGGCCCGTCGCCGTGTTCGGCGGGCTCGATGCGGGGCAGGGACAGATTCAGGAGATCGGGAAACTGGCGCTGTCGAATGCCGGAGAAGTTTACGCGGCCGACCGGCAGTCCGGGCGAATTGTTGTTTTTGATTATTTCGGAAATTTTGCGGCCATTTTCAGCGACTCGCTTCTCCGTGATCCGGAAGGACTGGCCTTCTGGAACGATGAGAAGATCCTGTTTGTGGCGGATCCCGTGCTTCCCGGGATAGAAGCATTTGATCCGGACGGCGTGCGAATTCCCGTGAAATTTATACAGCAGGATCCCCAATTTCAATTAAAACGCCCGGTGGATGTGGCCGTGCTCGGCTCGAGGCTTTTTGTGCTGGATGAAGTGCAGGGCAAAGTTTTTGTGTTTAAACTGGTCAGCCGCAAATTCACCCGTTAAGAATCATCAGAGATAAAAATTTTTAATTTCCGGATTGTAATGCTAAAAGCCTTTTCTTTCATTGCCTTGTTGTTCATTATGGGGGGCCGCGGTGTGCAGGCTCAGGCGCAAAAGCTGTCCTTTCCCGTCACGCTGTTTCAAGCGACTGAAAAAATTCCCGTGGCGCCTCCCGACTCCGTTGTTCATCTGAAGCATCCCTGGATCTTAAAAAACAGCCTTTCATTCCATTTGCTCAGAGATTCTTTGCAGTCCCCGAAGCTGCGGTCGCTGGATGATCAGGCGGGCATTCTTTATTTTCAGCGCCCTTTTGAACGGAAGGACACGCTGCTGGTGTCGTACAAATTTTTGCCGGTAAAGATTCCCAGGACGTACTTTTTATGGCGTCCGGAATCCGCGCACCCGAAGGGTGAATCAAAAAAAAGTCAAAACGGGATTCGGACGAAGAGGCTGTTCACGGAAAAAAGTACCGCACCGCTTTTGAGAAAATCCGGGAGTCTCACGCGAAGCGTTACGCTGGGCAGCAACAGGGGGCTGCGGCTGGATTCCGGGCTTAACCTTCAGCTTTCCGGACAGATTGCGCCCGGTGTTCAAATTGTGGCGGCACTAACAGACCGCAATACGCCCATTCAGCCGGAGGGAAATACGCAGACGCTGAATGAAATCGACCGGGTGTACATTCAGGTCAAAAGTCCCTACGCCAATGCCACGATGGGCGATTTTTATTTGAATTATGCCGCCGGACGCTATGAAAATTATCGCCGTAAATTGCAGGGGGCAATGGTAAAAATCTCCAAAGAAAACAATCAGATCACCCTTTCCGGGGCGGTATCCCGGGGAAGATTCTTTACGAACCGGTTTCACGGGCAGGAAGGCAATCAGGGGCCGTACCAGCTTCGCGGCGACCAGGGGCAGACGGACATTATCGTGTTGGCAGGCACGGAACGGGTCTGGGTGGACGGTCAGCCGATGGTGCGCGGCGACGACAACGATTATGTCATCGAATACGGAAACGGACAGCTCACCTTTACCCGCCACCGGTTGATTACGGCCGATTCCAGAATCGAGGTGGATTTTGAATACTCGGACCTCAAATTTCAGCGGAGTCTGTGGAGTGCACAATCCGATTGGGCGTCGGAGAACGGGCAGTGGAGGCTGAACGCCCTCCTGGTGCGCGAAGCCGATGACAAAAACAATCCCCTCGATGTGACATTTTCGAAGGAAGACCGGGCCCGCCTGCGCGGGATCGGCGATGCGCGGGATTCGGCATTTGTCTCCGGTGCAAAATATGTGGGGGCGGGCGCGGGAAATTTTGCGAAAACGGATTCCGGCGGTGTCTCAATTTACCGTTACCTGGGCCAAAAATTGGGGGATTACCAGGTGCGGTTTTCGTACACAGGCCCGAACAGCGGCGCCTACCGCTATCTGGGCGCCGGGCGTTACAACTATGTCGGACCGGGACTGGGGAGCTACCGGCCAATCCGGCTTCTCACGCTTCCGCAGAGTCAGAATTACGGTGCGCTGCGCATTCAATTCAATCCCGGACGCCGCTTTTCCGTCTCCACCGAGCTGGCCGGCAGCCAGTTCGACCCCAACATGTTCTCGCCGATTAATGACAGCCGGCATTTCGGCCCGGCTTACCGGATTGGGCTGCACTGGACGCCGCAGAACGTACGGGTTCGTCATTTCCTGCTCGGGAGTTTTCGCTTAAACGGCAATCTTCGCGAAGAATCCAGGCGCTTCCGGCCGGTGAGCCGCATCCAGCCGGTGGAGTACAACCGGAAATGGGACCTGCAGAATTCGGCACAAACCGGGGATCAGGTGCGCGAGCTGACTTTTCGATTCAATCGAAAAAGACATCTGGAGATCACGGGGGACCTGGGACGCATCCGGCAGGGGGATGATTTTCGGTCCGACCGCTGGTCGGGGAGTGTGCAGATCACGCCGGAGAAAGGCCCGAAATTCGCCTATCAGCGGGTGTGGATTGCCAGCCGGATCGGGTCAAACCGCCGGCGGGACGGCTGGCTGAGGCAGAAAGGCATGTTTCAGTTACCGCTCGGATGGTTCGTCCCGGAGGTCCGTTACGAAAGCGAGGACAAACGGGATCAGCTTTTTGGGGATTCTCTGCGAACCGGCTTTCGGTTTAACGACTGGAAGACCGCCATCGCCGTAAAGCCGGCCGCCCCGCTGCGGGCTTCGGCGGGGGTGAATTGGCGAAAAGACTTCCTCTGGTCGCGGCAGGGTTTTACGGCCGATTCAAAGGCGCTGACACGCTTTTTGAAGGCGTCGCTTCAAAACTGGCACAATCTGACGGCACGGCTGGAGTGGACCTCCCGGATGCGGGATTACAGCCGTCCGGAGAAACAAGACCGCCGAACGCTGCTGTCGGATGTGGCGCTTTTGTACACGCCGTTCCGCCGGGGCTTTGTGTCCGATTTGCGCTACCAGATTTCCAGCACGCAGCTTTCCAAACAGGAACGCCTCTACATTAAAGTGGATCCGGGGCGGGGAACCTACCGCTACGATGAGAATTTAAATGAGTACGTGCCGGACCCCTTCGGAGATTACGTGCTGCGAACCTTCTCCACGGGTGAATTTGTGCCGATCACGGATGTCCAGGCAAATCTTAAATTTCGGTTTCATCCGAGACGGTTTTTAGGCCGGAAGAAGAAAAACGAAAAACCGTTCCACCGGATTCTGCGCAATCTGGCGTGGGAGTCTTTCTTCCGGCTGGATAAAAAATCGAGTGATCCGGATGAAAGCCCGCTGAATCTAATCCGGGGGAAATCCGTATTTCCGGAAAAAACAACTGTTTTCGGCCGGTACCAGATTCGGGAAGATTTTTTCTTTTTTCAGGCGAATGATTCGCAGAGTTTGCGGCTGCGCTGGCTGAAGAATAAAGAAGTCAACAACCGGTACACGGGGGGCGGGCAGGATAATTTTCGGCAGGAGCAGTCGCTGCGGTGGATCGTGCGGTGGAGCCGAAATTTGGGCTCGGAGTGGAATTTATTCCGGAAACGCATCCGGAAAACCTACCGGATGGCGGGACGCCGCAACAGGGATATCCATTCACTTCTGGGAAAAGGGAAATTTTCATACTATTGGCGGCACAAAGTGGCGTTTCAGATCAGCGGTCAATTGGGGCGGGATGAAGACCAAATCGACGTGCCTTCCACAAGAGCCCTGTACTGGGAAATCGGGGTGGGCACGACCATCACGCTTCGGGGCCGCGGCCGGGTTCGAACCAATTTTAACTGGGCTGAAGTGCGTGTCACGCCCGAAAACAGCCTTCTGCCGTACGAAATGGCCGGGGGGCGGGCGGCAGGCCGGAATTTGAACTGGAACTTGGGCGTCGACTACCGGCTTTCATCCCGGCTGATGCTGCTGATAAATTACACCGGACGAAAGGATCGTATTCGCCCGAACGTGGTGCACATCGGCCGGGCGGAACTGAAAGCCTATTTTTAATAAGGTCAAATCTAAAAATCCGATTATGTTCTTATTTAGGAAAAAAATGCGTGTAACACACATTATAAACTACCTCGCCGGGATTATTTTAATTTTGCTCTGGGCGGGATTAAATTCTGCTTTCGCCGGGTCCGGAAAGGTTGACTTAAAATTTTCCGGAAACCGTCACATCGGCGTTTCCGATTTGAAGAAGCTGTGGCAGTTCCAGTCCGATTCCGTGACGGCTGAGATCCTGGCGGATTATTCGCACGCCATTCTTCGCCTTTACCAGCAGAAAGGCTACTATTTTGCCAGAATCGATTCCTTTAAAGAAAGCGTGAGCGGGAATCGCCGTACCCTCCGGTTTTTTATCACGGAAGATTCTCCGGTACGGATCGGGAAGATTCAAATTTCAGGCAGCCGGGCGATTCGTCTGCGTGACATCCTGAATGAGATGAACACCCGCCCGGGGCGCATTTTCCGCCCCGGGCAGTTAAAGGAGGACCTGTCCAATCTCGTCAGGCTTTACGCCGATCGAGGCTACCCGCTGTGCGAAATCAGACTTGAAACGCTGCAAATAAAGCCTGTGAAAAATGCGGTTGAAATCCGGCTGAAGATCCGGGAAGGCCCGCCCGGAAAAATTGCGACCATTGAAATTCCGGGGAATGACGTGGCCAAAAAACGAACCATTTTACGGGAACTGCGTCTTTACACCGGGAAACCCTTCCGAAAAAAGGATCTGGATCAAATTCCGCAGCGGCTGCGAAAGCTGCCGTATCTGCAGCTCGCCGGGGAGCCGGTGATCACCTGGGACTCCACCGGCGCCGGATACCTGAAAATCCCGGTTCGCAAAGGCAATATGGCCCAATTTGACGGGACGCTCGGCTACAATCCCCCGACGGTTTTTAAAAAGGGCTATTTTACGGGTTTGATCGACGTTAATTTTCAGAATCTTTTCGGAACAGGACGCGCCTTTTCGGCCTTTTGGCAGAGAAAAAATGTGCGGTCGCAGGAGATCAAACTTTATTATAAAGAACCCTGGGTGCTGAACCGGCCCGTGGACCTGGATGTGAGTTTTCAGCAGCGTCTGCAGGATACCACTTTCGTGCGGCGGGTCTGGGAAATCGGCTCTCAGATCAACTGGCTGGAAAGTTTTCGGTTTCATTTTAAAATCGGCCGGGAATCGATTTTGCCGGATTCCATCGGCGAAGTGCTGTTTCAGATTCGAAAGAGCCAGGCCTGGCGGGCGAGCGGCGGATTCAGCTACGACAGCCGGGATGACCGGCTGAATCCCAGGCACGGCGTGTTTTACGGGACGGGTGTGGATTTTTTAAGAAGGAAGACGTTTGGCCGTGGCGGCGGCACTCAGGACATTCGGCGCACCTCGATCGATTTTGAAGGGTATTGGAACTGGTTTGGGCGGCAGGTCTGGGCCATCGGCCTGCACGGAAAAGAAGTACGGTTTCCCGGGGGAGACGTGCCGGTCGAAGAACAATTTTACCTGGGCGGCAGCCGAACGCTGCGCGGCTACCGGGAGGATCAGTTCAGAGGCAGCCGGATCGCCTGGAGCAATCTGGAATACCGCTATATCATGGGGCGGCGCTCCCGCCTGTTTGTGTTCCTGGACACCGGCTGGATTTCCAATCGTGAAAAAACGCCGCACGCCTGGCGAAATCTGTTTAAATTCGGCTACGGATTTGGGATTCGTACTCAAACGGCGCTGGGGATTGTGGGTCTGGATTACGGGCTGGGGGAGGGGGACACGTTTGCGCGGGGAAAAATTCATCTGCGGATTATAAATCAGTTTTAGGCCAAATAATCTCTTTCATTTTACAAAAAATGTTTTATCTTTTTATCAAAATAATGAGAATCTAAACACAGGCGGAATCGTGCTTCGTATTTTGACATTGTTCTATTTATTGGGAATGGGGTTTCTCTTATCGGCGGTGCTTGTGCCCGTATTCCGGCATCTGGCGCTCCGGCGGGGCATAACCGACCGGCCGGGGCGGCGCAAGATTCACGACAGTCCCAAACCCCTGCTGGGCGGCCTGGCGATTGTGAGTGCCTTTTATTTAACCATCGCACTTAACCTGGCTGGGCTGTTTTTGTTCAAAGATATTCCGTTTGTCCGGGAATTCCTTTCACCGTACCTGCATTTGCTGCCGAAAATTCAGGCACGATTTTTGGAACTGTTTTGCATCGCCGGGGCAGGCCTCCTGATCGTTCTGCTGGGTTTGATCGATGATATTCGGGGCGAAGCATTTCCGTATCAAATCAAATTCCTCGTGCAGTTTCTCTCGGTCGGGATATTGTTTTTGGGCGGCGTGCGAACACAGTTTATGCCCGGGCAGGTGCTGGATTATATCGTGACGGCCGTCTGGATTGTCGCAATCGCCAACGCCTTTAATTTATTGGATAATATGGACGGCCTGTCCTCGGGAGTGGCGGCAATTGTATCCGGACTCCTGGCGGTCATTGTGTTTCGGCAGGGGCAGTTGTTCACGGCGTTTATTTTTGTGGCGCTCGCCGGCAGTCTTTTGGGATTTTTGCCGTACAATTGGTACCCGTCGAAAATCTTTATGGGGGATGCCGGAAGCCTTTTTGTCGGGTATATGCTGGGAACACTCACGATTGTGAGCTCTTACATTACCCGGGAGAGTCCCACATCGATTCCGGTCATCATTCCGCTGCTGATTTTAAGTGTTCCGATTTACGACACTTTATCAGTCGTGTACATTCGATGGCGGGAGCACAGGCCGTTATTCGTGGGTGACAAAAGACATTTTTCTCATCGTCTGGTGGCACTCGGTATGAGGCAGACACAGGCGGTTTTTTTTATTTATGTGGTGACATTGACGGTTGGGGTGGCGGCCATTCTGCTTCCCGGTGCCAGGCCCTGGGAAAGCTGGGTGCTGCTGTCCCAGGCGATTTTAATTTTAAGCATCATCACGTTTTTGATGCACATTAATAAACAACATGGAGGTTAACAGGTGAAGGTTTTAATTACAGGCGGAGCAGGTTTTATCGGATCACATCTTTCCGAAGCATTATTAAAGCAGGGACATCTTGTCTGGATTATCGATGATTTGTCCACAGGCCGAATGAAGAATGTTCAGCATTTAAGGGCAAATCCTAATTTTAAGATTGCCATCGATACGATTCAAAATGAAACGGTGATGGACCGGCTGGTCAGTGAGACGGATGTGATCTACCATCTCGCGGCTGCGGTGGGCGTGGAATTGATTGTGGAGCACCCCGTAAAGACCATCGAAACGAACATCATGGGATCGGAGATGGTCTTAAAACTGGCCAATCGCTATTTAAAGAAGGTGCTAATCGTTTCGACCTCGGAAGTCTACGGAAAAAGCGAAAAGGTCCCGTTCGGCGAAGAGGATGACCGCCTGCTGGGTCCGACGGTTCGGAGCCGGTGGTGTTATTCCTCATCCAAAGCCATCGACGAATATCTGGCATTGGCGTATCACAAAGAAAAGGGACTTCCGACCGTTATCGTCCGTCTGTTCAACACGGTCGGGCCCCGGCAGACCGGACAATACGGGATGGTCATCCCGAGAATGGTCGCCCGCGCCCTGAAAAATGAGCCGGTTTTGGTGTACGGGGATGGGACACAGGTGCGGTGTTTTACCTACGTCACGGATGTGGTGGATGCGCTCATCAAATTAATGGAAAATCCGAAGGCGGACGGTGAGATTTTCAATGTGGGCGGTAACGAGCCGGTCACGATTATGGAACTCGCCCGGCGCATTAAGAAAATCGCAAAAAGCAGCTCGCAAATCGACGTCATTCCGTACGATCAAGCTTACGAAGAGGGCTTCGAGGACATGAAAATCCGCATTCCCGATTTATCAAAGATCAAATCGTTCATTGGCTTCGAGCCCCATCATTCGCTGGACGAAATTCTGGAAAATGTGATTACTTATTATCGGGGGGAACTGAACCTTTCGGAGAACTAATTTGAAAAGGCAAAATTAAGTGCTTGCATTATTCGTCCATCTTGATACGATTTTATTCAATCTGTTTAATCAGACGCTGGCAAACCCTGTTCTGGACTGGATCATGCCGAGGCTGACCAATTTGAATAACTGGCGGCTGCCCCTGCTGCTGATCTGGCTGGCACTGATGTTCTGGGGCGGTCGAAAGGGACGTACCGCGGCGATCCTGATTATCCTGACCATTGCCTTGAGCGATCAAATCAGCAGTGCCGTTATTAAGCCTTTTGTGCACAGAATCCGGCCCTGCCATGTGATTAAAACGGTGCATCTGCTGGTGGGATGTTCAGGAAGCTTTTCGTTTCCGTCGTCTCACGCCACAAACAGCATGGCGGCGGCGAGCTTATTTGCGGGATTTTATCCGAAAATTCGCTGGTATTTGTACACCCTTGCGGGTTTAATCGCCTTTTCCCGGGTGTACGTGGGCGTGCATTACCCGTTCGATGTGATAACCGGGGCCATTTTGGGTTTTCTCATCGGATGGCTGATTGTCGCCGGATACAAAAAATTTCTTAAAGCAAGAATTGAGATACTTCGCGAAAACGCAAACGGATTGTAAAATTCAGGTTCATCGCGAGAATAAGGTATCTTTTTTTTCGTGTTCGTTCGTGTCGATTCGCGGGAAGAAAAAGGCCCGCGAATGTGCACGAATTTTTCACTAATTTTTAAAACAAAAAACTCAGGATGAACCGTTTTGGTTCAATAAATAGGGGCATCTCTTTTGGCTCGATCAGTGAATCTTTTCCAATGCCTGGTTCAGGTCTCCGATGAGATCCTCCACATGTTCGATGCCCACCGAAATACGGACCAGCCCGGGGGTGATGTGTGCTTCTTTCATCTCTTCCGTGCCCATTCCGGCGTGCGTCATCGAAGCCGGATGTTGAATCAATGTGTCGCAGTCTCCCAGGCTGACGGCCAGTATGTGGAGGTTCACGTGATCCATCAGCGCTTTTCCGGCGTCGAAGCCGCCTTTCATTTCGAAGGAGACGATGCCGCCAAAATCTTTCATCTGCTTTTTGGCCAGATCATGCTGAGGAAAGGATTCCAATCCCGGATAAAACACAGTTTTGACTTTGGGGTGCCGTTCCAGCCATCTTGCAACGGTCATGGCGTTGCTGCAGTGCCGTTCCATTCTCACGGCAAGGGTTTTGAGCCCGCGCAGGAGCAGCCAGGCGTTAAACGGACTCATTGTCCAACCGTAGTGTGCGGCGAGCGTGGAGGCGGAACGGATGAAATCTTTTTCGCCGCAGAGCACACCTGCTAACACATCGCCGTGCCCGCTGATGTATTTTGTGGCGGAGTGAAACACAATGTCCGCCCCGAGTTCTCTCGGACGCTGCAGGTACGGAGAAGAAAACGTGTTGTCCACCGCCAGCAAAGCGCCTTTTTTGTGGACAATTTCGGCGCAGCCTTCAATATCGATAATTTTCAATGTGGGATTGGCAGGCGTTTCAATTAAAACGAGCGTGGTGTTCGGTTTGACGGCTTTTTCAAGGGCGTTCAAATCAACCGCATCCACCCGGATGACTTCGATTCCCAGTTTTGGGATGTCTTGTTCGACCAAATAATGGGTGCCGCCGTAAACGGTGTCTTCCACCACAATGCTGTCACCGGCTTTGGCTGCGGCTAAAATGGTGTTGGCCACGGCTGCCATTCCGGATGCGGTCGAAATGCCTCCCGAAAATCCTTCTAATCCGGCCACTTTTTTGGCCAGTAAATCTGTATTGGGGTTGCCCAGCCGTGTGTACATATAACCGGCTTCATTTCCACTGAAACGGGCGGCTCCCTGTTCGACATTCTCAAAAGCGAATGTGGACGTCTGGTAAATCGGAGGCGTCAGCGCACCGGTTAATTTTTCCGGATGCTGTCCGCCGTGAACCACTTCGGTTTCAATTCTAAATGACATTATGCCTCCCTTTTTATTAGATAATGCTGATTTCAATGCATGCAGAAATAAGTTAGTGATTTTTCGGAAATAGTCAACTCAAATTTGCAATTTTAGGCGTTTGAAAAATCTTTGTGAACGATTTTTATAGATTTTCCGTAATTATTATAATACCTTTTATATCAATCTTTTTGAACAAACACAAAAATAAATTTGAAGATTTTGAAACCTCAAGGAAATCATAAAGTAAAGGCGCAAAATGCCGGTGATGAGAAATTCGTCATTCGGCTGGCCAGGGCGGGTCAGGATGAAGCGAAAGGTCAATTGACCCGTCTGTATCTGAACCGGGCGTACCGGTTTGCACTGCGGCTGACGCAAAACAGGCACGATGCAGAGGAGCTCGTCCGGGCAGCCTTTGCGGAACTGTTTCAAAATCTTACACGCTACGACGAATCTTTTGCTTTTTCGGCCTGGTTTTATCAAATTATAATTCACCAATATCTGAAGCTTCGAAGAAAACGCAGACTTTTGGCGGGAATATTCCCGTTTTTTTTAAAGGATACGATCGATCCGGATGCGTTTGAATCGCCGGGAGATTCACCCGGGATTGCATTGACCCAAAAGGAAGAGAAAAAAATTCTTCTGAAAGCAATTCGAAAACTTCCGCAGGCACAGCAGTTAACGGTAACCCTTTACGACCTGGAAGGATTACCGCAGAAAGAAATTGCCGAAATTTTGGAAATTCCCGCGGCCGAGGTTATGTCCCGTTTACATTCCGGCCGGCAAAAACTGCTGGAATCACTCACGCCCTATCTTAAGGAAAACGGATGACCTGTCAGGAAGTCCTGAAAAATTTTACCGTTTACGTTGAAGGAAATTTGTCTCCGGAAGAGGCGCAGGAATTAGAGGCACATCTTCGAGCCTGTGCATCCTGCAGAAGCCGCTTTGAGGCGTATAAAAGAACCGTTCACCTGATAAAAGAACTTAACCCCGTCCGTCCGCCGGCATTACAAATCGAATTTTTATATCGCAGCATTCGGAGCCGTATCGGCAGGCGGCATTCGTCGGGAATTTATTATCCGAAACGCCGAAAATACGCCTGGTTAATCGTGACCGCTGCCATTGCCTTATTCATGTTTTGGAACACCTATTTGAAAGGCCCGGGACCGGTTTCACAGAAAATGGTGCTGCAGCAAAAGCAGGAAAATGCGTTTCTCCTGGAAGAACATGCGCTGTCCAACGGGCTCGGTCCGGTCGGACAGCAGGCCTATCTGGCGGCTGCCTTTTCGGGGCCTTGAACGAATCCGGCTCCTCCGGTTTTTACGGTCTTTTTCTATTGCGTGCAGAAGCGGTTAAACATAAAAATTTGAGTCCTTTCATGAAGAGCGGTTTTCCTAAATCTATCTTTTTTAGTTTAATCCTTTTATCTTTGCCGGTGTTCACGTTTTCACAGCAGGAGCAAACCGCACAGATCATCCGGAAAATGGTCCGGGCCGCTCAAACAACAGCCTACGCAGGGGATTGGATTACGGAGACAGATACCACGCGCACCTGGCAAAAAATTTACCAGGATTCAACAGGGAAAAGGTTTATCCAATATATTTTACCGCTTTCGCTTTTGGGAAGAGAAATTGTTCGGATTCCGCCGGCGATTTACATCCGCCGGAAAGGGACTCCTAAATTCAGGAAGCGGGCCGATCTTTTTCAAGACCGCCTTTTTTCCGGGCCGTCTTCGGATCAGCAATTGGATTTACTGTTCCGGAATTACGACGTGTCGCTCACAAAGGGCCGAAAATTTCTCGGGCGAAAGACGCGCCTGCTGGCCTTCAATCCCCGCACAAAGGACCGTGCCGGCATTAAGGTGCTTCTGGATCAGAAAACGGATCTGCCTCTGCACATTGAAAAGCTTTCGATTTCGGGAAAAATAATTCAAAGATCATACTTTAAAAATTTGCTGATCGGGCCGGTTCTGGATCCGGCACTTTTTACCATTTTGCCCGGTCAGATTGATTCTGCCCGCGCCGTGAGATGCCGGACGTTCACGACTGTGGAATCCTTACAAAAAGAGGTTTCTTTTGCGATATACCTTCCCCGCTGGACGCCGGACGGCTTCCGGTTAAAAACCATCCGTCTGATTCAATTTCATAAAAAAAATGTGGTGCATTTTATTTATTTTGACGGATTAAGTACCCTTTCATTGTTTGAAAGAAAAGCAAAAATGTCTCTGAGAAAAAAAATGCCGCCTGCCCCCGGTTTTCATAAAGGGTTTTTGGAATATCGGAAAAACAGGGGCCGGCTCCGGCTAATTCTCGTGGGCGATGTGGATTCAGCCTCCATGGAAAAAATGCTCGGTTTGCCCGGTTCCAAAACCATTTCCTCCGAATCTTCCCGGAAAATCGTGTTTCTGGTGGGCTTTGTCGTCATCGCTCTGGTTATTATGATTCAATTTTTAAGCCGTAAAGGAAGCGGCCGAAGAGGATCTTGAATGGCAGGTATTCGCGGCAGCCTACGCCTGAATGTGACAAATTTTATTTGAAGATTCCTTGTTGGCTATTGGACATCGGATATTTAGTTTATCGAATTTTAAGATTTCACATGTTCCTTAGATGGGGTATTTTTGAATATCCAATAATCAACAAGGAATAATGAATACTGATTTTTAAGACCGCTTGATCAATTTTGCTGTAAGAATCTTAAAGCAATTAAGGTCAAATCTAAAAATCCGAATGTCAAATGAATCTCAAAATTCAAATACAAACCGGAAACAGGATTTGGAGGAAAAGACGGCGGGCAGAATATTGTGGAAGGAAGCTCAGGAATTGACGCTTATTTTCTCCGCTATTCTTCGTCCAAAAATGTAAGCATTTTTAGGATGAATCTAAATTATTAATGTGTCTGCCATGGCTTTTCCCTGTTTGGTTTTGCAAAACCCGCAGCGGCAGACGTCCGGTTAAAGAATTTGTTTCGGAAAGTGTGAGGCGTGGAAACAGGACAAAAAGCGAAATACGTTTTTACACAGGGGAGCGTCCGGAAGAGCATCTGGATTTTGGCCTGGCCGATGGTACTGGGTAATTTGCTGCAGAATCTGTTCAATGTTGTGGACATGATTTTTGTGGGGCGGCTGGGCCCGGAGGCCATCAGTGCTGTGGCCATGAGCGGCATTCTCATGTCGGTTATCTGGACGTTTCTGGCGGGAATTGCGATGGGCACCCAGGCAATGGTCTCCCGGTTTTTCGGCGCAGGAGATACGGCGCGGACAAAACTTGTGGTTTACCAGTCTCTCTTTCTCGGGGTGGTCTTGTCGGTGCTGCTGGCGCTGCTGGGTCTCTTTCTGACCGAGCCCGCCCTGGAACTGCTGGGCGGAGCACCGGCTGTGATTCGATTGGGTGTTCCGTATCTGAAGATTATTTTTGTCGGTTCTTTTACGCTGATTATTTTCTTTCTCATCAGCTCGGTTTTAAGGGGTATCGGGGACGCCGTGACGCCGATGAAGGTCTGGGCGCTTGCGACGGTGTTAAATATTATTCTCGACCCGCTTTTAATCTTTGGAATCGGCCCTTTCCCGAAATTGGGTGTCACGGGTGCGGCCGTGGCCACCGTCACCGGACAGGGAATCGGGATGACGGTCGTTTTCTGGATTTTGCTTAAAGGCATTTCTATTATTCAGATTCATCCAAAGGAATTTCGCCTGAATCTGAATATCGTTTGGCGGATTATCAGGATTGCCATTCCGGGGTCGGTTCAGGGCGGCGTGCGAAGCCTGGGGGACCTGGTGATCATGCGAATTGTGGCTGTTTTCGGCACCATGGCCGTGGCCGCCTACGGTGTGGGGCTGCGCCTGCTGCTGATTATCATGTTGCCCGGCTGGGCGCTGGGATCCACCGCCGCCACACTTGTGGGACTGAATCTGGGTGCGAAAAATCCGGATCGATCTGCCAAAAGCGCGCGGTACACTGCGGGATACTATCTTTTGTTTGTCGTGCTGTTCGGAATCTTGTTTTTTGCGGTTCCGGAATTTGTCATTCGGGCGTTCAATTCCAATCCGGACGTTCTCAGGATCGGCGCCCGGTACCTGAGGCTGACCACCCCGGCCTATCCGTTTTTAGCGATTGGGCTCATCCTGGGAATGGCACAGAGCGGGGCGGGAGACACCACGACACCCATGCTGGTGATTGTGTTCAGCATTTTTGCCGTACAAATTCCGCTTGCGCTGCTGCTCCCAAAAATTCCGGGAATGGGCACGAACGGGATCTGGCTGGCCATCACCATCGCCTATACGATTCAGGGAATTTTAATGGCCGCCTTTTTTTCGAGAGGGAAATGGAAACAAATACGGGTGTGACATCCGGTGTCCCGGCGAAAGGCTGAAAAACAGTCGATTAAAAAGAATCCCGCATTTTATGAAAAAATCAATCGATTACCATTAAACAGTGGTTTTTCGGAGTTTTATTTCTTATACTTAAGATATTGTTTTAGAAAAAACTAAGTCGGCCTGCAAATTAGCGAACACCCTTTCTGAAAATATCTGAAGATTCTCCAAGATCTGCCGGAGGCAGAGAACTCTACCTCTGGCGCGGCAGGGTATTGGGGAAAATAGGCATGAATTTTAAATAGAATGTCCATCATGCAAAAAACAAGATTTTTTCAATTCCTGACATTATTCATCCTTTTAACTTTTCCCCTTTTTTTAAATGCTCAACCGGTTTCCTTGAATGGCCAATCCCGCCGGGAATATACACAGGCCCTGTACTTAATCGGCTCCGATCAGTACAATCAGGCAATGAACACACTTGTCCGGATCATTGGGCAGCGCCCTTCCATGCCGGAGGCCTATATTAAACTCGCGATGCTTTACAGCAAAAAAAATGAACCGGAGAAGGGGGTTCGGTTTTTTGAGAAGCTTCTCGAAAGTAATCCGGACGACGCCTACGCCTGCCGCGCCTTGGGGTGGATTTATTTCAATAAAAAACAGTACCAAAAGTCGGCTGAACAGTGTCTGCAGGCCGTCGAGTTGAAACCGGATTATGCGGGCGGTTTCAATGGTTATTTGAATGCCATGCATAAGCTTGACAAATTGGATGAAGCCGCAAAATATCTGAAAGACAGGGGTAGAAAATATTCAAAGACTGCCGCCTTCTATTACGCCCTGGGTTATCTTGATCAGCTTCAGGGAAATTGGCAAAAGGCGCTGGGAAATTTAAATCGGGCGTTGGATATGGAGAAATACTTGTTCGAGGCCTATGTGTCGAAAGGCGCCATTTATTTTTATATCGGCAAATATCAAGATCTTTTGCAAACCAGTCGAATGGGTTTAAATCGATCGAAAGAAAGAAATAATCCGGAGGGTCAAAGTAATTTTTTGGGTAATATTGGCCTGGCGTATCTCTACCTGGCCAATTACTCCCTTGCCCTGAACTACAGCCGTCAAGCTCTCGAACTGGCCCAAAAAATTGGTTCAAAAAAAGAAGTCATCAGAAATCTGAATAATATGGGCGCGGTCAATCAGAATTGGGGGAAAATGGCTGCGGCTTTAGCGAATTTCCAAAATGCCCTCACACTTGCCAAACATATTGGTGACCGAAGGCAAGAGGGTTTGCTTCTCAGAAATATTGGGTCGATCTACCGCTTAACGGACGAGTATCAGAGGGCGTTATCCTATTTTAATCGGTCTCTTCCAATTCTAAATGAAGCGGGTGAAAAAAGAATGGAAGGGTTAGTTTATTGGAGCATGAGCCTCACCCACTGGAATTTTGGAAATTATACCCGAGCCCTGGAGCTTTCTCAAAAGGCTTACACGATTGCAGAAAACATCGGCGACAAATGGGGAGAAGAACGGTATGGCGGGACAATCGGGCTCATAAACTGGAGTTTGGGAAGATATTCTCGGGCGTTCGATCATTATGAAATCGCATTGGCCCAAGCCCGGGAAAGTCGCGATAGAGTAGGAGAAGAACTCTGGCTTGGGAATCTGGCGATCCTTTTTGATGAATTGGGCGATTCGTCGAAAGCGTTTGAGTATTATGAAAAGGCTCTCATCATTACAAGGAACATTGGAAATAAAAGGGCAGAGGCCAGACAAATTGGTAATATGGCAGCGCTTTATGAGAAATTGGGAAACCATGAACAAGCGCTAAACTATTATAATCAAGCCCTAAAAATAGAGGGAAAAATCAGAAATAGAAAAGATCAAACCGTTTTTCTGAATGATGTGGCTGTGCTTTATCATCGTTTGGGTGATCTAAAAAAATCAGAACAATATGCACAAAAAGCCCTGCAAACGGCCAAAGAAATTGGCTCCAAGAGGGGAGAGGGGAATGCTTACATTGCGTTGGGGTACCTTAATTATTCCGTGAAAAATTATCCTCTTGCATCCAAATATTATAAGAAAGCTCTTCGGATTGGCAAAGCCGCCAGGAGCGCGGACATGGTCTGGAGGTCGAATGCCGGACTGGCACGTGTGTATTCCCGACAAAGACGGTATGAAAAATCACTCGGTTATTCTGAAAAATCGATTCAGGCTATTGAAAAAATCCGGGCCACTGTTCCCACTGAAAAATACCGGACGGGCTTTCTTGAAACCAAATTGGACGTTTATGATCAGGCCATTCATTTATTAGCTGAATTACACCGGCGGTTCCCGTCACGGGGATACGACAGAAAATCTTTCGAGCTGGCGGAAAAGGCAAAAGCGAGGTCGTTGTTGGATATGGTTTACCAAGGGAGAGTTTTTCAAATTCTGAAAGAAATACCCTCGAATTTCAGAGAGAGATTTCTGATTAACGAAAAACAACTGAACAACGCCTATCAGAAATTGTCAGATGAGCACACAAAACCAACTGCCAAACAGAATAAGGCGTTTATCTCTCGTCTTTCCGGCGAAGTCGACTCATTGAAGCGAGTAAAATCGCGGATAACGACGGCGCTTCGTGAAAAGTATCCGGAATATTATCGGCTCACAAATCCGACTTTACTGAATGTACAGGATGTGCAAACAAAAATTATCAGGAATAATCAGATTCTAATTGAATATTGGGTTGGCAGAAATGAAACCTATATTTGGATCATCGGCAAGAATAAACTAAAATTCAAAACAATTGATTTGTCACGGAAAGAGCTTCAAAAAAAATTGGCGTGGATCAGTCCCTTATTCGCGCAGGAAAAGGACTTGGACGGGATTACAATCGATCACCGTTGGGCTGACATCAATCCGAAGCTTCTGAATGAATTATATCTTGAGCTTCTGGGGAAACCGGCGGGAAAGTTCATAAAAAATGCCGGCGAATTAATAATTGTTCCCGACGATTTGCTCTTTTACCTGCCGTTTGAGATACTGGTGACTCGCATGGACAGAAACGCCATTCGTTATCTCATTGAAGATTATCCGATTTCTTATACTCCGTCCGCCAGCCTCCGCAATCCCGGACTTAGGAGAACCGGACTGGCAAAAAATGATCTGCTCGCTTTTGGCAATCCTGATTTTTCGACGAAAGAAGAAAGGCAATTACCGGCCCGGATCAGTCTGTTGGGCCGATACCGGCCCATCCTGCGGAGCGGCCGGCTGCTACCTTTGCCCAATGCGGCGTTGGAAGTAAAAGCGATTGCAAAAAATTTCAGCAAAACGGCTGTTTTTACAGGGAAATGGGCGACGGAAATGCGTTTTAAACGCATGGCAGGAGAGTACCGATTGATTCATCTGGCTACTCATTTTCAAATTGATGATGAACACCCCTGGTATTCGAAAATAATTTTAGCGCAATCCGAAAAAGGAAACGAGGATGGTTATCTTAAAACCTATGAAATCTACAACATGAGACTTCATGCGGATATGATTGTCTTGAGCGGCTGCAATTCGGGTTTGGGCAAGTTAAGCCATGGAGAAGGAATCATTGGCATGACCCGGGCCTTTTTATACGCCGGTGTACCCAATATGGTTGTGAGTCTTTGGCCCGTCGAAGATCGATCGACGGCGCTGCTAATGAAAAATTTTTATAGGTATCTCACGAAAGGATTCAATAAAGCCCGGGCTCTGCAAAAAGCGAAAATCGACTTGATTCAATCCAAAGATAAAAAACGGGACCCCTTTTATTGGGCGCCTTTTGTTCTGATTAGTCAGTAGGGCATTGGGAGGCGAAAATTAGTTGCGCCTGCGGCCTCTTCAGATTTTGCTCATTTCAATATCATTCCTTCTGCATCCTGTCTTCTCAGGATATTGGGTTATCATTCTTGTCTCCGGTATTTAAAAAATCATGGATCCGGCCATTCACGTCATCCTCTCGCAATTCTGCTGATTGATTCGCCTTCACGGGCTTCAATCCCTATTTGATATACGACTCATTTCTATGATATACCTAATTTAAATATTCGTTAACCAATATAACATACGAAAAATAAATGAGTACACTCTAATAACCACGAATTACAAGAATTTTAATTCCATTAAATTCACTAAAATCAATTCGTAAAAATTCGTGAATTAGTGGCTACTATCATTTTAAAATAGACTCATAGATAATTAAACAAAAACATTTATGTAATTTGTGATTTCAAATCGTATGCAAGGTAGACGTCGGGAATTTATCGCGTCGATTGGGATGGATTAAATGGCAGGGGCCGCAGTACAGCGGCGGAGACGTATCTCGATCGAATTACTGCCGGTGAATTTAAGGCCACGAAAAAAAACAAAAAAATGGAGGTTGTCATGAGAAATCGTATAGAAACGCAAATTATTTTATGGATTATTTTTTTCATGCTAATTCCCCTGAATCTTAGTGCACAAAAAGCATTTATTCCGGAACAGAATTTAAAAAATAATACCGGAAATTCTGCTAGGTTCGAAAAGGCTGTTTTTTCAAACTTGGGATTAATTCCGAATCATGAGGAGGCGATCGACAAAAAATATTCATCACAATATTTTAAGCATTCTCCAATGACGGGGGATTTTTCAGGACATAGGGGCATCGTTTCAGACCCAATGCCTCTTGCTGCTAATAATTTAGAAATGTCAACAGATAGGCTGGATAGCGTTACATTTAACACTATATCTATTACAGGTGTCATAAATTATAAAGAAACCTTCATGTATGATGAAAACCCAAAAAGAATAACACTCATATTGCAGCAATGGTATGCTCCAGCTAATAATTGGGCAAACATTGAACGCTACACGTACACCTATGACGGCAGCAGCCATCTGATAGCTTTTCTATATAAAAAATGGGACACGAATTTAGGCATATGGACAAATATTAAACGCGAAACGTACACCTATGACGGCAGCGGCAATGTGCTAATGGTGTTAAAAGAAACATGGGACACGAATGCGAGCGTATGGGTAAATGATCATCGCTACACGTATACTTATGACGGCAGCGGTAACCGGCTGACGAACCTGTTTGAAGAATGGGATGCTAATGCCCGAGTGTGGCTAAACAGGTATCTCATTACGTACATCTATAACGGCAGTGACGATATGCTGGTGGAGTTACATGAAGATTGGGATGCGACTGCTGCGAAATGGGTAAATGATTATGGCTACGCTTGCATTTATGACAGTGCCGGAAACCGGTTGGCGCAGTTAGTGGTAATTTATTACATTTTCTAAGTCAAACGTGGTCTAATTCAACCTGGAATGCGGTTAATGGAAAGTGTCTCATAAAAAATAATGATTTTGCTCAAGTTTATTATGCCAGCGAACTTTTCGCCTATTATAGCCCGACTACATCTGTTGATAATTCAACCGGCAATACCATATATGATTTTTCTTTATCACAAAACTTCCCCAATCCGTTTAATCCGACCACAAGCATCTCCTATTCGGTTTCCGAGAGAACGCATGTAAAAATAGCCGTTTTTAATTCATTAGGTCAGTTAGTTTCCATTTTGGTCGATGACGTCCGTTTACCGGGTAAATATGATGTTAAATTCGACGGTTCAAATTTAGCAAGCGGTATCTATAGTTATAAAATTATGACGGATAAATCGGCCGAAACCAAGAGAATGATTTTAGTGAGATAGCCGCAAGGCCGCTTACAACGAACTCAAAACGACGCCTCCTGAATGATTTTTTTAATAAAATAGAGTTATTTAAAAAAAATTGAAATTCTTTCGTTTCTTTTAAATTTTCTCTTGCATTTTTAAGATTATATTTTTACTTTTAGTTAACTTATTGAAATTAAAACATGGAGGCAGATTTAATGAAAAAAACGGTTACGAAACGGGAAATTGCCAAACGGGTAGCCAAAGAGGTGGGAGAAAAACTTCCTTTGACTGAAAAAATTGTTTCAACTCTTTTTACGACGCTTCGACAGATCATGGCAGAAGCGAATCCTGAAATTCGTATCGAGATACGTGATTTTGGCGTATTCGAAGTGAAAACCACAAAAGCAAAACCGAAGGCACGCAATCCCAAAACCGGTGAAATCGTCTATGTGCCGCCGCGTCGAAAAACACATTTTAAACCCGGCAAACTTCTAAAAGAAGAGTTGAAGAAGCCGCTGCAGTAAATTGCTTCAACAAATGAACAGGGTTTGCGGAAGGAAAAAACATTTTCCAAAAAGGCACAATTGTTTTTGCGTGTGCCTTTTTTATTAAATCTGACATGAAAGTTTGTTATGCCGTCATTGGATCATCTTCTGGCCGTTATTCTAAAATTATTGGTGCCGGCCACCTTATTGGAACGCGTCCTTGAATTTATTGCCATCACCTTTGAAACAACCGGCATCTTCAGAGGAAACATTTCCCTGGCGTACCGGTTAAGCGGTCTGACCAGAGAAAAACTGCCCCAATTAGAAAAGAAGCTTAAACTGCAAAAACGGCTGATCCTGCAGGCGATCGGCATTGTGTTGGGTGTGCTTCTGTGCTGGAAGGGAAATTTGCGCATTTTTGAGATGATGGGCTTCGCCCAGGGCCAGATCGCTCCGTGGATCGATATTCTGCTTTCGGGAATTCTCATCAGCGGCGGCAGTCAGCCCATTCATGATCTCATAAACTTTTTGCAAAAAGCGCGGGAAAATGCGCGGGCTCAGGCGCTTCCCCCATCCAAAGAGAGTGACATGCCCTTACAGCCGGGCGCAAATGTTAATGAGTTCAAAAAAATGACTTACGCCGGCGGCATTTATCCGAATCGCTCCGGACACGGCTTGCGAAAGAAAAATCCGTCCTATATTATCGTACATCATTCCGCCACAAAAAATACGGTGACCTTTGAAGAAATCGTGGCCATTGAAAAAGAACGAAAATTGGATCCCAGCTATCATTGTGTGGTGACTTTTGACGGGCAATTGCACCCGTACTGCCGCTGGGACAGCGTCGGATATCACATCAAACGCAGTAATAAAATCAGCAATGGAAATTCTCTCGGCATCTGCTTTGTGGGCAATTTTTCAACCGATCCCGAAACACCGGAAAATAATTCAACCGGAAAATTCGGCCCCGATACGCCCTCGGAAGCGCAGATCATAAATGCCGCGAAAATGATTGCCCTTTGGTCGAAAATCTACCGCATTCCGGAAAAGAATATTGTGAGACACCGGGATGTTAAAAAGGGCCACACCGATTGTCCCGGAAACAATTTTCCGTTTGATAAATTACTCACCGGTGTTAAAAAGGAAATTAGCATTCTGGAAAATATGCCGCGTTTTACTGCATTTGTGGAGGAATTCCGGAAAAAGGACTATGTGATGATTCCCGTGAGCGGGGAAGAGGCCGCATGAAAAACAGGATAAAATTAGCCGCCTTTGCATCGATTTTCATCGGTCTGCCGAATGTTCTGTTTGCGCAGGTCGACATTGCAGGCGCCGTTTCATCTTTCGGAGAAAGTGCGGAAGTTGTGGCGTTCTTTTTTATCATCTTAACACTTGCCACAATTTTGAATCGATTGTTTGAATTGTTTGTGGATATATTAAAACTGATTTATGGAAAATCGGCTTTGCTGCAGGAGATGTGGGAGACGGTCTGGGAATCCATTCTGGAAAAATTAAAGGCACTGGATCCTCAATTTAACAATCCCGACATTGCACGCAAATTGAAGGAGAAACTGAGAGTTTTACTCATTCAGGCGATTGTGTTTCTTGCCGGATCCGTCATCGGCGTGTGGTTGTGTGCCGCGTTGGGACTGGGCATGTTATCGATGTTAAACTTTATTCCGCACACGACCTTCTGGGACAGCGTCCTGACCGGCATTTTGGTCGCCTCCGGCACGGAACCGATTCACGCTATTTTTAGAATTATTGAAGCGAAAAAAGACAAAAAGGCTCTTGAAGCCGTGAAAAGTTCATTAGTCGAAAGGAATTCCTTGTGAGCCATTCCGGTTTATCGATCTCATTTTTTGAAGGATTTTACCTTCTGGTCAAAAATCTCTGGCAGGTTCTGGAGGTCTATTGGCTGCAAATCATCATTTTAGGCCTTTTGCTGATTCTTCTGTTTTTTTCATTGAAAGCGGCCAAAAAAGAAACAGAGCCCTCCAAGGGGGCGGGCTGGAAAATCCTTCGGGGGATCCGGATTTTTTTTGTGAGTCTTTTTCGGTTGATTTTACAATCCCCGCTGCTGCTTTTATTTGTTCTTTTACTCATATTTTTCCGAAGTCCCAAATTGTCCCGTTTTTTTCTCAAATTTCTGGAAGGGCTTGGAATTCCTGTGAAAGAAAATTCAGACAAAACTGAATTTGAAGCCAAAGGAGAATCCCCGCATAAGGACGATATGAAAGCCATTCTGAAAGAAGGGAAACAGATCCTGATTCCGCCGGCAGCCGTTGTAAAAGAGGTGGCGATGAAAGATCTGAAAGCGGAGCTGCACGGTAAGATTTCCCACGACTATAAAAAAGTACCCAACACATATGTGTATCAGGCCATTTACATTCCCGATGTGGGGAAGCGTTACACGCTTCCGGTCTGGGTACACTACAGAGATATCCTCGCTGTGGTTGAAGGGAATAAAAAGAATCAAATAATCGTTTTGGTCCGCCAGCAAGCGCGTCCGACACAGGCGAAGCGGGAGTGGGACGCCCTGGCCAACCGGTGAGACGTGCACGGGCTCACCCGTCGCGATTTGAGTCCGGCCCGTTTATTATTGTGGAACTTTCCGCCGAAGGCAGATTGGCGTCACGCTAATGGCTATTCAATAGCTGTTCAATAGTTTATAAACATCCTATTTACAAATGGTTGTTTCGTATTTCAAATGGTTATCAATGCTATTATTCTTTTCAGGAAACAGTACAAACAAATTTGATATTTCATACCTAACGGCACTCAAAATGGACAGAGAAATTTTTCTATAAACATGTTGTCCCTAACGGGACATGAATAATGGAAATAGCATTAAAGATTTTATCGGTTCAATGAAGCGGCTTTATGGTGCCAGAGATTTGTCAAATATCGATGAGTACACTCTAATAGCCACGAATTACACGAATTTTAATTCCATTAAATTCAATAAAACCAATTCGTAAAAATTCGTGAATTAGTGGCTAATATCATTTTAGAATAAACTCATCGATGAATCTGATTTTATGGGAGAAACTTTAACATTCAACTTTCTTGAAAGTCCCGTAGGGACGCAATGTTTATAGCCAAGTGCCAAATCCAATGAGCTTAAAGTCCCTTTAGGAACGACATGTAATTACAGTTGTGCCGGCGATGGATTTTAGCCGCCCCGTGGTAAACCGCGGGGCAAAAAATAGAAAGGACGCTGAAGCGTCCTCCTGGGTCAGCGTCCTTTAGAACGCTTGCAATTCTTAGCCTGACGGTTTACCATCAGGAAAATCCGAAAACGATGTGAGAACAGATGAGCTTAAATCCGCCAATCAGCGGACTTAAATTGTGTGTTGATTTATTTTCTATAAACATGTTGTCCCTAACGGGACATGAATAA
>BDTM01000021.1 GCA_002898015.1 bacterium BMS3Bbin03 | reverse complement strand
AAGATTCAAATTGGGGCCGTGTAAAACAAGAATGTGTCTGGACATCATTTTCTCCCTAAAAATTTAATTGTCACAAAATTAGCAAAAAATTCCAAATGTCAATTTTCAAATTGCTAAATCCGATCTGCTTTACTTCGATTATTGGAAATTGGTATTTGACATTTGAAATATTCTATTCCAGGATTTTCCGAACAATCCCCAGATCCTCCAGCTCCACCACCCGGGGTTCCCCGATTTTTACGGGAATCACAAACTGAATTCTCTTTCCCTTTTTCTTCTTGTCCGATTGCATGACCTGAAGCATTTCTTCCGTTTTCCCGGCCGGAGGCTCGGTCGGAAGCCCCAGTCGGAGTAAAATAGCCTGCAATTTTTGGGAGAGTCCCGGCTCGGTCTTGCCTAAACTCTCTCCCAATTTGGCGGCCAGAATCAACCCAATTGCCACCGCCTCTCCGTGGCGAATGCCGTACGCCGAAACGGATTCAATCGCGTGGGCGAAGGTGTGTCCCAGATTCAGGAAAATGCGCTTGCCTTTACGTTCGCGGGGATCTTCAGCCACAATTTGCAGCTTTACCCGTGCCGCCCGGCCAACGGCCCATTCCAGCGCCGGCAAATGTCCCTGCTGCAACTCCGAAGCGTTGGCTTCCATAAAATCCACCAGTTCCGGTTCGGCCAAAATGCCCGCTTTTAACATTTCGGACAAGCCGCTTTGCACTTCGGCCTTTGGAAGCGTGAGCAAAAACAGCGGGTCCAAAAGGGTCAATGCGGCGTGGTAAAAGCTGCCGATTAAATTCTTAACCCCTTGATAATTAATGGCCGTTTTTCCCCCCAGCCCGGAATCCACCTGTCCCAGAAGGGTGGTGGGGATTTGAATGAGCGGGATACCCCGCATGTAAGTCGCGGCCACAAATCCCCCCAAATCGCCCACGACACCGCCGCCAATGGCAATGAAAGGCGTGTAGCGATCGGCGCCAAAATCTTTGAGCTGCGTCCAGAGAGATTCTGCCTGTTCCGGCGATTTGTAACCCTCGCCCGCCGGAATAACCAGCGGCAGGCGTTCCCACTCTTCTTCAAAAAGGCGCTCAAAATCTTTTTTTACCAGAGGCCAGAGCACGTCGTCCGCTAATACCGCAATTTTTCGGACTGGGGTCATTTTCCGAATGAGAACCGGCAAGTGTTCGAAGCTGTTCAAACCTGAGTAAACCTCTCCCAGCCGGTCAAAAATCAGCTCCGGCTCCTGACCGGAAAAGAAGCGCCTCAAAATGGCCTGCACCACCTGTTCGGGGGAGCGATTCTCCGTGTCGATCTGAACCGGAAGGGATTCGTAAATTTTCTGCCGTTTTTTGTAGATTTCTTCCAGCCGCTCACGTTTTTGGACATTCTCCAAAAGGGGGCGGTCTTCGGCAGCCGCCAATCGCCGGGCAAGTGTTTCCGGGCGGGCTGCCAGATGCACCACAAGACTGTTTTCTGCGAGCACCTGCAGAGCCTCCGGCTGGGTAAACATCCCTCCGCCGGTGGCGACCACGCAATTAAAACAGCCGGCGAGGCGGCGTGCTTCTTTTAGTTCCAGCTTTCGGAAGGCGGGTTCTCCCTCTTCCGCAAAAATCCGGGAAATAGGCTTACCCGCACGCTTTTCAATTTCGGCGTCGGTGTCCACAAACCGCCATCCGAGAACCTCTTTCAGAAGCCTGCCCACGGTGCTCTTGCCCGAGCCCATCATGCCGTTGAGAAGGATCTTTTTCCTGGGCGTTTTCACTTAAACAAAATCTCCGGAGGTGTTGTTAAAAACGCTTTCAGAGGAATTCCGTCTCCGCCGACGCGTAATGATGGATCATTCCAATCTCATCCATCAATTGGCGTGCTAACGTGGTTTTCCCCGTTTGACGCGGCCCGGCCGGAACCTGAATAAAGCGTCTTTTCTCCTTGAGACGTTTCATAATTTCTTTGAAAATAAACCGTTTGTACATCGATTCCCTCAATCTATTACAATTTGCTCAATACATTGAGTAAATTTACTCAATGTCCTGAGCAAAATGCAAGACATTTTTGGACCAAAATATTTTTGACTGCTTTATGAAGCATTTGATCGATGAATAATTCCGGATCAAATAAATTTGAGCCGCTTTTTGTAACTTTTAAAGGCAAAACGCACATCTTCCATTGTGTCTCCGCCGAATTTTTCCAAAAAGGCCTCGGCCAGAACGTAAGCCGCCAGGGCTTCGGCAACCACCGATCCCGCCGGAACGATCACAATGTCCGATCGAATGTAAGGCGCTTTTAGTGAAGAACCGTCCGTCAGATCGATCGTGGCCATCGGTTTGAGAAGCGTGGGAATGGGTTTCAGAAACACCTGTACCCGCAGGGGCTGCCCGTTTGTCATGCCGCCTTCCACGCCTCCGGCATGATTGGCATTCCGGACGATTTTTCCATTTTCAATGCGGATCGGATCGTGAAATTGACTTCCGGACCAGCCTGCCCCTTCGATGCCGTCACCCACGGCCACGGCTTTTGCAGACGGGATGCTCATTAAATGCAGGGCAAGCCGGGCATCTAATTTCCGGTCAAAATGAGCCGCGCTTCCCAGTCCGGGCGGCAGCGGGGAAGTGATTACCTCGACAATTCCGCCGAGTGAGTCGCCTTTTTTTCGGGTTTGATCGACCAATTCCCGCAATTGTCCTTCAAAATCAGGGTTGGTTGAGTAAAAATCCGATTTTTGAATGAGGGCTTCCAGCTTTGAGAGGTCGGTTGTTTTTGGAGGGATTTCCACCCCGCCGAGCGCCCGCAGAAATCCGACAACCTGAATTCCAAACGCCGCAAGAAATTGCTTACAAATAGCCCCGATTGCCACCCGCATGGCTGTTTCGCGTGCGCTGGAACGCTCGATAATCGGGTTTAAGTCGTGTGCCCAATCGTATTTCCATGCGCCGGACAGGTCGGCGTGCCCGGGCCGCGGGACAGTACGCGGACGGACGGTCTCCTGTTTCTTCTCACCGCGATTGACAATTTTTAAGGCCAGCGGCATTCCCGTCGTTTCGCCTTTCCAGAGACCTGAGAGAATTTCCAATTGGTCGGTTTCCATTTGCATCCGCTTCCCCCGGCCGTAGCCCCCCTGCCTCCGTTTGAGCACGGTGTTGATTTTGTCCCAATCAAGGGGCAAATGAGCGGGGAGCCCTTCCAAAATTCCGACCAGTGCCGGCCCGTGTGAGTCTCCGGCGGTTAAAAAACGCAGCATAAATTATCTCCTGCAAAATAGACGAAATAAGTAAAATTTTCAATTATTTTTTTCATGCATTTCACGGGCAATTTTCCACAATCCTTCTTCCTGTCCGGCAAATCCCCAGATTTCAAGCGCTTTCGCCGCCTGCCCAATCAGCATGGAAAAGCCGCTTATGCCCTCCGCGCCGGATCGACGGGCGCGTTTTAAGAATTCCGTTTCAGGGGGATTGTACACCAGATCCAGAACTTTCTGACCCGCTCTCAATGTCTCAAAGGGAAAGGGCACCGCTGCCGCAGTGTCCGGCCAGGTTCCGACAGAGGTGGTCTGAATGATGAAATCCGTTTCCATGAGAATTTTACGCAAGTGATTCAGATCCAATGGGCCGGGACTCAATTTTGCCCGCGGAAATATCCGGGAAAAGCGATTCACGAGCGTTTCCGCCCGCTCAGGATGGCGGTTCACAACAAAAATCTGGTGTACACCGGCGGCCAGCAGACCGTACACCACTGCCCGGGCGGCACCGCCGCTGCCGAGGACAAGCGCCGATTCAGGAAATGACGCTGTGCCGAATAACTTCGTCACAGAAGTCAAAAAACCCGTGCTGTCCGTGTTAAATCCTTTCAACCGCCCGGTTTCATTCAAAACGGTGTTGACGGCTCCGATGCCGCCGGCTTCCGGAGAAAGCTCATCCAGAAAAGGGAGCACAGCTTCTTTGTAGGGAATGGTCACATTGAATCCATAAACCGGCAGCAAACGCACGGCATCCATGAATTTCGCCAAATCATTTTTTTTAATTTCAAATGGGAAATAAGCAAACGGAAGCTTCGCCTTCCCTGCGAGTGTGTTCATGAGATTGGGTGAAAAACTGTGTTTCAGCGGAAATCCCAGCAGTCCGAGCAGCTTCATCCCGTGTCCTCCGTCACACGAAAAAGATCCTCAAAAAAAGCCGGGTAAGAAATCTGCACCCAGCGGTCACCCAGAAGCTGTGTGGTGCCTTCAGCCATTAGCGCTGCCACGGCCAGCGACATGGCAATCCGGTGATCTCCATAAGTTTTGACGCGAGCCTCTTTGAGCTTGGTGGGACCTGTCACTTCAAATCCATCCGAAAATTCCCGGACGGCCGCCCCCATTTTGCGAAGCTCTGTTACGATCGTGTGAATCCGGTCGGATTCTTTGACCCGCAATTCGGAAGCGTTGTGAACCACCAGCGTCCCCTCGGCTTGGGTGGCCGCCACCGCAAGAAGGGGCAGCTCATCGATTAAATTCGGGATGAAAGATTCCGGAACGTGAAGATTTTTCAAAGCCGATGTCTCCACTCGGATGTGCCCCACAGGTTCGGGTGTGTGCGCCACTGTCTCCACCTGAATTTTGGCTCCCATGGCTTGTAAAATGCTTAAAAACCCGGTGCGGGTTGGATTCAGATTCACATTTTGAATTTCGATTTTCGCGTCCGGATGAATCGCTCCGAGAGCCAGAAAATAAGCCGCCGACGAAAAATCACCGGGGATGGTGAGCGAAAAGGCGGGAATCCCGGCTGATGAAATGCGGCAGGTCAATCCTTCTTTTTGAAAGGGTAAGTGCAGCCATTGAAATAGACGTTCGGTGTGATCGCGGCTCTGGGCGGGTTCGGTCACAACGGTGGTGCCGGATGTCCGAAGTCCCGCCAGCAGCAAAGCCGTTTTCACCTGGGCGCTGGCGATTGAAAGTTTGTGTTCGACTGCTTTTAGATTTCCCCCCGAAATGGCAAGCGGTAATCTGGAGTGATTTTGCCGTCCCCGGATGTCCGCCCCCATTTTTATCAGCGGTTCAACCACACGGGACATGGGGCGCCTGACCAAAGAATGATCCCCGGTGAGCACGGTAAAAATGGGCTGGCCGGCCAAAACTCCGGCCATTAACCGGGCCGATGTGCCGGAATTTCCGCAAAATAATGGTTTTGCCGGTTCAATAAAACCGCGGCTCCCCCGTCCCTGAAGGGTAATCTGCCGGCCGTTTCGGGAGATTTCGCAGCCGAGTTGTTTGAGCATTGAAAGCGTTGAAACGACGTCATGACTGGTTCCAAGATTTTTCAAAACGGATTCACCATCCGCCAGTGCACCGAGAATCAACCCCCGGTGAGAAATGGACTTGTCTCCCGGCACACGTACGACACCGCGAATCTTTTGGTTCGAGGAGATCTCAATCATCGGCGGTCACCTTCTGCCACAACTGCTGGCCTTCTGTGAACAATTTTTCCAGATCCTCTTCTGTGCCGTTCAGAATGATCTCTTTCAATTTTTTCAGATGAGCCGCAAACCCGGTAATTTCGTTCAGCGCGTGTTCCCGGTTGGTTAAAATCATGTCCAGTGTCATTTGCGCTGAACTGCCGGAAAGTCTGGCAGCGCTTTTGAATCCGGTACCCAAAAAGTGCGGGTCCAGCTTTTGTTCTTCCTCTCCCTGAATCACATAAAGCACAGACAACAAATAGGGTAAATGACTGGAGTACGCCAGTGTCAGATCGTGCTGTCCGGGTTGAACCCAGACCGGACGGGCGCCCGTCAACCGAACAATTGTCTCGGCCAATTGTTTGTCGGCTGAAGAGGTGTTTTTTTTTTCGCATAAGAAAAAATATTTCTCCTTAAAAAGATTTTTATTCCAGCCGGCTTCCCCCACTTTTTCGGTCCCGGCCAACGGGTGTCCGCCCACAAAGCGGAAATTCGTCCCGGCGGATTCGGCCTGCGCCATGATTTTTGCTTTCGTGCTGCCGGCATCCAGATAAAATTTTCGGGGGAAACGTGCGGCAAGTGTGTGCATCAATTTTAAAATATGCCGCACAGGCGTGGCCAGAAGGACCACTTCTGTTTGGTCCAGAATATTTAAATCCCGGCCTGCTTCATCCAAAAAAGATTGTGCGAACCGAAGGCGATCCGGATTAACATCCACACCGGCCAGGAAAAGATTCGGCGCCGCCTCTCGTAATGCCTGCGCGAGAGAGCCGCCAATCTGCCCAAGGCCGACAACACCCACGGACCGGAACGGCAGGTTCATGCCGTTCTCCCCACCGGATAAGACCCAAGGACTTTTACAAAAATGGCGCGTTTAAGCAGATTGAGAAGGGCCTTCTCCACAGGCGGATCTTCGATGTAGCCCTCAAAATCCAGATAAAATACATAATGCCAGGGATGATCTTTCTCAGGGCGTGACTCAATTTTGGTTAGATTGATATTCCGGCCGGCGAATTCCTGCAGACATCGAAGGAGCTCCCCGGGTTCGTGCCGGACCGAAAAAACAATGGACGTTTTGTTCTTTTTGGCCTGTTTGTTCTGCCGCTTACTCAAAATGAAAAACCGCGTGGTGTTTGTGGCAAAATCTTCGATATTTTTTGCAAGAATCGAAAGATCGTACACGTCGGCCGCTCGTGCGCTGGCAATGGCGGCGGCATTGTGAATTTTTTCGTCATGAATTTTTTTCGCACTGCCCGCCGTGTCGAATTCAACAACAGGCTTGAAATGATGTTTTTTCAAAAATCCCTGACATTGCGCCAATCCCTGCGGGTGCGAGTAAACAATCCTAATATCTTTTAATTGGGTTTCCGGCAAAGCCATTAAATTGTGGTGAATGCGTAAAAAGAATTCACCGGTAATGGTTAATTTGGAGTCCAGCAGCAGGTCATAAGTTTGGGTAATGGTGCCGGCCGTGGAGTTTTCTGCCGGAAGAAATCCCAATTCGGCTTGATCCTTCTCCACGGCGGCAAATGTTTCATCAAACGTGGGTAATCCCAGAGTCGGCACTTCCGCCCTGAAATATTTCATAATCGCTTCTTCGCTGTAAGCCCCCGGCACACCCTGAAAAACAGCCTTAATCGTTTCATCCATTTTCATCGTTATCCGTAATTAATCCTTAATTTGCCGCGCTTATTTTGGGGACGGCGGTTTTTTGAATCTCTCTAAAAAAATCATCCTTGTGCAACGCCCGGGCGATTTCACGAATATCGTGCATCAGGGCTTCAAAATCTTTAAATGTCAAACTCTGAGGTCCGTCTGAAAGTGCGCGCTTTGGATCGGGGTGCACTTCCACCATCACACCGTCTGCACCGACGGCGAGCGCCGCTTTCGCCAGAGGCGCCACCAGGCTCCGTTTTCCCGTGGCGTGGCTGGGGTCGACAATGATGGGTAAATGAGAAAGTTCCTTTATCAGCGGCACGGCGCCCAGGTCCAGTGTATTTCGGGTGTACGTCTCAAACGTTCGAATGCCGCGCTCCGCCAATATAACTTCCGAATTGCCCTCGTTCATGATGTACTCCGCTGCCAGAAGGAATTCTTCAATAGTGGACATCATGCCGCGTTTAAGCAAAATAGGCTTTCGCACTTTTCCGACCGCCCGGAGCAGTGTAAAGTTTTGCATATTACGTGCGCCAATCTGCAGAATATCAACATAATCGGCCACCATTTGTACATCCTGCGCCGAAATAACTTCCGTAATCAACGGCAAACCAACCTGTACTTTAGCTTCCGCCATATATTCAAGTGCCTTCAATCCCAGCCCCTGAAAACTGTAAGGAGATGTTCTCGGCTTAAAGGCACCTCCTCTTAATATATTGGCTCCGTTTTCTTTCAAAAAGTGGGCGGTCTCCAGAATTTGGCTGCGGGACTCTACCGAACAGGGGCCTGCAATGACCACAAATCCCTTGCCTATCTCATAGCCGTTCACGGGCACTAAAGTCTGGTTGGGCTGAAATTCTCTCGAAACCAACTTAAAGGGTTTGAGAATCGGGATCACTTGTTCCACGCCGGGCAGGAGTTGGACTTTCTCTTTCGAGACATTTCGATCATGGCCGATCACACCGATGGTGACCCGCTCGACCCCCCTGGAAACATGCGTCTTGAATCCCATAATTTTAATTTGCGACAAGACTTCATTTAACTGTTCATCGGTGGCGCTTTTTTTCATGACAACAATCATTTTTCTTCCTCCCATGCAATATCCGGCCTAAGCTGTCTGGCATTTTCGAGATAAACATGCCGAATATCCCTTTGATCTGAGTTAAGGTTTGCAAGAATCAATATTCGGATGACCCGCTGCATCATTTCTGGCACGGCAATTTCTTGCATGTGAAGCAGGGGCACATTAATTAATCCCATTCTGCGCGCCGCCTTTGCAGGAAAAGTCGCATTTAAATCCGGTGTAAGACTGAAAAAAATCGCTGCAATCGCTTCAGTCTCTATTTGATTCAATTCCAACATTTTTCTCAAAAGTTTTTCACTGGAATCGAGAATCGCTTTTTCCGTGTTTTCCGGAGTATCAATCGCTCCCCGGATTCCACGAACCATCTTTGTTTCTGTTCCGGTCATTTTAGTCAGCCTGAGTTATTTGTTTTCGCAGTTGATAGAACCTTTAGCCTAAAAATAGTTTGACCCAATAAAAAAAGCCCTCCCTGATTTATTCATTGTTCTTCAGAGAGGGCTTTAATCGTTTTGGGGCATGCTCTCCCTGTCTACGGAAAATAAAAATAAACGTAAAAATTTCCGCCAAAGTTGCTAAAATAATTTGCAACAGACAAGGTTTTCATTTTATAAAACAGTCCTTTGGTTTTGTTTAAAACAATATTACTTTTCTTAAAATAATATATTTGAACTTCAAATGCAATAGAGAATTTTATTTTTTTTGTAACTGTAAACCCCACGGGTTATTTTGCCGCGTGTCTTTCCGGTGCCGTCATGAAAGCCTTTCGACCACGCCCTTTATAATGGTCATCAGTTTTGGCTCACCCACTGCCGCCGCTTTTATAATTTTTTGAATGTTTCCAGGTTCCAGAGCGTCGGGTAAACACATGTCGGTAATCACCGAAAGCCCCAGAATTTTCATGCCGCTGTGAACGGCGACAATGACTTCCGGAATCGTGGACATGCCGATTGCGTCTGCTCCGATCATCCGCAGGAAGCGGTATTCTGCCCGGGTTTCAAGACTGGGGCCCGTCATCGCCGCGAAGACACCTTTCTGTACGGGAATTTTGTTATCGATGGCGACGGTCTCCGCCAATTCGATAAGCGTTTTCGTGTAAGGTTCCGACATGTCCGGGAATCGGGGCCCAAGGTTTTCATCATTTTGCCCGATCAGGGGATTGTCGCCCAGAAGATTAATATGATCCACAATGATCATAATATCCGAAACATGAAACAGGGGATTAAGAGCACCGGCGGCGTTTGAAACCAACAGCGTCCCGGCCCCCAACTGCTTCATCACACGCACCGGGAAGGTAATTTGTTTCATGCTGTACCCTTCGTAGTAGTGAAATCGTCCCTGCATGACCACTACTTTCTTCCCGGCAAACCTGCCAAAAATCAAATTTCCGGCATGAAATTCCACTGTAGAAATCGGAAAATGCGGAATCTCTTTGTAAGAAATGGTTGCCACAACATCTATTTCCTTTACGAGCCCTCCAAGCCCTGTACCCAAAATAATTCCGGTTTCCGGGGTAAAATCCGTTTTGGTTCGCAGAAATTCGGTCGTCTCCAGAATCTGCTGCATGAGTTCCGTCATTTTTTCCGACTCCTTTTACTTCGTCATTCCGGTTTGTCTTTTTTCTTCAATTCTTTTAACAATTTTTTGCGCTCATTTTCGGTTCGTTTCTTCTCTCGTTTAAGCCGCTCCAATTCCAGTTCCAATTTCTTTTTGTGGGTCAGTTCCTGCTTCAATTTTTTTTCTGCCAGAATCTTTCTTTGATCCTTGATTTTCTCAACGGCCATTCGCACATCCCGTTTGTGGCCTAAATACGAGAAAAGGCCTGTCCCCAGAGCTGTACCGCCGATCAAAATAGGATTAATCACTTTAAAGCTGTCGCTGAATGACCGGTAAATGAGAGAACTGGCAAAAAGACTCACGCCAAAACTCAGCGCCGTTCCTCCGATCGAGTACAGCACTAAATTTTTGTTTCCTTTAACCGTTTTAATTTCAGAACGGGAGATGATATTTCCCGCCTCGTCATACACCGCCGAAAGTTTTTCGATGGATGCGATCTCATCCTTTTTGAGGGTTTCTTTCTTTCCCGTTGTTTCATTGAAAACGGCTAACTGATCGGCGTCTTTCTTCGTGATGATCGCAAGAATACTGCTTCCCGATTTCAGATGAATTTTTACTTCCTGATTGGTGTTCGCCGCATCGTAAGAGACCGGAATATTTTTGGCACACTGCACGTTAAAAATCACAAAAACAAGCAGACCGAAAAACAAGATAAACTTTTTCATGGCGATTTTCCCGTTTTTGGTTAAATGATGAGTTGATCTGAAACGGATTTTGGCGGTTTGCCCCCCGCTTCCTGGGCCGGTTCATTGGCACTTTTATCCGCCGAAGCCGGTGCCTGCGGAGCCGGTTTTTTTTCTCCCGGCCAGATAAAATCGTCTTTCTCTAAAATCTCAATTAATTCCAACTGGGATTGAATCAAATGCCTCAGTTTGCTGGAGAATGAATCTTTCTGTGTTTTAATAAGCATGAGTTCATTTTTCATTTTTTCAAGCGCTTTGTGAGCATTTCCGATGATTTCATCCGATTTGAGTTCGGCTTCACGGATGATCATCTGGCCCTCTTTTTCGGAATTCATCCGGGCACGCTTAATGGATTCCTGGGCATTCATCAACGTCTCTTTTAAGGTGTGCTCAACCTGCTGATAATCCTGAAGCTGTGTTTGAAGTTTGATCACTTCCTCTTTCAGTCGATTCCGCTCTTTCAGCAAATCTTCATATTCATCCGCTACCATTTCCAGAAAGGTATCCACTTCGACGGGATCAAATCCCCGAAGCGTCTTTCTAAATTCCTGCTTTTTGATATCCAAAGGTGTTAGTTTCAATCGTTTCCCTCCCGCCAACTAAATGGCATTTATTAAATCAAACAAACTGCGGATTAAAAAGAGTTGTAAAAAATAAAGCAACAACAGGGCAATAAGCGGTGAAAAATCAACGCCGGTAGGCGGAAGAAATTTTCGAATAGGTGCCAGGACCGGTTCCGTTATTTGATATAAAATCCGAACCAAAGAGCTTCTTGGGTCCAGATGCACCCACGAAATGACCGCCCGGGCGATGATGATCCAGATATAAATGGTGATTGCAATATTTAAAATATTGGTGATCGCAAATAGCAGATTTCGAAAAATAAACATGCATTTCTCCTGATCAGGTTTGTCGGGGGCCAAAAATGGCGGTGCCGATTCGTACGATGGTCGCGCCCTCCTCGATGGCAATTTCAAAATCATGGGACATGCCCATGGACAGATGGTTCATCCGAACCCCCGGGATTTTCGCCTTCGCGATGTGGTCCCGTAATTCCCGGAGCGTTTTAAAGCTTTTGCGAATGGGCGCTTCCTCATCGGTGAAAGGTGCGATAGTCATTAATCCCTCGATTTGAATATGGCCAAAGGCGCTGATTTTTTTGACGAATTCGAGTGTTTCACCAACGGGCACCCCGAATTTTGTGGGCTCCGGCGATGTTTTAACTTCCAATAAAATCGGGATTGTACGCTCAAATTTTGCCGATTCATGTTCAATCTTTTCAGCCAGATGAAAACTGTCCACGGAATGAATCCATTCGAACAGTTGAAGGGCGCGTTTTACTTTATTGGTCTGAAGATGTCCCACCAGATGCCAGGTGACCGGCCGAACGTGCGGATATTTTTCCCACGCTTCCCGGACCCGGTTTTCGCCAATTTGGGTGACGCCCGCTTCGATGGCCTCGTTCATTTGTTCCGGCAAAACGGTTTTGGTTACAGCCACAAGCATAATTTCTGCCGGATTTCTCCCCGGTCGCTCACACGCTGCTTCGATCCTTTTCCGGACGCTATCTAAATTTTCTGCAATTGTTCCCATTTTAATTTTAAAATTTAAACCTAAATCCATTAAAAATCAATAAAATTTTCAGGTATTTTTGGTTAGTGCCGAAAATTCACAGGAGAGACATTCTACTTTTACAGAAATCCTCCTTGATTTTTTCCGAATGAATCCGTAAATTACAAACAATGAACTGCGAATTTTTACGACGGGTTAAAAGAATCTGTCGAACCATGCCGAAGGAAAGGAAACAGCACGAATCGATTTTTTGTAATACCGGTTGTCCTGATTTTGATTTTTGGTTTGGCCGCGGTGAACTGCCAAAAATCACAGACCGAACATAAATTTAACGGGCCGCCGGCGGTAACCATTTTGAGTCCGGCGGAGGGAGAAGTGCTTTCGGGGCCGGATGTGACGGTCAAATTCAAACTGAAGAATTTTGTGGCGTACGAAGGCGGGCCCCATCTGCACCTGATTCTGGATGATAATCCGTACATCTCTTACGAAAAATCTGTGGAACCTTACTCCTTCACAAATGTACACCCCGGGGCACATGCCCTGCGCGTCTTCCTGACAAAACCGTCGGGAGAAAGCTATAAAAATCCGGAAGCCTTTGCGATTGTTAATTTTTATGTTCAGCAAAACACAGAAGCGCCCTTATTCGATTTACAGAAGCCGATCCTCACGGTGAATTTACCGCACACAGGCTATTACAAGGGGTGGGTCGGCGACAGAATCGAATTTGATTTTTTATTGAAAAATATTCGCTTGAGTGAAGACGGCTACCATATTCATTATATTCTGGACGGCCTGCCGTACGATGTTTACAAATATGAGCCCGTTTATTGGGACAATGCCAGGCGGATCGGAACACACCATCTCACCGTGCAATTGCTGGACGGAGAGAATAAGCCGGTCACGGGAAATCCCTATTTAACGGTTAAACGGTCTTTTATTGTCGTGGAATAGAAAATACCGTGCACGTACGAATTTAAATAAGGGAAAATTGTTATGAAGCCTGTTTCCACTACAATTTTACGGTCCATTCAGGCGGTTTTGGCCATTTTGATTTTATTTAATGTGGCCGCCTATCTGTTTACGCACAGCTCCGGATTTCTGTATTTGCTTCTCGCCTATATCTTTGTTCTGGGAATGAGTTTTTACCGCGCCGTTCGCGGCGTTCAGGACAGCTTCTACGTCGGCATTCTGGGCGTGGCCGTCAACATCTTCGATTATTACCAGCCCCACTTTCAGGCCTTCAATTGGATTATCCTGGTCAATATTATTTTGCCGTTTTTATTGATTCTGTTGAGTTTCAGCACGAGATGGAAAAGATAAATTTTAAACTCATCTACATCTGCATTTTTTTGTAACTTCTTTCCTTAAAAGTCGTATTCATAATTAAAAGAGAAAAACAGCACATCCAACACGTAAGTGCGGAGGAAAGACCATGACGGTAAAAAAACTCTTTATACTTGCCGGTGCATTCATAATTGCGAATCTTATGATGAGCCTCGATCCTGTTTGGGCTCAAGTGGGCTTTCGAAGCCGTCTTTTACCCGCTCGCTTCAATGAGACACCTTCGATTCCTTACAATTCAATCTCTGCAAATCGATCAAAGAGACACCATAAGAACCGGTCTTTTTTAAAGGAGAAAAGCCAATACAATGTGTTTTACAATCGGGTGGACGGCATTTTATTCAATGTTCAATACAAGCCTTCGGAATATCACAAACCCGGTTCGGGTCTTCTGGCAAAAGTGATGCTTGGCTTCGGGATCGAAAGCAAACGCATCCAATATGAATTGAGTCTCGAGCGCGGCTTTTTTGGACGCCAATTTCGGTTTGCCCCGGGTTTTGAAATTTATGATAAAACATTCTCAGAAGACAGGTGGATTATTTCCCGCTTTGAGAATTCACTTGCGGCGTTTCTGCTGCATGAAGATTTCATGGATTACTACCGGCTTCAGGGGTACGGCGGCTACATTAAACAAAATATTTTCGGTGCTTTATCGCTAAAAGCGGGCTACTACGAAGACACCGAATTGTCTTTGCCGCGGAAAACGGATTGGGCGCTGTTCGGCGGCCGCAAAAAATTCCGTGAAAATCCGCCCATTCAAGGCGGAACCTTTCGGGGATATAAAGGTCAAATCGTTTTGGACACGCGTGACAGCCGGCGGGCTCCCGAACGCGGATGGTACATTCAGTTGTTAGGCGAATATTTCCCGGCTGATTTAACCAGTGATTTCTATTACCGGCGGTACATCTTCGATATTCGGCGTTACCAGCCCATTTCGGATGGCGAAATTCTCCGGCTCAGGATGCGATTAGGCGATTCCAGAGGAGATTTGCCCATTCAAAAATGGTTTGATTTCGGAGGCATCAGCACACTGCGCGCGTACCGGCACAGCTCTTTTAGGGGCACACGAATGGCCCTGCTCAACTTTGAATATTTTCTAAACTGGGATGAAATTAACTGGAAGCCCGGTTTCCCGCTCCTGGATGTCTTTAATCTGATTCTTTTTGCCGATGCCGGAACAGCCTGGGATCGTTCTACGAAAGAATTTGTCGATTTAACATACAGAGATTTTGCGGCAGACGTGGGCATCGCTCTGACCAACTCAAACGGCCGCATTCGCCTGAACTTTGCCAAACGCACAGACCGCAGCTCGAATGCCGTCCGGATCACATTCCGGCTGCGGCAGCCGTTTTAAACAATTACGAGTAACGGTTTTGTGTTTTATTTCTGTTGTAATTTCGTTTTGCAGCGTTGTATTTTGGTCACGATTCAGCCACAAAGCAAAAATATGAATTTTAATCAATTGCGGTTTACCGCGAGGATATGGCTCTTATGAAAAAAAATGTGCTGTTTGCCGGCCTTTTTTTATTAATTCTGTTTGCGGCGGACTGTTTCGCCCGGGCAAACGATTTTAAAACCAAAAAATATGTGTTTAATGTCCGGTCCAACAAAACACTTGTGGTCAAACTGGACATCGACATCTCTTCTGATTTTCGGATTCGGCCCAACAAAGAATCGAAACAGGTCATTGTGGAAATTAATTACAATCCCGAAAAAATGGATGTGGACACCGATTTTAATGCCAAAAACAACCGGCTTTTTGTTTCGATGGATGTGAATAGCTGGAAAGGGGGTTTTTCTTACGACGAAGATGCCGGCGAATGCACCATCTATTTCCCTTTGGATGTGCCGATTGATCTGGACAGCCGATGCAAGGCCGGCCAAATCAATTTTGATCTCGGGGGATTGTCTCTCAAAAATGTGAGTCTGAATCTTGCGGCGGGAACAGCGAGGATCCGGTTCCGTAAACCCAATCCGGTCGTGATGGAAGACCTGGAAATCAACGGAAAAGTCGGCGAGCTTGACCTTGAAAATCTCGGAAATTCGCGATTCAAAATAGGAAATATCAGCGCAGGTATTGGAGAATTGTCCGTTGATTTAAGCGGAGACAAGCCTGTTCAATTTTCTCAGGATTTGAATATCGATGTGAAAATCGGCGAAACAAATCTGACGCTGCCTAAAAAACGTCCCATTAAATTGCGGGTCAATAAAATCCTGTTTTTAACCCAGTCAGACATTCCGGCCGGGTTTGAACGGCACGGAAGCTACCTGACCACCGGAGACGTGGAGGGCGCCAAAAACCTGCTGTACCTGAGAATTTCTCCGGGATTTGGCGCGTTGAACATCGATTGGGAATAAATTCTTTTTGGAGGAAGATCCATGAAACGTTTATTTCAGGGAATTGTACTTTTCGCAATCTTTTTGCTCTGTTTCCAATCTGTTTATTCTGCAGAAAAAATTCGGAAAACGAACCGGACTTTTCCTTTCCGGGATGGCGGTAAACTGGTCCTTCGGGCAGGCGATGCCGACGTTTCGATTTCAACCTGGAAGAATAATGAGATTTTACTCGAAATAACAAAGCGCGCGCACGCACCCTCCTCCGAAAAAGCGGAGGCATTGCTCGATGCCATTGTAACGAACATTCAACGCAGGCCGGATTTTATAAAAATCGTTGAAAACAGTCCGAATGAACATTTTTCACTTTTCGATCTTCTCTCACCTGAATACTGGGAGAACCGCAATCAAAGATTCAGCGTGGCGTTCAAAGTGACGGTTCCCGAACATTCTAACCTAAAAATAGAGACCGACGGCGGCGACATTACCATTCGGGATGCCTCCGGAGAAATTCAGGCAAAAACGAATGACGGCGACATCGAGATCCGGCGCTGTTCAGCAGCACTCATCACACTGGACTCGGGCGACGGGGATATTCTTGTGAGCCATGTGCCCTTACAAAACGGAAATCGCTCACGCCTGTTTTTTGAAACCGGTGAAGGGCGTGTGAAAATCAAATACAGCACGTTCGAGAAAATTTCGGGTAAAACTAATGAAGGCGATCTGTATCTTGTCTCAAGTTCCGTCGGGACGCTCGATTTTCACTCGAATGAGGGGGATGTGGAAGCCGTTATTTCGCCGGTTAAATTGCCGACGTGGCGGGTCCGAACGGGTGAAGGGAACATTCTTTTGGTGGTTCCGCAGAATTTCTCCGCGGGATTGGATTTTTTTACAGATGAAGGCACCATTTATTCGGATTTTAAGATTCCGATTCACGACCGGGAAGACGGGGCGGTTTGCAAAACAGACTTAAACGGCGGTACCGGAAGAGTGGTTTTGAAATCAAATGAAGGCGATATTCGATTGGAAATTCAGTGAAGGAGGCGTTTTTGAAACGTTCATTCCATCGATTTGGACTCATTTTTTTAACGTTGCTGACGTTTGTATTGACCGGCTGTTTTGAATATTCACAAAAAATTGTTTTGAATTCGGATGGCTCCGGGGAACTGGAAATTCGATATCGCGTGCCTGTGAGTCGATTATTAGAGGTTAGCGATCCTAAATTTCCGACCCAGCGTTATGAGATTCAGCATATGATTCGCAAAAATTACACGTCGCAGGGGGTTCGTCTAAATGATCTGCAAATTGACAAAAGAAGCCACTCGGTGAGAGTATATGCCAATTTTTCCTTTAAACACATATCGATTCTGAATACCCTGCCGCAATTTCGAAATGAAGAGTTTGGTTTTTCAAAGGATAAAAATGAGATTCGTTTTAATCAGGCGATTCATCTTTCGGAAAAAGATTGGCTCCAGTCCAGCACGCTTTTTGAAACCGGAATTAAGTTTGCCTTTAAGAAAGACATCACCCGGAAGGTGAAAATCCGCTTCGAGGTGCAGACGCCTTATCCCATCGAATCCACAAATGCGTCGTATGAAATCGGAGACCGGCGGGCGGTGTGGCATTTCAGACTTTCTGAGATTCTAAAAAACGGCACCACTCAAATGGAAATAGTAATGAAGAAAAAGGGAAAACTTAGAAAAACCGTTAAATAAAACGGAGGAGGGTTTATGAAAACGTATCGTTGGCACCTGCTGTTTATTTTCTTTTTTGGATTCACTTCGATGGTTTCCGCCCAAACATTTTTGGGCTATTACGCGCGGAGCAATTTTTTAATGGCACCCCCCGGCACGTTTCAATGGGGCCTGGTTGGATTTACGAATCCGGCCGTCCTGGCGGGCATTCGGGGGTTTGAGAGTCGATTGGCCTTTTCAACCGAGGGTTCAAACCAAAACACGATTCGGGACTGGGGGCTTTTTACGGCGGCAGGACACTTCGGGTTCGATATGGTACGCCGGAAAATAGGGGATAATCACGCAATGGACTACAAGGTTTCGCTGGCGGGAGGGAATCAGGCATTCGCTTTCGGCATGGGTTACGGCTGGTCACGGGCAAATCTGCGTCAATTAAAATCGGACAGGCTTTTCACGTCCGGCGTGCTGATTCGCCCGAACCGCTATTTATCAGTGGGTGCGGTGGGGAATTTCTCTCTTGATCGAAACCGGCGGGAGGGTATCCTGGATGTGGGTGTGCGTCCTCTGGGAAATGCGAGACTCACTCTGTTTGCCGATGCCGCCCTCCGGAGCCATCAAAAATTATCGCAATCCGGCTGGAGCGCCGGGGCGGTGGTTCGACTTGTGCCGGGGATTTCGGCAATTGGCCGGTATTTCGATGATCACACATTCACAGCCGGTTTATCGCTGAATTTGGGCCGGACCGGAATTTCAAGCCAGGCTAATTTTTCAAAAGAACAGAATTACAGCGCCGGCACGTATTCACTGCGGGCGGGCGGAATGTTGGAGAGCATTTTCCCGCAAATTTTGCAGAAACAAAACCGCTACGTGCCGTTTAACTTAAAGGGCCGTATCGATTACCTCAAACACGTCTTTTTTGAAAAAAACACGCATCCGTTTTACAGGCTGCTTCGGAACATTCAGGCCGCTTCAGAAGATCCCCGGATTTCGGTAATCGCCTTGAATCTTTCTTCCCTGCACGTGCTGCCCGAACCGGCCTGGGAAATCCGCGAAGCGCTTAAAAGCGCCCGAAAAAAGGGCAAAAAAATCCTGATTTTTATCGAAGACGCCGATATCCAGACGTACCACCTGGCCAGCGTGGCAGACTGGGTGGTTCAGGACCCGGAAGGGATTCTCGCGCTTCAAGGCTACCTCATGGGACGCACTTATTACAAAGGGACGCTGAAAAAATTGGGAATCGGCTTTGACGAATGGCGGTTCTTCAAATACAAATCGGCGGAGGAGTCTCTCAGCCGGGACAACATGTCCCCTGCGGACCGGGCCCAGCGTCAGGCTTATGTGGACGATTGGTACAATCTTGTAAAAACCGATATTTCCGCCTCCAGACATTTTCCACCGCAGAAATTTGATGACCTGATTAATAATAAAGTGATCTTTACGCCGGATTCGGCGGTTCAGGCCGGTTTGGTGGATACATTGGCCCGCTGGCCGGCAATTAACGATGTGCTGGAGAAACTCATCCATAAAAAGCCCAAAAAGCTTTTGCCGAAGCGGCTTCTTGCAAACGAACTCATTTCCGATCGCTGGGGCAGGCTTCCGCAAATCGCCATTGTGTACGGTCTGGGCATTTGTGCGATGGATCGAGGCATAAAAGCCCGCTGGCTGCAGCGTGTCTTTAAAAAATTAGAGAAGAGCAAAAATGTAAAAGCCGTGGTTTTTCGGGTGGATTCGCCCGGCGGCGGGGCCATGGCCAGCGACGTGGTGGCGGAAGCCCTGAAAAAGTGCAGTCAGAAAAAGCCCGTCATTATTTCACAGGGGCAGGTCGCCGGTTCAGGGGGCTACTGGATCAGCATGTACGGCGATAAAATCATCGCAGGCCCCAACACAATTACCGGCTCAATCGGTGTCATCGGCGGGTGGTTTTACGACAAGGGCTTTTCCAAAAAACTCGGAATGACGGCGGATCATGTGCAGAAAGGGGACCATGCCGACCTTGGCTTCGGCGTCTCGATTCCGTTCCTGGGCAAAATCCCGGAGCGAAATCTGACAAAAGAAGAACGAAAAATGACAGAAACCCTGATAAAGAATTTCTACAAAACTTTCGTCGAAAAAGTGGCATCCGGCCGCAAAATGTCTGTTGAACAGGTGAAAAAGATTGCACAGGGCCATTTTTATTCCGGCATCGAGGGAAAGAAAATCGGCCTGGTTGACAAAATCGGCGGTTTAATGACCGCTCTTTCTGTGGCAAAAATAAAGGCCGGCTTGAAACCCGGAGAAAAGGTGAGAATCATCGAGATTCCGAAAAATAAAGGGCTTATAAATCTGAGTTTTGCTTCGGCCGGCATTCGTTCGCAGGCAGTCAATAATCCGGAACTTCAGTATTTGAAGCTGTTCCTCCAAAACCCCGGAAAACCGCTGTATTTAATGCCGCCCGGCACATATCCGGTACTTCCGCCGGAGGGGAAAGGTTTATTTTAGGGCCGGGTGTGCCGACGACTGATTTGAATCAGCATGGCGGTGTGGGACAACCCTGATTTCCGAACAGGCGAGCCCCGGCCGGCAGCCGGCAGGGGACGTCCCTGTTTGGAATACACCTGCTCCGCCCTGATTATTTTTTCGCGTTAATTCGTGTGCATTCGCGGGCTCTTTCTTTTCATGTCTTCCATTATTCTCCTAAAATCCGATAATCACTTTTCCACGCAATCCGTTTTCTTTTTAATCCCGTTATTTATCTACTTGACTAATCATTATCTTTTTATTAAATTAATGGTGTAAATTAAACCGGAGGCGGGTATGATAGAAGCTATTGAATTCAAAACAAAAATAAAAAACGGAAAAATTGAAATTCCCAAAAGGTTTAAAAATAAACTGGGAAACACTGTAAAGGTCATTGTCCTGAGTGAATCTTCACAAAAAGGGCATGATATTCTTGATGAGCTCTTAAACAGGCCTCTCGAAATTGAAAATTTCTCTCCTCTGACCCGTGATGAAATTTATGAACGAAATTGACCGTTTCCGTGGTGCCAAATGTTTTATAGATACAAACATTTGGATATATTCGTTTATTAAATCTCAACATCCCGAAAAAACCCAAATTTCTTCTCATATTATTCGGCACTGTGACTGTACAATTAGCACCCAAATCGTCAATGAAATATCCGTCAACCTTATACGCAAAGCCAATTTTACCGAAAAACAAATAACTGATCTTATTCTTTCTCTGTACAAAAGATTCACAATTTTGGAATTATCAAAAGAAATTCTTGTCATGGCTTCCGATTAGAAAATCGCCTCACATTTCTTAATCCCTTCAAATAACCATTCAACTTTTAAAAATTCTTTTCCTTGCGTCTACAGCGGTGTAAAGAATACCGATTCTGCTGCAGGCACCCACTTTTATTATGGCTTCCCATCCCCCTTGCTGCCAATATTTTTCCTTGAACTTGACGCACTTTCCTCTGCGATATTCCACTGCCGGACGGGGACATCCCTGTTTGGAATACACCTGTTCTGCCCCGATTATTATTTTGTTTTCATTTGTGGGTTCTTGTCTTTCCCCGCAGTTCCAGCCGAATTAAACCCCATCAAAAACCAACAAAAAAAGCCCCGGTCAATACAATATTAACGGGGGCTTTTTCACGTACGCCCGGCAGGAATCGAACCTGCAACCTATCCGCCTCAGGCCATTGGCGTCAACCTAATCTCTGTTTGGAGTTTTGTAAACACAGTATTTACAAATATTTGCTTCACATTTTCTTCTATTCCAAGCAAATCTTGCTTTTCAGAAAACAAGAATAACATGTCGTACCTAACGGCACTCTAAAAGATAAAGCATTCATTCTACTACAAACATGTCGCACCTAACGGCGCTTTCATTGGGTCGGTATTAACCTATGGATAAACAAGGAGTTACAACGCAGCCCCAGCGGGGCGAAATGTTTGTAGTATAATGATACCAAAATCGCTTTAAATCCCGTAGGGATGATATGTTTTTTGTTTTTAGGAAAATTCCGCCAAATTACAAATTTAAGTTGACGCTAATGGCCTCAGGCGGATTGCTCTGTCCCCTTGCCTCAATAACAAAACCCCTGAAGCAGTCTCTTCTCCAGGGGTATCTCTCTGTACGCCCGGCAGGAATCGAACCTGCAACCTATCCGCCTCAGGCGGATTGCTCTGTCCCCTTGCCTCAATAACAAAACCCCTGAAGCAGTTTCTTCTCCAGGGGCATTCCTCTGTACGCCCGGCAGGAATCGAACCTGCAACCTATCCGCCTCAGGCGGATTGCTCTGTCACAATCCTCGCTGTAAAACAAACCCGAAACATAAAAAAATGCCCCTGAAATTACAGGGGCTTTTTCACGTACGCCCGGCAGGAATCGAACCTGCAACCTACGGATTAGAAGTCCGTTGCTCTTTCCAATTGAGCTACGGGCGCAATTGGAATTCCATCCGCTTTGTAAATGGTCGGGGCGCCGAGATTTGAACTCGGGACTTCCTGCTCCCAAAGCAGGCGCGCTAACCGGGCTGCGCTACGCCCCGTAAAAAGATGGATTGTAATATAAATGATTTCCGTTCAAAAATCAAGATTTTTCATTACCCCTTCAGCGAATAGGATTCCAGCAGCCAGACGTCTGTCGGCTTTCCATAAAAATCATATTGAGCCATCTTAACAATCCCAACCTCCGGAACGAACCAGAATGTGCCGAATTTCAATGTGTACGGCACGGTCAGATGCGTCTGACTCAGCGTGACAGTTGCATTAATCGTGATGTCGATTTTATAGGCCTGAAAAGACTTTCCTGCGGCCTGAATTGTTTCTATGGAATAGGACTTCCCCGTGATCGCCAAAACGACCCGATCCGGCTTGCCGTCACCGTCAAGATCGGCAGACGGCAAAACGGAACCCACAAGAGGAGCCTCCGCCAGCGAGCCTGTGTAGCGGTAAATCGACCAGGTTTTGTTTTCCTCAAAAGGAAGGGTGACCCACTGAACGCCGTCCGGGAAAAAAATCTTTGCGGTATCTCCTTTGACGGCATCGTAACTCTGCCATCCGTAAAGGAGCAGTGCATTGTTTGAAACTTGAAAAAACTGCTTTGTCCAATTTTCCGGATCCTGGGTATTTTTTATTTCCATGACCACGACTTCGTGCCCGTTAATTTTCGAGGAACCCACAATTTCCTGCGTCGCCGTGTAGGCGGAACCAGAATCGGACGGTGTGACCCGGTAGGTCCATAGATTTCCGATTTTAAAAGGGACGTAATTTTGGGTTAACGGTGCCGTGCCTTTGTCAGCACTTTTTTTGCTGCAGCCAATCGTCATCGCCACCATTACGATTAGAATTCCTGTCAGTTGAATCCATTTCTTCATGGTGACCGCCTCCCGAGTTTAATTTTAGTTTCGCCAGTTTTTCTTTCATTTTCCGCAAAGCCCGCCCGCGGTGGCTGATGTTGTTTTTTTCTTTCAGGCTAATTTCCGCAAAGGTGCGCCCCAACTCCGGCACAAAGAAAATCGGATCGTACCCAAAACCACCGGAACCGGCCGGCTTCCGGGTAATCGTGCCGCGAACGATTCCTTCCGTGGTGATCACGTGGTCTCCATTCACAAAAGCCGCCACACTGCGAAATTGCGCCCCGCGATTTTCATCGGGCACCGTTTTCATCTTGTGCAGCAGTTTCTTCCGATTGTCTTCATAAGTGGCTTTTTCCCCCGCGAACCGGCTTGAATACACGCCCGGCGCACCGTGTAAAGCATCCACTTCCAGCCCCGTATCATCCGCCAGGGCCGGAAGTCCGGTAAATTGATGAAACTGTTTTGCTTTTTTAACCGCATTTTCTTGCAGCGTGCGGCCGTCCTCTTCCACGTCCGGAATACCCGGGAAATCCGCCGAAGTTTTAATTTCTACGGGTAAATCCGCTAAAATTTCTTTGATCTCACGTATTTTATCCCGGTTTTTTGTGGCTAAAACGATGGTCATTTGAATGTTACAGTGAATGGTGCGGCACCCTACAGTGCGTACACTTCCGCTTCATTGCATTTGCAGACTTTAATGATATTTTGATTAAATTTCCAGGCGCCGCTTTCCGCCGGAACCGATTTAACCTGCTTTACAACGACAAATTCCTGTTCGCAAACCGGACAGACCGATCCTGAACGTTCAAACTTTTTCAGCTTATCTGCAAAACTTTTTTGTTTCTTGGGCATTCTTTATCTCCATTTTTTAATTATTCGGCAGGTACGCCTGCCCCTTTATCCATATCGACCGGTTTATTCAGCATATTGCTAAGCGCCAATCCGATTTGATTGGCCATTAGCGCCAGAATTTTCTGATCCCATTCCGCATAAAAATCGGCGTGTTTCGATTCGATACTAACCATCCCGTAAATACTCTGCTGATAAGAAATCGGGACGCCTAAAAACGAGCGTAATTCGTAATTCGACTTTTCCTCTTTTGAAAAGCGAGGCCGGAACAGTTCACCTTTCTCAAGATCCGCCAGCAAAAGCGGCTGATTTTTTCGGATGACCCAGCCGGCGAGGCCGTCGAACACATTAAATTCAACCCCTTCTCCAAACTCATCCTTCTGACCGATTACTCTGACGATTTTTGCCGTCTCTTTGGTGTCGGAATTGACCATTGCAATCGTGAATCGATCAAATTTGAAAACCATTTTGCAGGCTTGCGCAAATCCTTGCAGAATATTCTCTAAGCCATCTTCTTTATTTAACTTTTCCATTAACGCCTGCTGCGCCTGCAGCGACCGGTTCACCAGGGCGTACCGCTCACGCTCGGCCATAATTGAGAATCCCTGCGAAATTAAATCCTGAAAGGATTCCAGAAGTTCCTGGTCACTCTCGCCGAACTCTTCTTCATTGAGGCTGTCGATGGCCAGAACGCCCACCGTACTGTTGTTTATTTGAACCGGCACGCCTAAAAATGATTTGATGGCCACAGGCGTGCGGTAATAGCCGGCAACCTGCGATTCACTCGGAATATTTCGCTCCAGTAATTCCTCCCGGCTGCGAAACACACTGCCGGGCAGAGTCCCCTCGATGTCCGCCGCGTCCCCTTCATGAAGTGCCTCATTATTTTCGGTAGCCGCGTATTCGATTCGCAATTGATGAAGCATCTGATCGTGCAGAAAGATCACCGCCGAATTGGCGACAAAAGTTGATTTCACCATTTTCAAAATATGCCGAAAAAATCGATCAATTTCCTGGTAGAAATCAAATTTTTCATTCTCAATAATGATGTCAGCAGGATTTTCAATCAAAACAGAGCTCCTTTTTTCAACTGAACGATTGTTTTGTTCGAAGGGTTTTTCCGGCTCATCCTCCCCCTCAAGTTCAGGTATTTCGTCAACATCCGGGTCTTCGGTTTCATCCGGGACCGGAACCATAAAAAGATAAAGGACAACTGCAACAGCCCCCAACAAACCTAACCGAATAATTGTTGAAAGCGGTCCGCTAAAATAATCCCCCAGAAAAAATCCGACAAATAACGCCACCAATACGATTGCATATAAGATGCGGGGATCAAAGGTTCTCCAAAAGTCCTTTTCGGATGTGGAATATTTTGTCGATTTTTCCATAGAAATCGAAATCTTTAATAGACCCGCCATTTATATATAAACTAAATAAATTTATTAAATTATTTTTGGAAATCAACAAAAAAATGCGTTTGGTCAGGATAATCTTTTGGGCCGGAAATTCTCACGCCAATCTCGAAACGTTTTCAGGAGTCTGGATTCAGGCTCACCTTTTTTTGATCTGCTTCCGCAGGAGTCGAACCTCTTTTTCCAGACGCCTGATTCTCATCAGCATTTCTTTGTTCTGACCGGAAGGCGTTAAACCGAACCTTGTATTGTGAATTGTTTGGGGAGAAACCATTTTATTATGTTTGAAGGCATTCCGGATGCTCATTAAGGAGGGCCGTTCACCGAGAGAGACGGTTCGCTGCATCACGGTGCCGTGCCTCAGAAGCTTGAATGAAACCCGAGATTGGGGTTTTTGAGGATTAATTTCATCCAGCAGCTCCGTTAAATTACGGACGCGAATACCGTTGCATTTCAGGATGTAATCGCCGGCCTTCAATCCGGCGGCGGCCGCGGGACTGTTTGGAAATACATGTGTGACCAGCAGCGTATCCGACTCCACTTTTCCGTTTTTGTGGCTTACGGTGATCCCTAACCATCCGCGTCTCTTCTTGGAATCTGCAATTAATCGCTCGATTCTGCTTTTAACCTGGGAAATGGGAAGCGCTAATCCTTCCTGAAAGTGATTTCCCCAGAAAGCATTTTCTGCGTCTCCTTCGTCAATCATGAGTTTGGCAAAAAGAATGCCGACGACTTGTCCTTTGAAATTAAAAATGGGGGCACCGATTATTCCCGGAGAAACCTGAATGCCGACTTTAAGAAAACCATCCGAAGAGACCCCCTGGACCATTCCAAAAGAAATGGCGGTTGCAAACCCAATGGACCTTCCCATCACAATGACCCAGCTTCCTACGTGCAAATCCTCGGGGGGGGCAAATTCCGGAGCGGGTAATCCGGTTTTATTCACTCTAAGAATGGCCAGATCGATTCGGGGATCCTCGGCTACCAGATCGGCTTTGAGGAATTTTCCATTGTACAGAAGCACATCAATTCGCTCCGCACCGTCGATAACGCTTTTTTTAGTAATAATATAGCCGTCTTTACTAAAGATAAAACCGGAGCCGATGGTTTTGTTTATAATCTTTCGCGGGGAATTTTTTGTTTCGGGAGAAGACGGAATATTTTCACTGCCGGACACAACTTCCGTCTGGGCGATGATGGTGACACTCACTTTCTGCGCTTTATTGACAAGGGAAATGATCTCCTTCTCTAATCTGGGCAGCAATTGACCGTCGCCCGCAAACAGAATTGTTGAGAAGAAAAGAAGAAATCCCAAACTTCCCAGGACAGATGCTATTTCCTTCGTACGTCGCATCACGGATTTTTCATTAGAAAATAACTGAAACAGCCCGACCGAGAGGCATAAAGGGGAACATCGCCGAAGCCGTTGAGTCGCCATTCACAGCCGTTTTTACAGTCTGTTTTTCTTTGTAGTTGTTAAGACCCGTGGAATTGATATTTAAATGCGTTCGGGAGGTTTCGGACACCGACACTTCATCAAGCACATACCGCACACGCTCTTCTACGGCAGATTTGCTTTTGGCGGTGGCTGCGGGCTGGGCAATTCTTGCCGAAATCACACTGTTCGGCGTGTGGGATTTCCGGCTAATTTTCCCCGGCGTATTGGCGGGGAAAAATTGATTGGCAGCAAAAAAAGAAATTGCCACCAATGATAAAACGGCCAATCCGTAGGCAGGCGTCCTTCTTGAGAATAACGTGCCGAAAATATGCTCCCAAAATCCTTCGCGCTCCAATTCCTGGCGCAAACGGCTTCGTAACACAACATTAAATGTGGGAGATGTGTGAACAGATGACATCTCGTGGAGCTGCTTCCGGACAAGCTTTACACCCTGCAAGGCGGCTCTGCAAGATTCACAGGCCATCAAATGCGCTTCAAATTGGGATTTTTTCCTTTCTCCCAGATAGCCTTCCAGATAATCTGTGATGAAAGATGAAAATTGGTCGCAAGATATCATCCAGCTCCTCCTTTATTTTTCGTTCAAGCCTCAAACCTATAATCGTGATTAAAATCGAAAAAATCAGTTGTTCCATAATTTAAATCGACACTTTGTTTAATTTCCCAACATCATATGTTTAACAACTCAAAACGGGTAATAAGTTCCATAAAAAATCGCAGTCTGAAGATTTTTTTGTTTTCACTCGAATAATTCGGGTTTATCCCTTTTTTCCCAGTGATTGCTGTTTATCCCATAAAAACTTCAAACGGTCCTGAAGCCTCAGACGCGCCCGGTTCACGCGCGATTTTACCGTGCCGATCGGGATTTTTATTATTTTACTGATTTCTTCGTAGGAAAGTTCTTGAATATCTCTCAGAATAATCACTTCTCTGAATTTGGGCGATAAGTTCTGGATTTCCTGCTGAATAATCTCATCGTACATGGTGCTGTTGACTTCCTTTTCGGGATTGAGAGATTCATCGGAAATTTCGTAATCTTTGTCTTCATACCCAATTTCACTGATCGATAACAGGTTGCGCTTTTTTCGCTTGCGAAGTTCGGTCTTGGCCAGGTTTCCGGCAATGGTGTAAATCCATGTCGAAAATTTAGCCACTTTTCGGTAGGCATGTTTATTTCGGAAAACCCGAAGAAAGGTCTCCTGAACAATGTCCTCGGATTCGGTTCGATTACCGAGAAACCGGTAAATGAAATTTAAAAGTGGATCCTTGTACCGGCGAACGATCTCATCAAAAGCTCGAATGTCATCATTTTGAAAACGTTCAATCAGTTCTTCATCTTCAAAAATGTTGTATGATTCTTCCTTCACAGAATAGTCTTTTTTATAATTTAAAGGCGCTTTATTCACCAGTTCTATTTGAGTGCGTCAGATGATAAATCAGCAAATCCATAATCAATCGGGGGTGCTGATAATGGGATTTTAAATTTTCATCGGCTTCCAGCAAATATTTAAAATTTGATAAAATTTGACTTTCCGAATAATTATGGGCTTGTGCCACATATTTGTTCACAAAATAAGACGGCGTGCGTGTTTGAGCCGCAATTTGCTTTTGAGGAGCCCCCTCCTTATGGAGTGTTTTAACCAGCAAAAGCTTGGTGAAATAAGAGGTCAGCATGGTCACCATATAAATGGGCGAATCGCCCACCTCGATCATATGCCGCACAATTGCCGCACTGCGCATGAACTTCTTCTCGCCGAGAGAATCCCAGACTTCAAAAATATTAAACGTTCGGGAAATGCCCACAACTTTTTCAACCGTCTCCTCCTCGATCTTGGTCTGATTTCGGCTGTATTGAAGCAATTTTTCAGTCTCATTGGCAATATCCTGAAGAGAACGTCCCATTCGGGCCAGCAGAAGTCGTGCTGCCGGAGGAGAAATTTCTTTCCCCTTTTCCTTGAATCTGGCAAAAATCCAGGTTAATAGTTTCATCTCCGTCAGCATTTTAAATTGGACCCCGACCGCCTTTTCCAGGACATCTTTATGAAATTTTTTCAGGTCTTTTCCTATCGATACTAAAATAAGGATCGTCTGGGGCGCAGGATTGTTTACATATTTTACAATCAGGCGCTTTCCGGAGTCACTCAGGCGGTCGACATGCTTCAGCACAACCAGACGCATTTGAGCCATCATGGGAAAGGAGGTGGCGATGTTAATAACGGCATCCCCGGTGACTTCTTCCCCGTACAAGAGGTCGTAGTTAAAATCCCGGACTTCTTTCGAGACGATTTTGGCCGTCGCCTTCTTCAGGGTTTCTTCCATCAAATAATATTCATCGCCGTAAAAGAAATAGACGGGATGCGTTTTTCCCGACGCGATTTGTTTTAAAAATGTTTCTGCCTGAATTGTGGGCATCGATTCACTTTTCATTAAAATAATTTATAAATGCTTTAAAAATATACATAAAATTCAAAGCAAAATCAAGCGATCTTCCGTTTCTGCCTCTCTTTTAGCAGAGCAAAGCACAGGCTGAAGATAAACCCGCCCCAGACAATTCCAAGAATAACCACCATGAAAATAATGGCGCCCTTCGTCATGTGTCTTCCCTTTCAAGTGTCCATTTAACCAGCCATTTGTTGATGCCGATAAAAAACGCAAGAACCACACCCCACTGGAATAAACAGGTTCCCAGGCTGTAGGTGTGAAATGGGTTCCACCACCCTTTCGGGTCGTAAGAAGTAACCGATTGATAAAACCACCAGACCAGCATCGCCGTAAATTCAATTGGGATGAGGTAACGGATCACATATTCAAACCATTTTCCGACACGAATGTCCGAATCCCCGGAATTGAGCCATTTTTCCCTGAATTTTGAAGCGCCGAATTTAATCACGGCGAGGGAAAAGAAAAATCCGCTTACCAGAAGACCCACGCCCCAGGCCCAATCCTGATTGTTGAAAAACTTCAGTGAGAGGGCAGATGGAATACCCAACAAAAATGCCACAATCCAGACAATTCGAATGGCCCTCTTTCGGCTGAATCCCATGTCCATAAAAATGCGCGTCGCCAGCTCAACCATCGAAATAAGCGAAGACAATGCCGCAAAGGTTAAGGCCAAAAAGAAAAGCGATGCAAAAAAGCCGCCGGCCGGCATCTTCTCGAATAATTTGGGAATCCAGATGAACGTGAGTCCCGTGTTGCCGGATTTCATGGCATCCAGTGCGCTGGACAACGGCAAAATCGCAAAAACCGTCGGAATAATGGCAAGCGCCGCAAACAAAGAAGCCGAGTTGTTTCCCAGACCGGTTACAAAAGAATTCAGCGTCACATCCTCATCTTTTTTCAAATAAACCCCGTAGGTCAAAATTAAGCCCCAGCCGGCTCCGGTGGACCACGCCGATTGTGAAAGGGCTTCCAGCCAGACCCGAAAGTCGATGAGTTTTTTAAAATCCGGATTAAAGAGATAATTCAGTCCTTCCACCGAACCGGGTAATGTAACGGCCCGAATTGAGGCGATCACAACCAGCACAAAAAGGGATGGAATTAAAATTTTGTTCGCCCGTTCAATTCCATGGGTGACCCCCTGCAGAATAATCCATGCCGCGATACTAATGGCGATAAGATGATAAAACAGGGGCTGAAACGAGCCCGTAAAATGATTCCAATAAACCCCGGGTTCCAGGTGACTCAACTGTCCCGTGGAAGCCATTATAAAATAGTGCAAACTCCAGCCGGTTACCACAGAATAATAAAACATAATTCCCATGGTACAAAAGCCCACAAAAGCCCCCATCCAGGCAAATTTTTTTCCCATAAATTTTGCAAAGGCTCCGATGACCCCCATCCGGGCCGTTTTCCCCATTGCAAATTCAACCATCAGGAGAGGAATTGACCACAGGAAGAGAAAAATAAGCCAGGGAATGAGAAATGCGCTGCCGCCGTTCTGAGCGACCATTCTGGGAAACCGCCAGATATTTCCGGCGCCCACAGCCATGCCCATTGCCGCTAAAATTAGCCCTAATCGGGATGAAAATTCTTCTCGATTTTGCATATTTTTAAAATAAGAATTTTCGTTAGAAAAGCAAGAAATATTAGAGGAAAACTCAATTTTGAAAAACTTAATCCAACCCGTTTACATTTTTTACAAGTTCTGCCGAAATACAAATAGCGGTTTCAGGTCGATTCCAATTTTAAAAATCAGATTTTACAATGAAAGCACAAAACAGACATCACACGGGAGAAGAAAGACGGCGGTACTACCGCCTTCAGCCGACCATGCCGGAAAAGGTGCTGGCAAACCTGTTTTTCCTCGGTAACAAACACTGCATGGTGGAAGTCGTAAATTTGAGTCCGGGAGGGATTCTTTCTTATGTGAACAATGATGCCGGCAAATTTCACAAAGGCGATATTATCCCCAGAATCGACCTTCAAATTCCTCATAAATCCTCCGTGACGTATGCCGGCGAAATAGTTCGTGTGGAACCCACATCAGACCCCAATGCCGTTTACTGCGCCATTAAATTTGAGAAATACGGCGGGATCAACGGCGTAAAGCTTTCCCCGAAGAAGAAATCTCAAAATGACATTGTCCGTGAAGAGGCAATCCTTTTAACACGGCTGAGGCAGTTAGAAAATTACGTCCGCCAAAATTCGATCAGAGACGAAATTCACTCCCGCAATCGCGCGTACGAATCGTTTCGGGATATCACGGATCTCCTTCCCCTGGAAGAAAAATGGTTTTTCTTTGAATTGCTGGACGAACTGAAGCGGCAGGAGCCCAATTACACGCCGGGACTGCTGAATGAATATTTACGCCTCTGTAAAGGTGAAGAACACCGGATTGCGGAGGCATCGGTACACGGGCTCAATTTACTGCTAAAACGATTAGTCGTCCTGATAAATCAGAGTGATGGTTCAAATCAATCGTTCAAATTAACCCGCTGAAACCGCCCCCGGATAAATCCGGGGCCTGAGGGCAGCTCTCCGGTTGTAAATAACGCAATACAGAAACAAAAAACAAAAGGGCCGGCTTTATTCAAGCTGCCCTTTTGCGGAGGAGATGATGGGGGTCTCATCATCTGGGGTTTTAAAAATCACAATTTGATTAATTATACGAATAAGTTTTAAAAATGTTTACAACTATTTTCAAAACTTCTATTTTTTTGAATCGTAAATCAGGATCAATTCATCGAGGTAATTGGATTGGGGACGCCGGTTATACGGGGTAAAATTAGAAATTGAAACGGCTCCTTTCCTTCCATGGAAGGGAGCCTGAGGAGAAAAGGGTAAACGATTAATTCCAGCTTCCGGAATCTGCAACAGTGCCGGAGGCATCATATTTTTCCCAGGAACCTGCCCCGTTGCTGTTCCAAACCGCGTGATAAATTTTTACGCTGCCTTCAAATGCATCGACCGAACCCGAATGATCCGGATTGTTAACCAATTCATATTTTGAATCGGGGCTGCCGTAAATCGTAATCGTGGCATCTTTTTTTCCGGTATTCTCTTCCAACCACTCAAACAAGGCTGCTTCTTTACTTGATTCATCAAAAATGTGCATGGTGCCGGACTTGCCATCCATCGAGGAGGTGCCGCTCATTAATTTTAGGTGGTCATACGTATTTTGATTCTGATCCGTCCCGTTCAACTCGAACGTCCAGTCGGCAGAATCGCCGTCTTTCACCGCCGTAATGGTCACCGTCAATTGGCCGGAAGTAATCGTCCAAGTGGTGGTATTCCCGTCGGTCTTCGGCGTTTGCAGGCGGGCAAGGGTGAGATACGAAAATGCCGCCGATGTCTGCGCATTGAGGATGTCCACATAACCCTGCAGTTCAGCCGGAACATTTTGAGAAGCCGGCCCCTGAAAGTTGACAATCGTTGGAAATTGGGGAATGGCATCGCTCTGTGTCGGGTTTTTTTGAAGACAACCGGAAAAAGCCAGTGCCGCAGCCAGCATAAACACCGATAATATACGATATTTTTTCATTTATAATCTCCTTTGGGTTGAATGATTGATATTTGCCTGTTTGGAAATGTGCCTTTTTTTTAAATATCGGCAAAAAGGAATTATTCTTAAGGAGATTTTGTAACGATTCAGGTAACTATTTGCCACAAAGATACGAATGCGGTAAGATCACAAAAGAAAATTTGCAGGTAAGCCTGTCCTTTATTCCCACCTGAAAAATTTGATCGAGAAAATCAGACTTCCTGCCAGCCACAGCGCCAGCACACCCATTTCCAATTCCACATGTGAAAACCCTTCTCCGTAAACCATTATTTTTCGCAGCGCATCTGCCAAATAGGTCGCCGGTATGATTTTTGAGAAAGTCACAAATATTTTCGGCATCGAAGAAAGCGGGAAAAAGATGCCGCTGAGAAAGAGCATGGGAAAAAACACGGCATTGGACACCATCACGGCGGTTTCCGTTTTTCGGGAAAAGCTGGAAATCGCAAATCCGAGACTCACAAAGCTCAATATGCCCAAAGAAAGTACCAGCAGAAAAACCGGCCAATTCCCGGCAAAATGTGTGTGAAAAAGAACCAGGCCAAAAAACATCAGGAGAAGCGCCTGAAAAAGCACCAGAAAGCAGCGGGACACGACCTGACCGGCAAAAAACACACCTGCGGGCAAGGGAGTTACTTTCAGGCGGCGAAGCACCTGCTTTTCCCGGTAACCGGTAATGGCAATTCCAATGGTGAACAAACCCGTCGAAATCACAATCATGGCGATTAACCCGGGCAAGAAATAATCCACATAGCGCATTCGTTTCTCCCGGCTCTTAATCTCGATCTCTTTAAACGAAATTGGCTCGGCGGCTTTGGTGACAACCCGGTTGGCCCGGTACACCACATCTTTAAAAATGCTCATGGCAATTTGCTGCACAATGGGTGACGGATCACTTTTATAAATAAGAAACCGGGCTCTGTTTTGGCCGATTTCTTTTGTAAAGCCCTTCGGGAAGAGAAGCACGTAATCCAACTTTCTGTTCTTTAATCGACTGAAGAGTGCCGCACTGTCGCCTTCGGAAAGTTTAAAATTCGGAACACGGTAAAGTCCTTTCACAAATTCCCGGCTTCCGATTGACTGGTCCAAATTCACCACCCCCACTTTAAGAGAGATGGGTTTATTCTGCCGGAAGACAAACCCAAAAATAATCAGCATAAATACCGGAAACGCAAAATTCCAGAAGATGGTTTCTTTGGCCCGCATATAGAGTTTGGTCTGGTAATAAATTTCATAAAGCAGGGTTTTCATTCCCGAAGTGTCCTCCCGGTGTATGAGATAAACACATCTTCAAGAGTGGGTCTTTGAATATGCAAATCCCGGATTTCAATGTTTTGTTCGTCCGCGTAACGAATGAGCGCCACGACCAGTTTGTCCGGCACATCGGTTTGAAAGATGAAGCGATTTCCATTCCTCCACATTTTTGAAATATACGGCAGTGTGCGAAATTTTTCCTGAGGCACCTGTTCCGTCAGTGTGAATTCAATGTGCCGGTCGCCGGCTTCTTTTGTAATTAAACTTTGCGGAGAATCCAGCGCCAGTTTTTTCCCGTGATCGATGATGAGCACCCGGTCACAGAGTTGTTGGGCCTCTTCCATGTAATGCGTGGTCAATAAAATTGTTTTGCCGGTTTCCCGAAATTTTTGGATCAGTTCCCAGGTTTTTCGCCTGGCCTGCGGATCGAGCCCGGTTGTGGGCTCATCCAAAAAAAGGATTTTGGGATCGTTCACCAATGCCAGCCCGAATGCCAGGCGCTGCTGCTGCCCGCCTGAGAGATCCTCGACCTGTGCGCGGCGTTTTTCGATTAATGAAACAAGCTCTAAGATTTGTTCTGCGGGGAGAGATTTCGGATAATACCGGCGAAAGAGATTAATGGCCTCTTCCACTTTCATTTTAGGGTAAAATGCGTTGGCCTGAAGCTGAACGCCGATGATCGGTTTAATGGCATCGGGATTCGTTAAAACGGAGTGGCCGTCGATAAAGATTTCGCCGGCATCCGGTTTTCGAAGACCTTCAAGCGTTTCGACCGTGGTGGTTTTTCCGGCGCCGTTGGGACCCAACATTCCGAAAATTTCACGCTCTTCAATTTCGAAGGAGAGATCGTCGACCGCTTTTAAATTGCCGTAATATTTTGAAAAATGTGAAACCTGGACAATAGACATGGTTTTTTTAATTTCGTTTGCCCGCTTTATAAAAAAAATGCAGCGGTACAGTCGTGTATTCAAATCTGAAGTTAAGCCAAAGGTAGTGTTTAATTTTGTATTTTTCAATACTTTTTTGCTTGATTTGATTTCTTATTTTTCATAAAATTGGATAAAGATTTTTTGGCCCGAACAATTAACAGCCGCCAAGACACGAAAACGCAAAGGATTCACAAAGATTTAATTTATGGCGAGTTATCTTAAGAATCCTTAAATTTTAGTTTGAAAACTGAATCTTAATCTTTAGTTGACTATGCCGCATGTCATTTTAAAAACAAGCGATTTTTCCCGGGAGATTTTTCTCAATAATCTGCCGGTTGTTTACAGACTGGAAAATTATTTGGTTAAATTCAACACTGTCTTTTTCGATGCAAAATACGAAACGGCGCTTGTTGAAACCCTTATCATTCATAACGGGCGTCCGCAGAATTTTTATTGCAGGATTACCCGTCATGACAATGGGAAAGTGGTTGTGGGTCTGGATCCGCTCCCCAAAATCGAACGGTCTCCCGGAGTGCAAATGGCGGTTGCCGGGCTTGGATTTTGGGTAAAAAACCGGCTGCCGGAGGCTGAAATCACGCAGACAAATCTGAGGCGTTATCTGCAGGTGCTGGAGTGCCCTCGGGAGGAACAATCCGAAAAGTTTCGGGAGCTTCTCACTTACTATCGAAAAACAGTTCAAAGGGTTCAATACCGGGCTATCGGTGCAAGGCAGGTTCTTGCCGAATCGGAATTTTTACAGCCGTGTCATTGGGACTATCTTTTCGGCAATAAAAATCCTGTGGAGATCGAAATCGGGCCGGGCAAGGGACGTTTTTTATTGGCCGAGGCTGAAAAGCGGCCGGAAGTGAATTTTTTTGCCATTGAATGGACCGGCCGGTACGTGCGGGATCTTTTAACCCGACTGGGCCGGAAACGTTCTCCGAATATTCGCATTGCACACGCAGATGCCGCCCATTTGTTTCGGGAGTGGATTCCGGAAAATTCCGTGCAGGCCGTCCACATTTATTTCCCGGATCCCTGGTGGAAACGGCGGCAGGCCAAATATCGTTTATTAACAACGGAGCTTATTCAGAATCTTGAAAAACGTTTACAGGCGCGCGGCACGTTTTGCTTCGCCACCGACATTCAGGACTATTTTACAAGGGTTCTGGAAATGATGAAAAACTTTCCGAATTTTGAGAAAGCGTTTGAGAGACACTATTCTCCGGAAGACGCAGAAAATCCGAATCGCTCGAATTTTGAAACCAAGATGCGCCTGAAGGGGCGCTGGATTTTCGAAGCGCATTGGGTCAATTGGCTGGGTGAAAGTATTACGAGTTAAATTATTGTTAAACAAAAGGGTTGTTAAAATGGAAAAGCACTCGTCCGGAAAATCCGTAAAAGAATCGATGGTTGAAATGACGGAATTGGTCATGCCCCAGGACACCAATCCCATCGGGAATATTTTTGGCGGCCGCGTGATGCAGCTTATCGACATCGCCGGCGGTGTGGCGGCCATGCGCCATGCGCGTCGAAACGTCGTCACCGTCTCCGTGGATAAACTGGATTTTAAACATCCCATTAAAATGGGACAAATTATGACCTTGCGGGCTTACATCATTTACACCGGCCGCACGTCCATGGAAGTGCAGGTGGATGTCTTTTCCGAAGAACCGATTACGGGCGACAAAGTCCACACCACAACGGCACATCTTACATATGTCGCTTTAAACCAGGCGGGGCAGCCGGTACCGGTGCCGCCCGTTATTCCGGAAAGCAAGGAAGAGATTAAACGGTACGACGCGGCCAGGGCCCGCAGACAAAACCGCAAAACCGGCGACTGAAATAGTCCTTGAAAAAATTGGAGATTTGGTTTATATTAATTTAAAATGTTTCTTGAAAATGCATTTTTTCTTGCAGTTTTTTCCGGGCCCACCGTTTAACGGGCCGGCGGGCGGCCGGGATCAAACATAAAAAACCGGCGATGTCGGTTAGAAATCCCGGGGTCAATAGAAGCAAGCCTCCGGCCAAAATGAAAACACCGTCAAACAGTGAATCGGCCGGAAATCCCCCCTGCCGGAGCTCCTGTTGAATGCGCAAAAGTGTTGAAAATCCCTGACTCCGGGCAAGGGCGGCGCCCAGGATTCCGGTTGTGATGACAATGGCCAGCGTCGGAAATAAGCCGATGAGTTCCCCGACTTTGACGAGAATCACGAGTTCAACAAATGGAACGGCTATGAAAAGCAAGAGTAATTTTGTAAACATAAATTTTCCTGATCTAAGTTTGAATTTTATCAGTTAGAAACAGTTTCCGGGAAACACCCCGTTTCCGGGAAGACCTGTAAGTTGTATGATCAATTTATGAGGCAAAAAATAGATTTGCAAATATTTTCAAAAATTCTAAAAAGAAAACCTCTCACTGTCATTTTATGGACGATCGGGATCGCAGGGATTTTTTCAGGCTGCAAAAACCCTTTCCAACTCAGACACCCCGAACTTCCCTCTCAAAGAATTTCCCGCAGGGTGCCCGCTACACAACCGGAAATCGTTTTAAGCAATTTAAAGAGTGCTATTGCCGAAAGAAATCTTGAAAATTATATGAAATGTCTGGCGGATACCGTCGGAGGCGGAAAATCGTTTCGATTTATTCCCGATCCGACCACACAGGTTCAAAACCCCGGCTTGTTTGCGCACTGGAATCTTGAGTCCGAAAAGCGCACCATGAATTATTTATTCTCGCAAGTGCCGAAAGATTCCACAATAAGTCTGGTATTCGGCCTTTTGACCGAGCAAACGTACGTCAATCGGGACACCACCGTTTTTATTCGGGATTACACGCTGGAAATCCACCACAGCCTGAATCCCGAACAGTACCCTCGAGAAGCCGTCGGGCGGGCTGAATTTCATTTGTGCCAGGTGCAGGGTGAATGGGTGATTTTTTCCTGGAGTGACCGAAGGAGCGGGAATCAACCCTCCTGGAGCGATGTGAAGGCCAGTTTCGGGAAATAAAAATCGAATGACGGTAAAACGGCGAAATATTTCAGGGGAGACGGCAAAAATTCGATACAGACGCACAGGCAAACAAGGGCGCTGGAACCGGCTGCCGGAATCGGCCAGATGGTTTTTTATGCTGCTTCTGATCACATTTTTAAACGGTGCGGGCGTTGGCTTTTACCTGACGCGCACGCTTCCTCCGGAACGCGCGCACCCGCCCGAGCCGCCGGTGGCCGTCAATTGGGACGACGTCACAGAAGGACTCAAACAGGTTTTTGCGGAAAATCAAGTCCCGGAATCCTGGTTAATCCGGCCGGTAATGAGCGAATCGGACACGAATGAGGTGCGTTCTTTGAAAATCGGGGTGAAATATCCAATCCATTTTTTGAAAGACCGGCTTACGAACGGTCTCTTCCAAAAACTGTCGGAAATGGGCTGGACGATTTCAGAAGCGGAAGCCAGCCTGAAATATCCGAATGAAGATTTTGTGTATAAAAAAGGTCCGAATAATTTATTGGAAATTCAGCTTATTCGCTATCCGAAATTGGAATGGCTGGACCGCTCGATTGCCATTATTATTGATGATTTCGGATACAAACTGCATCCGGTCGTCGATCAATTTTTAAAATTACCGGTGCCCGTCACCTGGGCGATCATCCCCGGGCTGAACTATACGAAAGAGATTGCTCAGATTGCCGGCGCCAATCATGTGCCGGTCATCATCCATTTGCCGATGGAACCCATGCACGCCAGAGTGGAGCACGGCGGGTTTACCATTTTTGAAGGCATGTCCAAAAAGAACATTGGACGGGTGATCCACCGGGCGCTTGCGGAAATTCCGGCTGCCGCAGGAGTCAACAATCACATGGGTTCAAAATTATCGATTTACCAGCCGACGTTAATCCTGTTCATGCAGGTGCTGCGGGATAACGGCTTGTTTTTTATCGACAGCATGACAAATCCGAAGAGTATCGCTTACAAAGTTGCCCGAAATCAGGGCGTGCCGTCTTTGAAGATGTTTACGTATCTGGACAATCCGAAAAGTTCCCTGAATCTGGCGCAGAAGTTGAGTGAAGCGGTTGCCGAAAGCGAGAAAAAAGGCCGTGCCATCGTGATCGGACACGCCAGAAATGAGACGGCTGCACTTCTAAAAACGGAAATCAAAAAATGGCAGGCACGGGGAATTTATTTTGTGCCGGTAAGCGAGTTGGTGCAGGAATATGAGGCAAAAAAGTTATTCCGGAGAAAAATAGCCGGCAGGTTTTAGAGGGTTGGCGCAAACGGCGGTTTGTGTAAAACTATAAATAGATTATGGCTCGTCGCGAAAATGCGTACATTTTGATTCATTCAATCATTTTTAAAAGTGATTTGAATAGAAATAAAATCATATTTTCATTGCCACGAATTCACGAATTAAAGATTTCAATAATACAGTTTCTTTTTGATTGAATAACTATAAAAATAAAACTATGAAACGAAAAATAACTTACTTTATAAAAATGTGCTTTTTAGATTATTGTATGCTTTTAAAGCATTTACAGGCTAATTGGCCTATTATATTTTTTCAAACTCACCCCCTCATTTCCCCCTCCCTTTTCTAAAAGGGAGGGGGACGTACTGGCCACCAACGTTGGTCTTTCTACCAATCAGGGGGTGAGTTTTAGATTTAACAAATGGCGGTACCTTTTTGTTAGAAAAATGTATGCGTTTTCCCGATTAACCAGAATGATAAGGAGGGTTTAAATATGGTACGCTTATGTGTGAATATTGATCATGTGGCCACCGTGCGGGAGGCCCGAAAAGGGCGGGAACCGGATCCGGTGTTTGCAGCCGTTCTGGCGGAACTGGCGGGCGTGGACGGCATCGTGTGTCATTTGCGGGAAGACCGGCGCCACATTAAGGACCGTGATTTGCGCATGTTAAAAGAAGTCGTGCAGACGCATCTTAATATGGAGATGGCCGCCACCGATGAGATGGTTCAAATTGCCACAGATATTTTGCCGGACATGACGACCTTTGTTCCCGAAAAACGCCAGGAACTGACCACAGAAGGCGGACTGGATGTGGTGTCGCAGATGGATCGATTGATAGAGGTGATTTCAGAACTTCATGCGCACAACATCGTTGTGAGTCTTTTCATCAATCCGACGATTCACCAGATCAAAGCGGCCTCGCGGACGGGCGCCGATTACGTGGAACTCCACACCGGTGAGTACGCCAATGCATCGGATATCGATAAAATGGCCGAGCGGCTCGATGAAATAGCCAGCATGGCGATTGCCGCGTCAAAATTGGGGTTGGGTGTCAGCGCAGGGCATGGTTTGGATTACCAGAATGTGCCGGCAATTGCGCGCATTGAAAGAATCGAAGAGTTAAACATCGGCCATTCCATCATTTCAAGAGCCGTTTTGGTTGGATTGGATCGAGCCGTTCGGGAGATGAAAGAGTTGACAAACCAATGATTCGTACAAAGAAAGGCTTAAGAAATGAAGATGCTGCCGGAACCTTTTAAAATAAAAGTCGTTGAAAAAATTCAATTAACTCCCCGCACCGAACGGGAAAATCTCATCAGAAAGGCGGGATTTAATGTGTTTAATCTGCCGGCGGAAAAAGTCTATATCGATCTTCTCACCGACAGCGGAACGTCCGCGATGAGCGATAATCAGTGGGCCGGAATCATGCTGGGGGATGAATCCTACGCCCGCAGTCGAAATTTTATCCATTTTGAAGCCACGATTCAAAAGATTACCGGATTTAAACACGTGATTCCCACCCATCAGGGCCGGGCTGCCGAAAATATTCTTTTCTCCACACTGGTGAAAAAAGGCGACATCGTGCCCAATAACATTCACTTTGATACCACCCGCGCAAATGTGGTGCACAATGGCGGAAAGCCCCTGGATCTCGTCATTCAGGAAGGATTGAATCCAGAATCCGAGCATCCGTTCAAGGGAAATATGGATGTTCAAAAATTAAAAAAGACCGTTGAAGAAGCCGGCGCGGATCGTATTCCGGTGGTCATGATGACGGTGACAAACAACAGCGGCGGCGGCCAGCCGGTTTCTATGGAAAATGTTCGCCGGGTGAGCGACGTGCTTAAAGTCCACAAAATTCCATTCTTTCTGGATGCCTGCCGGTTTGCGGAAAATTGTTATTTCATTCAGCAGAGAGAATCCGGGTACAGACATAAGACAATTGCGGAAATTGCCCGGGAGTTATTTTCATACGCGGACGGGTGCACAATGAGTGCAAAGAAGGATGCTCTGGTTAACATTGGCGGGTTTTTGGCACTGAATGACGATTCTCTCACACAGAAATTGAAGGATCGATTAATTTTGACGGAAGGATTCCCGACGTACGGGGGCCTGGCAGGCCGTGATCTGGAAGCCATTGCCAGGGGGCTTGAAGAAGGACTCGACGAGGATTATCTGAGATTTCGTATCGGGCAGGTCCGTTATTTGGGTGAATTGCTGATCGAAGCCGGTGTGCCTATTCTGAAACCGCCGGGCGGGCACGCCATTTACATCGATGCAAAGCAATTTGCGCCGCACATTTCACAATCCCAATTTCCCGGACAGGCTCTGATCGTGGCGCTTTACCGGGAAGCCGGCATCCGTGCCGTTGAAATAGGCAGCCTGATGTTCGCACGCAAAGATCCCGACACCGGCGAGACGGTTTATCCGGACCTGGAGCTGGTACGGCTGGCGATCCCGAGACGCGTATACACCAATTTGCATATCGAATATGTGGCGGAAGCCGTGATCAATCTTTACAAAAACCGGGACCGCTTGAAAGGATTGCGATTAACATACGAAGCCCCGGCTTTGAGACATTTCACGGCGCGTCTGGAGGAGGTAGCGTGATTCAGGCGGTTTTATTCGATTTTGACGGCGTTTTGGTGGATAGTCTGCCGTATCACATTCAGGCATGGCAGGCGGAATTTTCCAAATTAGGGGCACGAATCAACCCGAATGATGTGTACTTGCGGGAAGGCAGCCGGGCAAAGGCGATTGGCCGCGTGCTGTACGAAAAAAGCGGGTTGCCCTTCACAGAAGAAGAATTGGATGCGCTTATTGCCCGAAAACGCAAGTTGTACGCGGAAACCACCCGGGCCGGCTTTACGCCCGGTGCGCGCGAGCTGCTTTCAGAAATAAAAAGGCGCGGACTAAAAATCGGGCTGGTGACCGGTTCCATCTGGGAAAATATTCGGTCTGTTTTGGATCAGGGAACGGTGGATTTGTTTGATGAGGTTGTGACCGGACACGATGTGCAAAACGGTAAGCCGCACCCGGAGCCCTACCTGACGGCTGCCGAAAAACTGGGAATTCCCGCAGAAAATTGTCTGGTGGTAGAAAACGCCCCCTTCGGTATTACAGCCGCAAAAAAAGCGGGGATGTTTTGTGTGGCCGTTGAATCGACACTCGATAAAAGCTATTTGCAGGAAGCCGATCTGATTTTCCCCGGTTTGCAGGAAATGCTGGAAAATCTGGATGAAATTTTAGAATAATAACGCTTTTAAAACGTTAAAAGCCAGGGAGTATTTATGAAGCGGAACATTTTAACAATCGGGTTAACCGGCTTTTTCCTGTTGCTTGCCCTTGCCGGCTGCGAAAAAAGCATCACAAAACCTGTTCCGGTCGAACCCCTGATCCAATCCATTCAGGGACCTGATGTGGTTTACACCGATTCGCAAACCCCAATAATCATTCATGCAGATGTCACGGACCCCCAGGGTGCGGCGGATATAAAAAGCGTGCTTTACGATCTTCTGGATTCCAGCGGTGTTTTTGCTTCCGGAAGTTTCTATGATGACGGTGCCAACGGCGACATTATCCCCCGCGACGGGCAATTTACCGGATCGTTTACCGGAAAAGAGTTCGCCGGACACGGGCCGTTTGCCGTTTTGCGGCTGACGGCATTGGACGAGAAGAATCACGCGAGCCGGCCGGCCGAAGATACGATCCGGGTCAAAAGCGGCCGGCCGAATGCGCTGCCCGATATTCTGTCTCTTGTATTCCCGGACAGCATCAATCTGAACACAGATTCCCTATTTTCTGTTTCTGCAAAACTGGCTGATCCGGACGGCTTTTCCGATCTTCTGGGACTCGACGTTCAGCTTTTTACCAGCCGGTCGCCGGTCCCTTCCTGGGAAGATACGCTGCTTTACAACGGGCGGGCCGGCAGCGGCAGCCTTCAGGACACGCTTTCAACGTCGATCTTTAAAAACAAAAGAGGAGACTATTCCTTCCGGTTCGCCGCTTTGGATAAATCCGGCGGGAGAGGGGCGTGGGTGACGCGAACCGTTTACGTCGATAAAATCGTCCCAAACAATCCGCCTGTTCTTTCCCATTTATCTGCCCCGGACACAATTTCCCGCACGTCCGGAAAACAATATATATTGTCCGTTCAGGTCAGCGATCCTCAGGGACTCGCCGACATCGGTCAGGTTTATTTCAACACGTACAAACCGGACGGCGCACCTTCGGGCGGAAATCCTTTTTTTATGCGGGACGATGGCCAAAAGGGAGACGCTGTTGCCGGAGACGGCATTTACTCTGCCGGAATTTCAATTTCCTCCCAAAATGCCACGGGCAATTATCGATTTGAATTTTATGCGGTGGATCAGTCCGGGGCGGTCAGTCAACCGGTTATTCATATAATTACGGTGGTTCCATGAAAAAAATCTTTTTTTTAGTGCTGTTTTTTGGCTGTTTTATTCAGGTTCGCGCTCAGGTTTTGCAGAAGTCCTGGTGGAAATTGGGAGAAGTTCCGGAAAGTGCGCAAATCTCGGGCAATGATGTCACCGATATTAGCGTTAATGGAAACGCCGTCTGGCTGGGAACGGGAGAGGGCCTGTCGAAAACCACCAATTCAGGTCAAACGTGGCTGAATTTTAACCATTCCAACGGACTGGGAAAGGGCGGCGTGTCGGCAATGGCGATTTCAGGCGATACGCTTCTCATTGCGACCGGTTTTGACACGCTGACAAAAGATGCCGGATCGCTTCCGGCGGGCGGAGGATTGAGTCTTTCCTTTGACGGCGGTGCGACCTGGAAACACATTCCCCAGCCGGGCGCCACGCCTGTTCAAAACGTGACGTTCGATATTGCGATTCTTAATTCGACCCTCTGGATCGCCAGCTACGGCGGCGGCTTGAGGAAATCGAATAATTGGGGACAGACCTGGCGTGCGACTGCGCCGGATACGTTTATTTTTGATCCCTTTGCCCATCTCAATCACAGGGCGTTTTCGGTGATTACCGCGGGCCACACGCTGTGGGTCGGAACAGCCGGCGGCATCAACCGCAGCACCGACGGCGGCAAAAGCTGGGTCAATTTTAATCATCAGAATCAGCCGCATCCTATCTCAGGAAATTTTGTCGTGGCGCTGGCGTACCAGCACACGGGTGGCAGGGACATCATCTGGGCTGCGACAAATCCCGCCGTGGATTCCACCGAATTTCGGGCCGTCTCCTGGAGCGACGACCAGGGGTACACCTGGCACACAACCCTGAAGGGCGAGTTTGCCCACAATTTTGCCTTTGACGATTCCACGGTTTATGTTGCCACGGACAATGGGCTGTTTAAATCCATCGACGGCGGGCAAACCTGGGCGCATTTTCCGCCAATCATCGATTCCAAAACAAATGTGGCATTGCTGACCACTGCCTTCTACTCGGCGGGTGTATCGCCGGGGCCTGTTCTCTGGGCCGGCAGTTCGGACGGCCTGGCACGAACGGAGGATAACGGCCTGACCTGGACGGTTTTCAGAAGGTTTCAGCCCCTTACGGCAAACCGCGCCGGCAAAACCTACGCCTACCCGAATCCGTTTTCACCCCTGCGTCACGATGTGATGAATGGCGCCGGCCACGTGCGGTTTCACTATTATCTGCCCGGAGGGGCGACCGTTACCGTGAAAATCTACGACTTTGCAATGGATCTTGTGAAAACGGTTGTTTCGGGAAAAGAACGTCCTTCCGGCGGAGAATTTGATGAGGTGTGGGACGGCACCAACGATGCCGGAAAACCCGTTGCAAACGGCGTGTATTTTTACAGGATCGAGCGTTCCGGGCTCGATCCCGTCTGGGGGAAAATAATGGTCCTTAATTGAAAAAAATCAAAACGGAAAATCAACTGTAAATTAATGCGGATAAAAATGAATGAGGAGCAATTTCTTGAAAAAATTCTTTCTAATGATCTTCGTCGTCGGTTTGATTCTTGTGACAAAAGGTTTTGCTTATGAGACCGGTGGGTATGCCGGTTCTTTTTTAAGAATGGGTCTGGGGGCGCGTGCGATTGCCATGGGAAACGCCTTTACAGCCGTTCCGCAAAGCGCGTTTTCGGGGTTCTACAATCCGGGCGGCCTGCCGTTTTTGAAGCGGCCCCAGCTTGCTTTTTCCGGTGGAATTTTGCCTCTGGATCGCCGGCACAATTTCATCGGATTTGCCGCGCACCTGAATCCCCGGACAGGGAAGAGTGGAAACAGCCCCAATCAAAACGTACTGGAGGCGGGTCTCTCCCTCGGCTGGGTGAACAGCGGTGTCTCCGATATTGACGGCCGCGATTCCAACGGAAATCCGCAGGGAATGTTTTCAAGTTCCGAGAATGCGTTTCTTTTTTCCTTTGCCGTTAAGCCCTTTTCCAAAATGGCCGTTGGTTTTAGCGCCAAGGTTCTGTACGCCAGACTTCCAAAGGTGCAGGAAAATAATTCTGCCCTCACAACCCGCGGACTGGGATTGGACTTCGGATTGATGGTGCATCCGATTTCAAATATGTATGTGGGCGTCGTGCTTCAGGATGTGCGGTCCCGGTACACTTGGAACACCGAGCACGTATGGGAACGCGGTACGACCACTGTGGATCGTTTCCCAAAAATTCTGCGGGTCGGCGCGTCATATTTTTTCGGAAAAAAACTCCTGCTTTCTGCGGAAACCCACTACAATTTTGAACAGGGCTGGCGCTTCAACGGCGGTGCCGAGTACGTCTACCGGAATCGCCTGATTGGCAGAGTGGGATTCAAAGCCGACCATCTGACCTTTGGGCTGGGTATCAATTTGCGCCTCTGGCGCCTGCAGTCCCAGTTGGCGTATGCGTACGATGCAAATCCGGTTCTGCCGTGGGGGGATCAATTTGTGACGTGGATGATAACACTTTAACTTCTTGTTGAAATTTCCACATAATTTGATTATTTTAGCAGAAGCCTTTTGGTTCATCTTAAAAAAGTCATAAACTGGAGGATTGCTTTGAAAATAAAATTGCCCTTCTTAATCTTGCTCCTGTTCTTCGGCGTATCGGCCGGGCGGGCACAGACAGGATTTTCCGGTTTGGTTTTAGAGGTCGGAGGCCAGGCGGCCGGAATGGGTGAAGCCTACTCTGCTGTGGCATCCACACCGGTTGCCCTGTACTGGAACCCTGCGGGTCTTAGCCAGGTCATGGATGTGCAGATAGAAGTCGCTCACAACAAGTGGATTTTAAATATCATGAGCGATTATATGGCCATTGCGCTGCCGGTACGAACATTTCACGTCGGTGCTTTTGCGAGCTTCACAAATGTGGGGGGCATTGAATATCGCATCGGTCCTTCGGCAGAGCCGCTTGCCACAATCGGAGAAACCTCATTTGTCGCCGGGTTCGGAGGCTCAAAATCGCTCACTTCCTGGCTGGATGCGGGTGTGACATTAAAATATTTGTATTATAAAATATTTACGAATCAGAGTTGGGGCTTTGCCTTCGATGTCGGCACGCAAGCGAAAATGCCGATTAAGGGGCTGAAGGCGGCGGTCGTGATTCAAAATCTGGGCGGAATGACCAATCTTTATTCCCAGGAAATGAAGCTCCCGGGACAAATGCGGATCGGTGTGGCGTATCAATTGCCGGTGAAATTTATGAGCGGCCGCTGGTTGTTTGCCTCGGACTATTTTATTGGATTTTCAAGCAAAAATCATTTAGATTTTGGTGCGGAATATAAAATTTTTAATCAGTTATCCTTACGCGCCGGTTACCAGACAAATTATGAAATTAAGAGCTGGCATGTCGGAGCCGGTTTTCGCGGACACAATTGGCAAATCGATTACGGTTTTGTACCTCTAAATTTAGGACTTGCACCCGGACATCGTGTATCATTAAATTTTTATCTGTAAGCGCTGTCGGACGCCGTCGGAAGATAAATAAAGGAACCAGTGTGAAGACGGTTACATTCGTTTTTGGAATTCATGATCATCAACCGGTTGGAAATTTTGATTTTGTTTTTGAAGATGCTTATCAGCGGGCGTATCTTCCGTTTTTAGATGTGTTGGAAGCGCATCCGAAAATTCGTCTGGCACAGCACTATTCAGGCATTCTTTTCGAATGGATTCTGAAACACCATCCGGACTACATCGATCGGCTTAAAAAAATGGTTCAATCGGGCCAGATTGAAATGATAACGGGGGCTTACTATGAACCCATTTTGGTTTCAGTCCCGGACGCCGATAAAAGGGGACAAATACAAAAATTAACAACCACCCTGAAAAAATACACCGGTTATGAGGCGAAAGGCTTCTGGCTGGCCGAGCGGGTCTGGGAGCCGCATCTTCCTAAAATTCTGAAAGAATCGGGGATTTCGTACACAATCGTGGACGACAGCCATTTTAAATACGTCGGACTTCGTGAAGACGTATTAGCGGGGTACTACGTGACGGAAGAGCAGGGCACAACACTGAACATTTTCCCGATTTGCGAAAAACTTCGCTACGCCATTCCGTTTAAAGAAGTGGATGAGACAATCGAGTTTCTGCGAAACCTTGCCACGGAAGAGGGTTCGAAAATGGCCATATTTGCGGACGACGGCGAAAAATTCGGCATCTGGCCAGGCACCTACGAGCATGTGTATGCGAACGGCTGGCTGGACAAATTTTTTTCCGAGTTAGAGAAAAATATGGACTGGATTCGGATGATCCATTTTAGTGAAGCCATCGAGCAAATAAAGCCGTTGGGGAGAGTCTATTTGCCTGCCGCTTCTTACCGGGAGATGATGGAGTGGGCTCTGCCGGCGAAATCCACACGGAAATTGGAAGATTTTGAAGATGTCTTAAAACTGCAGAGTCTATTTGAGCAGTACGGCATTTTTGTGCGGGGCGGATTCTGGAGAAATTTTTTGGCAAAATATCCCGAATCCAACAAAATGCATAAAAAAATGCTCTACGTCAGCCAAAAAGTGTGGAAGGCAAAACCAAAATTGTCGCCGCAGGAGTTTCAAAAGGCCAAGGATCATCTCTGGGCGGGACAGTGTAATTGTCCCTATTGGCACGGCGTCTTCGGCGGACTCTATCTCTCTCACTTGAGATTTGCCATTTACCGGAATCTGATTCAGGCTGAAAATATTGCAGACAAAGCGCTTGTTTCATCAAACAAGATTCGAGCCATTAAGAAGGATTTTAACGCCGACGGCTACGACGAGCTGTTGGTGGAAACGCCGGCACTCAATCTCTATTTTGCGCCGCACGTCGGGGGCACACTGTTTGAGCTGGATATTCGCGGGAAGGCAATCAATTTGCTGGATACGATGAGCAGGCGGGAGGAAGCATATCACCGGAAACTGACCGAAGCCGCGAAACAACCCCGGCCAAATCACAATGGAAATGAAATCGCCTCGATCCACGACCTTGTCGTGACCAAAGAAAAGGGACTGGAAAAACTGCTGAACTACGACTGGTACGATCACCACAGTTTGATCGATCATTTCTTCAACGTGAGCACAAAAATTGAAGACGTGATGACGGTGAAGTACGGCGAAGAGGGCGATTTTGTGAATCAGCCGTATCGGGTGCGCACAAAACGGGTGGGTGATCAATTAAATGTGATTTTAACCCGCAAGGGCGGCGTTTGGATCGAAAGCCAATGGACGCCCCTGACGGTTCACAAGGAAATTCTGATTTCAAACGATCATTCTAATCTGGATATTTCTTATACCATTCAAAATAATTCTCATAAAAAAATTGACTTGTTTTTCGGTGTTGAATGGAATTTTGCACTCATGGCGGGAAAGAGCGACGATCGTTATTACGAGATTCCCGGCCGGGCGCTCAAGGAAAACTATCTGGCCAGTGTGGGGGAAACATCCGATGTGACGGAAATCTGGTTGAAGGATGAATGGTTGAAAATAGGGATTCAGTTTTTATTTGACGAACCCGTGAAGCTCTGGCGCTTTCCCATCGAGACGGTCTCTTTATCCGAGGCCGGGTTCGAAAAAGTGTACCAGAGTTCTGTGGTTTTGCCGACGTGGAAATTCACTTTAAAGCCGGGCGCGAAAAAAGCGCTGCATATCGAGAAAAAAATTATTTTGAATTTACCATTTAGTGACAGCGAAAAATAGCGCATTAAATCTTGTAACAGTTAAGGCCATATTTCAAAACCCAAATGTCAAAGGAAGCTCAAAATTCAAATGCAAACCGGAAATATGATTTAGAAGAAAGGACAGCACTATTTGGAGAGATGATTATTGAATACGCAAAATCAATTCCAAAAAATGTAATAAATAATCCCCTTATTAGTCAAATTGTCAGGTCTGGGACGAGTATTGGGGCCAATGACATGGAAGCAGATGCTGCCGAGTCTAAAAAAGATTTCAAGTATAAGATTAGTCTTTGCAAAAAAGAATCAAAAGGAACAAAGCATTGGTTGCGAATGTTAGCTAAAGCAAATCCTGAAAAATTAGAATCGGGCAGAATATTGTGGAAGGAAGCCCAGGAATTAACGCTTATTTTTTCCTCTATTCTTAGCCCAAAGCAGAAACAATAAGTTTTGTCCTTGAGTCATTCTTGCCCCGTTAGATACTGAACAGGATAATATGATTTTTCAGAAACAGAAGGGTGTCTGATTATGGATAAAAAATGCAAATACTTTATCTAACGGGGTGAAAATTTCATTTGGCATTGGGGTTTTTGAATTGGGCATTATTAGTATATTGTTTTCAATAGCCCTGTGATCAGTTACCATTATCCGGATTTTAACATTGACACTTTTTAAATCAAAAAAACGAAATTTCATTTATGTCCTTCTGATCAGTGTCTTCTTTTTTCAATTCGGCGGACAAATTCTGGTTTCGGCGACCAACACTTTTGATCAGATCAGACGGTTCATTATGGCATTCAATGCCATCCGGGAATTTTATGTGGACAATGTCAGTCCGCAGGTGCTCGTAAATGCCGGTATTCAGGGGATGCTGGAAGAACTTGATCCGCATTCGGTGTTTATTCCGCCGGATCAGTTAAAGGAATTGAACGAAGAATATGAAGGCAAATTTACCGGGGTCGGAATTGAATATATGGTCCAAAGTCATTTACCTGTTGTGATTTCTCCGATTCCCGACACGCCGGCTGAAAAATTTGGAATTCGTCCCGGGGACACAATCGTAAAAATTGACGGCGAATCCACTTATGGCCTGACGGAGTCGGAAATTCGCCGGAAATTGAGGGGCAAGTTCGGCACGACCGTTCAATTGACACTCAAACGTGAAGCACTGTCGATTCCGTTGAACGTCGTCCTGAAAAGAACCACCATTCCCATATTAAGTGTGCGCACGCACTTTATGCTCAATCGGACAACCGGGTACATTTATCTCTCTCGCTTTTCGAAAAACACGGACGAAGAGTTTGAAAAAGCCTTAGTCGATCTGGAATTGGCCGGGATGAAAAAACTGATTCTGGATATGCGCTTCAACCCCGGCGGTTACCTTGATCAGGCCGTAAAAGTGGCCGATAAGTTTCTGCCGGCCGGCAAACGGATTGTTTACACGCGCGGCCGGATTCAATCGGCAAATGAGGATTATTATTCTACCGGCCGCGACACACATCCTAATTTTCCGCTGGTGATATTGATCAATCACGGAACGGCTTCGGCGGCTGAAATTGTGGCCGGCGCTTTGCAGGATTGGGATCGGGGTGTGATTGTCGGTGAAAACAGTTTCGGAAAGGGACTGGTTCAAAATCAAATTCCTTTGAAAGACGGCTCGGCCATTCGTGTCACAATCGCCCGGTATTACACCCCCAGCGGCCGTTTGATTCAAAAGCCCTATTCAAAGGATTTATATGATTATTACAACGGGACGGTTGATGAAGCCCGAAAAAATCCTTATACACCCAAAAAGGTGTTCACGACATTTTCCGGCAGAAAGGTGTACGGCGGCGGCGGCATTCGTCCGGACATCATCATCAGAACACCCAAAATAACCGGTACAACTTCTATGTTGTTGTCGAAACAGGCCTTTTTTGAATTTGCAATTCACGAGAGCCGGTTTCTGAAAAACCGCTACATTTCGTTTAAAACATTCAATGCTCTATTCGATGTAGATGCTTATGAACTTCAAAAATTCCTGACCTTTTTAGACGATAAGGATATATCCGTTAACAAGCGTGAATTTTTAAAAGACCGTAAATTTGTTCAGCGGGAGCTAAAAGCGGAAATTGCCCGAAATTTATGGGGCACGGAAGCCTATTATAAAGTTTCGGTCAAAAGAGATCCCCAGGTACGGCAGGCGTTAAGTGCCTTCCCGCTGGCAGCAAAATTGGCTTCTCTTGAAACAGGATTAAAAAAATAGGCGTATTGGGTGTAATTTTCAAAAATGAAAAAAAGTTATTGACTTTTTACAAAAAATTAATTATTATTTCTGTAATTAGTATCTAAATAATAACGAGGTAAACCTGCACAAACTTAAGGAGTGTAACGCATCATGATTGAATATTTTTTAAAAGGCGGCATATTCATGTATCCAATTTTATTCTTTTTCATTTTTGGATTGGCAATTGTCATCGAGAGATTTTGGACACTGACCCGGGCTTCTGTTAACACCAGAAAATTTATGGAAAGGATTAAAGCCGCTTTAGATGAAGGCGGCATTCAGAAAGCACAGGAGGTGTGTGAGGAGACCCGAGGGCCCATCGCATCGATCTTTCATGCCGGTTTAATGCGGTCGAATAAAGGGATCGACCAGGTGGAAAAGGCGATTATGAATGCCGGCTCGATCGAAATGGCTTTTCTGGAAAAAGGCTTAATCTGGCTGGCCACCGTGATCAGCATTGCCCCAATGCTTGGTTTTACCGGAACGGTTCAAGGGATGGTGGTCGCGTTTAATGCTATTGCCGCTGCTAATAATATTTCACCTGCAATTGTGGCAACCGGTATTGGTGTAGCCTTGTTAACAACCTTGTTCGGACTGGTTGTGGCCATTATAATCCAATTCTTTCACAATTATTTTATTTCAAGAATTGATCACATCATTATTGAAATGGAAGAAAGCTCAACGGAATTTATTGACGCTTTGGTTGAAAGAGAAGAAAAACTCGGATTGGGTAAATAATTTTTAGAGAGAGGAATTATAACCATGTTATTGAAACAAGAAAGAGAAAGATCGGCTGAAATCCCTACGTCCTCTCTTGCGGATATATCGTTTTTGCTGCTGTGTTTTTTCCTGGTCACAACGACCTTTGATGTTGATAAGGGTATCGGCCTTACCCTGCCCCCCATCGGACAGGAAATAAAGGTTCGGGAAAAGAATATCACCAATGTGTTGATTAACGAACAGGGCCAGGTGCTTATTGATAATCAGAGTGTCCAGATTCCTGCTATTAAGGATATCATCAGACAAAAACTGCTGCAGAATCCTAAATTAATCGTCTCCATAAAAACCCAGCGCAAGACCAAATACAACGTTTATATAAAAGTGCTGGATAAGATCAAGGAAAGTGGTGAAACCCGAATTTCAATAGCTGAACCTGAGAAGTAGCCTCACTTTACAAAATGGGATTTTCAGAAATTCCCCGTGAGGGAACCTTCTCGTTAAAAAAAGCATATAAATACTCAGGAGAAAAAGTAAATGCCGGATAATCCTCAGGATAAGAAGTCTGAAGAAGGAACCGAGGAGATAAAGCAGGCTCCGAAAACATATACACCTCCGGATAAGATAACTTTTAAGAAAAAGCAAAAAGCCAATGCACAAATTCCAACGGCTTCCATGCCGGATATTGTGTTTATGTTGCTGCTCTTTTTCATGGTTTCGACTGTCATGAAACAGTACACAGGGTTGCCGGTTAATCTTCCTGCAGCCCATAAAATTGAAAAATTGCCCGGGAAAAGTAATGTACTTTATATCTGGATCGATAAAGAAGGGCGGATTTCAGTCAATGATAAGTTAGTGGGCATAGAGTCTGTGAAAAATATTGTCTATAACAAACTTGTTGAAAATCCGCGAATCATTGTTTCTATGAAGATTGACCAGGATGCAGATATGGGAGTTGTGAATGATGTTCAGCAACAACTCCGAAAGGCAAATGCATTACGCATAAATTATTCAACAAAATATGAAGAATGATGAGGTGACAAGCTATGGATGTCAGCGAACGCCTTAGATTTAAGCTCAACTATAACAAAAGGATAGAGCTAGGCATAATAATTTCGCTTATTTTAATGATTGTATTATTTCAAGGTTTTAAGCGATTTCAGGGGACGACAAAAGTTCCAAAAGTGGCAAAAGTGATCATTAAGGCAGAGGAAATTCCGCCAACCCAACAGATTAACCGTCCGCCTCCGCCTGCTCGTCCGGCTGTTCCCGTTCCGACTGAAAGTGAGGAGGTGCCGGAAGATGTGACCATTGAAAGCACGAATATCAATTTTAATGAAACGCCGCCTCCGCCTCCGCCTCCTGAACAGGAATCGGAAACGCCGATTTTTGTGGCGTACGACCAGGCTCCCGAACCGATTGGCGGGTTTATAGCGATTCAAAAAAACCTGAAATATCCCGAAATTGCCCGGAAGGCCGGTGTAGAAGGCACGGTGATTATTCAGGTCTTGATCGATGAAAAAGGCAGAGTGATCAAGACAAAGGTTTTGAAATCTCTCGGAAATAACGGGTGCGACCAGGCTGCGATTGCGGCCATCGTAAAAACAAGATGGAAACCGGCCATGCAGCGTGATAAACCTGTGAAAGTCTGGGTCAGTATCCCGGTTATTTTCAAGTTGAAAAGTTCAGGGTAATTCATCGTTTCATTTACCCCTTTGAAAGGCAGTGTTCGGAAAAAGAACACTGCCTTTTTTGTTTAAATTAAAATAGCATTTGCGGATTGAAATTTGTATATTTGTATTGAATGCGGTTTAAAAAAAGAAACTTTAAAACCAGAGATTTTCGGCCGGGATCGACTCTTAAAAGAGATGCGTATGATGTCTTAAAACAGTCACATGCCGTCTATTTTAAGCGGTCTCTGATTGTGACGCTTATTTTTTTCATCATGATCTTTGAAATTTTCAAACGGGCTCCGCATCCGTCCGTAAAAGCACAGGAAACAAAATGGCCGGGCTATTTTTATGTCGAAAATGTGCCCGTGACCCGGCAGGAAAATCCCCTGCCTAAACCCAGCCGCCCCGTTGTGCCCGTTCCGGCAGAAGAAGCGGATGTACCGGAAGATATTATAATTAACGAGACGACGAATTTAACGGTTTCAAACGTTCCTGTCCCATTGGAAGGCGGAGGGGCGGCAGAGATTACGCCGCCGCGCCCGATCGCAGAAGTCTGGCCGAAATATCCTGAAAAAGAGAAGAAAAGGGGAGTTCAGGGCACGGTTAAACTGGCGCTTCAGGTGAATAAAGACGGTTCCGTAACAGACGTTATTGTTCTGAAAAATACGACAAAAAGTGAAGCCTGTAAAAGGGCTTCTGTAGAGGCAGCTTATAAGACAAAGTTCATCCCGGGGGAAAGAGGAAATAAACCCGTCGTTGTCTGGGTCACCAAAACATACAGATTCTCGATAAGGTAATGACTTCCGGAAAAAAATATATAAAAATTGCATTTGTTTTGATCATTGGAGCAGGGTTATTTGTCCGATGTGCCGGAATTGCGCCCCGTCCCTATAATGCCGCCCGTATTCCGCAGGTGCGTGTACAGTTACTGCCGGATGCGGCGAAAGTCCGGATTTCTTCGAGAGGCGGGATTCAGGTTTTGCGGCACGGCAAAACCATCTTGCGCCGAAAATCCGATGCCGGATTTTTTACAGTCTCCCCCGATTCCACAGGAAATATTTTAATCAAGGATTCCCAAACAACGCTTGAAACGCATACCGATTCCATCCGGATTCAGCCGGAGAGATCGCATCTTCTGGCACTTAACGGAAAGCAGTATCGCGGCGGGTTATCGATCGTTGTGACGCACACCGGAAATTTAGCGGTGCTGAATCAAGTCGATCTGGAGTCTTATGTAAAAGGCGTCGTCCCCGCCGAAATTGGAAAAGGCAACCGGCAGATTTTTGAGGCCCTCAAAGCCCAGGCGGTGGCGGCGCGCACGTATGCATTTCGGAAGCTTCAAAATGTCAAGGCGCGGGGAAATGCCGTTCTGCAATCCACCATTCTGGACCAGGTGTACACCGGTGCGGATGGCGAATCACGCTGGACCAATCGGGCAGTCGAAGCCACAGTGGGTGAAATTGTTATTTTTCATGGTGAACCGATTTATGCTTTTTTTTCTTCTACGTGCGGTGGCAGAACGGAACCCGGGATCGATGTGTGGCCGAAAATTTATGCGCCTTATTTGAAGGGGGTGGCCGATAATTTTGGGAATGGAGATTTTTGCAGGGAATCCCCCCATTACCGGTGGCTGGAAATCTGGTCCGTGGATGAACTGGATTCCATTCTGCAGAAGAATCTGTCGGCGAAAGGATTGTATGATCCGGCTTGGGGACACGTGACTGATCTGAAAGTTTTAAGGCGTTTTCCATCGGGGCGCGTCAAAGATCTGCGCATCAAATTTCAAAACGGGAGCCGGACGATTCATGGAAATGCGATTCGCTGGATTCTCACACCGGTTAAACGGCCGGTCCTCAGAAGCACGCTTTTTCGCCTGATGCCCTATCTGAACGGAGGCGGCCTGCAGAGCCTGATTGCCGTGGGGGCGGGCAGCGGTCACGGCGTGGGATTGTGTCAGTGGGGCGCCATGGGAATGGCAAAAGCCGGTTATCGGTACGATCAAATTTTGCAGCAGTATTACCGGGGCACAAAGCTTCGGAAAATTTACTGAAAATGATTCACACAATGTGTCACTATTGGGAAAAGTCAATTGCAAATTTTAAAAAATATTCCTTATTTTTTGAGTTTGATTTTGCCTGCGATCCTGATCAGCTGCGCCGGGCTGCAGCCTGTACCGCAGCGTCCGTCCGACGCCGAATTTGAGAAAGGGCTCACCACCTCTGAGGAAGAGTTCAAGGTGCCAATCGACATTCTCAAAGGCGTGTGGAATCCTGCCGACACGGCTTCTTTATCCCGGCAAAAGCGTGTAGCCGAAAAAGCGCATCCGGCAAAATTCTTTATTCAGATCATTTCCGTAAGGAGTAAAAACCGGGCCGTGAATTTTGTTGCTTTGAAGAAACGGAGGAATCGGAGAATCAAGTTTTATATAAAAAAACGCGGGAATTTCTGGGCCGTTCAAATCGGCGATTTTCAAACCCGGGAGGCGGCAGAAAAAGCATTGAAGGCCGTCTGGCAAAAAAAATATCCGGATGCATGGATTGTGAAGTCCAAATGAACCGCCTTTTCGTCAACATAGTTTTTTTATTTGGAATTATGGGTGCAGCCTTTTACGTGCAGGGATGTTTAAACCCCTTTGCACCCAAAATTCAAACCCTGGGAGATTCTCAACTCATTGTGACCTCACAAAAAACGCCTGAGGAAGTGCTTCAAAATTTCCGATACGCATATGTGTTTAAAGATTCCCTTTTATACAGCGATTTATTGGACAGCAATTTCATATTTGTGTATTTTGATCCCAGCTTTGGAACGTCGGGGCAGTTTGTCTCTTGGGGAAGGGATCTTGATCTGAGAACCACCGGAAGACTTTTTCGACAATTTGATGTCATTGATCTTGTCTGGAACTCAACGGTTTATAAAAACGTTCAAAAATCTACCGCCGAATTGTCCAAAAGTTTTGATCTTACTTTAATGACGGGAGAGGAAGATTTTCGGATTACGGGAAACGCCGTTTTTAGTTTTCGCAAAAATCCGTACGACCAAAAATGGCGGATTGTCCGCTGGAAAGACGAATCCAATCTTTAAGCCAAATACAGGACTCTTATTATGAAACGGTTGCAAATTTTACTTGTAATTTTACTTTTCCCGATACTGGCAGTGGCCCAGTTTGGGAAAAATAAGGTTCAATATACGAATTTTCACTGGGAATATTTACAGTCGGAACACTTTGATGTGTATTACTATCCGGGTGCGGAAAGACTCGCCGAATTTGTCGCAGACGTGGCCGAGTCCAGTTATGTTTCCCTGAGAAGCGATTTTCGGTACGATCTTGTGGATCGTGTAAAAATCATTGTTTACAAAAGTCACAACGACTTTGAGCAAACCAATGTTTCGTCGGGACAGCCCGAGGAGTCGGTTGGCGGCTTTACGGAATTTTTCAAGAACCGGGTGGTCATTCCGTTTGAAGGCGATTTTGAACAATTTCGGCACGTCATTCATCACGAATTAACACACGCCGTTTCCATGCAGATGATTTACGGCGCCGGTGTCCAATCGATTGTCATGGGGATGATGCGTTTCCAGATTCCGCTCTGGCTGGCCGAAGGTCTGGCCGAATATGAAAGCCTCCGCTGGGACACCGAGAGTGATATGTACATTCGGGATGCGGCCCTGAACGGCTATTTGCCGCCCATTCGGGCTATGTACGGATTCATGAATTACAAAGGCGGCCAGAATGTGCTTTATTACATCGCCCAAAAGTACGGACGGCAGAAAATCGGTGAAATTCTCGGGAAAATCAAAATAAACAAAAGCGTTGAACGCGGGCTGAAACAGTCCATTGGAATCGGCGAAAAAGATCTCTCCAAACGATGGCACAAATATGTGAAAAAACAATATTGGCCGGATATTGCCGACCGCCTCGAACCGGAAGATTTCGCCAAAAAAATGACGGATCATGTAAAATATCAAAATTTTATCAACAATAGTCCTTCTCTTTCGCCGAGAGGGGATAAAATCGCTTTCCTCAGCAATAAATCGGATTATTTCGACATTTATGTGATGAGCGCGATTGACGGCAAGATGCTGGGCCGTGTCGTTAAAGGCCAGCAGACAATGAACCTCGAAGAATTACACTGGCTGAAGCCCGGCATCACCTGGTCTCCCGACGGCAGGGAGATCGCTTTTTCGGCCAAAAGCGGCGCCCGGGATGCGCTGCATATTGCAAATGTCAGAAAGCGAAAAATTGTGAAAACCTACAAAATAAATCTGGACGGCATCTTTTCTCCGACCTGGTCGCCGGATGGGAAATTCATAGCCTTTTCGGGCATTAAAAATGGTGAAAGCGATTTGTACCGATTGAATCTGAAAACCGGCAAATTGACCAATTTTACAAACGATATTTTTTCCGACCTCGAGCCGAGGTGGTCGCCGGATGGGAAGAAGCTGGTCTTCATCAGCGATCGCGGGCCTTATGTGAATTCCAGCAGCCTGCCGGAGAACTTTAAAATTCAAAATCACAATTATTCCAATCACGATGTCTACGTGTACGATGTCCCGGGTGATTCAATCGCGCGGATTACAAAAACAAAATTCACGGAGAGGGATCCGACCTGGTCGCCGGACGGGCAGAAAATTCTCTACGTTTCGGATAAAAATGGAATTTTTAATTTATTCGTCCATCCCGTTCATTCCGACACCACGTATCCGATTACCAATGTGCTGACGGGCGTTTTCCAGCCCTCCTGGGTTGGCGATAAACTTGCTTTTACCACATTTTACAACGGCGGGTACGACATCTACCTGATGCAGAATCCGGGTGACATAAAACCGGGTGATATTCATCTGAAAGACACGGAATTCATTAAAAAACTGAAAAAAGGAAAAGTGCTGCTGGCCACCACCTACCGAAAGTTGAAAGAAGAACCCGTTAGAAAACTGCCCGGAAAGTCGGGTGAAAATTACAGGCACTTTGTTTTCGGACGTGACTTTCAGAAAAATGTGTTCAAACAGGCTTCCAAAAAAGCAAAGAACGTATTTTTGGACTCTACCCAGTACAAGTCGGCTTCCGGAGAATATAAGACGCATCCGTATCGGTTAAAATTTACCCCCGATCTTGTGTACGGAAATGCAGGCTACAGTCAGTTTTTCGGCGTTCAGGGATCCACCGTCCTCTCGCTTTCCGATGTTCTCGGCAATCAAAGAATCGATATTTATACGAATCTGTTTTACGACCTTCGGAATTCCGACTACCAATTTGCGTATTATTACCTGCCCAGGCGGGTCAATGTGGGCATTGGCGCCTTTCATTATGCCTATTTCTTTGCAACCGGCTGGAATACAATTATTCGGGATCGAAATTACGGCGGGAGTTTGTATCTGTCCTATCCGTTTAATCGCTACCAGCGCTTGGATTTCAGCTCGACTTTTCTGGGAATTGACCGGCGGGACCTGTATTATGACCGGATCCTCTACAGGCGGCGCGTGCTGGTGTCGGGTTTAAGCTATGTAAAAGATACCGCCGTCTGGGGTTGGACCGGTCCGGAAAACGGCATGCGAGCCAATATTTCCGTGACGTTCAGCCCGAAAGTCTGGAAGCACAGCATGGACTTCAAAACCGTCCGGTTGGATTACCGAAAGTACATTCGTCTGAAAAAGGGTTACACATTCGCCTACCGAATTGCAGGCGGGGCTTCTTTCGGGCGGAATCCCCAAAAGTTTTTTCTTGGGGGAATGAACAATTGGATCAACTTAAGATTTAAGGGGGGACTCCGAATCGACAATGCCGACGATGTTTATTTTTCTTCTTTTGAAACGCCCTTGCGGGGTTACGATTATTATGAACAAATCGGTACACGCTTTTTCCTGACCAATTTTGAGATAAGATTTCCATTTATCCGCTATTTTATCATGGGGACACCGCCTATCTTTTTGCAGAATATTCGCGGCACTCTTTTTTGGGATATGGGGAGCGCCTGGGAAAACGATAAAGCGTTTCGCTTTTTTTCAAAAACACCCTTCGGAAATTTAAGATTGGACGATGTTTTAGGCGGATACGGTTTCGGCGTCCGGATTTTTCTGGGCTATTTTTTGGTTCGTTTCGACACGGCATGGAAAACAAACATCGCCACAACAAGCCGGTCGCCGCGCTATTATTTATCACTTGGTGCAGAATTTTAACTTTCAGTGAACATTAACCGGCTTTTGATGGTTCACTCCTTTGTAAATTGGTACACGGTTTTTTTGTGTACCTTTTATTTTCTGTGTACCTTTAATTCATATTTGTAATATTCGATAAACAAGCAGGAGTTATTCTGTATGGAACATTTGAATCTGCTCACCGCATTTTTAGCCGGCATTATTTCATTTTTGTCTCCCTGTGTATTGCCGCTGGTGCCGGCCTACATGTCCTTTATTTCCGGAATCTCATTTCAGGACATGACCACTGAAGGAAGAAGAACCGGTGAGCTTAAACGGATCATGTTAAAATCGATTGTGTTCATACTGGGTTTTTCTTTTGTGTTTGTTTTATTGGGGGCAACCGCCACCTATTTGGGACGGTTTCTGCTTTCCAATATGCACATCATTACGAAAATTGCCGGCGTTGTGATCATTATCTTCGGGCTGCATACCGCCAGAGTGTTTCAAATCCCATTTCTAAATTACGAAAAGCGCTTTCACACCTCGGGTTCGGAACTCAGCTACATCGGTACCTTTACACTCGGTCTGGCATTTGCATTCGGCTGGTCTCCCTGTATCGGCCCGATTTTAGCGGCTATTCTGGCTATCGCCAGTGTTCAGCATACCGTCCTAAAAGGGGTCTATTTGTTATTTTTATATTCACTCGGTCTGGGTATTCCGTTTTTCCTGACCGGCATCGCCACCAATTCGTTTCTCCGTCTGTTCTCCGGTGTAAAAAAACACTTCAAAACAGTGGAAATTGTCAGCGGCATTTTCCTGATTGTTATTGGTGTGATGTTTTTCTTTAATTGGTTCACAATTCTATCTTCGCTGTTTGTGAGATGGTTTCCGTGGTTAATCAAGTTGGGGTAATGCCTTGTCTGTTTTAAAATATTCCGGTTTTAAAAATGACAATCTCGTAATATTTTTGTTTGCAATTTTAGACCAACTTTTTTATATTTAAGGCGCACAAGAAAAGGCGTGTTATATGAAATTCGGCTTTTTTAAACATACAACCCATTATATCGATGGCATTATTCCGCTCGATGAAGCTCAGAAAGAATCCGCAAAAATCAGCTTTTTTAAATGGGGCATTTATGTGGGTTTTGCTCTTGGAAGTTTTTTAATCTATTATTTTAACATTCTTCCGCCGCACTACAATGAATTGCTCTTCTTTTTTCTGGTGTTCAGTATCTCCTGCAATTTTATTCCTTTTCCGACCTACCTATTAATTATCTTCATCAGCCATGATTTCAGTCCCTATCTCATAACCGCACTGGGAAGCGTGGGGGCCACAATCGCCGGATTGATGGAATATAATTTCTTCAGTATCTTGCTTCGTTTTAATCGCGTCTCCCGTATTAAAAATAATGGCCGCTTTAAAAAGTACGCCCGCTATTTCGATAAATTCCCGTTTTTAAGCATTCTGATCGCTTCATTTTTGCCGCTGCCTTTTGATTTTGTCCGCATTACCGCCATTACGCAAAAGTATTCAAAATGGGGATTCGCTTCGGCGACCTTTCTCGGAAGGATTCCCCGAATTTTTATTATCGCTTATTTAGGAAAACAGATTCCTTTTGCAAAGCCCCTTGTCTGGGTGCTTTTAGGCGGAATTGTGCTCTTTGAAATCGTCCGCCGGTTAATCAACCATTTTCGCCGGGTGCCGTTGGCGGATAACACTTAGCACCATGCGCGTCATCGTCGTCAGTAATCAATGGCCTTCCCTGGGGCGCCCGCAAAATGGAATATTTGTGGTGGAACAGGTTGAATCTTTACGAAAAGAAGGGGTCAGCCTCGATGTTTTCACCTTTCGGGGGAGAAAAAATCCATTGAATTACCTGAGGGCCCGGATCCAATTTCGGGGCATCCTGGCCAAAAAAAAATACGACATCGTTCATGTGCAGTTCGGACAGAGTGGTTTTCCGGTCCTTCCATCACCTGTCCCGGTTGTTGTCACTTTTTACGGGAGTGACCTGGTGGGGCTTGTCGGATCGAATGGACATTATCGACCGGACAGCTTTATTTTAAATTATGGAAGTTATTTTTTGGCTAAATCCGCAAAGGAAATCATTGTTGTCGCTGAAAATCTGCGGAAATATTTGCCAAAACGACCGGGGATCCATGTCATTCCTCAGGGAATAGATACGCAACTGTTTCGCCCGATCCCCCAAAAAACGGCCAGGGATAAATTAAATTTGCCCCCGGATAAAAAATTCATTCTTTTTCCGGCAAATCCACAAAATCCCGTCAAGCGGTATTCTCTGGCACAAAGAGCAGTGGAGCAAATAAAAAAGGACACTAACGCCGATATTCTAAGCCTGATCAATGTGCCTCATGAGAAGGTTCCGCTCTTCATGAATGCCTGTGATGCACTTTTGCTCACGTCCAGGCACGAAGGATCGCCCACGGTGATAAAAGAGGCGCTTTCATGCAATCTGCCGGTTGTTTCCGTGGATGTCGGCGATGTCCGAAAATGGATTCAGTCGATTGACGGATGTGTGCTGACGAAAGATGATTCTCCTGAAAGCATCGCCGCAGGTTTAAAAGAAGTACTTCGTTTTAATAGAAGAACCAAAGGACGCGAATTGGCATCCGAGTTCGATTTAAAAAAAACCGCCCGGCGGATCATCCGGGTCTATGAGAAAGTACTGTAAAATTTTTTTGAGATTAAAATGCTGGTACGTGATAAAATAAGAATCGCTGAAAGTTTCCTTTACCACATCTGGGATGGCGGACATCTCAAAAAAGAGCTGCTGCAGACAACCGCCGGAAAACGGGTGGAAATTATTTCAAAAGGGAAATGGAACGTGGATGCCGGGCCGGATTTCCGGGAGGCCATTCTGAAAATGGACGGTGAATTAATGCGGGGCGATGTGGAAATTCACACACAGGAATCGGATTGGTTTGCACACAAACACCAGGATGATCCCAAATATGAAAATGTGATCCTGCACGCCGTTTTATGGGCAAATGAAAAGTCCTCCCCCGCGGTGACCCGGTCGGGCCGGGAGATTTCCACCCTGATTTTAAGCGATTTTTTAGATGAATCTCTGGAAAGACTTCAAGTCCGGGTCGAAAAAGAGTCCTATTTGGAAAAAGAAAAACCCAGCATCTGTTTGCTCGGAAAACGAACCGCCGCAGAAATTTCCGAAACGCTGGACTATTGGGGGCTGGAGCGAATCCGCGTCAAAAAGGAGCGTTTTCGGGAAGAGTTAAACTACTTCAATTACGACCAGTTGATCTACCAGGGCATCATGGAAGCGCTGGGATATTCCAAAAATCAACGGCAGTTTTTGAAACTTGCCCTGAAGATGCCGGTGGAAGCGATGTGGGAAATCCTGCAATCGTATTCAGCCGAAAAACGCGTGCTGGTTGCCCAGGCACTTCTTTTGGGTGCGGCGGGTTTTCTGGAAGAGACGTCACAGAAAACACCTGTTCCCCATGAATATGTTCGAACGCTGCAGAAAATGTGGGGGCTTCTTTCCCAGACATTTGAATTTGAACCGCTGCCGAAACATGAGTGGCAGTTTTTTCGCCTGCGGCCTGCAAATTTCCCAACCGTTCGAATCGCGGGCATGGCGAGTCTGGTCGTCAAATTTAGTGAAAGAGGCTTTCATGCCGGTGTGCTGGATTTATTCAATACGGAAAACGCTTCTTTCCGGCAGTTGGGGAAGCATTTAAGAGACTTATTTATGGCGCCGGCGCAGGGTTATTGGGAGAATCATTTCCAATTGCAAAACGAATTGAGTCGGCATTCCCGATATCGCCTGAAGCACCTGATCGGCACGTCCCGTTCAAACGAAATTATGGTCAATGTCATCTTCCCGATTTTAATGGTCTTTGCGGATGAAACCGGAGATGAGGCGCTGTCGGTTAAAATCAAAGAGGCGTATCTTTATTACCCCAAATTACAGGAGAATGAAATTATCAGGGCAATAAAAGTGCAGGTTCTCTCCCCGAATGAGGAAAAACTGCATCTCGTTCATTCCGCCGCCCGGCAGCAAGGCTTGATACACATTTATAAATCCTTTTGCAGAAGCTGGAAGTGTTCGGAGTGCATGCAGGCCATCAAAGAGAACACCCGCCGATGATTTATTACGGATTGTACCCCCTAAAATGGCTTGGCTGGATTTGCATCGCTTCAACCGACAAGGGATTGTGTCTGATATCGTTACGATCACAATCGCCGCCCCCGAGCCTATTTCAACTGGCAAGCCGGATGAATGCCTCGTTGGAGGAAAATTCAGAAAAAAATAAAAATGCCTTCCGGCAGCTTAAAGCGTACTGGGATGTGACCCGTCAGGATTTTGATCTGCCGATTGACTGGAGCACCATCCCATCGGCGTTTGAACGCCGCGTGCTGCAAATGCTTCAAACCGTGCCGTACGGAATAACGGTTTCCTACCAAGAATTAGCCGAAATGGCGGGTGCGCCCAAGGCTTTCAGGGCTGTTGGGAATACGATGCGCAAAAATCCGATGCCGATTGTGATTCCGTGTCACCGGGTTATTCGAAAAAATAGCGCGTTGGGCGGTTACACCGGCGGGCTGGACATTAAGCGGAAGCTATTGGCAATCGAAGGAATACTTTAACAAAAAAGCTTCTAACGCACATTTCATTTATAATTTGCTTGAATATTGAGTGAATAATTTGTAATTTATAGAATTGATGCTTGAACTTATTTCGAATCGTTCCTAAAACAGTATTTGCAGCGCACTTGTGAATCATTCAGGCTGCGTCAAATCTGCCCTGGGCGTGTTGGGAACGAGTCGCGTTTTTAGAACCTGCCGGAGGAAAAATCATGCGCGGATTTGTGGTTCGATGGATTATAAATGCAGTTGCATTAATTATTACGGCAATATTAATTAAAGGGATAACCTTTCACGGCATCTTATCTCCATTTATCGCGGCTCTGGTAATTGGTGTACTAAATGCAATTGTGCGTCCTTTCTTGATCTTAATTACGCTGCCGATCAATATTCTGACACTCGGAATTTTTACGTTCGTTGTCAATGGTTTTATTATTTACATGACGGCAAAAGTTGTCAACGGATTTACGATTGAAAATTTTTGGGCGGCTTTCATCGGTGCCATTTTCATCAGTATTATTAGTTTCCTTCTCAGCTTTTTCGTGAGCGATAAGGGGAAAGTGGAAACATTTACGGTTAGACTAAATAAATAAAAATCACCAATCGAGTTTGAACCGGTAGACAAGCAATAAGCCAATATGAAATTTACTTTTATAAGAGAAGAATCTCTGGCCGTAAAAGAATCAGGGCAGTTTTTTTTGTCCAAAGTCAGGGAATATGAACATCATGCAGGACAATTAGCTTATCTGTTTTATGATACGATAAGATTATCTTTTCACAAATCCTTCGACTGGTATGCACTTCTTGAGTATCTGGAAAAGAACGGTGTCCAGTCCCATGGAATTGTGATGGTCACGTTCTTTTTTCTGGGGATGGTGATCACAATACAAGTGGCCTATTCATCGGCAAATTTTGCAGGCGCAAGCATTGTGGGTGCAGCCGTTGCCTCCGGATTGGTCAAGGAGTTTGGTCCCTTGCTCACCGGCTTGTTGGTTGGCGGCAGAGTGGGCGCCGGGATGACCTCAGCAATTGGCACAATGAGTGTGACCGAGCAGATCGATGCGATTCGGTCCCTTGGGGCGAACCCGATCAAAAAAATAGTGGTCCCAAGATTTTGGTCTATCTTTATCATGATGCCTATCCTGACTATTATGGGTGACTTCTGGGGAATGATCGGCGGGTTAGTTGTTGCAAAACTAAACTTACAACTGAGTGCTTTTCAATTTATGAATTCTGCGCTGCAGGCTCTGTATTTATCGGATATCATTATGGGGGTTATTAAATCTGCTTTTTATGCAATTGTCATCTCGATGATTGGCTGTTACAATGGTTTCAATGTCCGGCATGGGGCTGAAGACGTTGGTAAATTTACAACAAATACGGTGGTAACGAGTTTTATCTTAATTATGATTGCGGATTATTTTCTGACTAAATTGCTTATTATTTTTATTGGCGGATAATGGCTGACTTTATCGTTTTCAAAAACGTGCACAAAAGCTTCGATGATCACCATGTTTTAAAAGGCATTAATTTAACGGTTTTCACCGGTGAAACGATTGTTATTCTCGGAGGAAGCGGCGCCGGGAAAAGTGTGCTTTTGCGTCTTATTAACGGCCTGCTCCGGCCGAACCGCGGACATATTTATGTGGAAGGCTATGATATCACAGAATTTTCCGAAGAGGAGTTAATCCCCATTCGCACAACTGTCGGAATGGTTTTTCAGGGCGGTGCCTTGTTCGATTCACTCACTGTTTTCGAAAATGTCGCTTACGCTTTGAGAGAACACACCCAAATGACTGAAAAAGAAATCGCTCAAAGGGTTCGGAAAATGCTTCGCCTTGTGGGCCTCGAGAATGCGGAAGAGATGATGCCTTCCGATTTGTCCGGCGGAATGATGAAGCGGGTGAGTCTGGCACGCTCTCTGGCGATCGAACCCAAAGGCCTTTTATATGATGAACCCACAACCGGTCTGGATCCGATCATTGCCAAAAAAATTAATACCATGATTCGTAATCTTCAAAAAATTCTCGGTGTGACGTCGATTGTGGTCACGCATGATATTAAAAGTGCCTTTACAGTTGCCGATCGCATTGCCCTTTTATACAAAGGGAAGATTCACTTTGTGGGTACAGTTGAAGAAACCAGAACAACAGATGATCCGATTGTGCAGGAATTTATTGAGAGTTAAGGATTGAAGGATTTGATGATTTTGGGATTGATTCATTCAATCATTTTTAAAAGTGATTTGAATAGAGATAAAATCATATTTTCATTGCCACGAATGCACGAATTAAAGATTTCAATAATATAATTTATTTTTGATTGAATAAGGGGTGAGTTTGGATTTAACAAACGGCGGCACCTTTTTAGTATAAGAATGTATGCATTTTCGCGATGAAACAAAAAAACAGTAATCCGGAAAAGCAGGGTATTGGCTAAATTTAGCGGGAGCTCTCCAATGAACAGACGATTTGTTCACGAAACACGTGTGGGTGCCTTAATTCTTATGGCATCTGTGATTTTTGTAGTGGCTATTTTTTCAATTGGCCGGCATCAGAAAATATTCGGGCAGAAGGTGCGCTATAAAATAATATTCTCAAATATTAGCGGTTTGAACAAGGGAGACGCGGTTATGCTCAACGGGCTGATTGTGGGAAATGTGGACCGCATCCAATTTCCGAAAAATATGAGCCGGCCGGGTATTGAAGTTGTTATTTCGGTTCAAAAGAATGTAGAAACTCGAATTCGGGAAGATTCAAAAGCCAGTATTGCCTCACTTTCTTTGATCGCGACCCGATTTGTCAATGTGACCATCGGAAGCCCTTCCAGCCCGATACTCCCACCGGGTTCCTATATTCGTGCGGTCAGATCTTCCGGACTGAATGCGGTCTTGGAAAGCAGCAATAAGGTGATGGGCAATATCGACGTCCTTGCCATAAATCTGCAGAAAATCTTAAATAATGTCTCCGAGGGAAAAGGGCTGCTGGGTAATTTGTTAACCCAGCCGAATCCGGAATTTCAAAAGACACTCCTAAACATGGAGAGAACAACCGGTCAATTGCAGGAACTTGTTTTAAATGCCAGACACGGGAAAGGAGCGCTTGGCTATTTACTGACCGATACCGTGAGGGTTCAACAAACCGTGCGGAATTTACAGCAGGCCAGCCGGCGTTTGAATAACCTTTCAAAGAAACTGGAAAACTCTAAAACGCTTATGGGGCGAATGTTGAATGATCCGAAATACGGGAAAGAAATCACGCAGAATGTTGCGGAAATCCTTCGATCTCTGAAAAATATTACGGCAAAAATAGACACCGGAAAAGGCACTCTCGGAGCGCTTGTAAACGATCCTGAAGTTTACTGGGGCATGCGGGATGCTATCTACGGCGTGGAATCCAACCGGTTTTTAAGGTGGTTTTTGCCGAAAACACGTAAAACGGGAGAAGCCGTCCGGAAGGAAATGCAAAAGCGGCATCGGCAGACTCCCTGAACAGTTAGCTCATTATTCTAATTCGGAGCAAATGAACCATGTTTGGAATTGGAAAAAAAGTAACCGTCGGACTGGCACTCGGTGGCGGCGGTGCCAAAGGCTTTGCGCATCTGGGTGTGCTTCGGGTTTTGGAAGCCAATAAAATTCCGATTCAAATCATCACGGGAACCAGTGCGGGTTCGATCGCCGGCGCCATGTATGCCCAGTTGGGAAACATCGATGCCGTTGAAAAACGAATGAAAGATCTCGGGGAAAGTAATTTTTTTAAAAAATCAAAATTGGACTTAATGGTGCCGCCGAAAGAATGGGAACGCCAGAAATTAATTCAGCGAATTACTTATTTTGTGAAACAACAATTTATCTTGTCCCGCTCGTTTACCCGAATAAGCTTTTTTGGTTCAGAGGTTCTGGAAGAGGCATTTTCCATTTTACTGGATGATACCGATATTCGGGATACTAAAATTCCTTTTGGGGCGGTCACTGTTGATTATCTCTCCGGTGAGCGGGTGCTGCTCACAGAGGGCTCTATTCGAAAAGCCGTTGCAGCCAGTTGTACAATACCCGGTATTTTCCCACCCGTCTCTTGGGATGCTATGAAACTGATCGACGGGGGGGTTATCAGCCTGGTGCCCGTTGTTGAAGCCAAAGAGATGGGCGCCAATTTCTTGATCGGCGTGGACGTGGCGCCCGGCATTAAAGAGGAACTGGACATTCAGAATGCGCTTGAGTTGATGTTTCGCGCAGATGAAATTACGGGTTACCATCTAAATGAATGGCATCTTAAAGAAGCGGATGTGATTATTCATCCGGATCTTGGAAGAATCAATTGGGCGGATTTCAAAAATGGGGACACAATGATTCGCATCGGGATGGAAACCGCAGAAGAAAAAATGTTTGAGCTGCGGAAAAAATTAAAACGAAAAAGGCTGCACCACCGGTTGATTTAAAACGGCAAGAGGTAACAATTGACCATTTTTGCTTTACCGGTTATTCTGGCATTTGTCATTAATTTAACAATTGCGAGTTTTGTTTTTCTGAACAAACCCCACCGGTCAATCAACCGTTTGTTCGGCTTGTTTGTCTTTGCATTTGCCGTCTGGAACATCGGTGAATTCATTATGATTATCGGGCAGACGGACCGGATTACTGCCCTGGGCATTCGGTTGATCCTGTTTGGCATTTTCCTGTCGCCCGCGTTTTTTCTCCACTTTACGCTCATTCCCCCCCGAAAAATTCGTCTGTCTCTGCTGAGGAAATTGGAACTCCTGCCCATTTACATCGTTCCGGTCTTTCTATTCCTAGTTTCCGTTCTGGGGACAACGATTGAAATCCATCGTATTCCCGAACTGGATAACATCTGCTATTACTCGTTCTACATTCGGAGCGCTGTCGGATTTCTGGGACAAATGCCGGCCGTTTTTGTCTACAGTTTTACCTGGTATGCGTGGGGCGTGTACAATCTTATAAAATCTTTAAAAAAGAAGCGATCTGTTCGAGAGCGGCTGCAGCTTAAATACCTCATCGGCGGTGTTGGGCTGATTTTTGCCATCGGCGTTCTGGTGGCTGTTGTCCGCCTGATTTTGCCGGCAGGCCGCGTGTTTTACCTTTTCGGAAGTACCTACACCATTTTTGTCAGCCTCTTTTTCAGCATCGCCTTTTTCAAATATAAACTGCTGAATATTCGGCTGTTAATTTCGAGAAGTCTTCGGTATTTTATTGTCAGCGGATTGTTATTGTCCGTTTATATTCTGCTGATTAAAAATCTTGCACAGGCCTCTGCCCGTATCTATGGTGTTCAATCCAGCTTGCTGGAGGGCGTTTTAATCGTCATTTTAGTCTTTTTGCTTCGCCCTTTTGAAAAAGTGGTCAGCACTTTTTTGGATCAAACCTTTTTCAAAGAATATTTTCAGATGCGCGAGCGCATGAGCTCTTTTACACGTGAATTGCTGGCTTGCAGCGATCAGGAAGAATTGGCAAACAAGATTTCAAAATTCCTGTTTAAAAAAATCGGCTTTCCACAGGTTCTTTTCCTGATTCAGGATAACAGGCCGGTGCCCCATTTCAAAACGATTTCTAAAATCGGCTGGAAAAAACAGATTGAATTCCCGGAAAATCATCCGTTGGTCAGGCTTGCGGAGGAGAGGAAAATACCGCTCGAGTGGGAAGATATCCCGGCGAGTCTGAAGGCGCGAAAAAAAGTAAATCCTCCATTTGATAAATTTGTTGTGATGGTTCCGTTAATCGGTGAGTCAAAAATACTGGGGTTGATTTTCCTGTCTCATTTTGCCGACCAGCGAAAGTTTTCTACAGACTGGCTGGAACTGCTTGAAATTTTTGCGGGGCAAATTTCACTGGCAATCTTACACATACAAGCCATTCAAAAGGCGCAGGCCCGGGAACGTGAATTACTGCAGGCGGAAAAATTAGCCGCTCTCGGGCGAATGGTGGCCACCGTTTCTCACGAAATACGGAATCCGCTCGGCGTGATCCAAACATCTGCGGAGACGCTGTTGGAACAGGATCAAAATTTGCCCGAAACACAGAAAGAGATCCTGCAGTTTATTTTAGACGAAACCGAACGTTTAAATCGAATCTTAACCGACTTTTTATCATTTGCAAAACCCCAGCCCATTCAAAAATCGGTCTTCGAACTGCATTTGGTCGTCACACGTGTCGTTGAAATGCTTCAAAGAGAAGCCGCGCTTAAAAAGCACACGGTTAGTTTTGAAAAAGATAATCAGAAAATTTGGGTGGAAGGCGATCTCGATCAATTGCATCTGGCTCTTTTAAATCTTGGCCTGAACGGCCTGGAGGCTATGGAGAAAGAGGGAGAACTGATTTTTCGACTGCACTCTGAAGACGGCTATTGGGCGATCATTGAAGTCGAAGACGGCGGTGAAGGCATCACGGAAGAATTACAGGGTCATGTGTTTGAGCCGTTTTTTACGACCAAGGAAAAAGGTTCCGGAATCGGATTGGCAATTGTGAAAAGAATTACTCAGGATCACGGCGGAAAAATTGAATTTACTTCCGGTTCCGCAGGCACCACATTTCGAATTTATTTACCGGCGAAGAAAGTGGAAACATGAGTGAAAAAAAGCGTATTTTGATGGTTGAAGATGAGACACGCCTGCTGCGGTTATTAGAGATTAATCTCCACACACAGTACGCCGTCACAACCGTTTCCGATGGACAGAAAGCAATTGAGGAGATCAGGCGCGGCGCATTTGATTTAATTCTCTCGGACATTCGCCTGCCCGGTGCTTCCGGTATCGATGTCTTAAAAGAATCCGTTCGGAAAAATTCCGAAACACCGGTCATTCTCATGACGGCCTATGGTACGGTGGAGAATGCGGTTGCAGCGATGAAAATCGGGGCCTTTGATTATTTGCTGAAGCCTGTGAGAATCAATGAGCTGAAAATGGTGATTGAAAAGGCGCTGCGATTTGGCGAATTAAAAACGGAAAATAGACGCCTGCGTCAGAAAATCCGAACACTCGAAAAAAGATTTCCGGAGTTTATTACGGTTAATCCCCGGATGCAGGCGATTCTGAAAAATGTCAGGGAGGTGGCTCCCACGCAGGCAACCGTTTTAATCATGGGGAAAAGCGGCACCGGTAAAGAACTGATTGCCCGGATGATTCACCAGTTTAGTGACCGGTCCGAAGGGCCGTTTGTGCCGATCAACTGTGCGGCGATTCCGGCCGATCTGTTGGAGAGCGAATTATTCGGTCACGAAAAGGGCGCTTTTACGGGTGCTGTTCGTCAAAAAAAAGGCAAATTTGAGCTGGCCGACGGCGGCACGTTTTTTCTGGATGAAGTGGCCGAACTGCCTCAGAATTTGCAGGCCAAACTTTTACGCGTGCTGGAATCCCATCGCATCACTCACGTGGGCGGGACACGTGTTATTGAACTGGATGTGCGGGTTGTGGCCGCCACAAACCGTGATTTAAAAGAAATGGTTCAAACCGGTGAATTCCGGAAAGACCTGTTTTATCGGCTGAATGTCGTCAAAATCATGTTGCCCGCATTAAAAGAAAGAGTGGATGACATCTCGGTTTTGGTCGAGCATTTCCTCCGAAAATTCAATCGTGAATTGAAAAAAGACATTCAATCTGTTTCACAGGAGGCGCTGCAGATGCTTTTCGCTTACTCCTGGCCGGGCAATATCCGGGAACTTGAAAATGTCGTTTATCGCGCCATGCTGTTTGCGGACGGCTCCGTGATTCAGCCCCGTCATTTGCCCGAAGAAATTCAGGAAGAAGTGAGCCGGCGTAAGATTGAAGTCCCGCAAACGAAGGAGGAGCTGCTGCAGGCCAAAAAAAATCTGAAAGAGCAGGTCATTGGGGAATTGGAAAAACATTTTATCGAGAATGCGTTGCAGCAAAATGACTGGAACATCTCCAAAACGGCCCGTTCAGTCGGGATGGACCGCAGGCAACTGCAAAACATGATTCGAAAATACGAGATTGTATTTCCCACAAAATAAACGCTTGCGAAAAAAATAATCGCAATTCAACTTCTTGATTTTTAAGTAAAAATTATTCCATATCCCCTTTTAATTGCGACTATTTCATTCGCACCCCCATTTTTTTCTTTTCTCCCGGAATACCTCTAATCGTATTAATGTTCAGGAGGTTACGAAATTAGTCCGTCAAATAAAAATGTGGCATAGTGATTGCGTTTAAAATAATTGATTCAGAGTTAAAAAGCGATTCACCAAAACAAGTAAGGAGGATATGAAAAATGTGGCAAGGATGGTTGAGCGGAATTGTGGGCCTCTGGTCGATTGTAGCGGCCTTTATCATCACCGGCGCAAAAACCGGTAATGTCATTAATGACCTCGTTGTGGGCATTATTTGGTTTGTTGCCGGATTCACATTGACCAGGATGTGGAACGGCTGGGTTATCGGAATTTTGGGAATATGGTTTGTTATTTCGGCTTTTGTTTTCCCCGGAGCTGCGATCACAAATTTCTGGAACGATCTGGTTATCGGAATCATCATTACAGTGGTGGGTTTTTTGAGCTTGACCGAACACAAAGAAATGCAGCATAAAACTGCGTAAGGAATTTGGGCGGGGATGGTTTAAACACCATCCCCCTAATTTAAGCAAAAGAAGGTGATCCAATGAGGATCTTATTATTAAATCCTCCTGCGAGAAATTATTACGGTAAATTGGGAATTCAGTTAATGCCCTTAGGAATTGCCTATCTGGCAGGTACCTTGTTGGAGAGCGGACATCAAGTCCATGTCATCGACTTGATGGTGGAACCGGAGAGAGAGACGAAAATCAGGTTTTCGGATTATGATTTGGTTGGTATTTCATCCGATACCCCCCGGTACCCCAAATCCCTTCAGTTGGCCAAAAAAGCTAAAAAAACGGGTGCCGTTGTCGTGATGGGCGGGTACCATGCGACATTTCTGGATCGTGAGGCAATCGACAGCGGCGTCGTCGACTTTGTGGTGCGCGGTGAAGGGGAATACATTCTTCTTGAATTAGCAAATGCTCTGGAACATACCGGAGATGTATCGCCGATAAAAGGAATTTCTTACAGGGCGGACGGCACATTTGTAAGAAATCCGTCGGCACCGTATATCCATAACCTGGATAAAATTCCATTTCCCCGCCGTGATTTGTTCCCGCGGGAAAAGTATCTCTCTCTGTACCAAGATCGTCCGATGACCACGATGGTGACCTCCAGAGGCTGTCCTTTCGATTGTGCTTTCTGTTCGGCTTCCCGGTTCGGCGGATTAAAATGGCGGACCAGAAGTCTCGATTCAATTCTGGATGAGATGGAATTTTTATTGAATCAGCAGTACACGTCATTTTTGTTCGTGGATGACAATTTTACGCTTAATCCGAAGCGTGTCATCGACTTTTCGGAGGAGGTACTGCGCCGGAAATGGGACATCCGCTGGTGGTGTTTTTCGAGAGCGGACACGGTGGTGCACAATCCGGAGATGGTTCGAAAAATGGCCGGGGCGGGCAATCGAACGGTATTCTTAGGACTGGAAAGTGCCAGTCAATCAACGCTGGATGAGTGGGGAAAGAAAATTACCCTTAAGCAGCAGCAGCAGGCGGTTCGTATTTTAAAAGAAAACGGCATCCGTGTGTATGGAAGTTTTATTATTGGTGATTTACACGAAGACCAAAAGATGGTGCGCCAGACCATTCGTTATGCCCGGCAATTAAATCCGCATACGTGCCAGTTTTCCGTATTGACCCCTTATCCGGGCACGAGGCTGTTTCATGAACTGCGGGAAAAGAACCTGCTCCGGACTTTCGACTGGCGTGAATACGACGGCATTCACACCGTCATAAAATTAGAGCACCTAAATCCGGATGAATTAAATAAATTAGTCCGAAGAGCCTACCGCAAGTTTTATTTACGGCTTTCAAATTTACCCGGCCTGCTCAAAAGTATCCTTAAAAAACCGGGAGAATTAAAACTGGTCATTGGTGAATTTATTTCCGGAGTGAAAATTTTCAGGGAGTTAAAGAAAAAACGGTTCCATTCCGGGAAAAAATCTATGGAGAGCGAAAAAGAAATTCTTAAACGTGCATAAAAAGAAGGAAGGGAGGGCATCATGTTAGATGTTTTTAAAATCGATAATTTGTGGAAATCCACATCGGTGGAAATCCTGGATGCGGTCTTAAAACAGGATCTCTTACGCAAATGGGTGCTGCAAAAAGGCGTGAAACAATTGTACAAGAACTTTGTGGTTGACAATCCGGATGACCGTCCGGAGAAGGTGCAGGAATTGCGCTATCTTGTCATGAAAAATTTATTGATGACGGTCGACAAGGCCCTGAGCGACGGAAGAATCTCTCCGCAAGTGCGGCGGGCGATCATCAAAAATTTTGTGGGAAATGTGATTATCGGCGAAAACGATCGTCAGCGGCCGTTTCGGGAACGCTATGGGTTTGATCCGCCTTCATTTTTAACGATCAGCCCGACCAAGCATTGTAATTTAAATTGCACGGGCTGCTACGCCGGAAGCGGCGCAAAAGCCTGGGAAAAACTGGACTACAATGTGCTGAAGTGGATCATGGAAGAAAAACGCCGGGACTGGGGATCGCATTTAACGATTATTTCCGGTGGTGAGCCGTTAATGTACAAAACGGATGACGGACACGACATTTTCAGCCTGTACGAAGATTTTCAAGACAGTTATTTCCAGATGTACACAAACGGTACATTGATTACCCGCGAAGTGGCCAAACGCCTGGCGGAAGTCGGAAATGTGGTCCCCGCTATTTCTATAGAAGGCTTCGAAAAAGAAACGGATGAAAGACGCGGGAAGGGCGTATTTAAAAAGATCCTGAAGGCTTTTGAAAATCTCCGTAATGAAGGCGTGCCTTTCGGAATTTCGGCCACGGCGACAAGATCCAATGTCGATGTATTGACGAGCGACGAATTCGTCGATTTCTTTTTTGAAGAACAGGGCGCCGTTTTAGGCTGGATGTTCCAGTACATGCCCATCGGAAGAAGATTCACACTGGACCTTATGGTCACCCCGGAACAGCGGTTGAAAATGTACAAGCGGGAAGAATACATGATTTATAACCGGAATATTTTTCTGGTTGATTTTTGGAACGGCGGTCCTATTTCAAATGGCTGTATCTCAGGCGGACGAAGCGGCGGGTATTTTTTCATCGATTGGAACGGCCACGCATCGCCCTGTGTCTTCTTCCCGTATTACGTGGCGGATGTCAATGAACTGTACAAAAACGGAGGACATCTCACAGACATTTTAATGCATCCGCTATTCAAAGACGTTCGAAATTGGCAGAATTCGTATGGGTACAAACGTCCTTCGGATAAAGTGAAAAATTACATTGTCCCCTGTCCCATCCGCGACCATTACAAGCTGGCCTACACCGCGATCATGAAAACCGGCGCCAAACCAATGGATCCGAATGCGGCCGAAGCCCTGAAAGATGAAGAGTATCGAAAGGGATTGATCGAGTACGGCAAAAAAGTCGATGTGCTGACCCGCCCGATTTGGGAAAAAGATTTCATCGAACCCATGCGGGAGAAGAAGCGCATTGAAACGGAAAAATATCCGAATGTGGCTTAAAGTATCCGGACAGTTTCAAAGAAATGGAAAGGAGCTCATGAACCGGGCTCCTTTTTTTGTGGCACATCCCCCAAAAATATGCTTGCATTTTGCTGTGAAATTATTAATTTATAGAGTAAAACAGACTCATTTGTGCAGTTTAACGAATCCGGAAATGACCCGATCATGCACATTGAAATTCCGGGGAAACCCCCTTTAGAATTACAAAACCTGCTTTTGGATATGAACGGCACGCTTGCATTGGATGGGAGAATCCCTGTTTCCGTTCGTAAAAGACTTCAGGAAATCAGTTCGACGCTTAAGATTTACCTTTTGACCGCCGACACATTCGGAACCGCTCAAACAGAGACGGCCGCCCTTCCGCTTGAATTTGTAAGCGTGGGTGAATCAGGCTATCTTGATAAATTGGAATTTCTGCGCAAATTGGGCCGGAAACACACAGCGGCGATTGGGAATGGGTTTAATGATCATTTAATGATCAAAGAAGCGGCTCTGGGAATAGCGGTTCTGGGGCTGGAAGGCACCCATCTGCTGACCATTTTAAATGCCGATATTGTCGTATCCAAAATAGAGGACGGTCTGGATTTACTGCTGCATCCCAGGCGGATTACCGCCACATTGCGCACGTAAAAAATGCGATTAAATTAGTTTACCATCACCCGAAGAAGGAGATTTCTTTGTGAGAGCAGATAACCCCAATGTCCGGGAGGCACGATGAAAGCGGTTATAATGGCGGGTGGATTTGGGACGCGGCTTAAACCTCTCACGAATAACCTCCCCAAACCGATGGTTCCTGTTGCCAACAAACCCATGATGCAGCATATCATCGAACTATTAAAAAAACACAATATCAGCAAAATTATCTCGCTTCTATTTTACCAATCCGAAAAGATCCGCGGTTATTTTAAGGACGGGTCTTCTCAAAATGTCCGCATCGAATACAACCTCTCGGAGGATGATTTTGGTACAGCCGGGAGTGTCAAAAATGCGGAACGGTTTTTGGACGAACGGTTCCTTGTCATTTCCGGTGATGTATTAACGGATTTCGACCTGACCAAGGCCATCCGGTTTCATGAAGCAAAAGGAAGCTTTGCCACTTTAATTCTCACGCGTGTCACCAATCCCCTCCCCTTCGGCGTGGTCATCACCGACGATAGCGGAAAAGTGGTCCGTTTTTTGGAGAAACCCACCTGGGGCCAGGTGTTCAGCGACACCGTCAATACGGGAATTTACATTCTGGAACATGAGGTTCTGAATTACATACCGGAAAAAACAGAGTTCGACTTTAGCAAGAATCTGTTTCCGCTTCTGCTCTCTGAAGGAAAACCTGTTTACGGATACATTGCAGAAGGGTACTGGCAGGATGTGGGCGACCTCAGGCAGTACCAGACGACTCAATTAGATGTCCTTGAAGGAAAGGTAAACGTTGATATTCCGGGGACGGAAAAAGGGAATTATTGGATTGGCAAAAACAGCAAAGTCGGCAAGAAGGCCGTGATAGAAAAAGGCGTCATTATCGGAAACAATTGCGACATTCAGAGCGGTGCGCTTATCTCCCGGTCGATTATCGGCGACAATTGTATAGTCGGGGGCGGGGCTCAGGTGCGGGACTCGGTGGTGTGGAATCATGTCATAATCGGCCCCCACGCGTCACTTCTGGCGGATGTGATTGCCGATCATTCTGTGGTCGGAAATGAGGCCATTTTGGAAGAGAATGTGTTTATTAGTGACCACACGAAGATTGGAAAAAGGGCGCTTTTAAAATCAAATATAAAAATCTGGCCGCGGAAGGAAATTGAAGACGGCGCGGTTCTGACGTCGAGTTTCATCTGGGGTGACCGGTGGCTTCGGGAGCTTTTTACAAACTCCAGGGTGACCGGAATTATTAATCTGGAGGTGTCTCCTGAATTTGGGGCAAAGTTAGGCGCCGTTTACAGTGCCTATCTCGGAAAAGGAAAACATGTGTTATCCAGCCGGGACACATCGAACGCGGCGCGAATGATCAATCGTTCGCTGATCTGCGGATTTATGTCGTCCGGCGTGCATGTGGATGACCTTCGAATTGCACCGATTCCCATCGTACGGTATCAGTTACATCTGGGCAAGGAACAGGGCGGTGTGCACGTCCGGCAGTCGCCGCAGGATGAACGCAAAGTGGACATCATTTTTTTCGATTTTGACGGGAAGGATTTACCGGTGAACAAAACCAAGTCTATCGAGCGTCTGTTCATGCAGGAAGACTTTCCCCGGGCTTCTTTCCGTGAAATAGGCAAATTGGACTTTCCTGTCAGGATAATGGAGTCGTACACGGAGGACTTTCTTAAACATATTAATACAAAAGCGATTGAACAGACCCGTTTCAAAATTGTGATCGATTATTCTTACGGCGCTTCCGGACTGGTGCTTCCCTCCATTTTGGGTTCAATGGATTGCGAGGTGATTTCGGTAAACGCCTATCTGGATGCCCACCGGGTCTATCGCCGGTGGGAAGATTTTCGCTACGGCATGCTTCAGCTCTCGAATATTGTAAATTCTCTCAAAGGGGACATCGGTTTTTTAATCAACGCCGATGCCGAAAGCCTAACCGTTGTGGATGAAAACGGCAAGTATTTCAGCAATGAGTATTTGCTGCTTTTGGTGACGCAACTTTATCTCCAGATCTATCATCCCAAAAAAATAGCCGTGCCGGTGAATGCTCCGGCCAGAATCGACCAGATGGCAAAGGCATACGGGACCGAATTACTTAAAATTCGGGCGGATCACCGCTCGATGATCGAGGCCAGTTTAAATGAGAAGGCTGAATTTGTCGGAGGCACAAGAGGCGGATTTATCTTTTCCGATTTTCATTTTGCCTCGGACGGCATGTTTGCCATGGCAAAAATTATGGAATTGATGGCGCTGAATAAAATTCGTCTGGGGAAATTGGCCAAGACAATTCCTGTGCCCATCATGGGGCGAAAAGATGTGCCCTGTCCCTGGGAACGCAAAGGAGGGGTGATGCGCGAACTGATTGAATATTCAAAGAATCAGCCCCGGGAGCTGATCGACGGTGTGAAAATCTTTTACAATGATGCCTGGGTACTCGTGATTCCCGATCAGGAGACACCGCAATTTCACATTACGGCAGAAGCAAAATCCAGGGGCAGAGTGGACAAACTTCTGTCTGAATTTGAAGCAAAAATTTTACAATGGCAGAACTGAATAATATAACCCACTAAAGAAGCTTCTTTTAAAATGTCTAAATACCGAATGATGTTTTTTCTTTTTATCGTTTTCCTCCTTTGCTCTAAAATGCTCTTTGCCGCCACTCTCTTTGATACGCAAAAGGTGTCGCCTTATGTCAAAATATTACTGAATCGGTTGGAACAAAAGAACTTAACATCAACCGATTATAAGGAAATGGGATTAAAAAAATCGGCGGCCGGACTGGAAATCCCGCTTATTCTCGGCAAAAATACGTCCGAATCTTTGCGGCGTAAAATTCAAATGCTGGGAGGAGATGTGGGCACGGAGAGCGGTCGTTTTATGACGGTTTATGTGCCCGAAGATCGCCTGAACGAACTGGTCCGATTGGATGAAGTAAAATATGTCTCCTATTTTTTGCCGGCGCACCCGGCGCTGAATGTGAGTGTTCCGGTCATCCAGGCCAATCGGGTTCACGAAGGACGAACACCTCTGTCCCGGCCCTTCAAAGGAAAAAATATCGTGATCGGAATCATCGATTCGGGCGTGGACTATTCAAGCTCGGATTTTAGAAATCCGGATGGTTCCACGCGCATATTGTATATCTGGGATCAAACCACCTCCGTCAAAACACCGGCACATTTTAATTACGGGACGGAATGGACTTCGAGCGACATCAACTCGGGACGCTGTACGGAGATCGACGGGCCGAAAAATTCAGGTCATGGGACACACGTAACCGGTATTGCCGCAGGGAACGGGGCGCCGGAGGGGAAATATATCGGTGTGGCGCCGGAAGCCGATATTATTTTTGTGAAGACGGATTTTGATTTCAACCACATTATCGACGGCGCGGCGTATGTGTTCCGCCATGCAGAAGATTTGAAAAAACCGTCGGTCGTTAATTTAAGCCTCGGCACTCAGCAGGGCCCTCACGACGGCACCAGTCCGGCGGCACAATTACTCGCCGCCGAAGTCAACAGAGGCAAAATTATTGTCGCAGCGGCCTCGAATGAGGGGAACGTCAACGTTCATACCAGGCTTGCGTTATCCAATGAAACGAAAGCGACCGGATTTGTGGCCGATTCTAATGATAAACACGCGGTCAATGTGGACGTCTGGTACTCCGGCGGCGCGATTGATATCGCGCTTGCAGGTCTGGATACCGGTTTAAATCTGTTAGGGTCTAGCGCCTGGGTGCGTCCGGGAAACCGGATATCGGATAAAACGTTTTCTGCAAATGGCAAAAGCTACGGGATTTACGCCATTGACGCCACAGAAACCAAAAATCCTTATAACGGACTTCATCATGCGGTCATTGAAATTACAAATAATAAAGGGGCTTATGATTTCACCTCAGCGGCTATTACCTGGGTCTTGAAAGCCCGAGGAACAGGAACGCTTCATGCGTGGGTTTACGGCGAGAACGGTGAATTTGGCGATTTTACAGGAACGCGTGACGGATTAAATTTTGTGGGCGGGAATAACCGGTACAGCATCGGGATGCCTGCCACCTCCCCTGCCATCATTGCGGTCGGCGCTTTCGTAACCAAAACGGAATGGATAAATTACAAAGAACAGACTTATCGATTGAGCACTTCAAATGCAGTCGGGGATTTGTCAAAATTTTCGAGCATCGGCCCCACCCGGGATGGCCGCATAAAACCCGACATTACGGCGCCGGGCCAGGTGATTGCTTCCGCCATGTCCGCCAATGCAGATGACCTTCAAAAACGTCCGGAGTGGGTGCTTCCGGGAGAAAATTACATCATTATGCAGGGAACCAGTATGGCTTCTCCCCATGTGGCCGGGACTGTAGCCCTGATGTTTGAGGAAGATTCGGATCTCACCCCGGATTTGGCCATGCAATATCTCAAACAGACGGCCACATTTGATCACTACACGGGGAGCGTTCCAAACAACCGGTGGGGTTACGGCAAACTGAATGCCTTTAATGTCATGGTATTCCTTGCCAAAAATAAATTGAACCCTAAGATCAAAACGTTTCTTTTGTTTGATAATTTCCCTAATCCGCTCATGATCCGTTCAAATCTGAACGAAAGAACCATTATTCGTTTCCAATTGCCGTCCATCGAAGCGGTTGAGGTTAAAATCCTGAATCTGCTGGGTCAGGTGGTCAGACGGATTTCATTGAAATCACAGCCGGCCGGTCTTCATGAGGTTTACTGGTACGGACGAAATCAACAGGGAGATTTTCTGCCTTCCGGAATCTATTTTTACGAGCTGACGGCAGGCGGCGCGCACCAGGTGAAAAAAATGCTGCTGATTCGATAGCCGTGAACCCCGGCGCTTTTCCGTTGACTCAGGATTAAAACCCGGAAATATGAAATTATATTAGCCACGAATTCACGAATTATAATTTGATTAGAAAGATTAAGGCCCCGAAGATATAAAATTAAATGGTTACCTACGAGCTGAAGCGCGTGGCAATCCTCCTTCGGCGGAGAGCTCCTCCTTCGGCGGAGAGCTTCAGCTTAGGTTGACGCCAATTGGGGCTGCCGGGATCGATGAGCCGGACTGAAATTTGGTTCACAGAAATTAGAGTTTACCGGCTGTTAAGAATGAAATTAAAGTTTTTTTTAAAAAATGACGAAGGCAAAAAATGGGCACGAGGTTTATGACAGCAAAAGTAATTCTTTTAATCGGACTTATTTTCGGCCTGTTTGTGTTTGCCTGCAGAAAGGATCAGGCTGTGGAAAAAAAATACGATCCTGCGTTACGAAATTACTTGGAATCGAGCCGGTTAAAACCGGCTTCGACAGAATGGATTCCGGTATTGGGGAAATGTTCAAAAGAAATCACGGATTCCCTGAAAAATGTTTTGGAAAATGCCGGGGCACGCATCGGAACGGTCAGTGGAAAACTATTTACGGCGGATATTCCGAAAATCCGGCTTAAGCAGGTCGCTTCGCTTCGGGAAGTGGAATATCTCCAATTATCGCCAAAAGCAAAACCCGTTAGATAATGAGGATGTCAATATGCTGAACTTTAAAAAGATTTTTTCTGTATTTCTGATTTTGAGCTTCGGGATTTCCGCCGCGTTTGCGGGAACCCTTTCCAAAAACCCCAAAGTGTCGCCTTACGTAAAAGTGTTAATCGATCGGCTGGAACAAAAGAATTTGACCGCTGTCGATGCCGAAGCACTGGGATTGGAAAAAACTGCTGCAGGCTTAAAGATTTCGCTCATTCTCACGAAAAAGACGCACGCATCCTTACGGAGTGAAATTCAGGCTCTGGGAGGAGATGTGGGCACGGAGAGCGATCGATTCATGACGGTTTATATTCCGGAAAATGCCTTGAAACAGGTTATTCGGATGCCTGGGATCACCTACGTGTCCCACTTTTTACCGGCTCATCCAACGCTGGATGTGAGTGTTCCGGTTATTCAGGCCGATCGTGTGCACAACGGAGAATCGCCCTTGCCGCGCGCGTTTAAAGGCAAAAACGTCATTGTTGGAATTGTGGATTCCGGAATTGATTGGTCGCACGGCGATTTTAAAAATTCCGACGGCACAACCCGGATTCTGTACATCTGGGATCAAACCACTTCCGGAAAGCAGCCGGCTTATTTTAATTACGGCACAGAATGGAATTCGAGTGAAATCAATTCTGGGAGCTGCACGGAAGTGGACGGCCCGGCGAACATCGGACACGGCACCCACGTGACCGGAATTGCCGCCGGTAACGGTCTGGCAATCGGAAAATACGCCGGAGTTGCGCCCGAAGCCAATATTATTGTGGTTAAAACGGATTTTAATTTTAATCACATCATCGACGCCGTAGAGTATGTGTTCCGCCATGCCGGCGCATTGGGGGAACCGGCTGTGGTCAACCTGAGTCTGGCCACGCAGCAGGGCCCGCACGACGGCACCACTTCTCCGGAACAATTGCTCGCCGGTAAAGTGGGAAAAGGAAAAATTGTGGTCGTTGCCGCGTCTAATGAGGGCGGCGTTAATGTCCACACTCAGCTTTCATTGTCGAATGAAGAGCAAGCCACGGGATTTGCGGCCTATTCCAACACGAACTCTAAAGTGGATGTGGATATCTGGTATTCCGGGGGCAATCTGGATGTGGCGCTTGCCGGACTGGATACGAATTTAAATCTTTTAACCTCGAGTGCCTGGGTGTCTCCCGGAAACCGGTTGGCAGGCCAGGCGTTTTCTGTCAACGGAAAAACCTACGGCATTTACACGATCGATGCCACCGAAACAAACAATCCTTTCAATGGGCTTCATCATGTCGTTATTGAAATTAACAATAACAGCGGGGCTTATGATTTTACTTCAGACGCGCTGACATGGGTGATGAAAGTGCGCGGCACCGGGAATCTTCACGCCTGGGTTTACGGCGGCAACGGTGCGTTTGATTCATTTTCGGGTTCTCTGGCCGGTCTCAATTTTGTGGGCGGGAACAGCCAATACAGCATCGGCATGCCGGCGACATCCTCATCGCTGATTACCGTCGGCTCCTTCGTGACAAAAACCCAGTGGAAGAATAAAGACGGCCAGGTCTATCAATTAAGCCATTCAAACGGAATCGGTCACATTTCAGGTTTTTCAAGCATCGGTCCCACCCGGGATGGACGGATCAAACCGGACATCGCGGCTCCCGGCGAAGTGATTGCTTCTGCAATGTCCGCCGATGCCGGCATTCCGGCAAAGTACCCGTCTCGTGTTTTGCCCGGCGAAAAACATTTTATTTTACAGGGAACCAGCATGGCTTCTCCGCATGTGGCGGGTGTTGCGGCTCTGATGCTCGAAAAAGATTCCGGGCTTACGCCGGAGCTGGTTAAACAATATTTAACGCAGACAGCCCTGTCCGACAGCTTCACAGGGAGCGTTCCCAATAACCACTGGGGCTATGGAAAAGTGAATGCGTTTCAAGCGATGTCGCGTCTTGTGACATCTGTTTCGGAGGAAAAAAGCGCCCCTGTTGCCGAGTCGTTTCGTTTATTCGAGAGTTATCCGAACCCGCTTAATCTGATGTCGGGGGTTTCACGTCAGGCACGAATTCGCTACCGGCTGCCGTCTGCCGAAGAGGTTCATTTTAAAATTGTGAATCTGCTTGGACAGGTTGTGAAGGACGTTTCGATCCGGCAAACGGCCGGCACACACCAATTCTATTGGAACGGCCGAAACCGGGAAGGGAGTCTGCTTCCCTCCGGCATTTATTTTTATGAAATTAAGGCGGGTCGATTTCATCGGGCGAAGAAGATGGTCCTCGTAAGGTGAAGAAACGGTTTTGCTTCAATTAATCCTTTTGGATTTTATGCCTTGTTCATGACCCATCTCAAAACCTCATTTACGGGTGGTGACAAATAAAATCAAATTGAAAAAATCAAAAATCAAAATTCAAAATCCAAAAATACCGGCTGTTAAAATCCGAAGCCCGAAATAGGAAATCCGAAACAAATTCGAATGACCGATTTGACTTGCCCCGATTTTTAAATCGGGGGTTTAGATTTCACACAAAAATCCCGGGCTTTAGCCCAATAATGGCATTTTTAATCCCTCAATTTTGGGCT
>BDTM01000020.1 GCA_002898015.1 bacterium BMS3Bbin03 | reverse complement strand
AATAGCCAATATCGATCAACGAATTATGAATTTAGAAGTTGATTCAGTATGAATAGGTTTATTCTAAAAAGATATTAGCCACTAATTCACGAATTTTTACGAATTGATTTTATTGAAATTAATAAAAATGAAATTTGTGTAATTAGTGGTTATTAGAGGTTACTCAAAAATAAAAAAAATAAAAGATTGAATACCGAATATCGATCAACGAATTATGAATTTAGAAGTTTATTCAGTATGAATAAGTTTATTCTAAAAAGATATTGGCCACTAATTCACGAATTTTTAGGAATTGATTTTATTGAAATTAATAAAATTAAAAGTCGTGTAATTCGTGGTTATTAGAGTTTACTCAAAAATAAAAAAAATAAAAGATTGGATACCGAATATCGATCAACGAATTATGAATTTAGAAGTTGATTCAGACGGGAGAAGCACAAAGTGCAGATTCAAAAATAGAGGACAGTTTCCCGGAGATTTTAAATCTCCGGGAAACGGTCAATATTTACAGGATTTCATAAAAATCATGTTTTGTTGATTTGCCCATTTTCCACCTTTTTATGGCCTTTTTGGCACTCAAAATGGACAGAGATATTTTTCTATAAACATTTTGTCCCTAACGGGATAAAATCATCAATCGACAGTTTCGATATAAAGTGTCACTTAAAAAATGTTAGCCCCTCAGCAGAGGGCTGAAACTTATCGATTAAAATAGCCTTCTCTTTTCAACCGTTCCTGCGGGACTGAATTGTAGTTTGATCTCTATGTTTTAAACCCTGAGTATTGTGAAACCCTATTCAACATTTGCAGGGTTGTCGTTCGGCGGAAAAAATCTCTGCCGGTGTGAGCGCTGACGGGATGCCGTATTTTATTACCGTGCCACCCTCACATTGACCGCTTTTTCACCCTTCAAATCGCTGCGGACGTCAAAGGCCACGCGAAGGCCTTCCCGAAGACCCTTGTCCCGGAGCGTGATGTCCAGATCGCTCACGTGGACAAAATAGTCTTCATCGTCATCCCCAAGGATGAATCCATAGCCTTTTGAAGCTTCCCACGATTTAACAGTACCTGTTTGCATGTGTTTACCGGTTTGAATGAACGCCTGTTTTAAGGGCGTTTATTTTTTGTTGTTGGCAGTAATCCCTCGATTTACTAATATAATTTCGGAATTATCTTGTACGTTTTTATCCTATAATTTTCATAAATTTTACCAAATTCTTTTATTAAGATAGCTTCTTCTATCTTCATTCGATAGGTTATTGCAAGTAAAATTGGAATTGTAATCACAATTAATGAAATTATACTGTTCATTGCAATTGAAAGTCCAAAACAAATGAGTAATAATCCTAAATAGCTTGGATGTCTGAGGCTTTTATACAGTCCGTCTGTTTTCAAATTGTGGTTTTTTGTTATTGCGACATCAACTGTAAACTCTTTATTTAATTGAATGATTGAAATCCACCGGATCACAATTCCGATCATAAAAATACTTAATCCAAACAGGGCTATCGAATAATTTAATGTATTCCATTCCTGACGATTTGCTGTGAAAAATCCTATTGTTAAACTCAACGGTATCGTGATCCAAAATAATACCAAGGATTTTTTGTCCTTTTTTGTTTTTGTTTTGTTCTTTTTTGAACGTTTTGTAATCATCAAGACTAACTCCGACAAGAAAAACAAGACGGAAAAATATGTAATTGTTTCGATGGTCATCTTTTTTCCTTTTCAGAGGTACCGGTCTTTCCTTTGCGGCTGAATAGTTGTAAAAATTTAACGCAGCAGAACCGCAAAAGATCAACACAACACGAATCCGCTATTCCACCCACGAGGGTAAATTGTATTTAAAATAAGGGCGTGGAATAAATCGCCGGAACGGCCGCGTGACCGGGTTGAACCAGGCAGAATCATCAAAATTGAGTTTCTCCCAATTCTTAAAATACTCGTTTGCAGATTTCCAGTACATATCGGACAAGATGGCCGTCGTGCTGTCATCCGGGAAAACAAGCCACAGATAGACATTCACACCCGCTTTTCCCGCCGGATCATAATTTCTGACTTCAAAGGACAGAAGATTTTTCCCTCGTCTCAGCCGCCTGGTCACGTCGTACACCTTCACCCATTGACTCTGGACGGTCATCGAAGCGGTCCGCCTGACAACGGATTCGCCGATTTTTTTTCCGTTCACATAGCTGTTCGCCACGCCGTTGTTAATCACCTGAAGCAGCGCTTTTTTGGGCTGTTCCCGTAATTCAAAACCTTTTCGGAAATAGGCCAGCGGCACTATCGTCCCGTTGTCTGCCGCTGCCGGGAAATAAATGAATTGGCTGGGAATCGTGGGATTTTCCTCGTAAATGCCCTGTTCCACCTGATCGGCCTTAATATCCCAGAACGCTTTCTGACGATTAAATTGCAGAAGAATCCACTGGAGATTGGCCTTTTTGTCATTTCTAAGCCAGAGCTGTTTGTATTCCTGTCCCAAATCCGCAATCTCACTTCCCATTTTCCGAAATTTCTGTGCGGCTGTATTCCTGAATTTTGACCGGTCTTTGGGCAGAATGTATTCGAATAATAACTGCTTCCACCAGACGACTGTTTCCAGACGCCTGCCGTACCATCCGGTGAGACGGGCGCTGAATGCCATGTAATCCAATTGACCGGCATTTCGGGACACGTTTGGTTTAGCCGTTTGAATTAGCTTTTGCACGTCCGAAGCCGTATTCCGGCAATTCACACTCTGCTTCAGCAGAGTTCCGGAAGAAGTCGATGTGGGTGCAAAAGGATGCCGCCAGACATCCCGGTACTGAATGCGTGCCGCCGTCTCCGTCAGCAGGGTATAAGCCGATTCAATTTCGGGGAAATCGCCGCCGTAAAATTGTGTTGTAAATTGCCGCCTGAATTGTTCCACATCGGCTTTTTCCGGATTCCAGGCACAATCGGCGCCGAACGCGAATCCCAGCCAGTCCAATTCCTTAAAATTGGCAGCCCCGTAATCCCCCCATGTTGAGACGATCGAACCCAGTGCGCCGTACATCGCCCCTTTTTGGGTGTAATATTTGATGTTCACCAGGGCGTTCGTTAAATCCGGGAAAATTCGAAGCCAATCACTCACGCCGGGTGAAATGAGAAATTTCCGGCCTGTACGGGCAAAAAACTCCACACTGGGGAAATTGGCTGAAGCATTGTAATGCCAGTCCATGATAATAATATCCTTCGGCAACTGCGTCAGGATTTCTGGATTTCTCAGAATGATGTCCCCGTACATAATCATGGTTTTTCCCTGTTTTTTAAGCATCCGGTAAACCTTTTTATAATGATTAACATGAACGGTGGCGATGTTGTACCGTTTGACGAAGCGTTTTGATTTTCCTTTCCCCACATCCCACGATTCATCCAATCCGGCGTTGAAATAAGGGGAGACAAATTGATGCGCCAGCTCCTGAATGATCGTTTTTAGAAATTTGTATGTTTCCGGATTTGTGGTGTTAAGCGAAGCGGCCCCGGGAAACTCGGCCAGATGGGCAAATTGCGGTTGAATCAAAATATTTTCGCTGTGTCCCAGGAGTTCAAAAATGGGAATGACCTGCACGAAATATTTCTTCGCATAATTCTGCAGTTCCCGAACCTCTTTCGGGCTCAACCGGCCCCTGCCTTTGCCGATCGCCGGATATTTTTTACTTGTGAATAGATCTTCCAGATAGGGCATGAACGTGTTCATTTTGTAATAGGCGGAAAAGCGAATGATCTCCTTCAGGTTTTTCAGGGTCGAGACCTGCCCCCGTGCCATGTCGTCGGAGATGCCGCGAAATTTGAGAGCCGGCCAATCCTGAATTAAAACCGCACGCAGGGAGTGGGTTCCGGACGCCCGGATCAATTGGATCAGTGAAATCACACCGTAAAAAAGGCCCTGATCGGATTTTCCCACTACCACGACTTTTTCGGGGCTAATTTTTAAAAAATAGCCCTCCTCCTCCATTTCAGGATTAAACGAGAGATTTTGTGCGCGCAGCCAGGATTTTCCGGCGGAAGAATTCGCCTTCATTAAAACAACGGCATTCTTTTCCGGAATATTTGTGCGGACAATTTTTAAGGTTAATTTCAGATCCGTTTTAAAAACAGTCTCCAATTCCTGCACTGCCGTGTCCGTCGGTTTAATCGATTCCGATTTGAGAATGATTTTTGTCCCGGGAGTCACCGTAAATTCTCCGGATTGATAGTCCCATTTTTGCGGCGTTGGTATCACTCCGGGACCAGCCTTCTGTTTTTCCGGTTTTGCAAACACAACTCCTGTCAGGAAAAGAATCACTACAGCGGATAAAAATAGTTGTTCAAAAGTTCGCATCATAGTCTCCCGTTTTCTAAGTTTAAATGGTTTAAACTCGTGCGGATTGAAAATCCGTTCTATCCGGTTTATCAGCGTTCCTCGATCAGTTCCCGGGCGCGACGTGCGGCTTCTACAATCGTCTTAATCAGCGTCACCCGAATGCCGCCCTCTTCCATCTGCAGTATGCCGTCGATTGTGCAGCCTGCCGGAGTAGTGACCTGGTCTTTTAAAAGCGCCGGGTGTTTGCCGGTTTCCAGCACCATTTTGGCAGCGCCGAGGGTTGATTGCGCCACCAGTTCCGTTGCCACCTCCCGGGGCAGTCCCACCATCACGCCGCCTTCGGCCAGGGCTTCGATAATGATAAAAATGAAAGCCGGTCCGCTGGCACTCAGAGCCGTGACGGCATCCATATGATGTTCATCGACAATAAGCGCGCGTCCCACGGATAAAAAAATCGTCTTCGCTTTTTCCAGATCCGCCGGCTGCGCAGATTTACCGCCGCTCAAAGCCGTAATCCCGGCTTTTAACAGCGCGGGGGTATTGGGCATGGCCCGGATCACCGGAACGGATTTCCCCAATACAGCCTCCATCTTTGCCGTCGTAAGGGAGGTGACAATTGAAATGAGAAGTTTATTTTCCGTTAGTTCGGATCGAATCGACTCCAGCACCGGGATGCTGTTCTGCGGTTTGACGCACAAAAGCACGATATTCGCGCGGCGAACGGCTTCTGCGTTGTCCAGAGTGGTTTCGACCCCATATTCTTTTGAGATGACATCGATCCGCGCCTGATGTTTGGCGGTGGCAATAAATTGTTCTTTTTTAACACTGCCGGAATCCAGCAGGGCGCTGATTAAAATTTCCCCCATTTTCCCCGCACCAATCACAGCAAATTTCCCTTTTGATAACACCTTTACAACCTCCGTTTCATGATTCATTTCGTGCTTAAAACAGTTTAACAGAGCACCCTTACTTTTTCAGAACCCGCATGGGGACCACAATAAATCCATACGCCACAATCGCAAAAATAATCAATGAAAGCCAGATGCCCCAGGTATGAACAAAACTGAATTCAGTGATCCCGGTGATCAATTTCGTCAACGAGCGTATTCCGGAGAGAACAAGTCCTGCCAAAAACACGCCGGTCAGGGCCTCCCCGGCGATAAATCCGGATGCCACCAAAATACCGGTATTGGTGACCCTTTCCTGGTCCTCCTCAGAGAGTTTCTTTTTCTTCATCATTTCATCGGACACCCACCGGATGATGCCTCCCACAAAAATAGAAAAAGTGGTTTCAAACGGCAGATACATTCCAACCGCAATCAACATGGGTGCAGGCGCGTCTACCATAATCAGAGAGATGCTGAAAAACATGCCCACGATTACCAGCCCCCAGGCCATTTGTCCCCCTACAATGCCCTTTGCCAATTCTGCCATTAAACCCGCCTGCGGGGCCGGCAGTTGCACATCGCCGATACCGATGCCGCCCGCCGCAATATTGCCCTCGTGAAGAATAATCATGGGAAAAACCAACACAAATGAGACCACCAGCACACTGGCGATTTCCGCGATTTCCATCTTTATGGGAGTGCCTCCCAGTAAATGGCCCACTTTTAAATCTTGAATCATATCCCCTGCCATAGAGGTGGCGGCACAGACAACCGCAGCGACTGCCAGCACGGCCGCGATTCCATGAAGGCCTGTTACACCGATCGCCACCATCAGCACCGCCGCCACAATTAATGCGGAAAGTGTTAAACCTGAAATGGGCTGGTTGGAACCGCCGACAAGGCCCACCAGCCAGCCTCCCACAGCCGCAAAAAGAAATCCGGTGATGAGCATGACAACGGCGGCCAGCATGGCCCCCCAGAAACTGTCCGAAAAATAATAGTAGAGAAAGAACATTGGAATGATCAGGGCAATCGTCGCTAATAAAATACTTCGAAGATTCAAATCTTTTTCCAGACGGTTTTCAAAGCCGTGCTCGTCTTTGACGATATCCGGTTTGCTGAATATACCTTTAAAGGCACTGCCGAGTGAATTTCGTAATCCATAGAGGGTATAAAGTGACCCCACAAGCATGGCGCCTACCGCAATCGGACGCACTTGATTGTACCACACGGAATAAACAATCTCTTTCCAGGGCGCCGGCGCGCCGTGAAGGGTGAGCTGATGCGGCAGCGCCGGATTTAAAAACAGTGCCAGCGGAATCAGCACCAGCCATGCAATCACACTTCCCGAAAAATTGATGGCCGATAATTTGGGCCCGATAATGTACCCGACGCCCATTAATGCCGGTGAAGCCAGCGGCGTGGAAAAGGCAATTCCGCCCGTATGGGTGACATCTCCCATCGGAACACGGCTGCTGCTTAAATGATGAATGACCGACTTTGGGAACTTAATGAAAATTTCCACCGATTCCTGAAAAATGGTGAAACCGGTGGTGTTTTTCAGAAGCTCAATAACCACACCGATGCCCATGGCGCCGAATACGCGTCCGGCCCCGCTTTCCCCCTTCTGACCTGCTTTTACAATCTCGTAACAGGCGTAGCTTTCGGGAAAGGGTAAATCTGCGTCCACTACGAGTGTGCGGCGGAGAATAATGACAAATAAAATTCCCAATGTACCGCCAATCAAAAGAATAAAAGAAGTTTCCCAATAATGAAAGGTTTTCCAGAGGTGCTGCCCGTTCATGCGAACCATCACAAAGGCGGGTACTGTAAAAATAGCCCCGGCCACAAGGGCTTCCCCTACGGAAGCGGCCGTTCGCGCAATGTTTTGCTCCAGGACATTTCCTTTAAAAAAGGGCAGCCGAAACGCCGCAATGGCAATCACGGCCGCAGGGAAGGTGGCCGAAATCGTCATGCCGGCTTTAAGTCCCAGATAAGCATTTGCCGCACCCAAAACCACAGCCATGACGATTCCCAAAACCAGTGCCTTTATCGTCAATTCCGGCATTCTGACGTGTGCCGGGATGTAGGGCTTGTAATCGTTCTTCTCTGTCATAATGTCTGTCTCCCGCTTCAACATGAGAAATTCAGTGCCCCCAAGCTCCAATTAAACCGATAGGAGGGTCATAAAGAATATTGTGCGTAATTTATTCAACCGGTTATTCTTGTTTTTATGCGTCGTGCCCGCTTAACCTATTTCAACAGCACCATTTGTTTTGTGGCTTGAAATGCGGGCGTCGTGAGCTGCATCAGATAAATGCCGGATGCAAGAGGCTCTCCGGTTTGTGTGCGGCCATTCCATGAAACAGAGTGGATCCCGCCCGAAAGATTTCCGAACCGCCACCGTCGAACGGTTTTGCCCATCAAATTGTAAATAACGATTTCTGCCCCGGATGAAGCGGCTAATTCAAACCGAATAGTGGTTTCAGAGGCGTGAATGCCTTCCGTGTGAAACGGATTCGGGTAGTTTTGAAACAATACGAATTTTTGGGGTGCGGAACGGTTCCCTTTCGAAACGGAACCGGCAATATCGACACGGAACTGCCATTTTTTTTGCGCCGAAAAACCCGCTTTATTCGCAACGGCCAGGCGTGCCGAATAGATTTTGTTGGCGGGATGTTCCACCCGGTATGAAATTCCGTCCGATGAAATCTCCGCTGCCGCCGTGACTTCAACGCTGTCCACAAAAAGCTGAACCTTTGTTGTGTCGATCCCCAGGATGACATCGGAATAGTGCGCTTCAATAATAAGCGGATTCCGGGTGGTTGTGCTTCCCGGAGCCGGCAGCGGATGCACAATTGTGGGGAGACCTTTTACCACAACCGGAAATGTAAATTTATTATTAGTCCGGTCTCCCTCCGGGATTTTCCGCTCCGGGTCGATGTACAATCCCGCATAAAACAGGCCGCTGGGCAGGTCGTCCGGCACTCTTCCCGTACTCGAAAAGGCAAGCGTATCGCCCGGCAATAATCCCGGGATTCGCCGGCTCGAAACAAGCCGGTCGCGCGTTGTAATCGTGCGATTGGCCGAAAGATAGACGGAGACCCCTGCCGAATCGGAGGCCGCCAAACCGGTATTGTACACCTCGAAAGATACAAAAAGGCTGTCCCCGGCGAACACCGTATCCGGTGCGGAGAGCGTGTCTGCCGCTAAATCCGGTGCTTTTTGTGCGTAAATAAAACACCACACGGTGTTTAAATTGGAATGGCCGTTATTGTACCCCGGCCAATCGTACACCGCCTGTTTCCCTTTATAATTGACGTAGTCCTGATTTTTGTCGCCGTAGGGATCGTTTACCACCACCGACCGGTCATCATAATAACCGACCACATCGATGTAATGCCCTGCGGACGTCAGTGAATTGAGCAGCACAAAGGGACGCGCATTGTCCACCTCTTGCGTCAAATCGGTCCAGGCAGGTGACCAGTCCACATAAGAGCTCAGCCCGTGGTATTGAAAATATTCCGCCATGTAACCCTTCGTATCGGCCCAATTGTTCTGCGTTATAAATCCGTACCCCCCGTAAGCTTTTCCTCCCTGCCGGTCATACGAACCGATGTTAAAGATGTGTCCGTTGTAGGTGTAAACCGTGCAGATGTACCGCCCGAAATAGGTTCGATGCCCAAAAGGCTGCGTGACATAAAGCGACCATTTCGGCAGGATTTTGTAATACGCGATGATCATGATCGCCGAAGTGGCGCCGCAGGCCCAATAGCCGTCAAACCAACTGGGCGTGTCATACACCTGATGCACATAAGGAATGTCGATAATATCCGCTTCCCCTTCAAGTTTGGGGGCAGGCCTTTTTTTTATTTTTTCAGGCTGAACCAACAGCCGGGCCTTTTTTATCTCAGGAATTTGAAATAGTTTTTCAGGTGACGTTTTAAGCGACACACCTTTTTGAAAAAACTTTTCCTTAAAAAAAGAACCGTTTTCAATAAACCCAATTTCCGAATCGGATAAAAAAACGGGTGAGTATTCCGGGACATCGGGTGTTTGAGTCAGATTTTTGCCTTCAGAGCCGTCCGGCCGGACCACGGCAATATCCCAATCGGAGATGAATCCATTCGCGCCCCAGGCCGGCTTTTCGTAGACGATCCAGGCATCGTCCGGTGACCACGCCGGTGATGTGCCCTCACCCAGCGCCTGAAGCCGGTGCGTGGTCCTGTCGAACACAAAAATCTTCCCGTCGATGGACTGCATCAGAACTTTATCAGAGGAGTGGGCCCACACCGGATTAAAATAGCCGTGACGATTATCCGTGAGTTTTAGCCGCCTTTCCGGATGCTCCGGCGAGACGATCCAGATCTGGTCCTGTTCGTCGTTGTAAGCCACCCACTTTCCATTCGGAGAAATGGGTGTTAAATTGGCATAACCGGGGATGGCAATCGATTTGAGAATGTGCCCTGTAGAATCTGCAATGCGGATTTTGGCGCCATCCGAGTAGGCAATTTTTCCGTCGTTCGAAAACGAAGGCACACCTGTGAGGCCCGAAAAAGACGGCAGTTCTTTAAAAGTGCCGAATCGTGTGAAAAAGACAATCGGGGCTTGCTTTCCATTGGGCCCGACCCATTTTAGACCCAGCCGCCCTCCGTTTTTTGATAAATAAACCTTGCCTGCCGAGGGGGAAAGTTTTAGAAATTGTTTGGTTTGATTTGAATAAAAAAACAGACCGTTTTTTTTCGGAACGGTCAGAACGGCTGCCGTTTGATGATTAAGAGGAAGCAGTTGTATTTTACTCTGCAAAGGTGATTCTGCCTGTAAAAGGGAAGAATAGATTCCGAAGCAGGCCAATAATCCAAAGAAGACCAATTTCCGAACAAACATAAATTTCTCTCTATTTAACCGCACCGCAGTTGATATCACAATTAATTTGAAATATACGGATTCTCAGGATTGAAATCAAGCAAGAAGATAAAAATGTCAAAAATGACGGGCCCCAAAGGGACAGACAGACCGATAAAACGCATTTCCCAATTCATTCAATCATTCGGGGTTAAAACCCCGGAAATAGGAAATGGATTTTATTTGACATTGGCATTTATGAATTCAACATTTAGTGACAGCGAAAAATGATGTATTAAATCTTATGACAGTTAAGGTCAAATCTAAAAATCCGAATGTTAAATGAAGCTCAAAATTCAAATGCAAACCGGAAATAGGATTTGGAGGAAAAGACAGCGGGCAGAATAGTGTGGAAGGAAGCCCATGAATTGACGCTTGTTTTTTCCGCTATTCTTCGTCCAAAGAAGAAGCACGAGCTGAAGCTCGTGGCAATCCGCCGAAGGCCATTGGCGTCAACTTAAATTTGGAATTTAGCAGAATTTTCTTAAAAATAAAAAACATATCGTCCCTACGGGACTTAAATCGATTTTAGTATCATTGTACTACAAACATTTCGCCCCGCTGGGGCTGTGTTGTAACT
>BDTM01000019.1 GCA_002898015.1 bacterium BMS3Bbin03 | reverse complement strand
ACCTGATGTACCAATCCGATTTGAAGCGTACGGACAATCAGGCGGATTATTTGATCATCGCACATCCCTATTTCGCAGAAAATGAAGAACTTGAGAAGCTGATTCAACTCCGGCGGAGCCAGGGACTTTCGGTTAAAATGGCGCTGACCGATGAAATTTATGATTTGTTTTCAGACGGTGAAAAGAGCCCGGTCGGGATTAAAAATTTCCTCACGTATGCTTATAAAAATTGGAAGAAACCCGCACCCCTTTATGTGCTTCTTGTCGGAGACGGAAATTATCTGGTTAGAAATAAGAGAGCCCAGAGGGTTAATTTTATTCCGGTTTATCATTACCAGACCCTCAAATTTGGGGCAGCCGCAAGCGACACCTGGTACGCCCTGATTTCGGGAAATGACCTGATCCCGGATTATTACATCGGACGGCTGCCGGCTCGCACAAATGAAACATTAAATAATATTCTGGAGAAGATTCTGGATTATGAAACGCATCCGTCAAACGGTGAATGGCGGAACCGGCTGCTGATGATTGCCGGACAGGGCAAGTACTTTCACGATCAAAATACTGAATTAGCCGGAAAATATCTTCCGCAAAACTATCTGGTGCAGAAATTTTACACAAGTCCGATGTCCGATCCCTTTTACGGCGACACACAAAAGCTGTTGACTTATTTTAACAAAGGCGTGAGTTATGCAAATTTTATGGGTCACGGCGGCGGTGCCGTGTGGGCAGACAACCTGCTGTTCCGGTTCGATGATCTTAAATTGCTCAGGAATGCGCCCGGCTATCCTATTGTGAGCAGTATGACCTGTTTTACCGGGGCATTTGATTCTCCCGGTGAAGTTTCCTGTTTAGGAGAACAAATGCTCAAATTGGATCATCAGGGTGCGGCGGCGTTTTTGGGGGCTTCCGGCATTGGCTGGGTCTGGAACGATTATTACCTGCTGCAGCAGTTGATTGATCATTTGTTTGTGCACCCGGCGGCCACAATCGGAGAAGCCGTTACATTTGCCAAAATCGATTATCAGGCAAAATATTTCACCCTGCAGCGTGAGTCCATGGTCCACCAATACAATCTTTTAGGGGATCCGGCGCTGCATTTGGTTTTTCCAAAAGATTCTCTAAAAATAGAAATGGTCCGAAAGGGCATTTCGCCGGGGGATTCTCTGCAAGTCAAACTCACGGCACCCATTGAAAATGGCCGGCTCTCGATTGCGCTTATCGATTCGATAGGATTGGTGGTTAAATCGGATGAAATTCCGTACCGTTCAAATCCGCAGTGGATCAGAATTTCGGTGCCGGAAACATCTCACCCGGGACTTTATCGATTAAAATTTGATCTCTATCCGGATGCCGGGAGGGTGAATTACCACGGTTCGGTTCCGGTGGCGGTGGGTCAATTCGCCGTAGTTTCAATACATCAAATGCCGCGGACGGTGATTGTCGGAGATTCTGTGACGATTCAAGCGGAAGTTGTGAGTTTGCCGGAAAACAGCGAGGTCTTTTGCGTATTTGAATCTCCGGTGAAAGATTCTTTAAAAATGGCTCTCAATCCGGTCACGAACGCATTTGGGACAACACGCCCGATGGTTTTTAAAAGGACCGGGCGGGTTTTGTATCACCTTTCGATTTTAACACCCGGCAAACGGGTTCAATCGTCTGCACAATCTTTTCGTGTCAATGCGCCGGGAGATTTACGCATCCAGCCGCAATCGATTCGTGTGGCGGTGGATGACCGCATCAGGCTGGCAGCAGTTGTCCGGAATATCGGCATAACAGCGTTCAAAAATATTACCATTAGCTTTCGGCAGATTTTAGACACCGATTCCATTTTTTTAGGAAAAACGCAAATAGATTTAAGTTCTTACGAAACGGCTACTGTAAACGTGCCGGTCATTTTACCGCCCGGTCGAATCACGATTCGAGCCACTGTGGATCCTGAAAATCGAATCCGGGAGAAAAATGAGGCCAACAATTCAACACAGTCGACCCTGGAAACACCGGCCTTTTATTTTGTTCCCGGAAAAGGATTTTTGGAGGGATCCGGAAAAACGGATTCAGTTTGTGTGAGGAATGGCATTTCGGTTGTTGTCCCCCCAAAATCACAATCTGTTCCTTTTGTTCTATCTTTTGAAAATGAGCCCTGGAGCCGGTATAAAACCGGCCAAATGGTTCAGGTCGTAAAACCCGAAAAGTGGAAAACACCGGTGCTGGTGCTTAAGGACAATCCCCATGTGGAAATGTCTGCCGGACTGCGTATTGTCCCGGGAGATTCTATTGTAAATCGTCTGTCTGATAATTTAAGTTTGTTCCGGTTTTATCCCGAAGAAAAGACCTGGGCAAAGGTATTGAATACTTCTTTAAAAGATTCTGTGCTCGCGGCACGTACGGATGGTTTCGGAGCGTTTGCCTTTTTGAAAAATAGGGACCGCATGCCGCCGGAAATTAAGATTTCAATAAATAAGAGGGCGTTTTATGATGGCGGTGACGCGGGCGAAAATCCCAAATTTACGATCGAAATCAGAGACGCGAACGGTGTGCACCCCAATCCGACCGCCCAGAAAATTTTTATGGACGGCAGCCCAATCAACCGGCAGCAGTCAGAGTTCCGGCAAAATTTTGGCGCAGATAATCTCATTTTGACGCTGTCTCCGGAATTATCTCCGGGAGATCACCAATTGAGTGTCCGGGGAATGGATTGCATGGGAAATGTTTCTGAAGTAAAATCTGTCCGCTTCAAAATTGCGGCGGATTTTGATTTGAAGGTTTTAGGGAATTACCCCAACCCATTTCGGGATCAGACTGTTTTTGCGTATGAGTTGACGGCTCAGGCGGAAGATATTTCATTGAAGATTTTCACAGTTTCGGGACGGCTGGTGCGTCGATTTGAAGCATTGGATTTTTTGGATGATCCGGATCCGCTGGAACCCGGCTACCATGAACTGACCTGGGATGGGACAGACGGAAATGGAGAAGACGTGGCAAACGGGGTGTATTATTTCAAATTTACCGTCAAAGATAACCGGAAAAAAATTGAAAAAATCGGAAAGATTGCACGAATCAAATGAAAAAAATCGGGTTAATTTTTTGTATTATTTTCTTGATGCTGCCTGAATGGAGCTTCGCCGGAAAATACACCGCCGATTTTCTATCGATTGGTGTCAGTCCGCGCGCGTCGGGTTTGGGCGGCGCTTTTGTGGCTGTTCCCGCCGATGGGACGGCCTTTTTGTGGAATCCGGCCGGCATTATGGGTGCATTTAGAGGCATTCACGCAATGGCTGCCACCCAATTCGGAGGATGGCAAAGCCCCCTCGGGCGCCTGGATCATCTGGGAATCACAATTCCTGTTTATAAGGCTTCCGTTGCGTTTAATTATGTACGTTTTAGTGTGGATGATATCCCGATTTATCCGGAGCTCAAAGGGGAAAACATCACTCAGCGATTACGCGACCCGGCGCTGCGCCCGAATGGGATCCCGGACGGATACCTGGATGATGTGGAAGAAGCCTACATTTTTACATTTGTTAAAAACAACAAAAAATGGATTGATTTAGGATGGTTGTATTCGAAGTTCCCAATTGAATTTCCTGTTGGCGTCAATTTAAAAATACTCCACACGAAAATCGGGCGCTATACGGCTTCCGGGATTAGTCTGGATATGGGATTTCAGTTGAGGCTTGGACTCGATGATTTTTTCGATACCCCAAAATTGGGACAACTGATTACGGGATTTGCCTGGCAAAATCTGACACAATCCAGTTTAAGCTGGTCCACGCACCATCAGGATGTCATCAAAAGCTCACTGGGCTGGGGAATTTCCTACCTTCAGCCGCTGCCGAAATACGATAGCCATGTCTTCATTACAATGGGACAGAGTTTTTCACAAGCATTGAGTTTTGGATTGGAATGGGATTATAAACATCGATTAAAACTGCGATTAGGAAGCAGGGAGAAACGCGTTTCATTTGGTGCGGGGATTGCCTTTTGGAAAGTGCATGTCAATTACGCTCTTGAAACACATGAACTCAATCCATCTCATCGACTGGGATTGACGTATCAATTTTAAGGATTTTTTGATGAAAAATGCACAAAAACCTTTTTTACTCTTGATATTTGTCATAAATTTTTCTATCTTATTTTGCAAATTAAATTCTTCTGACCGGATTATCAATAAACCTGATCCACCAATTCTTGTATCAAAGTCAGATGAAAGTGCTGTTGCGGAAAAGGGGATTGACGCAGTCCCCGGAGAAGATGCTATCTTCATCGAATGGCACAGCGCTCAAGACGAAATTTTGGGCTGGAAAATTTACAAGAAGGAAGCCAGGGTTGGAAGTTTTCAATTTCTGACGCAATTTTCAAAAAATGATACAAGTTTTATTGACGCTAATGTCGAAGTTGGTATTCGATATGAGTACTATTTGACAGCGGTCGGGTTTAAAAATCAAGAAAGCGCACCATCGGACACGGCCGTGTACAAATTGCTGAATAAAGCCGTGAGTCTGGGAAATACGTTGTCGCAACTGCCTGTTTTTGAATGGCACTATTCCGGCGTTGCCCCTGTTCTTTATATTTTACGCCTGTTGGAGAACCCGGCGAACAAACCCATCTGGATTGCAAGAGTTCATCCGGGGTATCAGGGACAGCAGGAAACGGCCCTGTATAATTTTGACGGGACTGCGGCGATGGATTCTCTGCAAAAGAACAAAACTTACGCCTGGCGAGTGGATGAAATAGGCTCTGAAGCAAGTTCGGGTTCCGAATCAAATTGGAAAGTTTTTACGGTTCCGAAATAGCGGAATTTAGGGAGAGCTAAAATGCGTTTAAAAAAATGGGGTGTGTGTTTATTAATCTTCGGCGTGGTTGCGTTTGGCGGCCTTGCGCAGGCGCAGCAGCGGCCGCTTGCAAATTATCAAAACAGGGGCGCCCAGTATGTGATTGGCAATCAGGATCAATTGCTGATTCGTGTGAATATCTGGGGTTTTGTGAAAATGCCCGGCCAATATTTGGTGCCGACCAATACCGATTTGGTTTCGTTAATTTCTTACGCCGGGGGGCCGCTGGAAGACGCCCAGATGAAAAAAGTAAAACTCATTAGAACGGCATTGGGCGATAGTACCGAAAAAGTGATGCTGATAAATATCAAAAAATTTTTAGAGCTGGGTGACATCCGTCAGAATCCGCAACTGTTTCCAAACGACACGATTGTTATCTCGCCAACGAGATATCACTGGGTGATAAAAAGCATGGATTTTATCTCTAAATTAGGATCTATTGCTTATTTTTCCTATTTCGCGGTAAGACTTATTAATGGAAAATAAAGGATTTTACGTATGAAAGGTGTTGTTCTTGCCGGCGGTTTGGGTACACGTCTTTATCCGTTAACCCGCGTGACCAATAAGCATTTATTGCCCATTTATGATAAGCCCATGATTTATTACCCCATCGAAACACTGGTGCGGGCGGGTATTGAGCAAATTTTGATTGTCACCGGGGGCAACAACGCCGGGGAATTTTTGCGCTTACTGGGAAACGGCAGGCAGTTTGGACTCAGACACATCAACTACACCTACCAGGAAGGCGAAGGCGGCATCGCGGATGCCCTGAAGCTGGCGGAATATTTTGCGGATCAGGACAAAATCGTTGTGATTTTAGGGGATAATATTCTTGAAAAAGATATTACAGACGACGTAAAATCTTTTGCTGCTCAGCGGGAAGGCGCAAAAATTCTGTTAAGGGAAGTCTCTGATCCGGGGCGTTTCGGCGTGGCTGAAGTTCAGGGCGACAAGGTTGTAAATATTGTGGAGAAGCCGCTTGTTCCGAAAACCAATCTTGCCGTTGTCGGCGTTTATATGTACGACCACAAGGTTTTTGACTTTGTGAAAAAATTGGTTCCGTCGGATCGGGGGGAATTGGAAATTACGGATGTCAACAATGCTTACATTAAAAAGGGGCAAATGACCTATAATATTTTAAGCGGCTGGTGGACGGATGCGGGAACTTTTGAATCTCTTTTTCGTGCCAATAAACTAATTGCGGAAAAGAAATTAAAATCATAGAAAAAAAACTAAAATTTTTCTCATTTAATCCCGATAAGACTATATAAAGTAAATCAAGATGATTATAGGATTGGCTTAAGGAGGAGCCCAAAAATGAAGAAACTCATCGGGATTTTGTCTGTTGTGTTTTTAATGATTCCTTTTGGCACAACTTTCGCCCAGGAACATTCTGGGGGAGACGGTCTTATCTATGTACATTCTGCAAAAGCGATCGGAAAAGGGTATTTAAATACATATTTCAACAGCCGGTTTTTTGGGAAACTTGGCGGAGCCGGCCTTCGTGTGGCAACCTATTGGGATGTGCAGGGGGCGTTTGCCATTAATTATGGTTTGACAGACCGCCTGGAATTGCAGCTTCTTCCTGTTTTGTATCAGGATACGAATAGAGGAGGCACAGGGTACAATATTCCGGATGATTTTTTTCTCAAACTGAAAATCGGCTCACTGGGCGACCCTGAGAGTCCCTTCAGATTTGGAATAATAGCGTCCACCCGGATCCCGACGGGTAAGACGCACAACATTATTTACGAACCTTATTCGGCGGGAACAATAGAAGCCGGATTTACGGGGTTAATGAGCTATTTCAAAGATGTCGGCTATCCGGAAGACAATTACAGTTTTCATGCCAATCTTGGCTATATTTTTCACAACGATGCGGGTAATAAATTAACGGATTCTCCAAACGATACGGTATCGGCAAAAAGTATTTCAACCGAATTAACCTACGGTTTTGGGCTCCGGTATCCTTTTGATAAATGGGACATCACATTTGAGTTTAATGGAAATGCGTTCCTGCAAAAGCCGCCGGTGACGGCTTTCTCGCGTGAAAATTATTTCTATTTTACCCCGGGTGTGCGCTACAAAGTGCTTCGATGGCTGAATATTGATTTTGCGGCCGATTTGCGGATGACCCCCGATAAGGATGAAACAAAATATGAATTCGGCATTGGCCGTCTGCCCATGCAGCTCCCGAGTACCTGGCCCGATTGGCGGATTAATCTGGCCGTCCAGGTATTTATTCTTCCGGTTTCTCTCCGTCAGGAAAGTGAGCGCGATATTTTGATGAAAAAAGCGGCCAGCCGGCGGGAATTATTTGAACAAATCGTTCGCCAGCAAAAAGAGACTGAGGCGGCTGAAAAAGAATTGGAGAGAATCAAAAAAGAACGCCGGAAAGCCGAAAAAGAACTCCAAAATTTAAGAGAATTGCTGGAAGGTAAAAAGAAGAAAACCGAGCCGCAAAAGCAAAAACCAAAACCTTAAAGCGTTTATGAAAAAGCTGGATGTTATTATAAAGCCATTCAAATTGGATGATGTAAAGGAAGCGCTCTTGGAAGCGGGGGTGAAGGGGATGACCATATCTGAAGTGCGGGGATTTGGACGGCAGAGAGGACATACGGAGTTGTACAGAGGCAGTGAATATCGTATTGACTTTTTGCCAAAGATAAAGATCGAAGTTGCACTACCGGAAAAAGATGTGGACCGGGTTGTGGAAACAATTATGAAAGCCGCCCGTACAGGTCAGATCGGTGACGGCAAGGTATTTATCTCCGATTTAGAAGAGGTGATTCGAATCCGAACAGGGGAATCGGGGAAGGATGCTTTATAGATTAGTTTTATCAATAATTCTTTGTAAGGAGAAGACTCTCTGCAAATGAGGGTCTTTTTCTATTTTAGGCAGGTGTGTTTTTTCAAATCCAAAGACGAATCTAACAAAGGAGGAAGAAATGAGTAAGAAGTTTGAATCTCTGAAAAAGCTCGTTGCAGAGAATGAGATCAAAATGCTTGATCTTAAGTTTCAGGATTTTCCGGGACAATGGCAGCATTTTTCAATGCCGATTGCAATGATGGATGAAACACTGCTTGAGGAGGGCGCCGGTTTCGACGGTTCCAGTATTCGGGGCTGGCAGGGAATTAATGAAAGCGACATGCTTGTCATCCCGGATCCGGAATCTGTTTTTATCGATCCTTTCATGAAACCGAAAACGCTCAGTCTGATTTGTGACGTGGTGAATCCGTTAACGAAGGAAAAATATTCGCGTTGTCCTCGACACATTGCCCAGAAGGCCGAAGATTATCTGAAATCGACCGGCATTGCCGACACCGCTTTCTTCGGCCCCGAAGCAGAATTCTTTATTTTTGACAATGTACAGTTTGAATTGAGTGAGAATTCCGCTTTCTATTTTGTAGATTCAAAAGAGGGGCGCTGGAATTCCGGCCGGGACGAGGAACCGAATCTTGGACACAAGCCGCCTTATAAAGGAGGCTACTTTCCGGTGCCGCCCCTGGATGCCATTAACGACATACGCGGCGAAATGGTGATGGTCATGCAGGAGTGCGGCCTGAACGTGGAGTATCATCACCACGAAGTGGCAACAGGCGGGCAGTGTGAAATCGATCTGCGGTTTGACAGCCTGATGAAAATGGCCGATTCGCTCATGCTTTACAAATATATCGTAAAAAATGTGGCATTGCGCCAAAACCAAACCGTCACATTTATGCCGAAGCCCCTGTATAATGACAACGGCAGCGGCATGCATGTCCACCAGAGCCTCTGGAAAAACGGAAAACCTCTTTTTGCCGGGACGGAATATGCCAGTGTGAGTGAGTTGGCTCTGCATTACATCGGCGGAATTCTCAAGCATGCGTCGGCCTTAACGGCCATCACAAACCCGACACTGAACTCGTATAAGCGGCTGGTCCCCGGTTTCGAAGCTCCGGTAAACCTGGCTTATTCGCAGCGTAATCGCAGCGCAGCCATTCGAATTCCGATGTACTCATCGAATCCGAAAACGAAGCGGATTGAAGTCCGGTTTCCCGATCCTTCCACAAATCCGTATTTTGCGTTTTCCGCCATGTTGATGGCCGGTCTGGACGGCATTCTCAACAAGATCGATCCGGGAGAGCCAATCGATAAAAATATTTACGATTTACCTCCGGAGGAACTGACAAATATCCCGACCACGCCGGGGAGTCTGGAAGAGGCACTTGACGCTCTGGAAAATGACTATGACTTCCTGCTTAAAGGAGATGTTTTTACGGAAGATGTGATTGAAACCTGGATATCCTACAAGCGTGAAAATGAAATCAAACCGGCAAGGCTTTACCCCACGCCCGTTGAATTCGACCTGTATTACGATGTCTGAGGAAAAAGGCTGGTGTAAAACCGGCCTTTTTTTTATCTCCAAAATGCCCACTTTCTTGTTGAAATCACTTTCATATCCTTTTATATTTAAATTGACCGCAAGAAATTCCAGGGATACAGTGAGACATGAAAAATAAGCTATTCAAATATTTTCAAAATTTTTGGGTCATCGCTATTATTTCAAGCATACTTCCGGTATCGGGAATGGCTCAAACGCCCACGCCGTCCACCGGCGGCGTGCGGTTCTATGTGGATGACGCCGGTTTTAACAGTCTAAAAGCGAACCGTAAAACTTATGAAGAGATTTATGTCACGCTCACAATGAACCAGCTCTCTTTTGTGAAAAAAGAGAATCAATACCTTGCTGTTCTGCAAATATTGGGGGAGATTACGGATATTTCAGGAGGATTTGTGGATTCTCTGAGGAGCACAATTCCGGTTGTGCTGGATTCTCTGTCGGGAAAGTTTCAAAAAAACTCGCTTTTTCATAATTTCGGCATTTATTTAACACCGGGGAACTACTGGCTTGAATTAACGCTCGAAGATTACAATTCTCATCGGAAAGGACGCAAGAAGATTCCGCTGTCCGTGCCGGACTTTGCGAAACCGGGATTAAATATTAGCGAGATGCAACTGGCGGCAAGAATCATTTCGGATACGACTAAATCACAATTTTATAAAAATGGAATTCAGGTGATTCCCAATCCGCTGCGTCTTTACGGCACGCATTTGCCCATGCTTTACAGCTACGCTGAAATTTATAATTTATCACCCGCAAAAAACAGGAAAACGTACCGGGTTTCGTACGCCATTTTGGATTCAAATCATTCTGTTTTTGAAAAACTCACCGATCAGGTTTTGAAAAAGCCGGGCCGGACGGTTCTTGAGGCGCGTGCTATTAATGTGGTGGGTCTGCCCACAGGAATTTTTTACCTTCAGTTGACGGTGAAAGATCTGGATTCGGAAAGCAAAGCGGTTCGGCTGAAATCATTTCGTGTCGAGAATCTCTCACAGGAAATTGCCCGTCGGGAAAAGCAGGCGGCGCCGTCAAAACCAACGAAACTTTCTCAGGTCAATCTGAATAAAGCGATCGAACAAATTCAGTACATACTGACGCGGAGTGAAAAAAAGATCCTGAAGAAATTGGATCGGGCCGGTAAAATTCGATTTTTAGTCAATTTCTGGCGGTTAAAAGACCCGAATCCGGAAACAAAAGTCAACGAATTTCAGCAAGAGTTTTATAAGCGATTTAATTATGCGAATCAACATTTTGGGAGGTATAAATTAGAAGGCTGGCAGACGGACCGCGGCAGAATCCTGATTTTATACGGACCACCCGATGAAATTGAACGTCATCAATACGAACTGGATTATAAACCCTACGAAATCTGGCATTATTACAAATTGGGCGGGCGCCTTTGTGTGTTCTCCGACCTGGATGGAATGGGAATTTACACGCTGATCCACTCCACTTTTGACGGGGAATTTCACGACAGGGAGTGGAAGGATCGCATTTATTTTATGCCGACAAAGTAGAAAGTATCCGACGGTGACTATCGATTCGTCCGAAGAAAAGCTTGCCCGGTATCTGTTTAGTCTGAGGCGATTCGGTATCCGGTTGGGCCTGGAAAACATCACACGGCTTTTGCAGGTGCTTCAGAATCCCCAGTGTTCTTTTAAGGCAATCCATGTGGCCGGAACCAATGGGAAGGGTTCCACGGGCGCAATGATGGCATCCATTTTCCAAAAAGCGGGTTATAAAACAGGACTTTATGTGTCGCCTCATTTGTTTTCCTTCCGGGAACGAATTCGGGTGAACGGGGAATGGATTTTTCTTTCTGCCGTTCAAACTTATCTAAAAAAAATTCGCACCACAATCGACACGTATCACTGCACATTTTTTGAAGTGATGACGGCCATCGCTTTTGCGTATTTTGCGGATCAAGGCGTTGAATATGCCATTGTGGAAACAGGTTTAGGGGGGCGCCTGGATGCGACAAATGTGTTAAACCCGGTGGCATCGGTGATTACTGAAATTGATCTGGATCACACAGAAACACTGGGCGGGAATGTGAGGGACATTGCACGGGAGAAGGCCGGAATAATTAAACCCAACACGCCTGTGATTACATCCGCACACAATCACGAGGCCATCGATGTTTTTAACGAAATTTGCAGAGAAAGAGAAAGTACGCTGTATCCTGTCGTTCAGGAATGCCGGTACAAGGACAGGATCATTTCACCCGAAAAAATGGAATTTACCGTTCAAACGCCGCTCAATCTATATTCATCCATTTCCTTGCGGTTGTTGGGCGTCCATCAGATTTGGAATGCCGTCACGGCCATCCGAACGGCGGAATTGCTGGAAGGCGGGGATTCAAAAATTAATGGAGAAAGCATCAAAAAAGGCCTGGCGGAGACTTACTGGCCCGGGCGTTTTGAAATCTATTCCGGGAATCCCACCATTATTCTGGATGTGGCGCATAACCCTAATGGAATGACACAACTAGTTAAAACATTCAGACTTGTTTTTCATCAAAAAAAATTTGTTTTAATGATGGGCGTACTGGCAGATAAAGATTTCGAAAGCATGATCGATAACGTGGTTCCGCAGGCAAAAGAAGTAATTGCCGTACAGCCCAATAATCCCAGGGCATTGACTTCCTCGAAGTTGGCGGAAGAAATTCAAAAACGGAATGTGCCGGTACAGGCAGCCGGAACCGTGAAAATGGGATTCGCCGTATTTCGAAAACGTGCAAGGGATGATGACATTCTTGTCATCACGGGTTCGAGTTATTCGGTTAGCGACGCATTGCTTGAATTGGTTAAGATGTAAAAAACACGCCCTGTAACAGGGATTAAACCGCGGATGGGCCCTAAAAAATACAAGCCTTTGCGGCCTTTCTTTGATTTTAAAGAAAAATACTTGACAAATAGCAAAATAATATTTACTTTTATCACGTTTAACTCAGGTTTTACTTCCCTTATTTTAAAACGAGGACCCTATGGCTGAAGTTGTTTTAAGCCACGTTTATAAAATATTCGATAAAAATGTTGTGGCAGTAGATGATGTTAATTTTGAAGTGAAGAATAAAGAATTTGTTGTTCTGGTTGGGCCTTCAGGCTGCGGAAAATCGACCACACTGCGAATGATCGCCGGATTGGAAGAGGTTTCCGAAGGAGGCATTCACATTGATGGTAAAGTCGTAAATGATGTGCCGCCAAAGGACCGGGACATCGCCATGGTTTTTCAAAACTATGCGCTGTACCCCCACATGACGGTTTATGATAATATGGCGTTCGGTTTAAAACTGCGGAAATATCCCAAAAAGGAAATTAAGCAGCGGGTTTTTGAAGCGGCGGAACTTCTCGGCATTAAAGAATATCTGGACCGGAAACCAAAGGCTTTATCCGGCGGGCAGCGGCAGCGTGTGGCTGTGGGTCGGGCAATCGTACGGAAGCCGAAGGTATTTTTATTTGACGAGCCGCTTTCAAATCTGGATGCCAAACTCCGCGTGCAAATGCGCACGGAAATTATCAGACTGCACAACCGCCTTAAGGCCACGATGATTTATGTTACCCACGACCAGATAGAAGCGATGACCATGGGGGATCGCATAGTAGTGCTGCGGGACGGCAAGGTTCAGCAAATCGATACACCCCTCCGTTTATACAATCACCCAAGAAATAAATTTGTGGCAGGTTTTATCGGAAGTCCGGCCATGAACTTTATGGAAGTCACGGTTCATAAAAATAAAAAACTGACAATCGATGAGGGGCGCTTAAAGATTGAACTTCCGGAAAAATTTAAAACAAGTCTTGAGCCTTACGTCGGCAAAAAGGTGACTTTTGGGATCCGGCCGGAAGATATTTATGACCGGGAAACGGCTTATAATGTCAAACACAAAGCGCTGATAAAATCGAAGGTCGACGTGGTTGAACCAATGGGAAATGAACTTTATTTGTATTTAACGACCGGATTAAATAATTATATTGCCCGAGTTGAAACGGATGTCATTCCCCCTTCGGGAATTGAAATGGAATTCGTTTTTAATATGGATAAAGTACATTTTTTTGATAATGAAACCGAGGAAATAATCGAATAACCGGTTCCATTAAAAGTGGAACAATCTATCAATAAATTCGTTAGAGATTTTAAATCTGCAAGTTTCCCCATTTATTAAAGAAACTTCAACAAAATTGTTAAAAGGAAAATTTATATTTGTGGAAGTGCTTGTATGGCGCTAATTTATTTTGCTAAAATTCCGATAATGTAGGTAGCTATTAAAAATTTCATTGAGTTTGACAAATTCCTGAAACCTATCTATTTATTCCAAAACAAGATCCACTGTCGGTTAATAGCCCAAATTGTCTTTCATAATAAACTATTTAAACAGGGTGGTCAATCGTTAGGTGTTGCTTCTCAAAATTTTGTTTACTTATCATTTTACCTCTGAGGTTTCTGTGCCCTTAATCTATTGATAAGGACCCAAATGAACACAAAACGTCACAAAATTTAACATAAAAAAAAGAAAAGAAAGGAAAGGTTGTTTTATGGAAATTACAGAATTAAAAACGTTAAAAATTCCGGATTTAACAAAAGTGGCTCAGGATTTGAACATTCCTGATTATGCCAGCATGACGAAACAACAATTGATTTTTAAAATTCTGGAAGAGCAAACAAAAAAGGAGGGGTTGATTTTTGCCGAAGGCGTGCTGGAAGTTCTTCCGGACGGTTATGGTTTTTTAAGGTCTGTGGATTATAATTATTTGCCCGGTCCCGATGATATTTACGTTTCACCTTCACAGATTAAACGATTTAGTATGAGGACGGGCGATATTGTTTCCGGACAGATTCGTCCCCCAAAAGAAAATGAACGTTTTTTTGCACTCCTAAAGGTTGAAGCCATTAATTTTGAAGAACCTGAAAAAGCAAAAGAGAAAATCATTTTTGACAATCTGATTCCCCTGTATCCTGAGGAAAGACTCCAGCTTGAATATAAGCCAAATGAATATTCCACCCGAATCATGGATATCTTAACTCCCATCGGAAAGGGACAGCGCGGACTGATTGTGGCGCAGCCCAAAACCGGCAAAACGACACTCCTGCAGCGCATTGCAAACGCCATCACGATTAATCATCCGGAAGTCCATCTGATTGTGCTGCTTATCGATGAGCGTCCGGAAGAGGTGACCGATATGAAGCGGTTTGTGGATGCGGAAGTGATCAGTTCGACTTTTGATGAGCCGGCCGATCGTCATATTCACGTGGCTTCGATGGTCCTGGAAAAATCCAAGCGTCTGGTAGAATTCGGGCATGATGTGGTCATTCTGCTCGATAGTTTGACCCGTTTAGCGCGGGCCAATAACACGGTGGTACCGCACAGCGGAAAAATCCTGTCGGGCGGTGTGGATGCGCACGCGCTTCAATGGCCGAAACGTTTCTTTGGCGCCGCCCGGAATGTGGAAGAAGGCGGCAGTTTAACAATCATCGCAACGGCGTTAATCGATACCGGAAGCCGAATGGACGAGGTGATCTTCGAAGAATTCAAAGGAACCGGTAATATGGAATTGGTCCTGAACCGGGATCTTTCCGATAAACGTATTTTCCCGTCGATCGACATCAATCGTTCCGGCACACGAAAAGAAGAACTCTTGTTTTCCGAATGGGAACTGAACCGAATCTGGATATTACGCAAATTCCTGAGTGAGTTTTCATGCATCGAAGCGATGGAATTTTTGCTGCAAAGGATGACCCGCACAAAGACGAACAAGGAATTCTTAGAATCGATGAGCGGGTAAATGGCGAATGGCTGACAGCCTCGCTGCGACGGTGATCAATAATGGGATTGCCATGTTTTAAAAATATTCCTTGCAATTTGAAAAAAATCATATTACATTGTTTTTTTGAAACATCTATAATAAAAAGATACAGAAGGAGGTTTACTTTTGAAAGCCGGAATTCATCCTAAATATCATGTTGTAACCGTGAAATGTGCCTGTGGGAATGCGTTTACGACGAAATCAACCATCAATAAGGATGAGATTAAAGTCGATATTTGCTCTGTGTGTCATCCGTTTTTTTCAGGAAAACAAAAATTGGTTGATACGGCCGGACGCGTCGAAAAATTTTACAGAAAGTATAGTCTGCAAGGCGAAGCTGATTCTAATAAAAATTAGCTTTTTGAAGGTCAATTTTCCAAAACGGAATATCGTGCCTGATTGCGTATATTCCGTTTTTTTATGGTTGGTATGAGGTGCTTGTGAAAGAGAAAGAAGCGTTAATGCCTGTCGGCGGACAGGCTGTGATCGAAGGTGTTATGATGCGTTCTCCGCATGCGGTTTCTGTAGCCGTACGAAAACCCAATGGTAAAATTCTGGTGCACACCGAACCGTACATCTCATGGACAACCCGAAATAAATTTTGGGGACTGCCGATCGTGCGCGGCGGTGTTGTGCTGATTGAATCTCTGTATTGGGGGATCAAGACCCTGACCTTTTCCGGGGATGTAGCCCTGGAAGAAGAGGATAAGAAGAACGGCAAGCAAAAAGAGCCGGATAAAAAATCCGGGTTTTCTGCCTGGCGGACGGCTTTAATGATCACCGTTTCGCTGGCAGTGGGGCTTTTTATTTTCTTCTATGCCCCGCTCATGATCACCGACCGGCTCGGCGTGAAATCGGGCTTTTGGTTTAATCTGGTGGACGGCGGCATCCGATTGGTGTTTTTCCTATTGTATTTGATTCTTATTATGATGATCAAAGACATCCGCCGGATTTTCGAATACCACGGTGCTGAGCACAAGAGCATTTTCGCCTATGAAAGCGGTCTGCCTCTCACTCCGGACAATGCAAGGCCTTTTACCACCCATCATCCCAGATGCGGCACAAGCTTTCTCTTAATCGTCATGTTGGTCAGTATCGCGGTTTTCATGTTTTTAGGACGTCCGGAGACGCTTGCAGACCGGCTGGTTCGTCTGCTTTTCGTGCCGGTGATTGGCGGGATTTCATACGAGCTGATCCGGTTTTCAGGAAAGGGATACAAGAGTAAAATCGGCTCTATTTTGGTGGCACCGGGCCTGTGGCTGCAAAAAATTACCACAAAAGAACCGGATGAATCGCAGTTGGAAGTCGCTTTTGCGGCGCTGGAAGCGGCATTACATAAAAATACAGGCGCTCAGGAATATGTTTTAAAAGGTGAACAGGCATGATTGATAAATTAAAATCGATCATCGAACGGTACGAAGAAATCGGCAACGCTCTCTCCGATCCGGATGTGGTTTCCGATTTAAAAAAATATCGGGCGTTGAATAAAGAATATCGAAATCTTCAACCCATTGTGGCAAAATTCTCTGAATATGAAAAAATTGTCCGTCATATTGAAGATGACAAAGAGATTCTCAAAGAATCGGACAACGAAGAGTTGTGGGAAATCGCTCAGGCCGAATTGGACGAGTTTGAGAAGCAAAAAGAAACGCTTGAAGCAGAAATAAAGCTTCTTCTCATTTCAAAGGATCCGATGGACGAAAAGAATGTGATTGTCGAGATTCGGGCGGGAACGGGTGGCGAAGAGGCCGGTCTTTTTGTGGGGGATTTATTTCGCATGTACTCTCATTACGCTGAACAACGAAGTTGGAAATTAGAGGTGATGGATTCTCATCCGCAGGAGATCGGGGGTTTTAAAGAAATCATCTTCTCTATTTCAGGAGAAAATGTGTACAGCCGAATGAAATATGAAGGAGGCGTCCACCGGGTTCAGCGTGTTCCGGCGACAGAGGCGAGCGGCAGAGTGCACACATCGGCGGCTTCCGTTGCCATTTTGCCGGAGGCGGCAGAGGTGGACATCAGCCTTGACCCGAAGGAAATTCGAGTCGATGTGTTTCGATCGTCCGGGCCGGGCGGGCAGAGCGTGAATACAACGGACTCCGCCGTACGGATTACGCACCTTCCAACGGGGTTGGTTGTTTCCTGTCAGGATGAGAAATCGCAGCATAAAAATAAGGCGAAGGCTTTGAAGATATTGCGTTCGCGGCTGCTGGCAAAAAAGCAGGAAGAAGAAGTGGCGAAAGTGGCGGAACAGCGGCGGGCAATGGTCAGTACGGGAGACCGGAGTGCGAAAATTCGCACGTACAACTTTCCGCAAAATCGCGTGACCGATCACCGAATCGGATTAACGCTTTATCGTCTGGATCAGATTTTAAACGGCAGTCTGGATGATATTATCGAACCCCTGCAGATTGCAGATCAGACGGAAAAATTAAAAAAAGCCGGTTAATTGCAGGACTGCCGGAATCCAAAGAATAGACAATTACAAAATGGAAATTTAAAAAATTCTCTTTGTTTTTTTGTGGAAAAAGATAATCTTGATTATGGGGGGAAATTCAAAAAACAAAAAAAGTAATGACGTACGGAGATTATCACAAGCAAACAAGAGCCAGACACGGTTAAAATGAATGGTAATCACTATCAGGCCAAAAAGCAGTGGCGTATAATTGACCTGATTCAATGGACAACTCAGTTTTTTGAAAAAAAACAAATCCCGAATGCCCGACTCAATGCCGAACACTTGCTCAGTCAAGCGCTGGGATTGGAGCGTGTGCAGCTTTATCTTCAATTCGAGAAAATTCTCACCCAGAACGAGTTAAATCTTTACCGCGAAAATGTCAAACGGCGGTTAAATAGTGAGCCCTTACAATATATTTTGGGGGAAACGGAATTTATGTCGCTGAAGTTCAGGCTCAACCCTTCCGTGCTTATTCCACGCCCGGATACCGAAATTCTGATCGAGCAGGTGATTCACCAAACACCCAATAATCTGGATGTCACTATTCTGGATATTGGAACCGGTTCCGGAAATATTGCCGTCAGTCTGGCTTACTACCTTCCCAAAAGCAGAATAGTTGCCGTTGATATTTCCCCGGATGCACTGAATCTGGCGGAGGAGAATGCGGCACTCAACCATGTTGAAGATCGGGTGACGTTTATTCAGGAAGATGTGTTTTCGGTAGATTTTGTCCTGAAAATTGGACAAAATTTTGATCGAATTGTGTCTAATCCTCCCTATATTTCGGAAGCCGAATTTCAAACCCTTCCGGATGAAGTGCGCAAATTCGAGCCGCCGGCGGCCCTGCGTGATGGTGCCGACGGGCTGACATTTCACAGAAAATTGGCCGAATTATCCGGACAAATGCTGAATCCCGGCGGGAAAATTTATCTTGAAGTCGGAATGGGACAATGGCAGTCCGTACAGAAAATTTTGGCGGAAAAGGGTTTTCAAAACATCCAGGTGGCTAAAGATCTTGTCGGAATTGATCGCGTGTTGATCGGAGAAAAAAAAGTTTTATGAACTGACGGAGGCATTAATGAACCCGAATATTTTTAGAGAATACGACATTCGCGGCATTGTGGAGACGGATTTGACGGAAGATGTGGTTGAACTTCTTGGAAAGTCTTACGGCACCTATATGAAGCGTCTCGGCTATAAAAATTTCTCCGTTGGCTGTGATGTCAGGCTCAGTTCCGGAGATTTAAAAAGGGCGCTGGTAAAAGGAATTCTCTCTACCGGGGGGAATGTGATCGACATTGGTGTATTGCCCACACCGGCGTTCTATTTTTCCATTGCGCATTTGAATATGGACGGCGGTGTGATGATCACCGGAAGCCACAACCCCATTGAATATAACGGATTTAAATTGAACAACGGCCTGGGCTCCGTTTACGGTGAGGAAATTCAAACGCTCAGGCGGCTCATTGAAGCCGATGATTTTGAATTGGGTGAGGGCGTATTTGTGAATAAAGAGATTCTGAATGATTATAAAAGCATGTTGAAGCGCAAAATCAAATTTGGGAAGAAGCTTAAGATTGTCATGGATCCCGGCAACGGAACCGGCGGCCTTGCAGCGCCGGAGGTATTTAAAGCGCTTGGGGCCGATGTGACCTGTATTTTTTGTGAACCCGATGGCCATTTTCCCAATCATTTGCCGGATCCCACCGTATTAAATTATATCCGGACTCTGCGGGATAAAGTGATTGAGCTTGGGGCAGATATTGGCCTCGGTTACGACGGGGATTCTGATCGGGTGGGCGTGATCGATAACACCGGACGCGTCATTTTTGCGGATCGGCTTCTGGCGCTGCTGGCAAAGGATGTCCTCAAGCGCTATCCCGGCGGCGAGATTATTTTTGATGTCAAATGTTCGCAGGCGCTTGCGGAAGAAATCGAAAAAAACGGCGGCAAGCCTTTGATGTGGAAAACAGGTCATGCACTGCTGAAATCGAAATTGCAGGAAGACAAAGCACCCCTCGCCGGTGAAATGTCAGGGCACATTTTCTTCGCCGACGATTATTACGGTTTCGATGATGCGATTTATGTGTCTCTGCGTCTGGCACAGTTGCTTTCAATGTCGGATAAAACAATGGCTGAATTAGCAGACGAGATTCCTGCCTTTTATTCCACGCCCGAAATTCGGATGACATGTGCCGAAGAAGAGAAATTTAAAATTGTCAAAGAATTGTCGGATTATTTTAAAGCCAGGTACGAGACGATTGATGTAGACGGTGTTCGTGTTTTATTCGGAGACGGCTGGGGATTGGTGCGCGCGTCAAACACACAGCCCGTGTTAGTCCTTCGCTTCGAGGCAAAAAGCGAATCCCGGCTCAAAGAAATCATCGCTATTTTTGTGAAGAAACTAAAAGAATACCCATCCGTTCAATTGGATATGAATGAATTCACCATTGTAAGAGGATAGACTGAAAAAATTATGGATAAAAAATTATTGGAAAAGAAGATCATCGATATTCTGAAACACAATCACGGAAGACGATTTAAAACAAAAACACTTGCTCAACGATTAAATATTTCACAATCCGATTATCCTTCATTTCGAGATTTACTAAAAAAGATGGAAAAAGCGGGCAAAATTAATCGGGAAGGTCGGGAAGGTTACACCAACGCCGGAAGCGCCTTGACTGTGACCGGAACATTGCACGTTAAAACTCAGGGTTATGGATTCGTCATTCAGGATGATGGGAAAACCGAAATCTTTGTGAGTCAGCGAAATATGGGGACGGCGATTCACAAAGACAGGGTTAAAGTTCAATTGTTCGCAAAACCCAGGCGGAAGGAGCTTCATGCGGAGGGGAAAGTCGTGGAAATTCTGGAGAGAAATCAATCGAATATTGTCGGTATTTTTCGTGAGGGGAAGTATTTTAACTATGTGGTTCCGGATAATTTAAAAATTGTGTGGGATATTCTCATTCCGCCCAAAATGGATTTGAAAGCCAAATCGGGACAAAAAGTGGTTGTTAAAATACTGGAATGGGAACACAGCCAGCTTAACCCGGAGGGGGAGATTGTTGAAATTCTGGGTTATCCCGACGAAAGCGGCGTCGATGTCCTTTCGGTTGCCAAATCTCTTGATCTGCCTGTTTCATTCTCCAAAACGATTCTTGAAGAAGCCGAAAAAATTCCGCAGAAGATTCCGGCTTCCGAAATTGACCGCCGGCTGGATCTGCGGGAGGAAGAGATTTTTACAATCGATCCGGAGGATGCCAAAGATTTTGATGATGCCGTATCGCTTGAAATTCTGGAAAATGGATTTTACAAATTGGGGGTGCACATTGCGAATGTGAGTTTTTATGTGTCGGAGGGCCACAGTTTGGATAACGAAGCGCTCCACCGGGGGACCAGTGTGTACCTGGTGGACCGCGTGATTCCAATGCTTCCGGAACGGTTGTCCAATGAAGTGTGCAGCCTTCGTCCGGGGGAAGACCGCCTTACTTTTTCGGTTATTATGATTTTGAATCGAAAGGGAGTTGTGACCGATTATGAAATCAGAGAATCGATCATTCGCAGCAAACGGCGGTTCTCTTATGAAGAAGTACAGGAAATTATAGATTCGGGAAACGGTGATTTTACGGAAACACTGAGGCAGATGAGGGATTTAGGCCAGTTGCTGCGGCGAAAGCGTATTGCGGAAGGCAGCCTTGATTTTGAAACGCCCGAAGTGAAAGTGATTCTGGATGATAAAGGCCATCCTCTGGAAATACGCCGCGTCGAACGCCTGGAAAGTCACCAACTGATTGAGGAATTTATGCTGCTTGCCAATCGTATTGTGGCGCTCCATGTCGCTTTTGGAAAGGATCATGAGCAGAAAAAAAATAGGGGCTTACCGTTTATTTATCGCGTTCACCCGCGTCCCAGCCAGGATAAGATTCGGGATTTTAAAAATCTGGTTGAAACACTCGGTCATAAATTTCCGGGCAAAAAAGGACAAGTCGGCCAAAAACAGCTTCAAAAATTATTGGAGCAGGTTAAAAGCACACCGGAAGAAATTATTGTCAATAATCTGATGTTACGCTCGATGATGAAAGCGGAGTATTCCACCAAGAATATCGGTCATTTTGGACTTGGATTTTCTCACTACACACATTTTACGTCACCCATCCGGCGCTACCCGGATTTGCAGGTTCACCGGCTTTTAAAGAAGTACGAGGGCAAAATAACACAGGACCAGAAAAGCCTGTTAGAAGAAAAATTGTCGGAGGTCTGCAAAATTGCTTCCGAACAGGAAATCCGGGCACTGGAGGCCGAGCGGAAATCGATAAAGATGAAACAGGTTGAATTTATGGCGGACAAGCTGGGCGAGGAGTATTTCGGAATTATTTCGGGTGTTGTACCGTTTGGGATTTTTGTAGAACTTGAAGAGACGCTTGTGGAAGGTCTTGTGCATGTGAAAGATTTACCGGACGACCATTACTTTTATGATGAAAAAAAGTTTTCCATGATTGGAAAAAACACCGGCGTTACGTTTCGACTGGGGAACCGGATAAAAGTGAAATTGGTTCGTGTGAAACCGAATGAAAACATTATCGATTTTATACTGGCGGATCAGAAGGTTTAGTTTAGGATTTTGGCGCTTTCGTGACTTTGTTGCAAGCCTAATCCTGAATCGCTGCAAAAAAACTTGCGATAGGCGAAAGAAATTGGTATATTTTCAAAATTAAAGAATTATTGAACAACGACCGATAGACCATTAAAAGAATATCGATTGAACGTTTTAATATCGACGAAGAAGATTTAAGATGCTGCAATATGAACACAACTATCTTTTCCCAATTTTGAAGCTCCAATGGAAAGGTCATCATCTGTATTCCGACTTTCTCACTACCAGCCTTAAACCGTAACCGGTTAGTTTATCTTAACCCTTTTTTATTTTTCCAAAATTACGATTTTAAATTTTTGAACATTTTTTAAGTGAGGCCTATTCATTATGGTTGCTCCTATATATTATTACAGCACGAATCGACAATTCTCAAATCAGTCATCCGGAGATTTTGAACGCATTTCATTTCAGGAGGCACTTTTCCAGGGCCAGGCGCAGGACGAGGGATTGTTTATGCCCGACCGGATTCCAAAAGTTTCGCCGGAAGAACTCAGGCAGCTTCCGCACATGCGTTACCCTGAAATTGCAAGCCTTGTTCTTGGAAAATTCCTGCGGCCCGAAATTTCGGCATCGGTTTTATCCCAATTGGCAAGAGAGGCGTACACATTTGAAATTGCCATCGAATCTCTGGGCGAAAAGAGGTATTTGATGCGCCTGGATCAGGGGCCGACGGCTTCGTTTAAAGATTTTGCCGCCCAGATGCTGGCACGCCTCATGGGTTATTTTAATCGCAATGGGAATTATTTGAATCTGTTGGTGGCCACTTCGGGTGACACCGGAAGCGCCATTGGCCGGGCATTCCAGGGCATTCCGGGAATATTTGTGTACATTTTATATCCCCGGCAGGAGGTAAGTCCTAAACAGGAGGCTCAGCTTACGTCAATTAACGGCAATGTCCGCGCCGTTTCGGTGGACGGCAAATTTGATGATTGCCAGAAGATGGTAAAATCGGCCTTTCTGGATCCGGAGTTAAGGCTTTTTCATCTGACTTCCGGGAATTCTATCAATATTGGCCGGCTGCTGCCGCAGATGGTGTATTATTTTTACGCTTATTCGCGTTTGGCGAAGTACGAGGAAAAGGTGATATTTTCGATCCCGTCCGGAAATTTCGGTAATGCCATTGGATGCGAAATCGCATACCGGATGGGGCTTCCCGTGGAGAAGATAATCATTGCGACAAATGAAAATGATGAATTTCCCGGATTTTTACAGAACGGCCGTTACGAAAAAATTTCCCCGTCGAGGAGATGTTTATCCAATTCAATGAATGTGGGGCACCCCAGCAATCTTGGCCGGTTATTCGATCTCTACGGCGGCAATGTGGACAAAGATGGGTATGTGCACCGAAATCCCGACCGGACGGCGATGCGCAGGCATATTTTTGGCGTCGGCATTAGCGACAGTGAGACCATCGACACAATGGTGCGGATCTGGCGGGAGAAAAAAGTGATTCTGGAACCTCACGGGGCCGTGGCTTTTGCAGGTCTGGAATCGTTTCGGGAACAAGAGGGGGAGCCGGATCTCCCTCAAATCGTTTTGGAGACCGCTCACCCCGGTAAATTCAGCGAGGTTCTGCAGGAATACCTGGGTGTAACCCCCGAGATGCCGGAATCCTTGAAACATTTACAACTGAAAAATCACTATATTGTTTTGCCGAATGAGTATCGAATTTTTAAAGAATACCTGTTTGAGAATTTGAAGAGATGAGGAAGGATTCTATCCGTTCCTTTTTAAATGTAAAAATTAACAGAATCTCCGATTCAAGTTTCTCTTTTAATTCACGAATTGTTCATTGCGGAATTCTTTCTTGATTATTTCCTCGTGCTACTCATTTCGGTCATGATACGGCACCGGGATATATTGAACAGAAGGCCGGTTTAGTCCGGATTGCGGGTAAAGATTCATGAGTTGATAGACCTCCTTTGGAAGCTCCGTATTCACGGGCAGACCCCATTCTTTTGCGATCTCGCTCGTAATCGGGTAATCATGCGTCCAGCGGCCCCCTGTCAGAATCTGTGCAAGGGATTTGGCCTTCCCCTCAGGCATTTTGGATTTCAGGCAGAAAAAAGCGAATGCACTGATCTGGTTTATGGCTTTTTGAGCTTCATCTGCGAGAATGAGCGTTTCATCTTCAATTTTTTCCAGTGATTTTTTCTTTGCAACTTTTAGAATTGACACCGCCGGAAAGGCTTTCAGTTGCGGATCGATAGTGCCGAGAACGGCGTTTTCATCCATCAGGATTTCATCGGCTGCCAGAGCCAGCAGGGTTCCGCCGGACATCGCGTAATGGGGAATCATGACGGTCACTTTTGCCGGATGTTTCAAAAGCGCCGTTGCAATTTGTTCGGTTGCCAGAACCAGCCCTCCGGGCGTGTGTAAAATAAGGTCAATCGGCATGTCCTTCGGCGTCAGGCGGATCGCGCGCAGAATTTGTTCCGAATCCTCGATGCTAATATATTTAATCAACGGGAAGCCGATAAAATGCATCAATTCCTGCCTGTGAATGAGTGAGATGACCCGGGTACCCCGCTCCTTTTCGATTTTTCTCAGAAAACTGATTCTGGTCTGTATCAATAAGTATTTTTTATACCAGGGGACGATCAAAGCGATAATAAAGAGTAACCAGAATAAATTAGCCAATGGGTCTTTCATTTTCTTTTCTCCGAATTACCAGGGTAAATATTCATCGGTGTATTCCGCGCGCCGTTTTTCCTTGAAAACCCAGACGAGGAGAAGACCTGTTGCAAATCCGCCGATATGGGCGAAATACGCCACGCCTCCTGTGGCCATGTGAGCCGAAGGCAAAGCGATCAATCCGGAGACAAGCTGCAGCGCAAACCAAAAAAGGATGAATATAAAAGCCGGAATTTGAATAATATCAACAAAAATAATAATGATGATTAATGTAAGAATTTTTGCCCGCGGGTACATTAGCAAGTAGGCTGCCATCACACCCGCAATGGCTCCGCTGGCGCCGATGTTGGGGATTGTCGATACCGTATTTATACCATATTGCGTGATGGCTGCAGCCACGCCGCACAGAAGATAGAAAATCAAGTATTTCCCGTGTCCCATGGCATCTTCCACGTTATCGCCGAAAATCCAGAGAAACCACATGTTGCCGATAATGTGAAACCAGCCGCCGTGTATAAACATGGCGGTAAAAATCGGCACAACACCGCCTCCAAAAAAAGTCAGATTATAGGCTTCAGGATGTGTAAATCGTGCCGGTATAAATCCATAGGCCTGAATAAAATCCTGAACAGATTTTCCGAGCGAGACTTCAAAGAAAAAAACCCAGACGTTAAGGACAATGATTAAAAAATTAACGATTGGGAAATGCCTGGACGGAATTGTATCTTTTAAAGGAATCACGAAAGATTTTTCCTATTTGATCCGGTTGGAACTGTGCGAATTCCCTGGGCGTCTGTACGGGATGGGAATGTATTGCACGGCCGATTTTTGCTGGCTGGGTTGTGGGTAAAGATCCATCATTTTGTAAACCTCTTCCGGCAAATTTAGAGAAACGTTCAACCCTAGTTTTTTTGCCTCGTCGACGGAGATGGGATAATCGTGTGTCCAACGGCCTTCCGTTAAGGTTTTAGCGATTGTTTTGGATTTCTTTTCATCCATTTTCTTGCGGAGGAGGTTTTCTACGAAGCTTCGAATTTGTTTCATCGCTTTTTCACTCACATCAGCCAGGATTAATGTTTCGTCGTCTATATCATCATATTTTTTTTGCTTTAAAACTTTCAGAATAGAGACCGCCGGTTTGTCTCCCAGTTGAGGATCAACCGGGCCGAGAACAGCGCTTTCATCCATGATGATTTCGTCGGCGGAAAGAGCCAGTAATGTGCCGCCGGACATGGCGTAATGCGGCACCATCACGGTCACTTTTGCCGGGTGTTTGCTCAAGGCATATGCAATTTGTTCTGCCGCCAATACGAGGCCGCCGGGGGTGTGTAAAATAATGTCGATGGGCATGTCTTTCGGGGTCATCCGAATGGCACGCAGAACTTGTTCGGAATCGTGAATGTCGATGTATTTCACCAATGGAAATCCCAGGAAAGCCATTATTTCCTGCCGATGAATCATGGCAATCACACGGGACTTCCGTTTGGTTTCCAGTTTATGAAGTATCTTGATACGCGCAACACCTAATGCCCGTTTTTGAAAAAGAGGGATCAGAGCCGCAATGATAAAAAGCAGCCAGAATAAGTCGGCAAAAGATTTCATTCTTCTTCTTTTCTAATTTCAAATCATGAGCGATTTAAAAATGGTTGAAATACCAATAACCAAGAATGATGTACAGGGCTAAAATGACCCAGCCGCCGCGGTTAAAAAGATTCCAAAAGCGTCCCCAATTGACGTTGGCAAGGTACACGTACGCCAGGATTACCAATAGAATCGCAAGGATTACCCACATAAATTTCGTCCTCCATTCAGGGCGTTCTGTTTTATTACGTCTTTTTCCCGATTACATTCGATTTTATCTGTTCCGGCCTCTGCCGCCGCCCATGCCGCGTCCCCGCCCCATTCCCGTACCTCGTCCGGGACCTCGCGACGTGCCGGACGCGTGGTGATCGTGCTTATGATCGTGGCGCATTCCAATGCCTCTGCCGTCGTGCGGACTATTTTTCATCGTGGGTTGGTCGGCCGGATTCAGTGTACCGGCCTTTAAGGCTTCGACGGCCTCTTTGACGGTTTTGTTTCGAACAATATACACGGGGATCCCGTTTTGGTGAAGGATCTCAAAAGCACCGGGCCCAATATTCCCGGTGATGACGGCATCAATTCCCATCGCCAGAATGTCTCCTATCGTGTCCGGATTCGAGGCCTCTATTGCATTTGGGATGGCTTTGAAATCCATTGAATCCGGATTAATTAAAATAAAATATCTGGAATGACCAAATCGTTTCTCGATTTTGCCGTTTAAATCAGGTTCGTTTGATGCAATCAAAACTTTTTTCATGATAAGCTCCTCATTTTGTGCATTCTGCCTCTGCAGGAATTTTAAAGTAGATTTTGCTTTCAAATTGAATTTTTTGCAAATAGCCTTCATCCTGCAGTAATTCGATGTATTTCAACAGCTCATCCCGATGAATGCCCATCGACTCGACCATCTCTTCGATTGTGCACGCACGGATTTTCAGTAATTCAACCAGAGTATCTTCAATTTCTTCACGATACGCTTTGTTCGTTTCCCGATTGAAATTCGCAATAATTTCCGCCTTTGGACCGATAATGCGCTGCAGCTTTTGCAATTCTTTTTCCGAAACGGGTTGTGCACGCCCATGCCCCGGCGGACGAACAACCGTGTTTAATTGCACGCGGTCGGGGTTAATTTTTTTAACGGCGTCTGCCAGACGGTTGTAAGCCTCTTCCTGATCATTAATGCCCTTCACAATCAGGATTTCCAGCCAAATGGGACCTGCATAATCTTTCCGAAACCGGATTAAACCTTCCAGGACCATTTGAGCCGTCAGACCTTTTGCCGGATGATTAATTTTGATGAAAAGCGCTTCAGAAACAGCATCCAGCGAGGGCATCACAAGATCGGCGGGCAGCAGATCTTGTCGGACGTCTTCCCGCCATAAAAGTGTGCCGTTTGTAATGACCGCGACAGGCGTGCCGGTCATTCTTTTGATTTCACGAATCATAAAACCCAATTGGCTGTTCAGCGTAGGCTCTCCGGAACCGGAAAAAGTGATAAAATCCAATGCCACATGGTTCTGTGCAAGGTACTTGCGCAGTTCCGAAAGAATTTCTTCAGCCGGGACATATTCCGCCCGCTCAAGTGTTTTGAGCGATGTTTTGGCCACCTCGCAATACACACAATCGAGAGAACAGACTTTTTTGGGAATAGGGTCGATGCCCAGTGAGACGCCCAAACGACGCGACGGCACCGGCCCGAACAAATATCTCATAAGGCCCTCAATCAAACAGGGTTACGCTTTGTTTACGGAACCAAACAGGCGCATGCGTTCTTTAATGACCTCTTTCATTTTCTCACGGGCGGGTCCGAGAATTTTTCTCGGATCGAACACCTCTTTTTTCTCTGCTAAAACTTCTCGAATCGCGCCGGTGAAAGCCAGCCGCAGATCTGTGTCGGTGTTCACTTTATTGATTCCGTACGCGATGGCTTTCTGCAGCGTCTCTGCCGGCAGCCCTTTGGCGCCTTTAATGTCGCCGCCGAACCGGTTAATCGTGTCCAGAAGGTGGCGGGGCACGCCGGAAGCGCCGTGCAAAACCAGAGGAATGCCGGTTTTTTCTTTGACTTTTTTTAAGCGGTCAAAATCCAATTTGGCTTCGCCTTTGAATTTAAAGGCGCCGTGCGAGGTCCCGATGGCCGGCGCAAGGGAATCCACACCGGTGAGCTCGACAAATTTTTCGGCCTGATCGGGATCGACCAGAACGGCGTCCCGTTCGGCCACCGAAATGTTGTCCTCGATTCCCATCAAACGGCCTAATTCGGCTTCGACGGAAACTCCCATCGGATGGGCAATGTCGACGATTTGTTTGGTCAATTTAACATTTTCATCGAACGGCCTGGAAGAAGCGTCAATCATAACCGATGTAAAACCGGCGCGCAGGCAGCGCAGGATGATATCGTAGTGTGTGCCGTGATCCAGATGCAGCGCCACCGGCACGCCGACTTTTTCGGCAGCCGTTTCGGCCAGACCGACCAGCATTTCCAATCCGGCGTATTTAATGGCGCCTTCGCTGGCGGCGATAATGACGGGAGATTTTTCTTCTTCGGCAGCGTCGATAATCGCCTGTAAAATTTCCATGTTGTTAAAATTGAAAGCTCCGATGGCGTAGCCGCCCTTGTTTGCGGCATCCAGTACAACTTTTCCGGGAACCAGACTCATTTAACCGCTCCTCTCTTTTATCAATATTACGGGTAAAATTTTTGTTTTTTTGACAAAAAATTAAAAATAACTCTTCAGGACTATGTCTGCCACAAGGGCACGAATGCGCTGAGAATCAGAAACAACGCAAAATAGCTCTGTCGACTAAACCGTTTCTCTCCTGAACGCACCCCCTCTTTCCCGGCACCTAATTAAACTATAAAATTTGCAACTAAAATTCAAGTCAATTTAACAGCAGCCCGGGCGGGCGCGTTTGGAGATTAAAAATTGGAATTTATCCACCTTCGGCGGAGAGCCGTCAACCTAAGCCGAATTGGGGAATACATCATCAATAATCGATTGAAATGGGATAGGGGTGATGAAAACCAGGATAATCCGTAAGGGCGATGCATTCGGTGGCAAAATTGTTGCAAATGGACAAATCATTTCCTGCGAATGCATCGCCCCAACAGATAGAATAATAGCCCTGAAATACGATCCTGCAAAACCATTACCGCAGATCCA
>BDTM01000018.1 GCA_002898015.1 bacterium BMS3Bbin03 | reverse complement strand
GTCCGGTTAGTTCATAAACCGCAGAGGACACAGAGAGCGCCGAGCTACTTCTATTTAGATGAATCATCAAAAAATAAAACAGTTGCCGTTGCGGGTTTTGTAAAAATAGTAAGAAAAAAATCGGGCAGATATTTTATCTACATCTGTTCTATTCATGGTTTTGAGAGAAGCGGTGAATTATTCAGCTTAAAATTCGATCCGTGATAAATGGAGATTATGACCATGCGGCCTTATTTTATTTTAATTATTTTGCCTCTGACAATGCTTATGAGCTGCGGCAGGAATCAAAAGCAGCTTCGCCCCAGCCATTTGCCCGTCAAGACAGCGCCCGTCACACAGGCGGTGTTCTACCATACGTACACAGGCTACGGAACCATTCAAAGCAATCGCTCCATCAGCCTCATTGCCCGTTTTGACGGCGTGATTCACCTGAATGTGAAACGGAATTCCTTCTACAGGAAGGGAGAGCTAATTTATGCGTTGTCCGGTCCGGATGTGGTGCACCGGGAGACGGACCTGCGCGCGTCTCTGGCCTCTGCCCGGGAGCAATTTCAATTTATGAAAAGCAGGCTTCGGCGGAGACAATTGCTCAAAAAGCAGGCGTTTTTGTCGAAGGAGGCCTGGCAGGAACTGCAGCGGAATTTTTCGCTGGCGCAGCAGGTGCTTAAAAAGGCCGAAAATGACTGGAATTTTTTCAAGACAATGACCAATTTCCGGGCGCCTTACGACGGCATTTTAGCCGGTTTTTCTGTGCCGCAGGGGGATGATGTAAACGCGGGCACCCGCCTGGCACAATTTCTGGCTGTTCCGCAGTGGAAGCTGGTTATCGATTACTACGGCGATCCCGCCCGGCTGGCAGCTTCAAAAAAACTGACCGTTCTTTTAAACGATTCCCTGCGTGCGGCGGGACAGGTGAGTTTTTTGGCCAAAGCGGTCTCCCCAAAATCCGGAGGCCGCGAAATCTGGATTCGCCTGAATTCGCTCAAAACCGGGTTTGTTCCCGGGATGTTTGTCAAATATAAGCTGCTGTTTGATGCCTGCAGCGGCCCGGCCGTTCCGGAAAAGGCGATTGTCAGGAAAGGCGAACGCTATTTTGTGGTGGTCGACGAAAACGGAACATACAAAAATGAGCAGGTTAAGACGGGAAGAAAAAATGCCTCCTTAAGAGAATTGGTTCAGGGGCCGCCGCTGGGAACCCGTGTCGTGACCGAGAGTGCCTTTGAATATTTTTACAAAAATCTGGAAAAAACGATGAAAGTTCAGGATTAAATAAGAAGCGAAACTTCAAATTTGAAAGTTCCTTGCTGGCTATTGGCTATTTGGTTTTTAGGTTCATCGCGAAAATGCATACTTTTTAAACAATTGGCAGCAATCATTCCAGACAAAAATGGAATGAACTATTTATTGCCGGAAATGCGTGGATTTGTGCTGCCATTGGTGTCAATTAGTGGGAAGAAAAAGGCCCACGAATGTGCACGAATTTTTCACTAATTTTTAAAACAAAAAACTTGGGATGAACCTTAATATTTTTATGAGAAAATGTATGCATTTTTATGATGAATCGGTTTTTTTATTTTAAGCGTTTGTGTAAAGATATTTGAATATCCAACACTCAGCAAGGAATGATCAATGATGAAGTGGAAATTTTATTCATAAACTTGAAATATGGAGATTAAACTATTGGAATTTGGAAAATGACGTTGTACGAAAAATTTCTCAAACAGCCGGCCTACACAGTTTTGCTGATTTTACTCCTGGTTTTTGCCGGCGGGTGGGCACTGTTTAAAATGCCGATCGAGTTTTTCCCCGGCCTGAATTATCCCCTGGTGAACATCATTACGCAGTATCCGGGTGTTTCCCCGGAGGATGTGGAATTGCTGATTACGCGCCCCATCGAAGGAGAAGTGCAGGCTATTCGAGGCGTTCGCCGAACCTCCTCCATCTCTGCCATGGGCGTTTCGCGGGTCACCGTGGAGTTTGGGCAGGGCTACGATCTTCTGGCGGCGCGGCAGTTCATCTCCGCGGCGCTTTCCCGGATCGGCGGCCGATTGCCGCAGGGGGTGCATCCCAGCATCGACAATCTCGGCAGCCGAATGCAGCAGATTGTCGGCTACACCCTGGTCAACACGAGTATTCCGCAAAGCCGGCTGCGTCAGATCGCGGAATTTCATCTCATTCCGGTTTTACACAGTATTCCGGGGGTCTCCCGAATCGATGTGATGGGGGGGCAGCGGCCGGCATTTGTGGTGGAGCCGGATGTGGCGCGTTTGAAGCAATTGGGAATCGGTTTGCTCCGCCTGAAACAGCTCCTTCTCGCCAGTAATGTAAATGTAAGCGGGCGCTATCTGGAAGAAAATCACCTGGATATTCCTATTCGCGGAAACGGTCAGGTTCAGACGCTGGACGCCCTGCGTTTTATCCGTGTCAAATCGCAGCCGGACGGCGCCCCGATTTTCCTGAAAGATGTGGCGGCCATCCGGAAAGGACACATTCCGGAACACTATCTGATTCGCAGCAACGGCCGGCCCGCCGTCGCAATCCTGGTTCAAAAGGCGATCGGAACCAGCGCCACGGCCATTGCCAAAAAAGTCGATGAAAAAATGCGGGCGTTAAGTTCCCTGCTGCCCCCCGGCACCCGGGTCAATAAATTTTATGATCAATCTGAAATTTTAAATGAATCGATGGCCGGCGTCAAAAATGAAATGTGGATGGGCGCCATCCTCGCCATTTTTGTGCTTTTTGTTTTTCTCCGGCGATTGTACCCCACATTTGTGGTATCGCTCACCATCCCGCTGGCGCTTCTGTCGGCGGCTGTCTTGATGCTGCTCTCCGGCTACTCCCTCAATATGATGACATTGGCCGCACTGACACTTTCCATTGGAATGGTGGTGGACGACTCCATCATCGTCATGGAAAACATTGAGCGGCATCAGGCGCTTGGGCGCCCGATTCATCAGGCGGTTTTGGACGGCACCCGGCAGATTTTGGGTCCGGATGTGAGCGGGACGATTACAACTGTTATTGTTTTTCTGCCGCTTCTGTTTCTGACCGGCTTTCTGCGGGAGCTTATTTTGCCCTTCGGGATGACCATCAGCTACACGCTTCTGGCGTCTCTGATTCTTTCTCTCACGGTGATCCCGGTTCTGATGCAGCGGCATCCCAAACGGGTCATCCGGAAAAATGAGATGCCCGCGTTTCTCAGAAAATTTATTCGGTGGAACGATGGATTTTTCCACGCGGCCATGAATCACAAAAAAGGGCTTTTAGGAGGGTTGGCGGCTGCTTTTGCAGGATTTCTGATGCTCGTGCTGCTGTTGAATCCCGTCGGCTTTTTGCCGCCCATCGATGAAGGCACGCTTCTGATCGAGTACGTGATGCCCCCGGGGGTGTCGTTAAAAGAATCCTACCGGGTGGGACGGCAATTAAGCCGTGAGGCCCTGACCTTCCCGGATGTGAAAAATGTGTACCTGAAAATCGGTTCGCCGGAAAATACCTATTCCATCGAAGGGGTCAACCGGGGGGAGCTCCAAATGAAATTGGTGGACAAAAGCCGTCGAAAGTACAGCGCCAACGCGCTGCTGGAGCAATTTCGGCAGAAATTTTCGGGCATTGAAGGCATTGTTTGTCTCTACCACCAGCCCACGCAGGAAAATATCGATGAGAGTTTCAGCGGACTTCCCGCATTTTTCGGGATCTCCATCGAAGGAGATAATCTGGATTCACTCGTTATTCTCTCAAAACGAGTGGAAAAAGCGGCGGATGCCACGCCCGGTATTAAGAGACTCATTAACAATGCCAAATTTCAAGTGCCGCAAATTGAGGTTGTGCCCCGCCGGCCCCAATTGGCCTATTTTGGCCTGACGGCTGAGGATGTGCTCGGTCAAATGGCGCTGGCTTTTCGAGGGCAAGTCGTGTCCTATTTTATTCGGGGGCAGGCGCCCGTCGCCATTTTCCTGCGGCTTCCCAAACGGGAACGGCAAAATCTGACCGACTTGAAAACGTTTCCTATTCAGGTGGGCGCCCATCGTACGGTGCCGCTGAATCAACTGGCCGCTATCGGCTTTCAGAACACGATGCCGGCGATTACCCATCTGAATTCTCAGCGGGAGGTGACCCTTGTATCCGGAATCAGCGGGAATATTTTTGCAGTGATTAAAAAACTGAAGAAAAATCTATCACAGATTCATTTTCCAACCGGTTATGCCTATGAAATTCGCGGCCAATATCAGACCCTCCTTCAAAGCGTCCGGCAATTCGGAGTGGTCATTCTGGGGGCTATTTTACTGGTTTACATCATTCTCTATCTCCAATTTCATTCGTTTTGGCAGCCGTTTGTGATTCTCTTAAAGATTCCGCTGGACTTTATCGGTGTATTTATCGCCCTTTTGCTCACGCGCCAGGCACTCAATCTTTCGGTTGCCATTGGGCTGCTGACGCTTGTGGGCGTGGCGGTCAACAATGCCATTGTCCTGATCGATCTGGCGAATAAACTTCAGGAGACTGAAAAAATGCTTCCGCGGGAGGCCCTGCTGGAAGCCGTTCATATTCGGACACGACCCATATTAATGACCGGACTCACCACAATCTTTGGACTGCTGCCGGCGGCCATTGGAATGGGAATCGGATCAGAAATTCACCAGCCTTTTGCCATTACGATCATTGGCGGAATGATTACCGGAATTTTTTTCAGCCTGAATGTTGTCCCGGCTCTCTATGAGGGCATTGGAAAGCTGGCGGCGAAGATTGGATAAGCTGCAAAATTAAAAATCAAATATGAAAATTAAAATATCGAATAAAAATTGAAATCGTTTTGTCAGTTTGAATTTCTTGAAATGAGTTGTTAGTAATTCGTGAATTAGTGGCTTTATTCGTTACAGGTTAAATGAGGTGGAACCCAAACAGAAGGAGAATGATCATGAAAAAAAGCGTGTTGTTCACAGTGGTGCTCGGATTGTTGTTTTCAAGTTCTTTTTTCGGCTGCGAGCATAAGAAAGAGAGTGCGGAATCCGTGCTGCAAAAGCTGGCCAAAATAACACCCGCAGAGGCCAAAACACTGGCGCTCAAAAATGCCAATGGTGAAATTATTGAGGGCGGTTTGGAATTGGAAAATGGGCTGCTGATTTATTCTTACGATGTTCAGATGCCGGACAAAGTCATTACCGAAATTCAAATTAATGCCAAAGACGGTTCTGTTGTCCTGAAGAAAACGGAGACCGCCCTAAAGGAGGCGGCAGAGGTGAAAGAATCGAAGGGGATTGTTTCTGAAAAAGAGGGTGAAGCAAAAACGGAAGCGGCTTCCGGAGAAGAGAAAGCCGGAGAACACGAAGCGGAAGAAACGGCCGAAGCCCGTGAAAAAAGCGGAGCGACCTTTGTCGGGACGATCCCCATTACCAAAGAGGTCAATTTGAATTCTCTGGCAAAAATCAGCGAAAATCAGGCGAAGGCGTCTGCCCTTAAATTGGCGGAAGGAAAAGTGGAACAAATAAAATTGGAAAATGAAAACGGCTATCTGGTGTACACGGTGCGTGTGAAATATAAAGGAGATGAATTTGACGTGTTGGTTGACGCCGGAAATGCGAAAGTGTTAGGGGTTGAAGGCGAATAAAATCAGCGGTCCACGCGGAGGGTATCATCATTTTTTCCGGGGAGATTCAAAAATTAAGACGTATTTAAAAAGAGGGCTGAAAAATAGTGCGAAATTTAGACTCTAAAAAAGGGCCGGGAAAGTGAGCCAAACGAAAAATTATGATTTTTATTTTAAAGCGTCGAGCGTTCTGACAAAGTGGCTCCCCCGCACGGGGGCAGGGCTGCTTAATGAAACGGTGCCTGCCGTGATGAGTAACCGCTTTATTATCCGGAGGCATTTCAATCAAGATATGACGCGCCTGAAAAAAATTGCTCATTTCCATAAAATTTTAGTGATTGCAGACCTGAATATCGGAGATGCGGTGAATTTGCAGGCGAGCGTCTCCGCTTTGCGCGACTTTTTCCCGGATACTCAAATCGATTATCTCATTAACCGCTCGGCTGAATGCCTGATTGCAGGGAACCCTGAAATTTCGACGCTTCTGCCGGTTCTTTCCGGAGAACCCTTTCCGGTGGACGATGATTTTAAGGCGATTGAAAATGCTCTTTATGCGGGGCAGTATGATGTGATTTTTAATTTTTGTCCGCTTTTTAAGCAGACGCTTTTCGGGCGGTTTAAGGAACGCGTGATTTCAGTTTCATTGATGGCTTCTTTGATCATCCGAAACGAAAAAAGCAAGGAAGAGAAGAACCATGTGGCTTATCAGGCACACCGGTTGGTTTATCGATTATTTTCGGCATTATTGCAGCCGGAAAAGAAACATCGATTTGGAGATGTGCGAATAACCCTTTCGAATTCGGCAATCGAACAAGCCGAAACATTTATATTGGAAAACGGGCTGAATCACCGGCGGTCGGTGGTCTTTCTGAATCCGGATACTTCCTCCGGATTTACGCGTATACCGCTGGAACGGCAAATTTCTTTGATTCGAAAACTGGCGGATTTAAATCGAGTGGACACCATTTTGTTAGGCGCCGGCCATGTCGAGAAAAATATCGAACAAAAGATATTGAATGCCGTTCCGGAGTCGCTCCGGCGGAAGATAACGGTTGTGCCGTCTTCGCTGTCAATAGATGCTTATGCGGCTCTAATCGATTATTGTGATATTTACATCACGGGGGATACCGGCCCCCTGCACATTGCTGCGGCCAGAAAATTTGCGAAATCCGGAGAGCACACGTTCAGAAACCGGACGGCGGTCTTTTCAATTTTTGGATCGACTCCTGCGCGGGTTTATGGGTATGATTCAGACGATTTGAACTATTTGGCCTCAAGTCAGGACGCCCCTTCGCGCGTCTATATTGCGGACAGCCCCTGCCGGAATATTACCTGTATCAATAAAATGGCGAAAACCTGCAAAAAAGTCCGCTGCTTTGAATCTTTGGATACGGGAACAATTATTCAGGATATACGGTTATGTTTACAATAATTAATCTTTAATTTACTTATTGGTGAGCAATGAAAATCATTTTATTTTTTCTTCTGATTTATATTATGGGATTTCTGACGGCCATTCCCGTCGGAGCCACGCAAATTGAGATCGCCAAACGATCCTTAAACGGACATCTCCGGTCTGCATTTATGGTGGTGTTGGGGTCGGTCTCATCGGATGTCATGTACGGAACAATTGCGTTTTTCGGAATAGCGCCGTTTTTAAGGCACAAAACCGTTGTGGCAATTTTTTGGGTCGTTGGAGCGGCCATTTTACTCGCTTTAGGGATTTATACGCTGAAGCAGAGCGGGCATGCCCATTCTCTGCATTTGAATCAAACCGTGCTGAAGAATAAGCGATTATCCCTGCTGACCGGTTTTTCGCTGGCCGTGACCAATCCGATGATGATTTTTTGGTGGCTTTTAGGCGCCCAATTTTTAAAGGACTTAAATCTGGTCACCTCCTTCACTTCCACAATCTATGCCTTCTTTCTTCTTTTTGGCGGATTGGGGCTTGCCTCTTATCTGACCTCTCTGACGCTGGTTTTACACTGGGCCAAAAAATTTGTCTCGGATAATGTGATGAAAAAAGTTAATCTTGGTCTTGGAATTGTCCTGATTCTGATGGCGGTTTACTTTTTTGTCCGGTCTTTTCAGGTCTTTTTGGCGTGAGGGCATAAATGTGACAGAAAAAATCTTCAACAAATATCTGGCGGCGACGGCCTCACTTCTCTTCTTTTTTGCGATTGGGATGAAAGTCTATTTAATCCTGACGTTTCCAAAAATAATGGACTGGAACTATTACCAATTAAAAAAAATAGACCCTGCCAAAGATGAATTTACATTTGTGGTTTTTGGGGATAACAAAAACTCGACAAAGACTTTTGATAATTTAATTAAAAAGGTCAATAAAGAGGATCCTCTGTTTGCGATTGACGTCGGAGACCTCGTCTTTGACGGACAAAAGGATCGCTATCGATTATTTCTCAAACAAATAAAAAACTCGACTAACCCCTTATTGACTGTGATTGGGAACCACGAAATTATGGATAACGGCAGGGGAAATTATTACGATATCTTTGGGCGGTTTTACTACGCTTTTTCAGCGGGTGAGAGCTATTTTATTATTTTAGATGATGCGAATGAGAAAAATCTTGATCCCTGGCAATTCGCGTGGCTAAAAAAGAATCTTCAAATAGGCCAAAACTATAAACACCGCTTTGTATTTATGCACGTGCCGTTGTATGACCCCAGAACGGCTGAAGGCAGGACAGGACACAGTTTGAAAAATTTGAGATTTGCGAAGAGGCTAAATGACCTTTTCGACCGGTCCCGTGTGACCATGCTCTTCACGTCTCACATTCACGCCTATTTTAGAGGCATTTGGGGTAAAACACCTTATATCATTACAGGAGGCGCAGGAGCCGAATTGGCAGGAGATAATCCAAATCACTATTTTTATCACTATTTGACCGTACAGGTGTCGGATCACGGGGTTTCATATAAAGTCATAAAACTCAACAGTCCCGATTTTAATATGTTCGATCGGATTAGTCACGATGTCTGGATGTATATTTATGCATTTTTTGCGATCCATATTTATGGCGTGGTCCTTTTCCTCAGCCTGATTTACTTAACGGCCTATTTTCTTTTTATTAAACTGTTTGCCTCAAAAAAGAGTGGAGCATCTTAAAACACTCACCCCCCTAATTTTGTTTGAAAGAATCAATCAGGCTGGCGGCGCGTGCCCTTCTCCCGCCGCGGACGGGTTGAGCCATCTTTACATTTTAGAGTCTATTTCAAAATGACGTGATAGTAATATCTCAAATCCGAAAAAGTTCTGTAAGGGCAATTCATGAATTGCCCTTACTATTGTGGAACAGATAGGAAAATTTAAGACAACTATGGGAAATGGTTTTATGTTTTTGATGAAGACCCTTGTGGAACAGATAGGAAAATTTAAGTTAAAGTTTGGTTTTAGATTTTTCTTTGATCTCTACCAATGTTCTGTGATTCAAGAAAAGCGCCGTTAGGTGCGAAATGTCAAATTTGTTTATATTTTTTCCTGAAAAGAAAAATATGTTTTTGGTTCTTTGCGAGAGTGCGTACTTTTTAAACGATTGGCAGCGATCATTCCGGATCAAAATGAAATGAGATAGTTATTACCGGAAATGTGTGGATTTGTGCTGCCATTCGTGCCAATTCGTGGGAAGAAAAAGGCCCACGAATGTGCACGAATTTTTCACTAATTTTTAAAACAAAAAACTTAGGATGAACCATGTTTTTTTGTCTAATCCGCCATTCTTATTAAAATTTTCCCCTGTTCTTCATTATTTTTTCATTTTCTTGTTGTAATCTGAATTAAGAGAACAAACCATTTATAAAGAAACAAAATATCTGGCTCTTGAGTATGAACTTGAGAAAGCCGGAGTTGGCTTTGAGAAAGAATGAAATTCAATTAGAAAGAGGAGGAAAAATTATGAAGAATTTATCAAATGCAGTCCGGGCGGCAAGCGTTGTCCTTTCGCTTGCATTTTTATTGGGAAGTTTTCAAGTGGGTTTGGCCGGTCAAAGCACGAAGCAGTTGGCGGTAAAAGTTCAAAATGCGATCGGGCGATATTACGCCGAGCCGTTTAATGTCACGATAAGAGATGACGGCATTGTACACATTCAGGGACAGGTCAATACGCTGTATGACAAATTAAGAATTTTTGACATTGTGTCCAAAGTGAGAGGCGTGAAGGATATCGAGGATGCGTTGATCGTGAATACCCCTACGCTTCCGAATGATATGATCGAGGCCAATGTGAGGGATCAGCTCATGCTTGTCAGTTCAATCCTGGAGCCCAACCGGATTAAAGTGCGTGTGGATAACGGCATCGTCTTTCTGAGCGGCAAAGTCAGCTTTCAGAGGGAGAGGATAGCGGCAGAAACCGCCACTTCGTGGCAAAAAGGGGTCAAGGGTATCGTGGATAACATTACGGTGATGTCGCCCAAAAAAGCGCGAAGTGATCAGAATCTGACAGCCGTTCTGCACGATGTAATGCGGGATCAATTTCCCCTGGAAAAGAAGGTGGCGTTCTCGGTGAATAAGGGGGTCGTGACCGTCACGGGCAATTGCAGCACGTTATGGGCGAAACGAATGATTGCAAAGGAGTTCTCTCGTGTAACGGGGATTCGAAAAGTCATCAATCGTTTAAAAGTCGTGCCAATTATCGAATAGCAAGTTTTAACTGAAACAGAGCTAAAAGGCAGAGGGCATGGAGAGCGCCGAATAAATTCGAGCTCACATTGCCGTGCACAATCGGTGAATCCCGTGTGTCCTCTGCCGATATTTTTTAGATGTTCCCATCTTTATTGATGTCGATTAAAATTTTAGGCTTACCACTTTATCCAGAGAAATGTATGAAAATTTTACGCGTTGTTATCTTGTTCGTCCTCATTTGCGGCGGGTTTTCAATTCAAATTGTTTTTGCCCAACACACCCCTCTTCGGCTGCACGATTTAATTGTTCTGGCACTCAAGCAAAATGCCGATGTTAAAATCCAATCCGGTGAAAAAAATATCGCAAAATTACAGAAACGTCAGGCTTTTTCGCAATTGCTTCCCCAGGCCGATGTTGAAGCCGGATATTTTAAGAATTCCGTGCACAACGACGTGCCCGATTTTGTCACCGCCAACGGTATTATCGAAAAGACGGCATGGCTCTCTTTTTCTCAATCCGTTTTTAATCCCGGTAAAGTCGCAGACTGGCTCAACAATAGACTCAATCAGAAAAAGCAGGAATCTCTTTTTAATCAGACCCGCCAGAATGTACTGATGCAAGTCATCGGAGCGTATTTTACGGCGCTTCAAAACAAAGATGAAATCAAGATTTTCAAAGAGAATTTAAATGCCTTCAATCTGTTATACAAGCAAAGCAGACTCCTGTACGAAAATGGAGTTGTCCCCCAGTTGGATGTCAAAAAATCAAGGGTTGAATATCTTCTGCAGGAGAATGCGCTGGCAAGAGCGAGGAAAAACTATCGGGATGCCCTGGATTATGTAAAAGAGCTGGTGGGTCTTCAAATAGGCGATTCTATTTCGCTGGCTCATTTTTCGGGCAAAAGCACCCATCTCGATTCGCTGCCGGTTTACCTGACGACGGCTTTCACAAACAGGTCCGAGCTTAAAGTCCTCGGGATACAGGCACGGCAGTTTCGCAATCAAAAACGATCTGTGTTTTTGCAGCATTTACCCTCCGCCTCTTTTGCCGCTTATTACGGGTGGGATACAAATGCCTCGCTTCGGGCGGGCAATCGGGGCTGGCAGATTTATGCCGGGATTCAAATGCCGCTCTGGCATTGGGGAAATCTTCATCAAGAGCGGCAGATTGTGGAGATTCGGATTCAGCAGACGGAAATTCTTCGCAAAAGATTAAAAAAGCAAATTGCCCGGCAGGTGATCAATTCATTTAAAGAGTGCAGGATTCAATTGCAGCAGATGCGTGCCATGCATGAAAGCGAAAAAGATGCCGGAGACGCGGTGCGAATGGCGGAGTTGGGATATCAAACCGGGACCGTCACCAATTTGGATGTGATTAATACGCAGAAATTGTTTACGGAAACACGGGTAAGATATTTGCGATCGCTTTATTCGTTTTATGTGGCAAAAGCACATTTATATCGAAACATTGGGAAGTTGAAGGAGGATGTTTCATGGCTCCGCTGAAGGCGCTTTTAGTTGTTTTGATACTGACGCTTTGCGGAAATGCCGGCGCCCAGGTGATTGCACCGGTAAAAGTGACACCGGCAAAAGTCCGGACCATTTCCGAAACGGTTGAAGGAAATGGTGTTCTTCAGCCTTATCCGCAGGATAATGTGAAAATTTCGGCTGTTTCTCCGATGAGAATCGAGGCCATTTTGGTGCGGCCCGGTGACCGGGTTCAAAAAGGACAGTTAGTGCTCCGGCTGCAGAGGGATCATGCCGTAGACATGGCCGTGGAAAAAGAAAAGATCACACTGGCGCAAGCTCAGATAAATTCAATCCGGGCGAAAAAGCTGTTTGAGAACGGCGTGATTCCGCGGGTGAAATTTGAACAGGCGCAGACGGAATTTAAACTGGCAAAAGCCGATCTGGAAATCCGGAAGCGGGCTCTGGAATATGCGATTAAAAACAGTGCGATTCGTTCGCCGATCCGCGGAATTGTGGCCAGTGTCAACGGGGATGTGGGTCAAATTGCCGGCCCCTCGCAGACCATCATTCGAATTGTAAACCTCCGGAAGATGATTGCCTTAATTGGAATCGAAATTGAAGATATTGAAAAAATAAACGTGGGGGAACGCGCCGTGATTACGATTCCCAACTTACCGAACGGCAATGTCTTTGAAGGGGAAGTGATTAAATTGAACAAGGAGATCGATCCCGCCACACAGCTTGTTCATATCTGGATCGCCATCCCGAACAAACGGCGTTTTTTACAGCCCGGAATGTTTGGGGCGGCCCGCATTTTTGTCAAAAGCGAGCGGAACACGATTGTGGTGCCGTCTTCCGCGGTGTTGAAAGACGACAAAGGGCCTTATCTTTACGTTGTGGAAAAGGGTACGGCTCACAAAATTTATGTGAAAAAAGGCATCCAAACGGATGAATATGTTCAGATTCTCAAAGGGCTTAAAAAACAGCAGCCGGTTGTGGTCAAGGGAAATTATGAATTGAAAGACGGCATGCGGGTCAGGATTCAGGAGTAGGCCAAATTAAAAAAGCAAAACGCAAAAAGTGGCTGTCAGTTTGAATTTGGCCCTGTTAATTTATAAACCGCGGAGTGCGCAGAGGACGCCGAGGTATTTCTATAAAAAGTTAATTCTAAAAAAATAAACCATTCGTTCCCTTCCGGATGCTGCCTGAAAAGAGGCTGTCCTTATTTGTTATTAGATGTAACCTCTGCGGTGAATAATTCGTGTCGGCTAAGTCTGATGCGTAATTTTGACTTTTTGATTTTTAGAAGAGATGACGATGGATGCCGGTAAAATCATGCGGAATCATGTAAAGGCGATTCTATTTATAGTGGGGGCTTTGTCTCTGGCAGGGTTGTTTAGCGCCGCGCAACTGCCGGTGGCACTCTTTCCGAATATTGCGTTTCCAAGAATTGTGGTCGATGCCGATGCAGGCGATATGCCCGCCAGCCGGATGATGATCACCGTCACACGAAAGCTGGAAGAAGCCGTCAATTCGATCCCGAATGTGGTTAATGTGCGGTCGACCACCAGCCGGGGCGCCACGGAATTGTCTGTCAATTTCCGCTGGAAGACCGACATGATCAAAGCGCAATTGCTGGTGAGCAACGCCATTAATCAAATCAGAACCGAACTGCCCGCCAATCTTCAATTTCTGGTGCGGCGGATGAACCCGACGGTCTATCCGATTATCGGCTACAGCCTGATCTCTAAAAAACGCAGCCTGACAGACCTGCGGAATTTTGCGGAATTTACGCTGCGCCCCATACTCACCAGCATTAATGGCGTGGCAAAAGTCGGGGTTCTGGGCGGGCACATCAGAGAATATGAAGTCCTGGTGAACCCGGAGCGGCTCAAGTCCTACCATCTGTCGTTAACCGATCTGGTGCAGTCGATTCAAAATTCAAATGTGATCCAATCCGTGGGGAAAATCGAACAGGACTATAAACTCTATTTAACACTGGTGGACGGGCAATATGTCTCCCCAAAACAAATCGGCGGCACGGTGATTAAAATTCGAAATCAGATGCCGGTTTTTTTAAACGATGTGGCCACCATCCGCAAATCGGTCCGGCCTCAGTGGACACGCGTCACCAGCAACGGACAGCGGGCGGTTTTATTAAACATGTATCAGCAGCCGGGCGGGAACACGGTCAAAATTGATACGGACATCAAAAAGAAGCTGGCAAGTTTGAAAAGCCGCATTCCGGCGGACATTCAGTTGTCCAAATTCTACGATCAATCGGATCTAATTGTAGAAAGCATGAAAAATGTGCGCGACAGCATTTTTGTGGGAATCCTTCTGGCGATCATCATTCTTTTTGCCTTTCTGCGGAATTGGAAAATTACACTGATCGCTTCTCTGGATCTGCCGCTGACCATTGCCATCACGATTTTACTGATGAGCGCCCTCAACATGAGCTTTAACATTATGACTCTGGGAGGGATTGCCGCAGCCATCGGATTGATTCTTGACGATGCCATTGTGGTGGTGGAGAATATTATTCGTCACCTGGCCCTGCGGAAGGAAGCTCCGAACGAAGCCGTTCATTCGTCTCTAAAGGAAATCCTGCACCCCATATTGGGTTCTTCTTTCAGCACGATTGTTGTGTTTGCGCCGCTGGCGTTTCTGACAGGCGTGACGGGTGCGTTTTTTCAATCGCTTTCGCTGACAATGGCAGCCGGACTGTTTGTCTCGATGCTGCTGTCGATGTTTTTCATTCCCATTTTATCGCACCGCTTTATCTCGGAACAGGATGCCGGGAAGCAGGAAAAATCCGGATGGCTCTTCACACATTTGTATCGCTATTATGAAATTTCCATAAAATTCCTGTTCAGGAAGAAGGCCTTTGTCTACGCCATTAGCGTTCTGCTCATGGTTTCAGGCTATTTTTTGTACAAGGGGCTGCCAAGCGGGTTTCTCCCCAAAATGGATGAAGGCACCTTTATTCTGGATTATCGAACGCCCCCGGGAACATCTTTAAGAGAGACCAACCGCGTGGTGATGCAAATCGGGCATATTCTGACGACCCTGCCGGATGTGGCGAGTTACTCCCGCAGAACCGGACTGCAGTTGGGCGGTTTTCTGACCGAAGCCAATACGGGTGATTTTTTGGTGCGCTTGAAGAAGAAACGGCGCCGGAGTATTCAGGAGGTTGTCGATGATGTCCGGCAAAAAGTGTTGGCGGAAGTTCCGGGGGTTAAAATAGAATTTGCGCAATTAATGGGCGATTTAATCGGCGATTTAACGGCTGTGCCGCAGCCCATTGAAATCAAAATATTCGGAGACAATTATAAACAAATCCACGCAATCTCTCAAAAAGTGGTTCAGGAAATCCGGAAGGTCCGGGGAGTGGTTGATATTTACGACGGTGTCACCATTGCCGGATCTTCAATTTTGATTAAAGTAGACAACCTGCGTGCCGGATTGTACGGGCTGACGGCCGAAGATGTGCAGCGGGAAGTTCACGCGGCCGTCAATGGAACCGTGGCTTCAGAAATTCAAAATAAACAATACATGACCGGTATTCGCGTCCGGTTTCCGCTGAGAGACCGCCACAATCTGACCAAAATCCGAAGGCTGCGAATTCATTCGACCAATGGCACTTACGTGTCGCTCTCTTCGGTGGCAGACCTGTCCATCCAGGAGGGGCAGCCCGAGCTCACGCGTGAAAATCTAAAGCAGATGATTCCGGTGACGGCCCGCATCAGCGGCCGGGATATGGGGAGCACACTTCGGGAGATCCAGGCAAAAATCAGGCGGGATATTTCATTCCCTTCCGATGTCTTTATCGAATACGGCGGATTGTACCACGAACAGCAAAAATCATTTAAGGGATTATTGGTTGTGTTAATCATGGCGGTCCTGCTGGTGTTTACCGTGCAGCTTATTGAATTTGAGTCCTTTAAAATCCCGGTCCTTATTCTTATGATGGCCATTCTGTCCCTTTTCGGCGTTTTTTTCCTGCTGCGAATCACGGGAGTGGCTCTGAACATTTCGTCGATGATGGGCATGATTATGATCATTGGGATTGTGGCCGAAAATGCCATCTTTTTAATCCATTATATTCAATTATTTCGGGCACAGGGCCGGCCGCTTGACAGCGCCATCATCGAAGCGGGGCAGGTTCGGATGCGGCCGATCATGATGACCACCCTGGCGGCGGTGCTCGCGCTGATGCCGCTGGCGGTCGGAATCGGGGCAGGCGCCCAAATGCAGCAGCCGCTGGCGATTGCCGTCATCGGCGGATTTTCCGTGTCCGCATTTTTATTGCTTTTTTTGCTGCCGGTTTTTTATCAGGCTTTTTATAATTGAAACTTCCTGTTATTTTTGGAGTATTAAAAATAAACTGCCTGTTTATTTATGATTTATCATCAAGGATGTTCAAATGTTTCGTGGTTCAAAAATCAGGACGAAAATTTTTTGGGCTATTTTTTTAACCGTCGCTTTTTCACTGGCAGATGCCTTTTTTCTGATCCATTATCGCACCGAAAAGGAAATTCTGACTAAATACGAACGCATTGCCGAGGACGACGGTAAAGATAAAACCCATGCCTTGTCGCTTACTTTTTCACATTATAAAATGGCCGCCACGCAAATTGCCGAATCCATTCCCCACATGAATAATTGGAAAGAATATCTCACGCACAAATTCGCCATATTCCCGGAAATAAAAGACGTTTTTGTCGTCAGTCGGGATGGAAGGATCCTGTTTAACGCCGAGAAAAGGAAAAATGTGGTGCGTGCATCAAACAAAGACGTCACCTTATTATTTCAAAAAATTCCTTCGGAGACTTCCGTGGTCCGGGCGGAGAACCTGTCCTTTGCGGCCAACAGCATTTTTGTGATTTCGGGATTGATCCGCCTGCGGGGGGATAAACAACCTGTGAGGGTGCTGCTGAATCTGGACATCCCGTATATTTTCACTTCTGTGCTGGGATATCCGGACGTTAAAAATCCTTATACGTATTATCTGATTAATCGTCAGGGCAAAATTCTGTTTACCGCAGATTCCGGAATTATCGGGAAAAATCTTTCGGACTTAAGCCTGTTTAAAAAATTGAGCCAAACGACCGTGGCAGAGAAACTTCGTAGAAACAGTACAGAGCCCTTTAAGGTTCTTGTCAGAGAGAAAAAATGGTTCGTATTTCGGGATCGCCTGGAATCAGGCGCCTTTGGTTTTATAGGAGAAGAAGACCTCTCGCCCATCATCAGGGCTTTTCAACCCACGGGGAAATTTTTAATCACCTTTTTCATCATCAATTTATTAATTGTGCTCGTCGTCAGCGAAATTCTGGCTCAGCATTTTTCAAGTCCGCTGCGAACGCTGGTCAATGCTCTGGGAAGTTATCAGAAGAAAAAAGTTCTCCCGCCATTGGAACATTTAAAAAATAAAAAGGATGAGTATGGCATTCTGACGCATGAAATTCTAAACTACATTCAGGAAATTGAACAGAAAAATCATGAAATCCGGAACACGCTGGATCAATTAAAAGCATCGGAAGAACGCTACCGCCTGTTTTTAAATCACACGCCCAATATGGTTCTTGTTGTGGAAGGGGAGAAAATCATTTTCGCAAACAAAATAGCGGCTCTTATACTGGGTTTCAAAGAGACGAGTAAACTCGCAGATCCGAAAAAACTGCTGTTTAAAAATTTGCAGGGGCGTGTGTTCCCGTTATTAGACATTCCCGCCTATTATAAAAAAATCCCGATTGAAGGTACCCTGCAGATCGACGATAAAAATTTGCCGGTTTTGGTTTATAATGCTGAATTTACTTACCGGAACACAAGGCACGGCCTGTTTATTTTGGTCGATGTCAGCCGGGTCCGGCAATTGGAAATTGAAGAAAAGCAGATGGAATGGAAATTGATTGAATCGAACCGGCTGGCATCGATCGGCGCTCTGGCCACGGGCATTGCGCATAATTTGAATAATCCACTGACGTCGATTGTGGGCTTTACGGAAATGCTTAAGATGAAATATCCGGATGAGCCGGATTTAAACAGCATCCTTCGCGCCGCAAACCAAATGGAAAAAACAGTTTTAATCATTATGGATCGAAGAAAGAAAGAATATGACTCGCAGAAACAGTCCCTTCAGCTCAATGAGGTGATCAGCGACTCGCTTCAGCTCCTGGATGTGAATACACAATTCAGGTATGGACTGAAAAAGGCCGTTCATCTGGATCCGAATCTGCCGCCTGTTTTTGGGAAATACGGCGATTTTTCTTTAAGTCTGGATGCCATTTTGTACAATGCGGCCGAAGCGATGGAAAATTGTGAGGAGAAAATTTTAACGGTCAGCAGCCGCATGGCCAAAGAAGGTATTCAAATTGAAATTAGCGACACCGGCTGCGGCATCCCGCCGGAAAATCTGGAGAAAATATTCCTGCCGTTTTTCACGACCAAACCGGATACAACGACGGACGGCACGAATCACAACCACCATATCGGTCTGGGCCTCTTTATAACACGCCGGCTTCTGGATGCCTACCGTGCCAAAATCGACTTGAAAAGTGAACTGGGTAAAGGCACCACATTTGTCATTACGATTCCGGTTAAATAAAATTGGCAGCGATTCAACCGTAAAGGCAGAAAGACACTAAAGAAATATATGAATTTTGAGCTTCATTTGACATTAACCGTTTTAAGAGTTAATACGCTATTTTTTACAACATTAACTTTATTCTAATCCTCTAATCCCTTAATCCTTTAATCCTGTCATAATACTTAAAAAAATAAACAAACTATTCCGCTGCATCCTTAGCTTGTTTCTTTCCTTTTTTAATTTGTGATAATTTGTGAAAATTCGTGGGCCTTTCTTTTTTATTCCATAACGATTAAGCCGCAAAGGAAAGAAAAGTCATTTCTGTCTCTTTATGCCGAACGGCGTGCAGGCCACTTTTGAGGCTTCGATCTCATTAAATAGTTCGATGTTTTCTTTCGGCCGGGGCTGTTTCGGGTGAGACAGATGGTATTGAATCGCCACATTTTTTAAAGAGCGAATTTTAACGCCGATTAAACGCAGGCGAAATTCTATATCGGTATCTTCTCCGATGGAGGGCAATTCGTAGCGTTCATCGAATCCGTTTATGGCCAGAAGATCATTTTTGTGCAGCGAGAAATTGCTGCCCAAAAGGCCTCTTTTTTTATGATTTAATACCCTGCGGAGAAGCGGATTTCTGCAATACCATGCCTGTTCGACATAACTGGCATCCCGCTGCAGGCTGTGAAAAAAAAGTTTCCAGAACAGTTTTTCCGGATAACCGTTCGCCACTTTTTCCGGCGTCAGTTGTCTGGTTAATTCCGGTGACAGGTTCACCCGCCTTCCCGTCAGACACACCCCCTTTGCCCGATTGCGATAATGCTCCCCCACAAAGTGTTTATGGAGAATGCAGTCCCCGTCGACAAATACTAAATAGGGGCTTTCTGCAGCCAAGACGGATTGATTTAAGATTCTGTTTTTCCGAAATCCTTTGTCCGCCTGCCAGACATGCTTCACGGGAAAGGACGCCGTTTTTTGTAAAGCTTTGATATGACGCACTACCTCTTCCCCTGAGCCGTCATCTGCGATAATGACTTCGAACCCGGAAAAGCTCTGACTTTCGAGACCGGCAAAAACCAGCCGGAGGAAATTAATCTCGTTGTAAAATGAAATGATGATTGAAATTTTAGGCATAAGCGCTTTCGGCGAATATCGCTTCGATCTGCGACAGCATTTTATCGATTGTGAATTTTTTGAGTACTGTTTCTCGCCCGGTTTCTCCGAATGCCCGGGCCGACGGTTTATCCGATAAAACGGCCGCCATGGCCTGCGCCAGTGCCCGGGGCTGATGAACATCGACCAACAGCCCTGTTTCTCCGTGGGTCACGATTTCGGGAATGCTGCTGACATTTGTGGCCACAACGGGCTTTTCGGCCGCCATGGCTTCGATCAGGACGTAACCGAATCCTTCCACGATGGACGGCAGGATCAGCAGATCAATGGCTTTCATAACCGCCGGAATATCTTTCCGGAACCCGGCATAAATCACGCGGTCTTCCAGACGCCGTTTACGGACTTCCGTTAATAAAAAATCCGAAAGGTCGCCTTCTCCCACGAAAAGGAATCTTGCCCCGGGCAGCTTTTGCAGCACCATGGGAATACTGCTGATGATATCCGGAATCCCCTTCCTTTCAATGATTTGACCGACAAACCCAATGAGGGGTGCCCCGGCGGGAATGCCGAGTGCCTTCCGCAATGCAGCGCCTTCCTCCGGGTTCTTTAAATAAGGCGCCGGGTCGATCCCTTTATAGACCACTTTAATTCGATCCGGATCCAGCCAGGGCGCCTCTTTCAGAAGCGTGTTTTTCGTAGAATTGGAATTGGCAATAATGGTATCGGCTAAATAATTGTACGTGAATCGATACCGGAGCCTGTTTTTTAAAGGATAATCGACCTCCCGCGAGGGGATCACGGCTTTTAAGCCGCTCAATTTTGCGGCGAGTCCCCCGAAGCGAAGCTCTTTATCCATGTTGGTGGTCATCACCTGAATTTTTTTTCGGCGAATAATTTTGACGACTTCCCGAATCACAAACGGATCAAAATCACTCCGCATCCGGATGGGGAAAACCTCGAAACCTTCTGCCCGGGCATTTTTTTCCAGGATTGTGTTCGGCCGGCAAATCAGGGTTACCCGGTGCCCCCGCTTTTCAAGGCCGTGCATCACATCCATGAGCCAGACTTCCGCGCCGCCCCACATCTGAATGGAATTGATAAAAAGTATGCGCAGTTGTCTCATGTTTGATGCCTTATTTTTCACAAACGTATCCGGCGAACGGAAAGAAATCCTCCGGCTGAATTAACAAAAATTACAACACAAACGGAACTTTTTCAAGCCAAAATTTCATTTGGCGGCGAATTTTCCCGAAGCCAAACTATTTCATCCGGCATGATTCAGATCCGGGCGTTTTTGTTCTGAAATTAGTCCTTGACAAAATACGTTGATTTTTCTATATTAAAGTAAATAAATAAGTTACTTTTCGGGGAACCCAATCCCGTACTTCCCCTTTCGACGGATGTTTCATCGCTTGATCTATTTTTTTCTGCTTTTAAATTGGGCTCTCCTTTTGTCTCTCTCAGACGGTTGGGCAGCGAAAACCGTGAAAATTCCGGTTTCCGGAATGTCTGCCGACCAAAAATCTGCTTTATCAGACCGGGTTAGGACGGTTCAGGAATTATTGGGGCATTCACCCCGTGAGACAGCACTAATTTTTTGCAGAGGAATGGGATTTTGCGTACGATATAAATGCGGCTTGCCGAATAAACGAAAGCTGAAAACTGTCGAGATTGTTGTTGAAGATGAACCATGGGATTTAGATAAGAACCGCGTACCGGCCAATAAAACTATTTGTATTACAGCACAATTTGTAGAAATTAAACCGGGGATGCTTATTCGTGAAGCAGGGAGTATCCGGAATCACCGGAAAAAGATGTGGAAATTGCCCTACCGCGAAGCCGCAAGTTTTGGTCCGGAGGATCGCATTGTTTTTTAGTAAAATGTACAAATAGAGGAAAAATGCACCCCCCTTGTCAACGGAGAAAAATGTGTATATTTATTTAGGAAAAACTGCTCTTTTTTCCTATATGCATATATAAAAATAAAGAGTATTGTGCAGGTTAATACTGCGTTGGACGGTAAAATAAAAACCGCTGAAAATAAGATAAAAGATAATTTTGTTCTTTGGCGCCCGTAAGATTGCTGGGAATGGCGGTATCGTTCCGGTCTTGTTTTTTCATCAGGTGTCCCGCCTACCCATACCCTAACCCCCGGCCAAAAGTATGTGGATTTTGCTCTTTTGAAATTCTGTGCGCAAGTGGAAACAATCTGCGGGCAGGATTCGAGCGTTTTAAGTTTTTGTGTTGGTTGTTACAAAACTTTGGTAAAAGAGTCGGTCAAGTTTCAGTCGCTTTTTCAGGTTTTGGGCGTCGGTTAAAACAAATTTTTTAGGTAAGTTAAAATCTGTGTTTTGCGGCGGGTTCGGTGCTTGTTTCGGCTAACCATTGCATGCAGTGGATTGAAACCGACGTTTCGTTTAGTAAGTTTTTTTTGAAATATAGGCGTCCGTGCCATCAGTCGGTTTTGTCTGCTGCGGTTTCACCAACTGATGCTGGGCGTTATGTGGGAAATGTGCAATTTGTATTCAAAGTTTGATTCGTATAATTTAAAAAAGGTAATTGGGACAAGTAATATATATGTTAAAGTAATGTAAGTTCTATATATTATAATTTTTAGGTCATGGGATCTTAATTATGGAAATAATAAATATTAACTCATGGGATGATTTTAGTCAGGAAATAAAAAAACTTAGAAATAGATATGAGGACTTTTACAATCCCGCAAAACTTCTTTTTAGGGGAGTTGGAGATAGCAATTGGAATTTAGATACTACGCTTGAAAGAAAAACTAAGAGATCGTTTACTGTTTATGATTATCTAAATTTAGTAATTGGATTTGTAGGTGAATTGGAAACATACATGAATAAAAGTTGGAATATATTACCTGAATTAAAATTAGACGAATTTAAGGGTGGGACATATCCTCCTTTACAATTTTTTGATTACCTTGTATTTTTAAGACACCATGGTTTTCCTTCCCCGCTATTAGATTGGACTGAATCTCCATATATTGCAGCGTATTTTGCATTTTCCGATAAAATAAAGAATGCTGATAGAGTTGCAATATATGCTTATATTGAAAGGATACCTGGACATGGGAAGGGTGGATGGGTTGGTGCTCCACTTATTACAACTTGGGATCCCAGGAATAAAATGCATATAAGACATTTTGCTCAAAAAGCTCGATATACAACTGCTACAACGTTAAATAAAAATGGTTTACAAATGTTCTGTCACCATGAAAAAGTCTTTAATAAAAATAAAAAGCAAGATGTATTGACAAAAATAACCATACCTGTTAGTGATAGAATAAAAGCATTAAAGGAATTAAGTGATTATAACATAAATCATTTTACTCTGTTTCAAACTGAAGATTCACTAGTTAAGACAATAGCTATCAGAGAGTTAGATATTAATCTGGGATAATTATGATTATAGATTAAATCTTTAAATTTGTAAATCATTGCCATAAGTGAAACGACTTTCTAATCTAATACGAAAGAAAATATAGTATTTCTTTATCACAAGAAGTTTTTTACAAATAATATAAAGCATTTAACAAAACAAGGATTTAAGCGAGCGGAGCCGAGTTTTCCCACCCTTGCGGGATTGGACAAAGCATGTTGGGTTGTATGCCATTTGGAATTTGCTCGGCGGTTTCTGATGGGATTCAAAAAAAGGAACATCGGTTAAGAATGGAGACCGCCTGAGGCGGTCGAAGAAATCTGTTTGCCATTTTGCAGTATCCTTGCGCTTAGAGACGATTGAGACCCGAAGCAATCACTTTGTTCATATTTGTCATTGCGATTTCTATGAGAAAGCGTGGCTGTGCGCTATTTCAAGTGGATTTTTTGGTCGTTCTAATGGAATAAAATGACAAAAAAGGTATTTTCAGACATAGTTTTCCCATGATCCTATGAGGTTATTTTAAAACATACACTCTATTTTTATTTTCGCATGCCTTTTAATAGCTGGCGGTGCATAAGGCCAGTGGGCACCGGGTTTCACATCGGCTACAAGGCACATTTTATTGTGACAGACAGGACAGCGGTGGGGTTGGCATTTAGGGCAAAAAGTAAAGCAAAAAATAGGGGCAGAGAAAAAACTGGCCCGTAAAACGGGGCTTAGTTCAACTATGCATTAACCTGACGCCTTATTTCTTGCTACTTCTTTAAGCTCGGTTGGTATCCGTAAGTCTTGATTAATTAATGAAGTTATGTGCGTATAGTGTCGGCGCAGCTTATGCTTTCGTTATAAGCTTATATCTTTTTCATATAAATTCATTTCTTAATCCTTACAGAAAGGAAAAAAATAAAATGACCAGACAAGTATTTTATAGCTTCCATTATGACCCTGATAGTGTGAGAGCCTCACAAGTGAGAAATATGGGGGTCGTCGAAGGAAATAAACCAGCAAGTGACAACGATTGGGAAACCATCAAAAAAGGTGGTGAGAAAAAATACAGGCCTGGATTGATGGACAACTATCAGGTCGTTCTTGTACTGTTGTTCTTATTGGGGAAAAAACAGCAGGAAGAAAATGGATAAAATATGAAATTGAGAAATCTTGGAATGACGGAAAAGGCTTAGTTGGTATTTACATCCATAATCTTAAAGATTTTAATAGTGAGCAATCCAATAAAGGTAGAAATCCATTTGAAGATTTTACTATGAAAAAGGATGGTAAAAAATTATCAAGTATTGTAAAGGCTTACAACCCGCCTTACACGAACAGTAAAAATGTTTATAATCATATTAGCGAAAACCTTGAAGATTGGATAGAAGAAGCCATCAAAATTAGAAATGAATATTAGGTAAATTACTATGGGAAATGAATCTGAATTTAAAGAAAACTCGCAAGCAGTTCAGTCTCATTTGAGTATTATTCAATCTGTAATTCAAAGAATGGCATCGAATAGTTCATCTTCAAAAGCTTGGTGCATAACTTTGGTTTCTGCAATTCTGGTAATTGTGGCAGATAAAGGAAAACCTGAATATGCTTGGATAGCTGTAATTCCCACCTTTTTGTTTTTAGTTTTGGATGCTTATTATCTGGGGTTAGAAAAAGGCTTAAGAGATTCATACAATGATTTTGTTTTAAAACTTCACTCAGGGAAAATAAACTCAAAAGATTTATTTGCTGTAAAACCAAAAGGCAGCCAAATTAAATTGTTTTTTAAATCTGTTAAATCTTTTTCGGTCTGGCCTTTTTATTTGACTCTGTTTTTTATGATTTATTTAGCTAAACGCCTAGTTTTGTGATTTCCTTTATTTAATAATTTTGTCCTTCATTAAAATAGATTTAAATTTACTTCTTAATTATTTGCGGATGATGTATTTAGCCTAAAAGGACTTTTACGTGTTCGAACAAACCTTCAAAAATATCGACGACATTCTGCGTAAAGATGCCGGTTGCAGCAGCGAACTGGATTATGTGGAACAAACGTCCTGGATTCTTTTCCTGAAATATCTGGACGATTTTGAAAAAGACAAACAAACCGCTGCCGAGCTTTCCGGTAATTCCTACACACCGATTATTGAAGAACAATTTAAATGGGAAGTGTGGGCCGCGCCCAAACTCCCTTCGACAGGCTCAGGCAACAATAGCAAACTCGACCATCACAAAGCGTTAAGTGGCGACGATTTACGGGATTTTGTCGACCTTCAATTATTCCCCTACCTGAAGAAATTCAAACAGCAGGCGGACAGCCCGGATACCATCGAATATAAAATTGGTGAGATTTTCAGCGAGCTTAAAAATAAAATCCAGAGCGGCTATAATTTACGGGAAGTGATTAATCTTGTAGATGAACTGCGTTTCCGTACCCACAAAGAAAAACACGAGATGTCCCATCTGTATGAATCCAAAATTAAAAATATGGGCAATGCCGGACGCAACGGCGGGGAATATTACACGCCGCGACCGCTGATTAAAACCATCGTTAAAGTGGTCGCCCCGGAAATTGGCAATACCGTTTACGACGGCGCGGCAGGTTCGGCGGGCTTTTTAGTGGAAGCCTTTGAATATCTGAAAAAGAACAATGAGCTGACCACCGACGATATGAACACGTTGCAGAAAAAAACCTTTTACGGCAAAGAGAAAAAATCGCTGGCTTACATTATCGGCATTATGAATATGATTCTGCACGGTATTGAAGCGCCCAATATTGTGCACACCAACACTCTGGCCGAAAACATTTCCGATATTGAAGAAAAAGACCGCTTTGATATTATTTTAGCTAATCCGCCTTTTGGCGGCAAGGAACGCAAGGAAGTACAGCAGAACTTTCCCATCAAAACCGGGGAAACCGCCTTTTTATTTTTGCAGCATTTTATCAAAAAACTCAAAGCCGGCGGCCGGGCCGGCGTGGTTATTAAAAACACCTTTTTGTCCAACACGGACAACGCTTCCATTTCCTTGCGTAAACAATTACTGGAAAGCTGCAACCTGCACACAGTGCTGGATTTACCCGGCGGCGTGTTCAGCGGCGCGGGCGTTAAAACCGTGGTGCTGTTTTTCGAAAAAGGCGCGCCCACTAAAAAGGTGTGGTTTTACCAGTTGAATCTGGACCGAAATCTGGGGAAGACGAATCCTTTAAATGAAAACGATTTGGCTGAATTTGTGGAACTACAAAAGACTAAAGCCGATTCCGATAATTCCTGGTCGGTAGATATTAAAGATATTAATCAAACGACATTCGATCTTTCGGTGAAAAATCCCAACAATAATAATGAAATCATTTTGAGAGAACCCGCAGAGATATTGGAAGAGATGAAAGCCCTGGATAAAGAAAGCAGTGAAATTCTTAAAAGCATACGCGAGCTAATATGAAAAGGAATCTAGAAAAAAACAGCGCGCTCTATTCCGATATAAAGCAAATGATAGAAGATGCCCGTTCCGCTGTTGCCCAAACGGTAAATGCCGGACTTACGATGCTTTATTGGAATATCGGAAAGAGAATTAACGATGAAATCCTGAAAAATAAAAGAGCCGGTTATGGCAAGCAAATTGTCGCTACACTGTCGCGACAATTGGAAAATGAATATGGGAAAGGTTTTTCTGCAAAAAATATCAGACGAATGATACAGTTTTATGAGGTCTTTCCTGATTTTGAAATTGTCGCATCACTGATGCGACAATTGAGCTGGACACATTTTATACTTTTCATACCAATTAAGAACGATATAGAACGCGAGTTTTACGCTCAGATGTGCCGCATCGAAAAGTGGAGTGTGCGCGATCTGCGAAAAAAGATTGATTCCATGCTCTTTGAACGCACTGCAATTTCAAAAAAGCCGGAAGAGCTGGCAAAGCTGGAGCTAAAAGATTTACGTGACAATGATAACCTGAGCCCGGATTTAGTTTTCAGGAATCCTTATGTGCTTGATTTTCTGGATTTGAAAGACACCTTTCAGGAAAAAGATTTGGAAAGAGCCATATTAAATGAAATAGAAAAATTCATCCTTGAACTGGGCAAAGGCTTTACCTTCGTAGAGCGGCAAAAAAGAATAATAATCGATGGTGAAGATTTTTATCTCGATCTGCTGTTTTTTCACCGCAAGCTGAAACGGCTGGTGGCGCTTGATTTAAAAATCGGCAAGTTTAAAGCCGAGTACAAAGGGAAAATGGAACTCTATCTGCGCTGGCTGGAAAAGCATGAAACCGAAGAAGGTGAAGAACAGCCCATCGGTCTGATATTGTGCGCACAGGGAAACAGTGAACAAATTGAGTTATTGCAACTTGATAAAACCAATATCCGCGTGGCGGAATATATGACCGAGCTATTGCCGAAAAAATTACTGCAGGAAAAGCTGCGTCTGTTTTATAAGAGAAGTAAAAGGATGATTGAAGACAGGGAATAATGGAAAAATCATAATTGACCTTTCGGTAAAGAATCCTAACAATAACAACGAGACCGTTTTAAGAGAACCGCAAAAAATTTTGGATGAGATGAAAGCCTTGGATGAAGAAAGTGAATCTATTCTAAAAGTTATTCGAGATTTGTTATGAATAATAATTGGCAATTAATAAAACTCGGTGAAGTTTGTGATTTTCAAAATGGATTTGCTTTTAAGAGTAAATTGTTTAAAGAAAAAGGCTTGCCCATTTTAAGAATTTCAAATATTCAACAAGATAAAATTTCTTATAATCATTTAGTGTTCTTTCAAAAAGAAGATTATGATGTTGATTTTGAAAAATATAAAGTTAAAAAAGGTGATTTAATTATTGCTATGTCTGGTGCAACTGTCACGCTTCAGTTGAAATTGGAAAAAAGGCATCATAAATTAAGGTGGTTTAAGACCCATGAAAGGAGCCTTAGTTATGACGCGAAAGAGATATTCAGCTGAAGAAAAGATTGCGATATTAAAAAAGCAATTTTTGAATTAATACTTCAACTAATAATTGTAATTCCGTTAATCGTAATTTTTCTAAAAAAATGAAATTCTGGAAATTAGGATATAACTTTT
>BDTM01000017.1 GCA_002898015.1 bacterium BMS3Bbin03 | reverse complement strand
ATCGGCACGGAAACAACGCCGTTCTCCACTTCGCGGCGAAAATGTTTATCCGTCCAGGCATCTTTAAAACAGATGTGCTCAAGTTCCGTCACGATTTCCACATCCCCGGATCGCATGCGCCGAATAACCATCTCCCGGCCATTCCGCAGCCGGACGGTGCGTTTAAACCTGACAGGAAACAGGGGCTGAATATGTTTGGTGACTCGAATCGCCATCGGATCATCTAACCAAAATGTGGTTCATCATAAAAATGCATACATTTTCTTATAAAAATATAAGGTTCATCCTAAGTTTTTTGTTTTAAAAATTAGTGAAAAATTCGTGCACATTCGCGGGCCTTTTTCTTCCCACGAATTGGCACGAATGAACACGAAAAAAAGAGTCCGCATTTTGCTGTCACTAAATGCCAAATTCAAAAACACCAATGTCAAATAAAATCTTCACCCCGTTAGATAAAGTATTTGCATTTTTTATCCATAGTCAGACACCCTTCTGTTTCTGAAAAATCATATTATCCTGTTCAGTATCTAACGGGGCAAGAATGACGCAATAACAAAACTTATTGTTGCTTCACTCGTCCCAGACCTGACAATCTGACGAATAAATGGATTATTGATTCGGTTTTTTGGAAACGATTTTGCATATTTAATACGCTTCTCTCCAATTGATCCGGAATGAGCACTACCAATCGTTTAAAAAGTACGCATTCTTGCGAAGAACCTAAAAAATATTTTGCCATTATCCGCTTTTAATCGTCTTTACACAATTTTTCCCCGGGTCTTCACCGGAAAATCCTTTAAATAAAAAGGCACCACCCGGTCTAAATCCTCAATTTTCCCCAATCGCAAATTTTCGATTCCCAACAAACCCACATAAAGCGCGGAAGAAGAACGGCACACCGGAGGCGCCAATTCAACCTCTTTCCGGATAAACCCTTTCAGCCGGCTCATCTCTTCTTCCGAAAAATCGCCCGTTAAAATAGTGCCGTCCGGCAGAAAATCATTCAGTTCGTCTAAATAAAGCACTTCGTATTCACTCACACGTTCCATTTGAGAGCCGTTTGATTTGTACACGGCAAGGTAGTAATCCTGCTTTCGGAAGCGAATCATGGCACAAACCAGGCCGCCCGTTCCGGAAAAGGGGAGCGCCAGCGCATCCAGGCTGACCACCGATGTGAACGGCAGATTTCCCGCAAAAGCGATTCCTTTTGCCACGCTCAGCCCGATACGAAGTCCCGTAAAGGAGCCGGGGCCAATCGCCGCCGCCACACCCGAAAGATCCGAAAATTTCCATTCCAAATCTGCTAAAAGAGACTGAATGACCGGCACCAATTTTTTGGACTGAATCCGTTTCTGCCGAATGCGATACTCAGCCTGAAGATGATGATCTTCCAAAAATGCCACGGAGCCGACATCGGCGGCCGTATCAATTGCCAGTATTTTCACAGATGATTCGTTTCCTAAAATTAAACTGCAAAATTATAAAACACGCCCAAACACAATTCACGGTCTGCCCTTTTTCAGAGCCTCCAAAACGGACGGCGTTAAATTTCCGATAGAAATGCTGCGGTCATTTTCGCTCCGCCGATGTTCCGGTTTCAATCGGTTCATGACAACCGGAATCACATCTTCCGGCAAATAAGGCTTAATCCGTTCCGCCCATTCGATCAGGCTCACGCCGTCGCCATAAAAATAGTCTTCCAAATCAAACGCAAGCACATCTTCAAAAGACTCAATGCGATAGAAATCGAAATGGTAAACCGGCAGTTCCCCGGTATACAGATTCATCACGGTAAACGAAGGACTGGTCACATCCGCTGCATCGATTTTCAGCCCGCTGCAAATTCCTTTGATCATGACCGTTTTACCGGTACCCAGGTCTCCCCAAAAAGCCACCACCGCTCCCGGCTTCAGGTATTTTGAAAATTGCTCACCCAATTTAAACGTTTCCTCCGGTGAATGCGTCACCGTTTCAAATTTAAATTCCATTCGAGTCAAATCTTACTTCGGGTCCAAACGCAATACGGGGAGAATCATTTCTTCCATCGAAATGCCGCCGTGCTGAAAGCTGTCTTTATAATAATTCAAATATTGGTGGTAATTCGTCGGGTACACAAAATAAAAATCTTCTTTGGCCACAATGTAATTGATATTGATTCCCCGTGTCGGCAGTTTATATTTTTGGGGGTCCTTGATATAAAACGCATTTTTATTGTCACATTTTAAATTTCGTCCGAATTTGTACCGAAGATTGGTCGATGTCTCCCGGTCGCCGACCACCTTCGCCCCACGCATCGCCCGCACGCTGCCGTGGTCGGAAGTCATGACCACCGTGAAGCCCTCTTCGGCGAGTATCCGCAGCACCGGGTACAGATAGGAATGTTCAAACCAGGAACGTGTTAACGAGCGAAATGCGGCTTCGTTGGGAACAATTTCTTTCAGAATATCGGACGTGCTCCGGTTATGTGAGAAAATATCTACAAAATTGACGACAATTGACAGCAGGCGCGTCTGCATGTACGATTTGATATTTCGTTCGAGATCCCGCCCTTCGGAAATATCCAGAATTTTGATGTATTTGGGTTCCGGCTTTAAATCAAAACCCATTTCCTGAAGCTGGAAATCCAGCAACTGGCGCTCATAACGATTGCGGCTAAAATCATCGTCTGCCCCGTTGCTCCACAAATCCGGATATTTTTGTTCGATTTCTATCGGGAAAAGGCCGCTGAAAATAGCATTTCTGGCAAAAGGGGTGGCCGTCGGGATAATCGCAAAATAGTGTTTTCGGGTCACATCAAAATAGGGAAACAGAAAGGATTCGATACTCAGCCATTGGTCGAGCCGCATATTGTCAATGATGATAAAGGCGACCTTCTTTCCGCCCGCCAAAAGCGGAGCCACATCCTCGGCAATTATATCCACCGAAAGGCTGGGCGCATCATTGCTGTCGTTGATCCAACTGAGGTAAACCTTTTCGATAAATCGTCCGAACTCGATATTGGCACTCTTTTTCTGATCGTCCAGAACGGTCTTTAATCCGAGATCCGGGTATCGGTCCAACTCCAGTTCCCAATCCACAATGCGGGAATAAATGGCAAGCCAGTCCTGCCATGTGGCCGCGTTCATAATCGAAAGAACCATTTGATTAAACTGTACCGGATAATCACGCGTGAGCCTGTCCCCTTCAATTCTTCGGCTTTCCACAAACTTTTTACACGTGGAGAGAATTTGACTAGGATTGACCGGTTTTGTCAAATAATCGTCTATCTTGCCGCCGATGGCTTCTTCCATCAGGCTCTCTTCTTCATTCTTGGTGATCATCACCACCGGAAGAGACGGCCGGATTTCTTTGACTTCCGTCAGCGCCGTGAGCCCGTCTTTACCGGACATCATTTCGTCTAGCAGCAGCAAATCAAAAAATTGCGTCTTGATCAGAGAAATGGCATCATCGGCATTCGTCACCGGCGTCACTTCATAGCCTTTCTCCTCGAGAAACAGAATATGCGGACGAAGCAAATCAATCTCATCATCCACCCAAAGAATTTTACCTTTTTTTGCAGACATCAAAATAGCATTCTCCTCTTTATGGTGAATTTAAATTAATAAATTTTTAAACATTTGTCAAGGCAGGAATTTACGAATTCGCAAAACGGCCATTATAAAAAAGGTAATCCTCTGCCATTTAGATTTTTATTTCCCAAAATCTGCGAAAAAACGTAGAAGATGGAGATGCCGGTCATTTAAAAAGTACGCATTCTCGTGAAGAGCCAGAATTTTGATCATTGAGATTTATTTGTCCATTCACCCATATTATTATTGACAATTCAAATTAAAATGAGTATTTTAAAGGTGAAGTCGATTTTAATGTGTTACACTTAAAGAATAAATTACGATTTTAAATATGGCTAAAAACGCCATTCGTAAAACTGAAAAAAAAATTCTCGTTTATTTAAGAGAATATCCTCTTTTGACAGAGAATTTTTACCGCCAATTGCTGATTTCCCTTCACACCGAAAAATCCATAACCGTCGATCAAATTTACGATGCGGCTCATAAGCGATTGAAAAAAGAGATTGAGAGCACGATTGAGCAAAACCCGAATGAGGGCACAGCCAGACGGTGGGATCAGCAGGAAAAAATCATCATACACTCCCTGATTGTGGATTATGCCTCACAACTGTTTACCCCGGAAGAGATCGACAATATTTTTGCCGTAGCCAGGGGACGCAGCGAAGCCCAAAAATTAGAAGACATTGCCTCATTGCCGGATGTCTCCTTTCGGCTCCTGGCCGACCGATTGAAAGATTTCTGCGCTTTAACGGAAAGTTCAGGCAATATTCCGGAGGCGGAGGCGATGGGCATTCGGGTGGCTCTTATCCGCCATTTTATTAGTGATCAATTGGAGTTTATTGGGGTGGCGAAACACTACATCCGAATTTGTGATTTCCTGCCGGTGGTCGAAAATTCAATCGGTTTAAAGAAAGGCATCGGGAAAATCGGGGGCAAAGCGGCGGGCATGTACCTCGCCTATAATATTCTCTATAAATACGGCGAAAAAGAACCCGCCGCCACCTGTCCCGTGGCGCTTCCGGAATCTTACTTCCTGCGCTCGGATCTTTACCAGGAGTTCATTAACAAAAACGGTTTGACCCGCTTTTATGACGAAAAATACAAACCGCTGGAAGAAATCCGAAACGATTTCCCCATGATCAAAGAGATATTTAAAAACGGGGAATTCCCTTCCTACATTGTTTACAAGCTGCAGAAACTCCTCAAAAAATTGGGTAAAACACCTCTTATTGTGCGTTCGAGCAGTCTGCTGGAAGATAATTTCGGCTCGGCTTTCTCGGGAAAATACGACAGCATTTTCCTGCCCAATCAGGGCTCTCCGGAAAATCGCCTGCAGGCGCTTCTGGGGGCAATTGCCGAAGTGTACGCCAGCACCGTCGGGCCCGATCCCATTCTCTACCGGCGGGAACGCAATCTCATCGATTATGACGAACAAATGGGCATTCTGATTCAAAAAGTGGTGGGTGTTCGCTACCGGGATTATTATCTGCCCGTTTGGGCGGGGGTTGCCTTTTCCAGAAATGAATACCGCTGGAGCAAACGCATCCGAAAAGACGACGGGCTCCTGCGTTTGGTCATGGGATTGGGCACGCGCGCCGTCGACCGTGTGGGCAACGACTACCCGCGAATGGTCTCTTTAACGATCCCGACGCTTCGTCCGGAGGCCGGCGATACGGACATTCGTAAATATTCACAGAAGTTTATCGATGTGATTAATCTCAAAAAAAATCGAATGGAAACTCTGACGCCGGAAAAACTTTTGGGAGATGAACCCTTTCCTGCATTGGAGCAGATCGTTTCGATTGAGAGAGACGGACATCTTCGGACACCTGTCGGGAAAATTCTGTGTCCCGGAAAGGAACGGGTGGCCATCACATTTGATAAATTCCTGGGGCAGACAAACTATCCCGCAACGCTTAAAAATGCGCTGAGAGTTCTGGGAAAAGCCTACGGGTATCCGGTCGATATTGAATTTGCGTATGACGGCCGGTCTATTTTCATCCTGCAATGCCGGCCGCAGACGAAATCATCCGAGCATCATCGTGCCCGGATTCCGGAGAACATTCCAAAAGAATCCATTCTGTTCTCCGTCAAACACGATGTTCCGAGCGGCACAATAGAAAACATTGAATACATCATTTATATTGATCCCCTGAGGTACGACCGGATCCAATCGTACAGTCAAAAATTAACCATCGGAAAAATCGTGGGTGCCTTAAATGATACCTTGGAGCACAAGAAGTTTATCCTGATGGGCCCTGGGCGGTGGGGCAGCAATGATATTAATTTAGGGGTGCGCGTACGCTACGCCGATATTAACCACACAAAGGTTTTAATTGAAGTGGCCCGGCAAACCGGCAATTATGTGCCGGAAGTTTCCTTTGGTACTCATTTTTTTCAGGATCTGGTGGAAGCCGGCATTTATCATTTACCCCTCTATCCGGATGAAAAAAATGTGATTTTTAACGACGCTTTTTTACAAACCACACCGAATAAGCTGCCCGAAATTCTTCCGAAATACCGCGACTTTAAGGATACCGTGAAAGTAATCTTTGTGCCGGAAGCCACGAATGGGAAAACACTATTTATCGCCATGGACGGAGAAAGCGAAGAGGCTCTGGCCTATTTTAAATAAGCGAACCATCGGAACCAACCGCTGCTTACTTTGTCGAAAACGTGTACACCGGCTCCCAATTTTCTTTCGGGGGATTTTCCATTAAATCCAAACAGCGGCGAATATACAAATTTGACGGCCCGTCCGTCGGGAAAAAGTGCAGTATTTTTCGGAGGCCTTTCAGGGCTTCGTACCATTCTCCATTCCGGTAGGCACGAAGCGCTTCGGTGTAAACTTCCACCAGAAGTTCGTGTTCGGAATCCGAAATTTTCTCGATTCCCAGCAATTCATAAATCTGAACCGGCCGGTTTTTACCCTTGACCTGGATTTTATCCAATTCCCGCGCAACTATCTTATCCTTGACTTCCCGGTACGTGAATTCTGATAAAATAATATTCGTTTTATAAAATTTATTCACACCTTCCAGCCGGGCGCCGAGATTGACGGCGTCTCCGATGACCGTATAATCGAAAAGCTGGCGGGAGCCCAGGTTGCCCAGCACCATTTCCCCCGTATTTATTCCGATGCCGATATTAAAATAGCGCTCGCTTTTCTCCTCCGCATATTTATATTGAAATTCCCGCAGTTTCCGAATCATCTCATGGGCCGCCACACAGGCTTTAAAAGCATGATCGTTATAAGGGTACGGTGCGCCGAATAATGCCATGATTTCGTCTCCGACAAATTTATCCAGCGTGCCGTCGTTCTTTAAGACGATGTCCGTCATGGCCGTTAAATATTCCGTGAGCTGGCTGACGACCTTTTCAGGACGATTTTTTTCCGTAAATGTGGTGAAGCTGCGAATGTCTGAAAAAAGAACCGTCAATCTTTCACGCGAACCGCCGAATACCGGGAATTTTCCGCTTTCGAGCATCTTATCCACCACATTTTTCGACACGTATTGCTGAAAAATTTTTCGGTACCGCAGTTTTTCCCGCTGCTCCGTTCCCAAAATGTAGAACGTATTCCCCAGATAACTGAATGCGATCATCAGCAGGGGGGAGATTAAAGGAAACCAGACGTCCGCATCGACAAATACGTAGACAATCCCCCCAACAACCAATCCTGCAAACAAAAGAATCAGCGGCAGGCTTTTGATCGGTTTAAAAATGAGAACGAGGCTGCCCACGATCAGGCCGATTAACAGCCAGGCCAGATAAACCCACACGCCGGCGGCGCGATGGATATAGCGATTGCCGAGCATGGTGTAAAGCGCATTCGCATGGATTTCAACGCCCGGCATTTTTCGTTTAACCCCTTCATAATCATAAAACGGCGTGAGCTTTACATCCTGCAGCTCCTCTGCGCCGGCACCGATAAACACAATTTTATTTTTGAAGGTCCCCCAGATCTTGTGCATTTCAAAAATATCGGTATCTTCTTCGCCTATATTAAATTCGGAATCGTCGATCACATTGACAAATGAATAAGTCGGAAATGACTTCGCCGGTCCCACATAATTGATCAGCATTGTGGAAGGCGTCATTTTTTCAATCACATACTTTCCGACTCGCAGGTCCCGGGGATTATTTTGCAGCGGCGCATCGCCATTCAGTTCTTGCAAAGCCCTTACCGCCAGCGCAGGGTAGAATTTTTGACGGATCTGAATCCCAAGCAAATAGCGGCGCAAAAATCCATCGCTGTCTTCGATGATGTTCACCACCCCCCACGGAACGCCCGACCTGACTAATTCGGGCATGGGTTTGATGACATATTGATTGATTGTATTATTGGCGCCGAATTCCGTGACCACTTTACCGGCAAAAATTACATTTCCCGCCCGGCGCGCTGCGCGGGCCAACACACTGTCCTGCGAAAGATCCTGCGTGTACGGCTCTGTGAATTCAAGATCAAACACAATTAATCTGGCGCCGGCTTCGTTCAAATTGCGAATTATTTTTGTAAAATAGGATCGCGGGTACGGCCATTTTGCCGAAATGGAAGAAAATGTTTGATCGTCGAGGGACACAATCACGATGGAAGAATCGGACAGGCTCACCTTTCCCCTCATTTTGAAGCGCCAATCCAGACTTTTCAACTCAAAATTATGCAATACTTTTAAATTTGAAAAAAGGAAGGTAAATATTCCCGCAAGCAGCGTCACCCAAACCACAACCCATGCTTTACGCCAGTATTTTTTTGGCATTTCCGACCGACCCTTTATATTAAATAATTACAGGTAACGTTTTTTTAAAAAAATTTAAAATCGATAATCGTACCGAAACATAAACAAGTAATTCTGATAGGATTTGTTTTTCAGAACTCCGCCCGTTTGCAAGTTGTAGCGTTCACCCCTATCCTGAAACAAAATCCAATTTGAATCGAGCGAGAAAAAATGGTTCTTCCAGGGCTCGATTCTTCCGCCCAACTCGAACTGATATTTTTGGAAATTTATTTTAGCCAGCGCATTTCCGGAGAGATTTCGGGTCAATCCATTCGCCCGATACAGCCGCACCCCGCCGTAGCCAAAGAGAGACAGGATTTGCGGAGCCGCCTCCAGTCGAATCTCGATCGTGTTGAAATTGTACCGGCTCAATCCCCCCTGATAGGAATTCCTGTTTGTGGCAAAACGGATAATCGATTTTAGCGGCCGATGATAATTCGTTTCAAATGTAAAATAATGAATGCGGTTTGTGATTCCAATAGGAAAATACGATAAGGGACGGGAAGCCGCAAAAGCATCCGTTTTGGTCATTTGAATTAAATTATAATTCAGCCGATGCTCCAAATTCAGGGCCTTAAATTTGTAACTGGCATTAAATGTAATCTCGTTTGTCGTATTGTCCTCACGATTGTCAAAGACAGAACCGGGGGTCAAATCGAGCGTGGAAATCTGATTGTTTCTGCCATACCGTTTAACGCTCAGATTCAAGCTGGGAAATCTCCGGCCCGGATAATAGTTCAAACCGCTCCGCAGCGATCGAATATGAATTTTCGGATTCTTATTTAATTGCCTGAAATTGTCGAAATAATCCTCGTAGCCAAGCGTTAAATAGACCCGGTTCCGGAAAAGCCGAATGCGATCGGATAAAAATAATCCCCGCAGATTCCGCCGTAAATAACTGTTCCCCAATGAATTATAGGCAGAGCCGATCGATTTGTACTCCACATGCACAAAATTCCCCCAATAATTCAGTTGTACACGGGAAAAAGCCGCCAGTGAGGTCATCCGGCGCGGATCGATCGGAATGGTGCTGGCGTTCAGGATGATCCATTTCTCAAGTTTTTTGGGATCAAACGGAAGGTCTGTATCAAAAGTAGAATCGATCTCTGTTTTTGAAATAGCGCCGTTCGAGATGTCCTCCGACAACACACTGAAGGCCGCCTCCGACTGCCAGCGGAATCGCCCGCGATCCACGGCCAACGACAGGTCTGTCCCCAGGACCAGGTTGTCTTTCGGGCGAATACCGCGCCGGATAGAATGGACGTTATCTTTCACTTTTAGCAGACTTAATCCCCACAAAAAGCCCGCCGGCTTACCGACGGCCAGGTGAAGTCCCCATAAATTTTGTGCGTATGTTCCGTACCGGGCCACCTGGTTTTCTCCGATGAATTTCGAGGTTAGCGTGTCACCCGTGACGGGATTGATGTAAAGTGAATCCCCGGTTAAGGGGTCAAGAATTTTGATGTAGGCATTTCCCTCGATCCCGCGATTGGTTTGACCCGCCGCCACATTTAAATGGAAAATACCCAGATCGACTTGAGCATTCACCCCTCTGACACGTTTTCCACTCAATATCAATTCCGTAAATGCGGGAGAGGTGTCTCCAAATTGAAATTTCACCCAGGGCATTCTCATCCAGAACAAAAACCGGTTGCGGGCTTGAAAATTGCGATCTTCCTGCGATGTGATATTAAAACGCGTACCAAGTTGAAAGGCCTCTTTTCTCAAACTCAGGTTGCCGCCGATTCGATTATCGGCCAGGCTTCGCCCGCTGACCCGCTCCTGCCGGGTGCTGAGGAAGACATTTCCACGAACAGACTGCCTCAGACTCAAAGCGCCGCGCTTTCCCGGGCCTTCTACCGTAAATCTCCAGCGGATCGGCCTGAACTGCCGTCCTTTCGGATCGTGAAAGACCACGGCGATCAGATGTCTGCCCGGCGTAATCTCCGGCGGCACGGCGGTCACCAGATATTCGGACGCTTTGAACTGAAGCTTGCGTCCGTCCAGCAGAACCACTGTTTTCGACGGATCCACAATGCCGGAATCGGCCAGAATGGACACCGATATAAAAGCGTCTTCGGCGCGGATACTGCTTCCGGGATCGGGCGTTAATATCACGTAATCGGACTGGTCCAATTCAGGCAAGATGGCATTCCGCCTCGGCTGAACCCCTTTTTCGGAAGATTTTTTCTCCCCTTTCTGAACCGGCGGGCGTTTTTTCGGCATTTCTTCGTGAATCGTCTCTTTGGGGATAATCTGAATTTCCAGCGGTTCATAGAAAGGATTCACTTCCGGATACGTCACCGGACCGCCGATTCGGGGGATCACCATGATGAAATACTGCACCTTCTCCGCAGAAAGCGGCTGCGGGGGGATTTCACCGCGGTAACCCTGACCCGCCGGCTGCAATTCAATGTATTTGTACGAAGCGTTTTTTATGCTTTTATAATACACCCGTACCTGATCGGTCATCGTGCCGTCGTTTTCCAGGCGGACTTCAATTGGAATCGGTCGATTTACCCTTCCAATCGCGGGCTGCAGATGTACAATTTTAATTTGTCCCTGTGACAAATTTACACTTCCGAATACAAATAACAGACTTAAGAACAATCGATGGATGCGCATAAATGTCCCGTTTATTTTTCTTGATAATGAATTTTCATGTGCTTTTTCACCCCATTTTCGTCCTCGAATTCGATCTCGAGCACCTTGCCCTCCTCTTTTTGGCCGCTTCCAGCCCAGTTCGGCATTTGTCCCGGTTTAATTTTTTCAACCTTCGGTTCAGATTTTCCGTCGGAAGTGCCCTTTTCGCCGGCATGAATCAGGATGGTGCCCAATTGATTGATCAGTTCCACGATGCCTTTTATGGCGAAGATGCTCATATTCCCATTTTCGTCGACTAGGGTATAAAATTCCGTGCCTTTGACCGCCGCTACACCGGTAGGGGTTTCAATACGAAAATCCGTGGCGACCTGCGGCAAAACATGGAACCAGGCTTCACCGACTTCCATAAAAATGCGCTTTGCAAACCTTTTTTTCACACGTTTCCCCCGAATGATCACATCCGAATTGGACCGGATTTTCATCATGCTTTTATCATCCGTAAAAATCACCGCCGTAAAGCCGTTTTGGTCCGTCTGGATTTGATCACCGGCATTCAGTCTCATGCCCCGCTTTGCCGAATTCCAGCCCTTCTTTTCGGTTTTTAAGATTTTAACTTTCCCTTTTACCTTAAAAATCAGCGCCACATCCCGGGCGGTTTTGGCTAAAAGAGACACACTCAAGAACACACTTATTATCAAAAAAATAAAGGGAAGCCGTTTCATAAGTCCTCCGTTTTATTCAATCTCAACACGAATTATTTTGACCTGTCCGGCCTGAAGTTTTTGAAGAAACATCTGCACGTCTTCCATCGAAACAATCCGCCCGTTTAAAACGAAAACGCCCGTGGGGTGAAATCCCGCCAACGGCCCGCCGCTCCGGAAAAAATGCTCAAAATAAATACTGTTAAAGAGCACCAGAAGCTGATTTTGCAGAAATTGATCTTCGGGCGATTGTGATTGTGCAATTTTAAATCCCCAGATTTCACTTTCCAGTGTTTGGGGTCCGTTGGAAGTTTCAATTGTATTTGTGATTTGCCAGTAGTAGATTTTGCCTTCTTCAAGCGGGTAGGCACCGGAAGCCGGGTACAGGAAGGACGTGCCTTCGACGCTGCCTTTGTAACGCGGGACATTCTGCATCACCTCTTCGGGAGACGCATTGGACTGTAATTTTTCACAGATGGCAATGACAAAAGATTTCGCATTTGAATTCCAGACAAACTGAGGCTGCTGCGTGTAGAGCACGGGCAATTCCGACGACCCCACCGGCGCACCCGGCGAAAACAATTCAATGACCGTCGGATTGGTAATATCCAGTGAAATATCTTTTTCATTTTGAATGGCCGGATCTTTGACATCCTGCACCTGCAGGACAAACGAATAATGATCCGACGGAAGAAGTCCCGTTGCCAGAATGGCATCCTGAAGTTTTCTAAGATTTTCTTCGTTTAAAGAATAATTTTCCAGTTCAAAAGGGCTGCCTCCCTGCGCCAGCATCCGATTATTCAGTTCGATTAACGTGTCCGGTTTCAGCACAAAAGGCTTCGAGAACCCTTCTGCCAGAACACCGTAAGTCCGGTTCATAACCCGAAGGGAAAGAATCACCCGTCTTTCCTTCGAATCATTTTGAATTCTCACCCAAAATAACAGGGGACTATTGCCCGGATTGCTCAGATCAAGATTATTCAGGAAGAACATCTCTATGTTCTGATTGTAAAAACCCGCCTCCACTGTCGGCCCCTGCGCCTGTACCGAAGATGTACTTCCAACAAGCCAACCCAAAAGGATTGCAAACACAAGCCATCGTTTCATGGGTTCTCCTTTTATTTGGTTCGAAATGGAAACTATTTTCATACAGAAAACGTTATGCCGCATTTTACTCCAGAGGGAAGTTTATGTTACAGGCAATCGAGTGCAAATGGAATGCCAAAAAAAACAGGCGGAACCGTAATCGTTTAAACTAAACCAATGGAGACATCTGTTAAAAGATTAAGCAGTTGTTTCACAAACGCACATGCCGGTCCTTTTTAAATTTATTCAAGCCTGAAAACAACACCCGTTGCCGGGATGGCGTGCCGGGTTGAAAGACGAAACGTACCGGCCCGCTTTTTAAGTCCGGAATTTTGATAGAGGCTCTGATCGATTTTCCTGTCCAGATACAGAATCATGTAATAGATCCCGGCGCGGGCTTTTGCAAAATCGAGTGTAAACGAAAACCGGCGGCTTTTCGGATAAAAACTCATCTCCCAGGCGCTGATGGTCTGAAATGTACACCGGCTTCCATCCAGATAGGGGCCTGTTTTTTTCAATTCCTTTTTGGATTTTCGCGCCGGAACCGGTTCATAATTCACAACCGCCATAATGGGGTAAAGCCGATGCCTCAGAATTTTTCCGGAAATCCTTTTTTTCTCCCCCCGGTAAATCTTTGTGCCGGTTTTATCCAAAATCACATAACGGTCGACAAATTCTTCCGCCATTCGGAATTCGTCATTCGTGCAGGCAAATCCAATGCCCACGTGCGTGTGATACGATTCCAAAATATTCTTCCGGTGCCCGTCGTAAGGGGGTTTCTCCGACATAAACGACTGCTCCGCCCGCCGCATTTTTCCGCTAATATCCGAAACGGTGCAGGTAAATGTCTGTCCCCACACGGTGGCCGAATAGAGATTTTCGGAAATATGATCCCTTCCGCCCGCAAAAGCATATCGATGATAAGGCTTTAATCCCTGCAAATTCCAGTGAGACATATATTTTTCCCGGGCCATTTCCCGGCAGTGTCTGTCCCCCACTCGGGAAGCGGGCAAATCCAGTTTTACGGGAGAAAGTCCGTGCCGCTGCCGGTCTCGATTTATTTGCTTCAGAAGCCCCCGCCGAATGCGAAGGGAATCCCGGGCCGTTAAACGTTTGGCAGACAGCATTTCCGGGCTTTTGCGGGAATCTGTTTTTTGGGAGATCCCCGCCGTGCACGAAAATAAAAAAGCAGCCAGAAAAAAACAGGTTGTGGGGAGAAAACGCATCTTCATTTTTTGCCTGAATTGACCGAACCGTGCTCACTCGTACGTTAAAATCACTTTCGGAATCGGTAAGGTTTCACCGGTCAATCGACTAAAGTCCAATCTGTATTCAATAGACCGGGCGTGCTGCAAATTCCCGGGCAAAAGACTGTCCGGGTTAACTTTTTCCCAGGGTTTTTGATTCTTTTTTCGAAAAAAATGTGCCCGTGCCTCCAGAGCCACTTTTTTCCACCGGGCATCTTTGGAGGTATCCAGACGAAGACGCACGAATTTGGCCCCCCGAAACAAATACCGTACAGGCGAAATGTACGAGGCCTCTTTCTCTTTCACAAACAACTTTCGCTCCGGCGTCAATTCCAGCCCTTTGCCGAACTTTCCCATCACAAAATCCAGATCGGTGAAGTACCACATCGTGCCGTGTTTCTTTCGGCTCAAAATCCAGCGGAGGCCCACAGGATCCACAGATGTCACCGGATATTTCGCGGTCAATTTGAACCGGTTTTGGCCCGGTTTCAGCCATAACCGTCTTTTTTCTGCGCCGGCTCTTGAGTGAAGCACCACATCCAACGGTATTTTAAAACGGGTGCGGCTGGTGGAAACATTCGACACCTGAATCGTCACCTTCTTACCGCTCACCTGACTTTCAAAATGAATTTCGGGCCAGCCTGTTCCGTAAATCCATTCCAGAAAAAACCAGGATAAATCTTTGCCGTAATTTTTTTCGCAGGCAGCCTGGAAGTCCGCCGTGGCAGCATTGTGGTAGCGGTAGCGGGGATCGGTGTTAAATTCCCGTAACGTCTTGAAAAAGGCTTCGTCTCCCATAACGTAACGCAGTGTATGAAGCACCCAGGCGCCTTTCCAATAAATGTTTAAATGATAGGCTTCACGTGCCGTTTTGTGTCTGGGCTGATAAACCGAAGTCGTCGAATCAACCTTAAAACTCATTTTTGCCATATACTGGTGCATGGGCTCCTCGCCGAACCTGTGCTCCATCCAGAGGGCTTCGGAATAGGTGGCAAAGCCTTCGTGCAGCCAGAAATCTCCCCATGTAAGCGCCGTAACCGCATTTCCCCACCACTCGTGCGCCGCCTCATGGACCACCATGTAGTTGAACTGACGGTCGTACCACTGGAGCGGATTTGTCTCCCCCGGCAGCAGCGTGTGAGGGAAAGCCGGCCCCACAGCCACGGCCGTCGTATTTTCCATACCGGGGTAGGAAGACTGGACAAGTGCGAATTTATCTTTGGCAAAAGCAAACGGGCCGTAGTATTTTGTGTACAGATTGAGTTCATCCGGCACGCGGGGGAAAAATTCTTTCCGCGCCCGCGCTTCATTTCCACTCAGAATGTAATAATGCGCCAGAAGTGTGTCTTTTTCAGCGGGAATCGGAATGGGCTGTGTGAGTTCCACGTACGGTCCGATGTACATGGTGATCAGATAGGTGGAGGCCGGATATGTCATCAGCCACCTGTACGTTTTCCAACCGGCGGAGTCCGGGACGGTGCCTAAAAAACGTCCGTTGCTGACGGCAAACAGGGTGTCCGGGACGGTCAATTGAATCGAAACAGAATCCGCTTTATCCTCCGGATGAAAAAAGGCGGCTTTGCACGGCCACCAGTAATGCGCCCCCATCGTCTGACAGGAGGTACCCACCCAGGGCGTCCCGGAAGGCGTTTGTGTGAAAATGACAGCCCGGGGCCCCATGCCGCCTTTTCCTTTCGGGGGGACACCGCTGTACGCAATTCTGATGAAGAACTTCTCACCCTTCTTCAAACCGTTTTTTAGCCCGACAACCAACTGATTCTTCGAATAGCGAAAATTGAGGGTGGAATCCGTGAAACCGTCCGATATACGGGAAACACTGAATCCGTCCGCCAAATCAAGCACCAGTGAATCGAGCCGGGAATTGACGCCGATGCCTTCTACCCCGACTGTCCCGCTTATGAATTCTTTTCCGGGATCAATTTTGAGCCGCAGGGTATATTTTTTGACATCATACTGCGTACGGCGGTCAAAATGAAACTGCTGTGCAAAAAGCAGGGCCGGAGAAACCGCAAAAAACATGAAAACCCAAATTACGGCATTTTGGACAGATTTCATGGCTGTTTTCCTCGCTTTGTTTAAGAAGCAGCCTGAGCGTAAACGCTCAGGCTAAAAAAGGCAAGAACGCCAAAGCGCTCTTCAGAGAGCTTCCTTCTTTCAGCCCGTTATTTTCATGCCGGGTGATGTTTGAAATACCGGTTTTTTTAACATCTGGCAATCCAAGGGGGAAGATGTCTTCCCTATTATTGAACCGGCTTTTTCAAGTAATTTGGTTTCTCCCTATTTGGCTGCGCGTTTGGCGTACCAGTAAATATAGTAACACAAAAGGGTAAACAGGATGATGCTCAGCCATTCTCCCCCAATTGTATCACCGAAATGCGTGTTCAAATGGGGAATCACATTGGCACTAATGCCAAGTGAAAGGAATGCACTCACCACTCCCATAATGGCACCGCCGGCCACAAAGCCGGAAGCGATCAAAATACCGCGGTCTTTTCGTGCTTTGCTCACCTCCGCATTTTTGCTGCTTTTTCCGACAAAATAGGCCACAAGTCCGCCGGCCAGCACAGGGGTGTTCAATTCAATGGGCAAATACATGCCGAGGGCAAATGCCAGCGGAGGCACGCCCAAAAATTCCATGATAATCGCCATAAAAATTCCGGCCGCATAAAGCAGCCAGGGCGCCCCTTGGCCCATAATAGCGGTAATCACGGCAGCCATTGCATTGGCCTGCGGGGCGGCCAACGCCTGCGGATGGTTGGGACCGGGCACAAAACCGTACACTTTATCCAACAGCAGAATGATGCCGCCAATCGCGACCGCTGAAAAGAGTGTGCCCAGAAATTTCCATTTTTCCTGGCTGGCGGGCGTGGTGCCCGTCCAGTAACCTATCTTTAAATCCGTAATAAAACCGCCGGACATGGACAGCGATGTACACACGACACCCCCGATAATCAAAGCCGAAACCATGCCTTCCGTACCTTTTAGCCCAAGCGCCACCAAAATGACGCTTGCAAGAATCAACGTCATCAGCGTCATCCCCGAAACCGGGTTAACCCCCACAATGGCAATTGCCTGAGCCGCCACAGTTGAGAACAGAAATGAGATGATGAAAACGACTAAAAGCGCGGCGATGGCGATCGTCCATGTGTTCACCACCATCATTCTGAAAAAGAATAAGATGAGAATTGTTGTGAGTGCGATTAACGCAATGACAACCGACATGGGAATATCACGGCTGGTTCGCTCCGCGGCAATTTTGGCTTTGGCACCGATGGCCAGTTCTTTAAAGCCCAGACTAAAGGCGGAGATAATGATTTTGGAATATTTAATGATGCCGATGATTCCCGCCGCCGCGATCCCGCCAATACCGATGTGCCGCACGTAACTGGCGAAAATTTGTTCGGCCGACATTTGAGCGATGGGAATCGTGCCCGGTGAAATCACAGCGGTGATATGACCTCCAAAAAACCAGACTACCGGAATGAGCACTAAATAGGAGACAAAGCTTCCCGCAGCGATGATTAAGGCATACCGTAAACCGATAATGTAACCCAGCCCCATCACAGCGGCCCCTGCATTCATTTTGACCACCAGTTTGTCTTTATCGGCTAATGTGGCAAAGAGGGGCACAACCCGTGTGGAAACCACTTCTTTCCAGAATCCGAATGTGGCCACGGCGAAATCGTACAACCCGGCCACAACGGCGGCATACACCAGGATTTTCGCCTGGCCGGAAGCGCCCTCACCCGTCACCAACACCTCGGTTGTGGCGGTTGCCTCGGGAAAAGGAAGGAGACCGTGCTGTTCGGCTACGAAATATTTTCGCATGGGGATGAGAAATAGAATCCCCAGAAAGCCGCCGAACAGTGAAGCCAAAAAGATGTGAATAAAATTAACCGGAAGTTTCATAATGTACAGGGCGGGCAGTGTGAAAATCGCACCGGCCACGACCACTCCGGAGGCCGCACCAATAGACTGAATAATCACATTTTCCAGAATGCTGCTTTTGCGTTTGTACATCGTGCCGATGCCGACCGCTAAAATTGCAATCGGAATGGCAGCTTCAAAAACCTGTCCTATTTTTAGTCCCAGGTAGGCGGTGGCGGCGGTAAAAATAAGCGCCATGGTCACACCCCAGAGCACAGACCGGACGGTTACTTCGGGGGGATATTGTTCTGCCGGAATAAACGGAATGTACTTTTCATCCGGTTTTAAAGGCGTGTAGGCATTCGCCGGTAATCCAACCTTCTTTTCTGCCATAAAACCTCCTCTTTTCATTGGGTCAGAAATAAGTTATCAAAGGCATCATCAAATTTTTTACAGCGTAAGCTTTTAATGACGACGGAATCGTCCGGTTCAGGACTCTCTTAAAAAATCCATCGCCAATTCCACATCTTTTTTGCTGCCGATTATCAAGGGAACCCGATGCCCCAGGTCTTCCGGCTGAATGTCCAGAATCCGCCGAACGCCGTCCGTGGCCAGCCCTCCGGCCTGCTCCACCAGAAATGCAAGCGAGTTGGCCTCGTACAGAAGCCGAAGTTTTCCCTTGGGATGCAGTGTGTCCGTCGGATACAAAAATATGCCGCCGTAAAGCAGATTGCGGTGAAAATCCGCCACAAGCGAGCCGATGTAACGCAGCGAATACGGCCGCCCGGTGGCCGGATCTTCTTCCTTTAAGTACGAAACGTACCGTCTCATGCCTTCCGACCAGCGGTGGTAATAGCCTTCATTTATGGAATAATAGGGGCCGTGTTCGGGAATTTTCATGTCTTCATTGGAAAGCAAAAATTCCCCAATACTGGGGTCGTACGTGAATCCGTGCAACCCCTGGCCTGTGGAATACACAAACATGGTACTGGAACCGTACAGAACATACCCGGCGGCGACCTGCTGATTCCCCTGTTGAAGGACATCCGCAAGCGTGCCTTTTCCGCTGGGCGTGACCCGGCGGAAAATAGAAAATATTGTGCCGATGCTGATATTCACATCGATGTTCGACGAACCGTCCAGCGGATCAAACAGCATGACATATTTGCCGACCGGATGGTAATCGGGAATTTCAATGAGGCCGTCGCTCTCTTCGGACGCCATCACACAGAGATGTCCGCTGTGATCCAGAGCGTGGATGATGGTTTCGTTGGCTAAAATGTCCAGTTTCTTGACCTCTTCACCAAAAATATTCTCATCGCCCGTGAAGCCTAAAACGTCTATGAGGCCGGCTTTGTTGACGGAGCGTGCCAGGATTTTGGCAGCCACGGCCAGATCGGACATTAATCCGGAGAATTCCCCTGTGGCCATCGGGAATTTTCGCTCCTGTTCCATGATGTGGCGTTGAAGCGTCATAATTCCGTGTTTAATCATGGTGCGTATCCTCCTGAATTTATGAAGATTAACAGCGCCAGACTGATTCGAGTTAAACTATTTTTTGCAGAAATTTATTTGATTTGCAATTTCTTGTAGCTTCCGTGACGCCAGTTTTCCACATCGGATGTGTACCATTTAGAGAATCTTCGGTCGGACGGGCCCCCGGCAATGTTGGTCTCCAGAACATCAGTCGCAAAATCGGCGATCATCCGGTAAGAAGGGTGAAATGTGGTGGACAGGCCGTCATTTTTATAAATCGCACCCTGAATAATGGTCGCACGGTTACCTTTCAGCGGAAACGGGCCGTAATCGAACCCTAAAAATTTCGGCAGCTTCCCGCCGAAAAACAGGTTCACCATTGTGATTTGCCGGGTTTCGCCGTATGTTTTAATCGCGCCGGAAAGCGCCTTTTCAATGGCTTTTCGGTAGATTTGTTCCCGCGGGCTTCCGTTGAACCAGACCGCGGACTCCCGAAGCAGCACCCGGTCAAAATTGCCGTAGAAATCGATAAAAATACCCGTTTCCCGATCCATATAATTAAACACATCTTCCCCCCACTCGATCTGTCCGAAGACCGACCCGAGCAATTCACGGTAAATTTTCTCAAATAAGAAGGCCGCTTTTGAATCCTCCCCGTACCGAAAATCCCATTTTTTAAGCAGTTCACCGGCAGGGGAATCCGGCAGCAGCGGTCTAATGATCGGCATGAAAAGTTCCGCTTGCTTTGAATATAAATCATAGTGCATCTTTTTCATGTCGTCGACCCCGAGCTTTTCTTTTGAAGTCAGCAGTTCCATGATTCGATCATAGCGGTACGGTGCCATGGGCAAATTGATGGGTTTGGCCCGGCCGAGGTGATTCAGATCATTGTTGGCCGTCGCCAAAAATCCGCATTCCGGATTGTAGCTGCGGGGCAAATCCGCCGGATCCACAAACCCCTGCCAGTCGTTCTCCGGCATCCAGCCCTCCACCGGGTATAGACCGGACCAGCCTTTTTTACGCCTGGGCATCCGGCCGCACATCTGGAAACCGATATTCCCGTCACGGTCGGCAAAAATGAAATCCAGCGGAGGGATGTCCACATTTCGCATGGCTTCCATGGCCTCTTTTGTCGATTTTATCCGCGGCAGTTTTATCATGTTCATTAATGCGTCGGCGCCGCCGTTTTGACGTCCGGACCACGCCGTGGTCAGGTAATAACCGGGCCGGTTCGGATCGCCTTCCAGAAAACCGTGCAAATTCTCGTAAACCGAAAGGATGACGGGTGCTTTTCCTTTGGGGCGAATCGTCTCTTTGCGTACATTGAAAGGCACCCATTCACTGCCGCGCCGGAAGGCGCCGTCCTTGCAGTCTTCAATGTAAAAATCGATCATGTCCATAAAAGAGTACGTAAATCCCCAGGCGAGGCGGCCGGTTCGACCGTACAAAATGCCGGGCACGCCTGGAATGGTGGTGCCGATGACGGCGTTGCCATCAAATTTCATCATAATTTCGTACCAGACACCCGGAAGCCGGTTGACTTCCAGATGGGGATCGCTGCAGTAGACCGCCTTTCCCGAAGCCGATTTGGAAGGCGCCACCGCCCAATTGTTGCTGGCAGACATGTGCGGCACCGGATGAAGCCATTTTATGGACTGCGGAATTTTGGGCGATTCAAGTGTCACCTTTTTAAGGGCCTCCATGTTGATGCCGTTCAGTTGTCCGGGAAAAAGCTCATTGAGTTTTTCGAGAGACGTGCCGTTTCGGATCATCTGGACAATCAATTTTTCCATGTCGCCCTGAGCCTGGGCTAACCCGACATAACCCATTATCTTAATGGTGATTAAGGAATCTTCCGGCTTCCAGGGTTCCGGCTTGTATTTGATTAATTTGAATTCAAAGGGAAGCCTGTTATGCCCCAGAAATTCATTCACCCCTGTCGTGTAAGCCTCCAGAACGGAGCGGCTGTCGGCGTCAAGCGCGTTGACCTGAGCACGGGCATCGTCTCTGAAATTAATTTTTCGCATGAACGTATCGATGGCAATGAATTCGTCGGTTCCCTTCAGATTTTCAGAAGCTTCCCCTCTGGCGATCAGGCGAACCAGCATCATCTGAACCATGCGATCATTGGCATGTACCCAGCCCAATCCGAAATACGCACCGGCTTCGCTTACGGAAGTTACCTGCGGGACCCCATTTTCGTCCCTTTTCAAGCGAATGGGTTCCCCTTGAAACTCCAAAGCGATTTCCTGTCCTTTGAGCCTCATAACGCCCTCCTGACAAAAATATTGAAACTTAATTTTAGGTGATTGCTTTTCCCTGATTGGCAACCGCTTCGGCGGCTTTTTTGATCGCTTCCGGATCGCCAAGATAATAATGTTTAATCGGTTCTAAATCATTGTCCAATTCATAAATCAGCGGAATCCCGGTAGGAATATTTAAATGGGGAATGGCCTGGTCGGAAATATTGTCCAGATATTTGACCAGTGCCCGCAGACTATTTCCATGGGCTGAAATGATGACTCTTTTTCCCTGTTTTAACGCCGGGACAATGGTCTGCTGCCAGTAGGGCAGGAATCGATTTACCGTATCTTTTAAACATTCCGTCCTCGGAAGTTCATCATCGGACAAATCCTTATATCGGGGATCGTGCCCCGGGAATCTTGGATCTGACCGGTCCAGCGCAGGCGGCCGAACATCGTAGCTGCGGCGCCAGATGTAAACCTGCTCCTCGCCGCGTTTTTTGGCGGTTTCAGCCTTGTTCAAACCCTGAAGCGCCCCGTAGTGCCGTTCGTTCAAACGCCAGTTCCGGTACACGGGGATCCACATTAAATCCATATCTTCCATGACGATCCAGAGCGTTTTAATGGCGCGTTTCAAAACGGAGGTGTATGCCACGTCGAATGTGTAACCCCCTTCTTGCAAAAGCCTTGCGGCTTCGTGACCCTCTTGAACACCTTTTTCGGTGAGCCCTACATCCGTCCAACCGGTAAATCTATTTTCCAGATTCCATTCACTCTCGCCATGTCTTAACAACACTAATTTCAACATGAGTTGCACTCCTTCTGCTATTTGTTGGAAAAGTTTTTATTTTATTGATTGAAAAAAAACCGACCCCCGGGTTTATTCGAAAGTCTCAAAAAACACAAGGGATGAACAATGAGATTTGCGGCTTCACCCCTCTAATTATCATCAAAAATAATAAACTAATAAGAGAGAATCAAGGACTTTTTGGTGAAAATGCCAATACCCCGGTGATAAAAATCTTTCCACATTTGTCCTCAGATAAAAAAGATTCTTTCTGAATGACAGAAAAAGCGCTTCATTCCGGACTAAAACAGGGGGTTGAAATTGGCAAAATTCCTCCGGTTTTTTGTCTTAAAAATTTTATAAAATGTAAATTCTTATTTCATTGCACGTCTAAAAAAGCGATTTTATTTTTCGGAAAAAATTTCTTGACATCACTACATTTAGTTGTTATATTAACATTCGCACACAAGATGTCGGTCTGGTTCTTCTTTAAAGATTAAAAGGGAATCCGGTGAAAATCCGGAATGGCCCCGCCGCTGTGAGGAAGTACGAGGAAAAGCAATTGGCCACTATCTGCCTGATGCGGATGGGAAGGTGCTTTTCCGAGGATGAACCCCGAGTCAGAAGACCTGCCAGTACCGGCGCTCAAGCCCCCTCGAGGGAGGGTGTTGGAGCGATTGAGTAATGTTATTTCGGTGTCAATTTTTTCGATTCGCTTTTTACTCGATCCTCCGGAGTTTTCGGAAACGGTACGTTATTCACACGCAACACAAGGAGGTATCATGATTAAGGAGATGTTTTCGTACAAGGGAAAACTGGCTCACCTGGTTCCAGAGAAACAAATCAAAGCATACAGCAATCTGCACCGGTTTTTGTGCAAAAAGCAAGCGGCTCACGAAATCCCGACACACGCCTCGGATTATCTCTGCGGAAATGAGCTGGCCAAAAAGATTTATCAGAAAAAATATTTTTTAAAAGACCTTAATGGAAATCTTCTGGAATCCAGGCCTGAAGACACCTTTGTTCGTATTTCTGCAGCCATTGCCTCCGTCGAACCTGACGAAGATAAGCAGAAAGAGTGGAGTCTTGCATTTTATAAAGATCTCTACGATGGTGTTTTTGTCCCCGGCGGCCGGGTAATTGCCGGCGCAGGCGATCTTTACCGCCTAAAAACACTCGCCAACTGCTTTGCCAGTCTCATCGAAGGGGATAACATCGAATCCATCTACAAGTCGGCTTACGAATGCGCCCGGACCTATTCTTTCGGCGGCGGAATCGGGGTGGATATTTCCATTCTCCGTCCGAAGGATTCGGTTGTTCACAACGCCTCCGATCGTTCGACAGGCGCCGTCTCTTTCATGGATTTGTTTTCATTAACCACCGGTTTGATCGGCCAGAGCGGCCGGCGCGGGGCGTTGATGATCACAATTGACGTCAAACATCCGGACATACTGGATTTTATTCAGGTCAAAAAAAAGGCGAACTGGATCAGCCGGCAGATTATGGAACAGATAAACTGGTCCGGCAAATTTGACGAGCAGCAGCTTAAAGAGATCGAAACCCAGGTGATTGAAAATACACAAATCCGCTTTGCCAACATCAGCATTAAAGTCACCGATGAATTCATGCAGGCTGTAGATGAGCAGAACCGTTTCGGTAAAAATAAAATTCTGCTCTACAAGAAAAACAGCAAAAAGACCGTCAGAACAGCCTATCTGGAAGATGTCACGCATTATTCCATTGCAATGCCGTGCAAAGACATTTCGCAGTACGAGCTGCTGCAATCTTTCGATTCGTTCGAGCAGGCGCATCAATACTTGAACGACACGTTTAATATCTCCGTTTCTGAGGACTCCTTACAGGATGTGAACCAGCGGGATGTGTATGGCGATTTTAATCTGCCCCTGAATGATGAATCTTACGATCTGGCCCTGCGCTACTCGGGAGATTTCATGCTCTATTTTGCATCCAGGCCCACGGGAGAAATTCGCCGGCTGTTAAAGGCCCGAACTGTCTGGGATCGCTTCGTGGAAGGGAATTACAAAACGGCCGAGCCCGGCTTGATTTTCTGGTCCCGTATGGCCAAATATTCTCCGTCGAACTATGTGGGACGTCCTATTTGCGTCACAAACCCCTGCGCCGAAGTGCCTCTGGAGGACGGCGGTGCCTGTAACCTGGGTTCTATGAATCTCTCCAGACTGGTCGAAAACGGGTTCACGTCCAGAGCCCGCCTGAACTGGAAACGACTGGAAGAAACGGTGGCTCACATCGTTCGATTTCTGGACAATGTGGTTACCTGGAACGAAGAATTGAATCCCCTGGAAAAACAGCGCAGAGCCGCCAGCGAAACCAGGCGGCTGGGTATCGGTATGATGGGCATTGCCGACATGCTGAACCAGTTGGGAATTGCCTACGACAGCGATGAAGGCATCACGCTAATGGGCAAGGTGGCGGCTCGGGTGGCCGAAGTGGGATATCGTACCTCTGCAGAATTGGCCGCCGAAAAAGGGGCTTCACCGGTATTCGATTACAAATCCTATTCAAAAAATCCATTTTTTCAGGAAGTCCTGAGTGCAAAAACAAAACAGCTCATCAAGAAAAACGGGGTCCGTAATGTGGCCCTGCTGTCCATTGCACCGACCGGCACGATTTCAAATATCGTGGTCAGCTTCAGCCAGGGAGAGAAGAACTACATTGGCGTCTCCAGCGGAATCGAGCCTATTTTTGCGCTCTTTTACACCCGGCGCGCAGAATCGTTCGGCAATCAATTTTTTAAAGTTTTCCATTCAACCGTTCAGGCCTTTCTGGATGAGAAGGGTCTGACGAAAAAAGCCGAAAAAGCCAAAACACAAGATGATTTAAAAGAGATTTTACCGGATCACTTTTTCCATACGGCACATCGGATCGATCCGTTCCAGCGCGTCCAAATTCAGGGAATCTGCCAGCAGTATGTGGATCACAGCATTTCATCCACCGTGAATTTGCCGGAGGACATCGAACCGGAAGTGATTTCCGACATTTATTTGCATGCGTGGAAAAACAATCTTAAAGGCATTACAATTTACCGGGACGGCAGCCGGTACCCCATTTTAACATCTGACGAAACCGGCAAAACGGAATTCCAGCGAATGAAAGAGAAAGAATTTCGTTACGGCAAAAACAGTGAAAGCGTCGTGCTGCGGGGAGACGACATCATCAGTCTGCCCAATGGACGGTTGTCGACTGTGTATCATTTTTTGAAAAATCAAAAAGGCGAATTGCAAATCAGCAAATCATGAGCAATAGAGATTATTTTACTAAAGGGAGGCATCTCGAATGTTGGAATTGGAAACCTTTGACGGGAAGTTCGAAGAGGTAAAAGAAGAAAAGCCCCTTGTGGACAATCCGCACGCCGTGGCCCACCGGCCGGAAATTGTGGACGCAAAAGTCTACAAATTGAAAAGCGGTTTTGTGAGTCATGCGGTGTACGTCACCCTCGGCTACGTCGTGGAAAACGGACGAAAACGGCCCATTGAAATTTTCATCAACAGTAAAGACCTGACTAAAATGGCCGAATACGCCGTGCTCACGCGTTTGATTTCCGCCATTTTCCGCAAATCTCCCGATCCTCAGTTCATCCTGGAAGAATTGAAAAGCATCTACGATCCAAACGGCGGATATTTGAAAAACGGAAAGTACGTGCCTTCGTTTTACAGCGAAATTGCCGATGTGATTGAACGGTTTTTTGTGGATATCGGCCTTACCGAAGCCCCCGAAAAACCGGCAGAAGGCAAGCACCAGTTCGACTCGCCCGCAGTCGGGGTTTCATTGGACGGAATGGAACTGCTAAAGATCTGTCCGAAATGCAATCAGCGGACATTAAAAGTTGAGAACGGCTGCCACACGTGCATTAATCCCGATTGCAATTACAGCAAATGCGATGATTAGGCGGTAAGGGGCGATGCATTCCCGGTGGAATCATTTGGTGACAGGGGCGAAACATTCTTATCAGATTTTTTTTGGTTCATTGGCAATGTTTTGATTGGAATGCTTCGCCCTTTCTGCTTCTGCACGCAAACCGTCACAAAATACCACCCCGGTTGGGAATAATCGTATCCCTTCAGGCGAATGGATCGACGATGGTGTCTGTCGGGATCATATTTCATTTTTCACACACTCCGCCCCTTAACCAAACGGTACGATTGTTCAGGTAAGGGCGATGCATTCCCGGTGGAACCGTTTGATTCATCTGCCCTGTTTTGATCGGAATGCATCGCCCCTACTGTCTTGCACTGTTCTGCACGCAAACGGTCACAAAATACCACCCCGGTTGGGAATAATCGTATCCTTTCAGGCGAATGGATCGCCGATGGTGGGGCGAATGATTATTCGCCCCTTACAGGATCATATTTCATTTTTCGCTCACGAATGATAATAATAATCCTCATCCCATTTTTTCGGATTTTCGATGATGTATTTTCGAATGCGGTTTAATTCGGCCTCGCGGCGGACGATGTGTTCCCAATAATTGCGATGCCATAAACGGACACCCGGCGTTTTTCGGATTTTATTTATTTTACGTGTCGTGATCGATTGAAAATTTTGCATGACGGCACCCAACGAACCGGGTTTTGTACCGCGCGGTGGTGGTGGTGGTAGGGGCGATGCATTCCCGGTGGAATCATTTGGTTCATCTG
>BDTM01000016.1 GCA_002898015.1 bacterium BMS3Bbin03 | reverse complement strand
CCACCACCACAAAGTCCCCTCTTCTTAGCAATTTCTCAGACAAATGAGATCCAATAAAACCCGCACCACCTGTGACCAAAACCTGCATTCTTGCTCCGCTCATTAATAATTAATAATGATAATAACTGTATCCTTCATGCGCCATATCTTGTATTGCGCCATTTAAAACGACACCGATTATATTCACGGGTACATTTTCAAATAAATCCAATTTTTGTTTGGCCACATTCCTGTTTGTGACTTCCGCCCGGGTAATGATCAACAAGCCGTCCACCTGCGTCCCCAATACAACAGAATCAGTGGCTGCATTTAAGGGCGGTGTATCAAACATGATAAAATCAAACCGCCGTTTTGCTTCATCGATAAATCGCTTTAGTCGCATGGATCCCAACAATTCGGACGGGTTTGGAACCATCGCCCCACAGCTTGCCAAATATAAATTAGGCACATTGGTTTCTTGAACAATTTCATTGAAATTGACCACGCCCATTAAATAATTACTGACCCCGGGCTCCTTGGAAACTGAAAAGGTGTTGTGCAATACGCCTCTTCTTAAATCTGCATCAACCAGTAAGACGTTTGTTTTATGTTGGGCGAGTGTGATGGCCAAATTGGAACAGGTAAAAGATTTCCCATCCCCCGGAGCAAAGCTTGTGACGACCACCGTTTTAATTCTCCCCATGCTTTTGGAAAACATTATTTTGGTCCGAAGCGCACGATACGCCTCTCCAATAGGCGTGGGTGAATAATCATAGGTGACAAGCTGAGAATCTATTTTTTTAATCTTGTCGGCGTCATTTAATTCATGCTCCTCATTAAATTTTACGTTTGGAATAGTGCCGATCACGGGGAGTTTAAGATATTTTTTAATATCTTCCGTCGATTTTATTGATTTATCCATAAACTCCAGGGTTATGGCCGTTCCTAATGAAAGGAAAATGGCCAAAAAGCCGCCCATGGCCGCTTTTTTCTTTTTATCCCGATTGATCGGATGTTCCGGCGGAATAGCCGGATCAAGAATATCCACAACCCCTGACTCAACCGATTCAGTAATTTGAGCTTCCTGATGTTTTGCCAATAATTCCGAATAAATCGTATTTGCCACTTGAACTTTTTGCGAAAGCTCTGCCAATTTTAATTGTTCAGATGGCAACAATTTAAGACTGTACTTGATCGAAGATTGTTCTTGCTTGAATTTTTGAATATCTAGTTTTATCTCTTTTTGTTTTTTTTCAGCTAATTTCCGAATTTTATTTTGTGTCTGATCAATCTGTTGACTTACCTCGATTACTTTGGGGTGAGTTTCAGTGTATTGCCCTACCAACACCTTTTTTCTTTTTTCCAAATCATTCAACTGTTGACGCAAAATACCCATCGATGGATCATTTGCAAATATTTCTTGATTAGCCATCTCTCTGTAAACATATGATTTCTCATTATTTTTCAAATCATTTCCGGAATCCAATTTGCCTAATAAAAGTTTTATTGTTTTTTGGGTATTTTGTAACGTTTCGATCTTATTTTCCAAATCCGCTATCGCCGTTACTTTTGAATTTAGTTCCTTATTTAAATCAATTATATGGGTTTGTTTGAAATTTTTTATTTCTTCATTTGCTTTTATCAGGTTCTCTTTGGCTATTTGAAGTTTCTGCTCGAGGAGACTTGTGTAATTCTCCTGCTGTTGCTTTCCGGATGAAATGCTCTCGTTCACAAATAATTGGGCCAATTGATTTACCATTGGCGCCACTAAATCGGAATTTTTATCCAACATACTTAAGGTCATGAGCGTTCCGGAACGATTAAAATCAACCCGAATTCTCGAGCGAAAATTTTTTACCGTTTCTCTGAAATCATTAACATTAAATTTAATTTCTTTTTTTAGGGCAGGAATACCCGTCGTTATTTTGAACGTGATCCCATTAACAGTCAGGCCTTTATTGATTAAATCAGCGATTGGACCATAAGAGACGATTTTGAGACTATTTTCGTTGACCTGCTTGAACAACTTATATTGGTCGTTGTCAAATCGTAAAACGTATTCTCCGCTTTTGGGATTCCGGTTTGTGTAAAACTCAGAGAAAACATCTGTTCGAAACAATTGCACATCATTTTTTTTATCAGGAATTAATTCCAGGACCAATCCTAATTGAGAGACAACGCGTTCAGCAAACGTACGGCTGCTTAATTCAGTGTACCAACCGTCCTTTAAATTCTCTAATTTCCCGGTATCGAAATTTTTAAATCGAATTAATGAATAGGCTTCATAAGTAGGCGGCTGTTGTTTTACATAATAGAACCAGGGCAATAAAACAATTAAGAAAATTGAAAGCACCAGCCATTTTCTCTTGTAGATTCCTTTGATATACTGCTGGAAATTAACACTAATATTATCATCGTTTTCTTCTTCTATGAAAAACTTATCGACATCCATCAATCCATTCTCTCCTATCTGCAAAAATAATCAATACCTTCCTTCTTTTAGACGAAGATATAATAAAGCAAATGAAACGGCAAAATTTGCATAATTTAAAACCGTCATAATAGAAAAAGAATTTCTTTCCGGGCCGTAAATCTGATCCCCTGATTTTACACCGATTTCCGTCAAAGAATATCCCTTTTCAAAAGATTTAAGTAAATTTTTGTTAACGGGTTTACCATTACGATTTACGGACAGTTTTTTTAAATCACATTTGCTTGTTGGGCCCCCCGACATTTCAATCAACCGCCAGAGAGATTCTTTGGGGTCAATTCTGTAAGCCCCCGGCCGAATAAATTCTCCAAGTAACACAACCCGGATAAGAGGCCGAACAATGACAAATGGCTCTTCGAAATAATCTGCATATTTTTTCTTGACTGCCTGTGCAATTTCACGAGGGGTTTTTCCCTCCACTTTAAAGAGTCCTACCATTGGCAACGTAATATACCCGTACCCATCAATTGTATAATCACTATTTAAATTTTTAATTAGATTTTGGGAGCGGTCGCTCAACTGCCAGATTTGAATCCGTATAGCATCACCGGCGGCGAGTTGTTGTTCCTTAAATTCCTGAGCATGCAGGTTTGCAAAAAGACCAAAAGCGGTCATGAAGATCATTAATAAATAAAAAGATTGCTTTTTCATCATTCTCTCCCGAATTAACGTGAGCGATAAAAACGCATACGGCGTTCTTTCGTATCCAGGCTCATTTCCTTCAGCATATTACGCAATTTCCAATAACCGATTTTATCTTTTCCATATTTTTCAGATTTCAGTTGTTTCTTTATTTGCCAAAAACCAATTAACGGATTTTGAACAATAATTGATTTTATCTTTTCTGATAATGGTAAATATTGCGGATTTGTCTGAGATCGTTCCCATCTTTTTTCATCTCCGGGCTTTTGGATCATTTGTACTTCCGCAAACGGGATGGCATTACCGGCAGTTTTTTCTTCTAAAGGAAGTTCTTTTACAGGGGTTTGGGTTAAATCAAACCCCCGAATAAAATCAAATTCATTAATTGCCTCAGCAACTGAATCGAAAACTCTCAGAATCCGGTTAAATTCCAACATTTCAAACACATCATAAACCTCCGGCGTCATGTGAACAATTTTGATGTCTCCCCCATTTTCCCGGATGTCTTTAATTTCCCCGACGAATACGCCCCAGCCGGCGCTGCTGACATAATTCACACCGCTCATATCCACCACAAACTGGTATTCATCCTTGCCCATTAAACTCTTAAAATGCTGGACTAATTCAAGGGAAGTAGTGGTATCAACATATCCAAAAATTTGAAGATAAATAATATCTTCATATAATCCCACATTTTTATTAACAATCCTAATACCTTCCATTCAAACCCCTTTTTATGGGTAAACTCCTCGATTAAATCTTTTATTTCTATAGCAATTAATATGCCATGAGATGAAACATTATTTTTTCTTGAATTAAAGCCGGAAAGGATAACTATCTCATTTACAAATAGTTAGAGGAATTTCTCCCGTCGTTGGGTGAAACAATGTATCGCATCGGAACAATCTGTTAATAATAATTAATTCTTTTTTCTTCCGCGAAGCTGCGCATATAATTTAATATATTCTTTGGCCGATGTTTTCCAGGAAAAATCTTCCCTCATTGCCTGTTTCTGCAATGGAATCCATAATTTTTTATCCTGAAAAACGGCGATTCCTCTTTTTACAGCTTCAATAAGGGCCGCGGATGAATATTGCTCAAAAACAAAACCTGTCCCCAATCGAGTTTCTGGATTAAAATTGACCACCGTATCGGCAAGTCCACCTGTTTTTCGTACAATCGGGATTGTGCCATACTGTAAGCTGTACATTTGGTTCAGCCCGCAGGGTTCGTACTTTGAGGGCATCAGAAAAAAATCACTGCCGGCTTCAATGAGATGTGCAAGACGATTATCAAATTTTAAATGAATGCTTATTTTTTCAGGATACTTTTTCTGGACATTTTTAAATAATTCGTGGTATTTCGGATCACCCGTCCCGAGCAGGACGTATTTCAGATTCAACTTCATGAGCTCATCGATTGCCTCACTAATAATGTCGAAGCCTTTCTGGTCAGCCAATCGCGAAATCGTACCAATAAGAGGCACATTTTCACTAAAAGGCAAATTTGATTCGCGCATTAAGGCTTTTTTATTTTCAATTTTTTTATTCAGCGTTTTGATATCATAATTTACCGGAATATATTTATCGTCAAACGGGTTCCAATCTGAGTAATCGACGCCGTTAAGAATACCATAAACATCCTTCGAGCGTTCCTTGAGAAGATCTTCCATCCCGAAACCGTATTCAGACGACTGCTGAATTTCTTTTGCGTAGGTCGGACTGACGGTGTTGATTTTATCTGCAAAATAAATTCCGGCTTTTAAAAAGCTAAATTGTTTATAAAACTCAAACGGACCCATTGGATAAAACATATCCTGAGGCAAACCGGTTTTAGCAAATGCCTTCGGGGGAAAATTGCCCTGATACCCAACGTTATGAATGGTCAGGAGTGTCCGAATTTTGCTATAAAAGGGAACATCTGCATAAACCGTTTTTAGGTAGGCCGGGACAAGAGCCGACTGCCAGTCGTTGCAATGAATCACATCAGCCGGCCAGTGTAAAATCCTTAACATTTCGATAGCGGCTTTATTAAATAAAATAAACCGGTCGGCGTTATCCGGGTAATCTTTACCGGTTTTGGGATCGACATATAATCCTTCACGATCGAAGAAAGGTTTATAATCCAAAAAATAGACTTGAATTTTTGTGCCGGGAAGAAATGCCGATTTAACATTAAACGATATTATTTCCCCGCCGAGCGGAATCTCAATATTTTGCAGCCGGATCACATCCCTCAGCACAAATTTTCGGTCATCGATTTGACGGTATCTGGGCATGAATATTCGAACATCATGCTTTAGCTCTTTAAGAGCCTTCGGTAAAGAACTTGCGACGTCGGCTAATCCGCCCGTTTTCGCAAATGGGACTACTTCTGAAGCTACAAACAGAATATTGAGTTTAGAGGTCATTTGTTTAAATCCCTTTCTTCTAACACCGTCACAGGTTAGAAATATCTATTTCCCGTAAGAATCGAGCGGCATCTTCCGGAGGCGTCGGGTTAATATAAAAACCGGATCCCCATTCAAAACCGGCTATCTTTGTTAATTTCGGTATGATTTCCATGTGCCAGTGAAGTTCACCATTATTATCATCCTGGATCGGAGAATTGTGGACGATGAAATTGTACGGCGGATGTGAAAGCGCTTTATTTAAACGTTGGAGAATTTCTTTTACTATTTTGGCAAAATAGAAATATTCATCCTTTTTCGGCTCTTCAAAATGGAGCGCATGCCTTTTGGGTAAAACCCAGGTTTCAAAGGGAAACCGGGGTGCAAAAGGTTCCCATGCGAGATAGGCTTCATTTTCAATAACCACCCGCTTATCTGCTTCTCTTTCCTGGCGAATAATATCACAATAGATACATCGCTCTTTATATTCATAATAACGTCTGGCCCCTTCGATCTCCTCCGCAACCCGCTTTGGAATAATCGGTGTGGCAACAAGCTGGGAGTGGCTGTGTTCTAAAGATGCACCGGCCGCAGAACCATGATTTTTAAATATTAAAATGTATTTTAGTCTGGCATCGTTCTTTAAATCAAGAATTCTGTCGTGAAATGCCCAGAGCACTTCTTCGATGTGCTTAACGTCCAGATCGACCAAATCTTTTTCATGATCGGGTGATTCAATAACAACCTCATGGGCACCAATTCCATTCATTAAATCGAAAATGCCTTCACCCCGGCGATGCAAATCGCCTTCAATTTTTAAAGCCGGATACTTATTCGAGACCACACGCACCCGCCAACCGGGTGTGTCCGGCCGGGTACCCGGTTTGCGATAGGATAAAACTTCAGGCGGGGTCTTGTCTTCATGCCCTTCGCAAAACGGGCAAAACCCTCCCCTTTTTTTCTCCGGTTCAATCAAAAAATCAGATGGGCGTTTCCCCCGTTCAGTCGAGATAATGACCCAGCGCCCAATAATGGGATCCTTACGTAATTCCGGCATAAATTCCTTTTCCCTTTGAAAAAATTACAACCGATTCAATAACCGTTTCGCTAATGGAATATACTCGCTTTTCGGATACCTTTCAATGAGTGTGTTAAAAGCATCTGCCGCTCGCTTTTTATTGCCTAATTTCATATAACTCATGCCGATTTTTAGTTGAGCAGCATCTTCTTTATTAGAATTCGGAAACGTAAATACCTTCTCAAATTCCACAATGGCCTGATTATATTGACCCAGTGAGTAATAGCTTTCACCAATCCAATATTGGCAGTTGTCCGATAAACTCGTATTGGGATTTTCCTGAAGAAGCTGCCGGAATTTTTGAATGGCTGTTTTGTACTGCCGTTTTTCATACAATTGAAGCACTTTTTCATATTTCGCCTTAAATGTGGAACGGGCCGGTTGTGCTTTTGTCGGGCGGGCGGATTCGCCGTAAGAAGAGGATTGTTGATTCGATTTCAGACTGATCAACATGTCTTCCAATTTTTTTAATTTATTCTCTTTAGCTTTCATCTCTGTTTGAAGCTGTCCGACTTCGGAATTTTTGCTGTTTAATTCCTGTTCCAATTGAGCAATTTTGGCTTTCAATTGTTTTTGTTCAGCCACAACGCTGGTGGTATCTGTTGCTTCTGCCTTCTTTTTTTCCTCAGGCGTAATTCCCAACAGCTTCAGCACTTCATCTTCTTCGGCGGTATTCTTGGCCTTTTGTTTTTCTTTTTTGGATTGGATCTCCATAACTTCATTAACACCGCCCTTTTTCTGCGGCGCAGTCTTTTTCGGCCTGGACGCGGCACAACCTATAAAATAAACCCCGATAATAATTACAAAGCTTAGAAATAAATATTTTTTCATCATTTCCTCCCTTAATCCTATTATTCTATCTGATAAAATCTTATTTATTGAATTTATAAAAGTTAGGCTAAAAAGTCAAGCCTTTTTTGGAACTTTACGCTTATGAAAATAAAATAACAAGAACACCGAAACAATCACTAACAACAGGCTGACTCCCTGATTCAAGGAGAAGCTCACGCCATGAATGCGCGCCAAGACCATACTATTCTCATAATATCTAAAAAAGTCAACCGTAAAGCGAGCCGCTCCGTACAAAGCCCACAAAAGTAAAAAAGTAAACCCGTCAAATGTTTTGTACTTTTTTTCGGCCCAGAGCAAGATCAGAAAGATCAGCAGGCCGTAAAAAGAAGAAAATAGCTCCGTCGGATAGATATGCTGATGGGGAAAAGCAAATCCGGCCGGACTGTTTTCCGGAAAGACCATGCCGATCGGGGAATTCGTCGGTATGCCATAACAGCATCCGTTTAAGAAACACCCGATTCTGCCGACAAAAATTCCCAGTGCTATCGCCGGAGCAAAGACGTCTGCCAATTTCCAGACAGGCAGTTTTTTCCACCACGCATACAGAAAGGTAACCACGAGAGCCAGAATGACGCCGCCGAGAATGGTTAAACCCGCAATGCCAATTTGCCCATTACTCTGAATGGGATTAATTGTATCCAGCCAGTGTCCTCTGAATTCATCCATGTGGGGAAGCACGTAAGCAATACGAGAGCCCACGATTGCGGAGATAATGATCAGAACAGAGAGATCCATTATTTTGTTCGGATCCAATCCACTCTTTTTAGCTCTTACAACAGACAGCCAGATTCCCGATACAAAAGCAATTGCAAGCATAACCCCGTAACTGTGAACCTCAAACCAACCGATTTTAAATAAAATAGGATGCATTCTTCTTCCCGGATTAAAATAAATTAATACTCATATTTTCTCATCGAAACATTGACCAGTACCCCCATTGCAACCATACTCACCAGCACAAATGAGCCTCCGTAACTGATAAACGGAAGCGGAAGACCGGTGACCGGCATAATCCCCGTAACCATTCCGATATTGACGACCACATGGTATAAAAACATAGTCGTGACACCAATTCCAAGCAATCCGGCAAAACGATTCTTGGTGTTTGCCGCAATCCGGAATCCCCGGAAGAGAATGACCGCAAAGAGAATTAAAACCACCATCCCTCCGATGAAGCCTAACTCTTCGCCGATCACTGAAAAAATAAAATCCGTGTGTTGAGCCGGCAAAAAGCGAAGCTGGGTTTGCGTCCCATGTAAAAAGCCTTTCCCCCAGAAACCACCCGATCCAATGGCCACTTTCGATTGAATGACCTGGTAGCTTAATCCTCTGGGATCAGACACCAAACCAAGAAATGTGAGGAGCCGCTGTTGCTGATAGGCATGTAATGAATTCCAGAAGAAGGGGGTCACAATTCCAACGAATAGATTTAATAAGACATTTCCAATACTGAATATTAACGGCCGCTTCACAATATAAAGTATGCCGGCAATCAATATCATTACCGCAAAAAAGGCATAAAAATTAAAAGAAGCCAGCATGGTCAAAAATGGAGCGGCAATTAAAAACAGAGCCAAAGGGGATACATCCGCCCAGAATAAAACAGACCCGATAATTGCGGCGAAAACCAGCGAGGTGCCGAGATCCGGTTCTTTAAAGATTAAAACCATCGGCAGAAGACCGATGGCAAGCGCGATGGCAAGAACCTTTGAACTTCTAATCTGGTGGACATTGTCCGACAAATACCTGGCGAGAGCAAATATGGTGAAAAGCTTGGCCCACTCGGAAGGCTGAAATTTGATTCCTCCAAAGGCAATCCAGCGAACCGCACCGCCGCCCCTATTCCCCATAATCAATACCAAGATTAAGAAAAAAATCGAAACGCCATATAAAACGTACGCAAACGCCTGATAATATTTAAAGTGAACGGCGACGGTTAAAAAAAACAGGAGAAAGCCGATTCCTGCCCAAATGATCTGTCTTTCATAATTTTGTTTTAAATAATCCGAGCCGCTGCTGAAGGTGGCGCTGTAAATTGCGATCACTCCAATGATCAGCAGACAAACCATTGCAAAAAACAACAGCCAGTCAAATTTTTTGAATGTTTTTAAAAATAAAGCGTCTCTCACGGAATTTCAGTCTTTTCTTTCTTCATGGCAATTCTGCCCGATTCTGTCCGGACAGGATTTTTGTTAAAATAAAGTTGAAGCATATCGTGTGCAATGGGCGCCGCCACACTTCCGCCATATCCACCGTTTTCAACCATCACGGCAATGGCCACTTCAGGATGATTGAACGGCGCAAAAGCGATAAACCAGGCATGGTCCCTGCCGTGCGGATTCTGGGTGGTCCCGGTTTTTCCGGCCACAATGATATGGGCCAATCTCGCCCGACGGCCCGTACCGGTTGGGCCGTTTACCACCAGCCGCATGCCCTCTTTTACGATTTCAATATTTTTTGGATCCACGCTAATCTGAAAAGAATCGGCTTTAACGGGTTCGATTTTTCCGGTAACCGGATCCTGAATACCAAGCAGCAGGTGCGGGCGGAATCCTTTCCCGTCATTTGCGAGCAGCAGCGCAAGCTGGGCCATTTGAAGCGGTGTCACCAGCAAATCCCCCTGGCCGATTGCCATATTCAGCATGAGCCCTTTCGACCATTTATTCTTTCCAAATTTTTTGTCCAGATAATTTCGGTCCGGAACAAGACCGGCATTCTCAGACGGCAGATCGATCCCAGTTTTCTGCCCGAAATGAAATCGCCTGGAATAATCGGCCCAGACGTCGACTCCGATTTTAATCCCAAGCGTGTAAAAATACACGTTGCATGAATTCTCAATACCATGAATCAGATCGAGTAATCCGTGCCCTTTTCTGTACCAGCAATAGTAATTTCTTCTGCCGTACCGCAAAAAACCTCTGCAAAACACCTTAAAATTCTTCGTAATGATTTTAGAATTCAATCCGGCAACCGCGGTGACCGGCTTGTATGAGGAGCCCGGAGGATAGGAACTTTGAACCGCCCGATTGTACATCGGATTCTTGGAATTCAGAAAATAGTCTTTCCAGATTTTATGGGTAATAACCCCGGCAAATTTGTTCAAATCATAATCGGGCATACTGGCAAGAGCCAAAACGGATCCGTCCCGGGTATCCAGCATGACGACGCTGCCGCGCAAATTCACCAGTTTTTTTTCTGCAAGCGCCTGCAAATCCGAGTCGATGCTTAAAATGAGATTTTTCCCGGGCACGGGTGCAATGGCATTTTCCTTCGGTAATTTCCGAACTTCCCTGCCCTGGGCATCCACTTCCACGTATTCCACACCTTCCTTACCGCGAAGGGCAGCATCGTATTCCGCCTCGATCCCCCGTTTACCGATCAGATCGCCCTTTTTGTAACCCTTTTTTGCCAGTGTCTTCAATTCTGAATTGGAGATTTCTCCGATATACCCCAGCACATGAGTCGCCCTCGCAGGCGAAGGATAAAAACGTTTGGGTTCAATCCAGAGCCCGACGCCGGGTAACGTCAGCTTATTCTCCTCGAGCAAAGAAACTTCTTTAAAACTGATCTGGCGTTTCAAACGAACCGGTCTGAACCGGCCGTTTTGTCTTCTCTTGATATACGCTCTCATCTCCGGGGGGGACATTTTTAAGATTGCGCCCAGCCGATTCAGAAGCCGAGGCAGATGGCGGATTTCGTAGGGAGTCACATACACGGAATACGCGGGATGATCATCCACCAACACGCGTCCGTCCCGGTCGTAAATGATCCCCCTTAAAGGCTCGAGCACAACCTCCCGGATATGGTTTTTCTGTGATTGAAGATAATACTTTTTAGTGGCATAAATCTGGAGATAAAACAGCCTCCAGACCAACAGCAAAAACAATAAACCCGTCAGGCCAAAATAAAGATATTTTTTGGGAATTGAAAAAAAATGATTTTCATCTGGATTCGTATTCATATTGCCTAAAAACGTTTTTGGGAAGTAGTTCGTACACAATCATTGCCAACACGGCTGTATAAAATGCCCCCGGAATTACAAATCGAAACAGCATGATTAATATGGAAACATGCGTTCCCCACGCCGAAATCCAATCGACCAAAAAATTGTGAATAAGACCTATGGCAAACACAATGCCTCCAAAATTCAGGACGCCGTTATTGACCGATTTTTCAGAGAACGCCCGCACCAGAAAGCCCGAAATCGTTTTTGCAATCGTAAAAACGCCCAAAAATCCGGTGCAAAATAAATCCTGTAAAAGCCCTACAAAGAAACCAACAAGCGTACCCCAAAAGCGTTCCCTCTGAAGGCCCACCAAAATCACAAACACCAACAAAAGATCCGGTTTAATTCCTTTTATTTCCAGAAGAGGGATAAAAAAAAGTTGTAACACAAAGAAAAATAAAAATAGAATTAAAAGACCAAAATTCGTCATTTAGCGCGCTTTTTTTAAAACAACAAATACATTTTCAACTCTTTCCGTTTGGACGCCCGGAGTGACCTCTATTTTCTTAAACAATTTATTTTTTGCCGCACCCACCTGGGTGACTACACCAATTTTGATACCTTTCGGAAATACATTGCTGTATCCGGAAGTGACCACAACGTCTCCCTTTTTGACATTGGATTGAATCGGGACATAATTTAAAAAATATTTTCCTGATTTCCCGGGAGTAAAAATACCGACCACACGATTTCTCTGGATCATGGCGCTTACTCTAAAATTAACATCGTCAAGCGGCTGGACAACCGCATAATGACTCCCGATCAGGGCAATTTTCCCAACGAGTCCATCCGAAGACAGAACCGGCAGCTTTTCTTCTAATCCCTGTTTTTTGCCGCTATTGATCAAAAGTGCGTGTGAAAATCCATGGTAATTCTGTCCGATTACAACGGCGGTGACTAATTTAAAAGAAGAAGATTTTTTGTATTTCAAAAGATTTCTGAGACGAATATTGGAAAGATAGGCTTCCTGCATCAGGCTGTTTTTATACGTCAGGTCTGCCACGCGAGAACGCAATTCATCATTTTCGTTTTCCAACTGCCGAACTTTCCCCCAGAAATGCATCGTGTTCTGTAAATTTCCGATTAAATTTAATGAAAAGCCGTGCAGCCAGCGTACCTGCGGGTTTGAATTCAAGTTTATCAATATCAAAGAAAAACTTAAAAGCAAAAACAGGAGAATGTAATCTCTCAATTGATGTAAGTGTGTTTCCCAACGCAGCATTGACTTCTCACAGAAATTAATAAAGTTTTGATCGATTGAGCACTTTTTGAAACTTACTAATATTTTCAATAATCTCCCCCGTCCCCCGAACCACACAGGTGAGCGGGTCTTCGGCCACATTTACCGGGAGATTGGTAACCTCGCGTAACTTCGCGTCGAGGCCGTGTAAGAGTGCGCCGCCGCCCGTCAGCATAATTCCCCTGTCCAGAATATCGGCTGATAATTCGGGAGGGGTTTTTTCAAGCGTCAGACGCACGGCTTCAACAATGGAGCTGACCGGTTCATCAAGCGCTTCCTGAATTTCAATCGAATTGATTTCAATGGTTTTCGGAATGCCTTTTACCAAATCGCGCCCTTTTACTTTCATGCCCGCTTTTTCTTTGTAAGGCGGGACCGAACCGATTTTCATCTTGATTATTTCGGCACTTTTTTCGCCGATTAGCAAATTGTACTTTCTTTTCAAATATTGAATAATAGAATCATTCATCTCGTCACCGGCGATTCGGATCGAGATACTGGTGACAATTCCCGAAAGTGAAATCACCGCAATTTCAGTCGTGCCGCCGCCGACGTCCACCACCATGCTGCCTACGGGTTCATGCACCGGCAGCCCCATTCCGATGGCCGCCGCCATCGGCTCTTCTACCAAAAAGACTTCACGGGCGCCGGCGTGTTCGGCTGAATCCCGAACCGCGCGTTTTTCGACTTCCGTAATCCCCGAAGGAATTCCAATCACAACGGTCGGACGCATAAAACGGTTTGCCTGTACTCTGCGGATGAAATAGCGAATCATCTCTTCCGCCAATTCGAAATCTGCAATCACGCCGTCCCGCAGGGGACGAATCGTGGTAATCTCACCCGGCGTTCGCCCCAGCATTTCACGGGCTTCCGTCCCAAATGCCACAATTTTCTGATCGAGACGACGAACCGCCACCAGCGACGGTTCATTCACCTGAATTCCTCTTCCGCGCACAAAAACAAGTGTATTGGCCGTACCCAAATCAATCGCAATATCGTTCGATATAAAACTCAATAACGAAAACTTCATGAAAAACCCTTTCAGATTTTAGATTTTACCGCTCAATGCCGAAAATGCCGGATACCGGTGAACACCATTGCCACATTTTGTTCATTTGCCGCCTGAATCACCTCCTCATCCCGGATGGAGCCGCCCGGTTGAATGACGGCTGTTGCCCCGGAAGAAACGGCCTCATCGAGTCCGTCCCGGAACGGGAAAAATGCATCCGAAGCCACCGCTGAGCCTTTCAAATCCAATTTGGCCTGTTTGGCCTTCTTTACAGCCAATTCAGTAGAATCCACGCGGGACATTTGCCCGGCCCCCACGCCAAGCACCATGAAAGAATTCACAAAAACAATGGCATTCGATTTCACATGTTTCACAACTTTCCAGGCGAACCGCAAAGACTGCCATTCGTCTTCGGTGGGTTCCCGCTTTGTGACCACTTTTAGTTGTAATTGATCCAGGTCAATATTGTCCGCCTCCTGAAGCAGCATCCCATTGAGAATAGACCGATAATTGACGGACCGCTTTTCCAATATTTTCGGATCAAACCTCATAATTCTCAACTTCTTTTTCTCCTGAAGAAGCCTGAGCGCCTCCGGTGCAAAATCCGGGGCCAATAATACCTCTATAAAATGCTTGCGCAGTTTTTCAGCCAGCGGCATATCCACTCTTTTGTTGGCGCAAAGAATACTGCCGAATGAAGAAATCGGATCCGTGGCATTCGCCCGCTGGTACGCTTCTAAAAGCGACTCACCTTTTCCCACCCCACAGGGATTGGTGTGCTTAATAATTGCAACCGTCGGCTCCTGCGTAAATTCCTGAACCAGCCGAATCGCCGCCTCCGCATCCACAATATTGTTATACGACAGTGGAATGCCGTGCAATTGCTCCAGACCGGAAATTTTTGATGTCAGATCCCCCTGGTAATAGCCGGCCTTTTGGTGCGGATTTTCTCCGTAGCGCAATTCATACGTGTGGCTGACCGCAATCGAGAGATTTTCGGGCAGTACTTCTTCGGGAATTTCAAATTTCCCCGCAAAATACCGGGCAATCATGCCGTCGTAATGAGCGACTTTTCGGAAGGCCTCAACAGCCAGTTTTCGAGACGTGTCGACCGAAATATCACCCTTGTTTTTCCGCAATTCGGAGAGAATCGACTGGTATTGCGCAGGGGCGGTGACGGGCACAACATGAAGATAGTTTTTCGCTGCCGCGCGAATCAGGGTTGGCCCGCCGATATCAATATTTTCAAGAAGTTCTATTTCATCTACAGATTTTTTTTGAATGACCTCGAGAAACGGATACAAATTGACAACCACCATATCAATCGTCTCGATCTCGTGGGATCGTAATTCGTCCATGTGACTCTCCAGATCGCGCAGGGCCAGGATGCCGGCGTGAATTTTGGGATGAAGTGTTTTGACCCGTCCGTTTAAAATCTCCGGAAACCCCGTGTAATCCGACACCTGAATGACCGGCATATTGCGTTCACGCAGTAACTTTGCCGTCCCCCCGGTCGAAAGAATTTCGATGTTTAAGTTGATCAGTTCCTGAACAAACGAAAGCAATCCTTCTTTTTGGTAAACACTCACTAATGCACGGCCAACTTTGGGCATTTTTATTTCCTCTCACTTTTTCGAATCAATTCCCGAATCGAACTATTTTCGATAGGATAGTTTTTCCAATTAGGGGCATCGAAATGCCACCATTCTGTTGACAACGGAATAAACCCCTCCGATGTCATCGCATCTTCTAAAATCCGGCGATTGTGAATTGCCAGAGAGTCGTCGCCCATCCAATCTCGATGGGCTTTTGGGCTGAAATCATCAAATCCGGTGGGCATGTGAAGCTCCATGCCGGTGGAATCCACAAGGGTTACATCGACGGCCGCGCCGCGATTGTGGCGGGAGCCGTGTTTGGGATTCGCCACATAGCGGGAATCCGGCACAATCGCCCACATTTTTTTCTGAACGGAAAGCGGGCGATAGCCGTCCCAGATTTTCAGGCCAAGCCCTTTTTCCCGCAGTTTTCTCTGAACACGCGCCAATCGCTCAGCCACCGATTTTCGCAAAAAGCACCGGGGAATTTTGTACAGCACCCGACCCGTAAAATTGTTCGGCGTGGCATAGCGCAAATCGATGATAATCGTAGAATCAACCGATGCCGCTTCTACAAACGGTTCCGATTTTTGGCTGGTGCAGCCGGTGTAAAGAAAATATTGTAAAAAAAACAGGACGACTAAACTAAAGACTGCGACACGATTTTTCTTTTGATACCACATTTTCGATTCACATTAAATTGATTTTTAGGCCCGGCATAAATTAAGACCTGAATTGAGCCGTTTAAGCCTGAATATACACACGTCTCCCTTTTATGGCGATTCGCTCTTCGGCAAACAACTGAAGGGCTTCCGGAAAGATTTTATGCTCCTGTTCCAACACGCGGGCTGCCAGCGTATCCGGGGTGTCGCCGTTTTCAACCGGCACGCACCGCTGCGCCACAATCGGGCCGGAATCGTAGGATTCATCCACAAGATGCACCGTGACACCTGAAACCCTGCAGCCGTATTCCAGAACCGCTTCATGCACACGGGGCCCGTACATTCCCTTCCCGCCGAATGAAGGCAGCAAAGCCGGGTGAATATTCAGAATTTTGTTTTTAAACGGATGAATCAGGACAGGCGTTAACAAGCGAAGATACCCCGCCAGAATGAGAAAATCCACATGGTGTTTTTGAAAAATTTCCAGCAGGTTCTCATCAAAAGCTTCGTCTGTGGGAAAATCCTTTCGAGACACGGCAAGCGCAGGAATGCCGTAGGCTCCGGCTACTTCGAGGGCACCGGCTGTTTTACGGCTGGACACAAGCACACGCACATCCGCCCACAATTTTCCCGCTTCGATGTGCCTCAAAATCGCCTCAAAGTTCGATCCTCTTCCGGAGGCCAAAACACCTAATTGAAGTCTCTTCATCTTAATCTAAATCGTATTAATATGCTGCAGCAAACGAATACGCAAATCGTCTGCGTCCAATTCGACCTTTGCCCCGATGGGGATCGTAAATTTTCGATCCACGTGTCCATAAAGGAAATTTTTTACAACCGGAATTTTCAGACCGCCCGTGTAATCATCGATCACTTCGTCCAGCGTCAGACTCGGGTCATCTCCGGGTTCACAATCTACAAACTGCGAAAAAATAATTCCCGATACCTCCTGCAGAATGCCCGCAGAACGAAATTGACTGAGATAGCGGTCGACCCGATACGGTTCCTCGCCGACCTCTTCAAAAATTAAAATGGCCTCTCTGAAATCGGGCTGGTACGGGGTGCCTAAAATCGCATTGATCATGGAAAGGCAGCCCCCAATCAATCTTCCCGTCGCTTTTCCTGGATGCACCTGCACAAGAGCCGAATCCTCAATCGCCGGAAATTCGGAATAGGTTTGGCCGGCCATCAGATGAGACCAAAAATGCGCTTCTGTGAAGGGATCGATCCCTTTACCCATTTCCACCGCCGCCATGGGTCCCGAATAGGTGACCAATCCCGTCTGTGAGTAAATGGCGAGCTGGAGGGACGTTAAATCACTGTAACCTACAAGAATCTTTGGATTTCTGCGAATGAGATCATAATCTACAAATGGAATCAGCCGGGGTGTGCCGTAGCCGCCTCTGCTGCTGATGATCGCTTTCACACCGGGATTTCGAAACATGTCGTGCAAATCCGCCACCCGTTCCGCATCGGTTCCGGCGAGATATCCGCGCCGATCGTACACATATTTTCCCACCAAAACATCGAACCCCCTGGCCTTTAAATAAGCCATTCCCTTCTCCAGGCGCTCCCGGATCATGGGACTGGCGGGAGAAAGAATCCCAATTGTGTCACCCGGCTGAAGTGCAGGAGGAAAAACCGGCTCAATCATAAATTTCCTTTGCTCAACTGTTAGTATGGTTCATAAACGGCCATCGGATTCTCCAACCGGTAATCGCCAAAGCCCTGGCGGTCTGCAAAAATAAACCGGCGATTAATATCATAATAGTACCAGACTTCGTAGGCGTAAATTTCCGTTTCATAAAACGGACTGGCCTCGACATTATAAGGCTGCCGCTGCACCTCGTTAGGCGGTCCAAACAGAATGTACACCATGCCCATGTCTGTTTTCCAGCCGGCCCGAAAACCGGAAAAGTGCTGATTGGCGAAATCAATGCGTCTGTAATATTCATCCTCGACTTCGTTTGTCGCCGTCCCGGGCGTCGGGTCTTTTGCTTTCCAGAAGGCTTCAAAATATGCCTGTTTCTTATTTTCCGGTGCGTGCCGGAGTTTATCTATTTCCTTCTTGCCGGCGATGTACTGCAGTTGATCGATCGCTTCATCCAGATTTGTGATCGTTAACGGCACGCGGAAGTTTCTGACCTGAAAAAACCGCTCAACCTTTTGGCGCTTTTTACCCCCTCTGACATCCAACTTCAAACGGTACCGTGCCATTCCCAAATCCCCGATATCGATGGGGAGAAAAATTTTGGTGCGCCAGCCGGTCTTTGGGATTTCGATCTTTTTCTGCAAAAGCCGTTTCTTCCGGAAATTTAAAATAGCGTACTTGATTTTGTAGGTATCGAATGCTTTCGGGGAATACACCTCCAGATAAGCAAACATTATTTTCGACGTATCGCTAATGCTCTCCCGGACCTGCGGAGACAGGTCGGACACATTCATTGAATCCACATTTTTCCTCTCCACAAAGAGAATGTCGCTCACCGAAAGCGCCTCTTTTCGGAAGTTTCTCAATTTAATCTTTTCCTTCCGCTGGCTCGATTTTTTCGTATCCATATCCGTCAGCGCCAGAATTACGTCGTATTTTCCCGGCAGAAGATCAAACTGAAGATGCTGGAGCTGATAAATCTGGTTTGAATTGGTCTCTTCATAGCGATGCACAATGGCTTTTCGCCGAAAGCTTTTGCCTTCCACCTGGTCGCCGTCCTTATTCAAAATAACCACAGAAAATTCATATTCCGCTTCAAATCCATTTTCAATTTTTAAAAACTGCAGCACATCGTTTGATACTTTCATATTGATGTACATCCGGGATAAGCCGGCAGAATCCGCCGCAAAATTGGAAATATCGTAGTAAAAAACGGGGACACCGGCATCCTGCCTGTAAACGAACTCCGGCTGGGCAAAAGACGCCGGGAGATTCAACCCCAACAGAACGAATAGCGTGAGAACGGCACTTAAAATATTTTTCCGCATAATAACCTCCTTCCGGTCCGGGTCAGACCGGAAACTTATTTTTCACCGGCTTCGTCAGATTGGACAACCAACTCGGCTTCCGAAGCCGAAGCAATAACAACGGGAAAAAATTCCCCGATATTAAAATCCCCCTTTAACACAACTTGTGAGTCAATTTCAGGGGCGTCCCACTGTGTTCTGCCGAGGTAAACGTTCTGTTCCGGATCAAATTGCTCCACCAATACATCCATCGTTTTTCCCACAAAACTCTGGTTTTTCCGGTAGGCGATGTCCTGCTGCACAGACTGCAGGTATTCAAATCGTTCTTTTTTTACCGGCTCCGGCACCTGATCGGGCAAATCAAACGAAAGCGTGTCTTCTTCCCGCGAAAACCGGAAAATCCCAAGATGCTCAAATTTTGTCGCTTCCACAAAATCCAAAAGTTCCTGAAAATCGGCGTCCGTCTCTCCCGGAAACCCAACCATCACACTGGTTCGAATGGCGATGTCCGGGATCTTTGTGCGAAGCTTTTCAATCAACCGCTCAATTTCTCCCCGGCGGAACCCCCGCCGCATGCGTTCGAGAACACGGCCGGAAATGTGCTGGATCGGCACGTCGATGTAGGGGCAAATATTCGGACGATCCGCCATGAGCCGAATCAACGGATCGGACACCCGGTCGGGATACGCGTACAACAGCCGAATCCAGCGCAGACCGGGAATTTCCGACAGGTCCGAAAGCAAACCCGTCAGAGAGGACCCCTCCTGCAAATCTTTGCCGTAATAGGTTGTATCCTGTGAAATGACAATTAATTCCTGCACGCCGCCATCGACCAGCCGCTTCGCCTCATCCAGGATTTCCGCTTTGGGACGGCTCACGTGCGGGCCGCGGATAAAAGGAATCGCGCAAAAACTGCATGTATTGTCACACCCTTCGGCAATTTTTAAATAAGCATAAACCGCTGTGCTGACCAGGCGCGATTCACAACTGCTCTTCTGAAAATCGAGCCCCATTTTCTGTGCCAATTCCCGGGCCGTTCCGGAAATATTCCGGGCACCGAAAAAGGCATCCACCTCCGGAATTTCTTCCTGCAGCGATCTCATGTACCGCTGGGACAGACACCCCGTCACGAACACCCGTTTGTGATCCATTTCTTTTAACTGAACCGCTTCAAGAATCGTTTCAATGGATTCGCGTTTGGCATCCTCAATAAAACCGCAGGTGTTCACCACAATGTCGGAAGCGTCCTCTGCGCTGTCCACAATCTCAGCACCCCCGCTTCGGAGATGTCCCATTAGGATTTCAGAATCCACCAAATTTTTGGGGCAGCCCAAATTTACAAATAAGACTTTCGGCTTCGTCACGTTTGATTATTCTCCGAGAAGAGCGCATCGATGAATGTATTTAAATCGAATGCAGCCAGGTCCTCAATCCCTTCACCCAACCCGATAAACTTTACCGGGATCCCCAATTCTTTCAAAATAGTCAAAACCACACCCCCCTTTGCCGTTCCGTCTAATTTCGTCAGCACAATTCCGGTTAGTCCGACAATATCCCGAAACTGCTCCGCCTGACGGATGCTGTTCTGCCCTGTGGTGGCATCCAGCACCAAAAGTGTTTCGTGCGGCGCTTCCGGAATGAGTTTGGTCATCACCCGTCGGATTTTCTTTAATTCTTCCATGAGATTGACTTTTGTGTGCAGGCGGCCGGCGGTGTCCACAATGAGCACATCTTTCCTTCGGGCAACGGCCGCGTTCAGCGCATCAAACACAACAGCCCCGGGGTCGGCACCGGCCTGGTGCCGGACAAAGTCGCTTCCGGAACGTTCCGCCCAGATGTTCAACTGTTCTGAAGCGCCGGCACGAAACGTGTCCCCCGCCGCAATGATGACACTTTTTCCCTCCTTCCGGAAGCGGTGTGCCAGTTTCCCGATGGTCGTGGTTTTTCCGGTGCCATTGACACCCACGACCATGATCACGAAGGGCGTTACACCCGGATTGAAGAAGGATTTTTCATCACTGGCCGACCGTTCGACTTGATCGCTCAAAACGGATTTCAACTCCTGCCGCATAATGTCCTGAATTTCGGCCGTCTCATCTTCCCCTTTAATGCGGGCGCGTTTCCGAAGCCGTTCCAGAAGTTCCATAACGGTCTCAACGCCGATGTCACTTGTGATTAAGATCTCCTCGATGGCGTCTAAAGTCTCTTCATCGAGTGTTTTTTTCCCGGTAACGGCTTCTTTAATGCGTCCGAGAATTCCGGTTCTGGTTTTTGTCAGTCCCGATCGCAGCTTTCCAAATAATGCCATTTCGTTATCGAAACCTCTCTTATATTATTAATGAAGACCCTACTTCCAACCCAGCCCGCTCGAAGCCCGCAAAAACCGTTTCCCGTAATCAAACATCGAAATCACAATAAGCACCCCGCTCACATATAAAAAGATAGTATTGATCAGGCGGATTTTCAACAGATAAAACAGAAAAGTTAACGCAAGTGACGTTGTCGTCAGCTTACCGACAAGCCTTGCCTCCGGAACGACCCCTTTGCGAAGGAGCGCGTAGCCATAAATCCCATAAAATGAATCTCGTATCACTAAGATTATCAGAAGCCAGATCGGAAGATTCCGGTAGATCACCAGTAAAATGCCGACTGAAACAAGCGCTAATTTGTCCGCAATCGGATCCAGGATTTTTCCTAAATTCGTCTTTTGATTGAGTTTTCGTGCCAGGAATCCATCGCTTAAATCGGTAAGTGCCGCCAGCACCATTAAACCGAAGGCAATATTTTGAGATTTCCGCGTGTCTTGAACAAAAAAATAGATGATCCAAGGAAGCAGCAAAATGCGGGTCAGGGTCAAAATATTTGAAATTGTCCAGATCTCCGTCTTATTTTCGGGCTTTAATAAAGTCTTTACCTGTGATTCTTTTTTAGCCAATATCGTTTCTCCTCGAGGTCATTTCAACTTAACGGATCGAACACTTCAGTAATACTCGTTTTAAACACTTTCAATGCCTCGAGAATGAGCGTTGGGCGATTGAAAAGCGCCTTTTTAAACACACTTACCATCGTTCGTTTCTCTTCGGGCAGGGAAAGAACGGCATCTGCCGTTTTATTTAAATCATCATCGGTTAATTTGTAAACCGCCTCTTTTAAACGGTACATAATTTTTTGCGTGCGCCCTTCCGCCCGGTACCACTGCTTTTCATATTTTTCTAAAAAGGATTGTGAGACATCTCCGGCCTGAACGGCTTCTGCGGCAACCTTTCCGGCAAGTTTACCCGCCACCATAGCCGGCACAATTCCCCCCCCGGAAATCGGGTTGGCCTGGTGTGCCGCATCTCCCACAAGCATAAAGCCGTCTTTGACAATCTGTCTGTTTGTCACCGAAACCGGCACACCGCCAACGGCCGTTGTCAAAACCGAACCTTTCGGGAAATGCTCCTGCACGAATTTTTCCAGGTATCGCAAAGGAGATTTGTACCGGGCATATTCTCCTGAAATTCCGATTCCCACATTTGCAATGCCGTCTCCCTTGGGAAAAATCCAGATGTACCCGCCGGGAGACCGCTCCCGTGAAAAGTGAAACTCACACACATCCGGTTTCACATCGATATTGGACATCGTGTACTGGACGCATGTTTCGATATCCTTCATTTTCAATTGAGTACGAATACCCGCCCAACGCCCCACGCGTGATTCCACACCGTCGGCACCCACTACAATTTTTGCCCGCAGCGAGAGACGCCTGCCGAAATGTGAAAAAACGACACCATTTACCCGGCCGTTTTCACCAAAACAAAGGCTTTCGGCGTAGGCTTTCGTTAAAACTTCGGCACCGGCTTTGGCCGCTTTCTCCGCCAGAAAATTATCAAAAATTTTCCGGTTTAGAACAAAACCAAAATCTTCATTTAAAATATGGATGGTTTTTAAATGGGGAGAGATTAAATCGACACCTTTAATTTTGTTTGCAATCCAGCGCGAATCGGGATCTACGATGCTTTGAAGTCCTGCGGCTCCCACACCTTCCGCACAACGCACCGGATAACCAATATCACGATCTTTTTCCAGCAGAAGAACCTTCGCACCCCCCAGAGAGGCGTGCCACGCCGTAACGGAACCCGCAGGACCGGCTCCGATGATGATGACATCGTACTGATCATCCATGGGAATACTCCAGAGTTTCAATGGGACAGACGTACACACACAACATGCAATCGGTGCAACTATTCTGATCTATTTTGATCAGGGCTTCCTGTAACTCGATGCAATCCACCGGACAAACAGAGACACACGTGCCGCAAAAATCGCAAAGAGCCTCTTTTATTTTGATCATTAAGCCTCCTTTCCAATATGCGATGGATTTAACGAGGGGTAATTCAAACCAAATCGATTGCGATAATACCATTTAGAAAGCAAATAGATTCCAATAATTCCCAGGAAATAAACCGGCAAATAAAGTGCTTCAATAAAAGCCAACAGCAATATCGGCAGCCGTGTCGCGCGATTGAGCCAGACGCTGTCTTTTTTAATGAATAAAAAAACAAATAGAAAACACGAAATAACCGCTGAAATAAAAATAATCCAATCCCGAACCACAAAAGCCAGTACAGCCGCCACAGCATCAAACAAGACGGCCATTTGAAGGGTTGTGCGCATTCCGAAATAGACTGCAAAAGTGATTTTCTGAGAATGCAAATCCCCTTCGGCATCCAAAATTGTGGTTAAAAAATAAACGGCTCCGACCGCAAAAACATAAGGCAGCGAACGAATCGCCATCTGGAGCGAAGGCCCGGAAATGGCAAGCCATCCGGCAAAAAATGTAAGCATCCCCCCTGACAAATTCACAAGCAAGCCGTACAAGGGCTTGTTCTTCAAGAAAAAAGGGGGCAAACTGTAAGCCACACCGGTGACAATTAACGCGGCAAACATCACGAGCAAAAACCAGCCCGATGTGTTTAACGCCAGCCCAAACGCAATGAAAAGCACAATCAAAATTTCCCGAACAGCCGCCCGGGGAGACACGTGTTCATCCGCAATCAGAAACAGTTTGGAGTTTTTCCTATCCGTGCTGATATCCGTCAGTTGATTGATAATGAAAACAGCGCCCATCAACAGGGAATAGCCCACAAATGCGAATAAAAATTTGTCCAAATGCCGGCTTGAAAGCCCGATTTTAAATTCCGGCCAGCCGTAACCGGAAGATGCCCCCTGAACCGATAGGATTCCTGCCAGAAAAATCGTCCAGACCGGATAAAACAGAACAGGCCTCAAAAGGAAGACATAATCAAATGGCTTTATCCATCGTTTCATAAAATTCCCTGCACGGCAGCCGGTTATCCGGTTAAATTTCCACCGTCTTTAATGATTCGTCCACGGCTAATTTATCTCCGTTCTCTTCAAGCGGAATGGGATATTCTCCGCTAAAACAGGCGGTGCAATAGCCTTTTTCCCCATTAGGGACAGACGCCAGAAGACTTTCCAACGACAAATACGCCAGACTCTCCACACCCAGGAACTCCCTGATTTCTTCCACAGATTGACTTGAAGCCACCACTTCCGCCTGCGTGGGAAAATCCATTCCGTAAAAACACGGATATTTAATGGGGGGAGAAGAAACCCGAATGTGAATCTCTTTTGTGCCTGCTCTTCGTATCAATTTGACCAGATTTTTGAGCGTTGTCCCCCGAACAATAGAATCTTCCACAATCACCACCCGCCTGTCTTGCAGGACGCCGCCCACAGGATTAAATTTAAGGCGCACATTAATATCGCGCCTGGATTGCACCGGCTGAATAAATGTACGCCCAATATAATGATTTCGAATCAAGCCGATTTCAAACTTAATCCCCGTCCGCCGGGAGTAGCCGATGGCCGCCGTATTGCTTGAATCCGGAACGCTGATGACAATATCCGCATCGACCGGGTGTTCCAGCGCCAGATTTTTCCCCAGTTTGCGGCGGGCTTTGTCCACGTAGTCCCCAAATATCCGGCTGTCCGGCCTTGAAAAATACACAAATTCAAAAATACAATGGGCCGATTTGATCTTTTCTGAAATCCGGTAGGACTGAAATCCGGTTTTATCAATCACCAGCAGTTCCCCCGGCTCAACATCCCGAATATATTCCGCCCCGATTAAATCCATGACACAGGATTCTGAAGCCGCAATCGTCACATCGTCCATTTTTCCGAGAGCCAACGGCCTCACACCGTAAGGGTCTCGCGCCACAATCAGTTTGTCCCGGGTTAAAAACACAAGCGAAAAAGCCCCTCTGACCCGCTGAAGCGCTTCGATCAGGCTCTCGATGAGTGTCTTTTTATGGGAACGGGCGGTGAGATGTAAAATCACTTCACTGTCCATTGTGGTCTGGAAAATCGACCCCTGTGATTCCAGCTCTTTCCGCAGCGTTTTATAATTTACCAGATTGCCGTTATGGGCAATCGCCAGCGGCCCTTCTTTGCAATTCACCAGCAGGGGCTGACTGTTCAAGCGCTGGCTGGAACCCATCGTTGAATAACGATTATGCCCAATGGCAATGTGCCCTTTTAAATTTTTCAGCGCAGAATAATCCGGAAAGACATCTGCCACAAGTCCCGTGCCGACATGACGATACACATTTTCGCCGTCTGTTGAAACGATACCGGCACTTTCCTGTCCTCTGTGTTGAAGGGCATAAAGTCCCATGTAGGCAAGTTCCGAAGCGGAAGCCGCACCGTAAACACCCACAATTCCACAAAATTCCCGTGGTTTGTCGGATTGTTCTTTTTTTAAACGCATTTAATTTTTCACTAATCCTGAAAGTGTCAACTGTAAAAAGAGCATTTTTTTGTTTAATAACGAATCGTTTCGGTGTAAAAAATTAAGCCGAAAGCCACCCCCAGCACATCCGCCGTTAAGTCCTTCCAGCTTGCGCAGCCTGCGTGAAAATACTTATCCCGCAGCTCCTTCCCAACGCCCAGCGAGAATGCAAAACTGCCTCCCACAAAAACGGCTTCTCTCTTCGGACGGTTTAAATAGTAGCGCATGGCGGTGTAGCCAAAAGCGGCGGCAAACGCACTTCCCACAAAATGACGATATTTGTCATCTGCAATCCATTTATCACCCTTGCAGCCGGGTAAAAAATTTTTGGGAAATGCAATTCTATTCTGATGAAATTTTACATCCGGCTGTGAGACTTGTGCCACACCCTCTGACTGGACGATGAATAAGCATGCAATCCCGGGCAGTAAATAAAATTTTAGCATCTTCCTGAGCATAATCGTTTATCATAATCAATAAAAATTAATGTTAAATATAATGAATTGTAATGCATATTACAAACCAAAAATTGAGATTCGGAAAACAGTTTTAAAGCCATAAATTTTCCGGACGAATTGAACGGCAACTCTCATCTTCTAATTTTCAGCGATAACCCGATAAGCCCATCTGAAGCCGGAGTCAATGAAAGGTTTGGACTGACATTGAAATTGGACAATTGAGCGTCGACATACGCATCCGTCGCACTCATAAAAATTGTAAAGAGAAGCCACCAATTGGAAAGATTTCGATTATCCGCAAAATAGGCGCGATCGTACGCATTTTGGGCTGATTGCGTTTTTTGGTTCCAGTAAACAGCGTTCACAATCAGCCCCGTTTCGACCGAAAAGACCAGCATGGCCTTTAGTTTTTTGCCGTTGTACCACTGCCCCAATCCGGGGAAAAGAATCGACCGCAAGAGGGCCGCTCTCGGAGACTGCGCGAGCGGCTTCTTTTTTAAAGAATCCGCGGGTGATAAAGCCGAGACCGTGAGGCTGTCCCGGGTAAATTGCGTCTGGCAATAGCCGGGAAGGGACCCGGTTCCAAGAACGGCTGCAAGAACCGCAAAACCCATCAGCCGTTTACGCACGGGGAATGCCTCCGATCACTCGCAGAGCCTCCGGGAAAATTTTAACCTGAAATTCCCGGTTTTCCATCCCAATCAATTCGCCGTCCACATGAGCACCGATGGGTTCATGGGCGCTCACAGCAATCTCTTTCACCCGGTGCATCTCCACTTGTTTCATCTTAACATGGCCGCCCCAAAAGACTTTCGGGAGATGCCAGAATATTTGCGGTTTTGTCAAATAATGAATGACGCAAACATCGAAAAGGCCGTCGTTGTTTTTGGCATTCGGTGTCAGCATAAATCCGCCCCCCAGAGAAATACCATTCCCAATTGTAAGCATGAATATCTTGCCGTCGATTATCTTACCGTTGTCGAGGCGAAGTGTCATTCTTGGACTTGAATAGAAAAAGACACTTTTAAGCACGCTGAACAGATAGATTAAAATCCCTCTCAGGCGTTTAACCTGATTACTTTCATGGACAACCAGTGCATCGAACCCGATTCCCAATCCGTTCGGAAAATAACGCCCGTTGACCCAGCCGATATCGATCGTTTTTTCCACACTCTGTGCCAATACGTGAATTGCTTTTTTATAATTAAAGGGAATATTCATGGCGCGTGCAAAATCATTTCCGGAGCCGGTCGGAATGAGGCCCATTGTCCGTGGATTTCTCATCAGCCCGTTGGCCACCTCGTTAAAGGTGCCGTCGCCGCCGGCCGCGACAATCACATCAAATTCTTCCGGAGCTTCTTCGGCAAGTTTCTCGGCATGTCCTTTGAATGAAGTTTCCGATATTTCAAAACTGAGATTGTGCCGCTGCAGTTCCGCCTCGATCTTTTCCCTGATTTTGGCGCCCCTTCCGCGGCCTGCTTCCGGATTTAAAATGACGAAGTATTTTCTGCTCAATGGTGTTTCCATTTCTTAACAGGAATTTTTGGGTAGAACTGCCACACATTCGATTTCAATATTCACATCTTTGGGCAGGCGTGCCGCCTGAACAGCCGAACGAGCCGGAGGATTTTCCGGAAAATAGCCGGCGTAAACCTGATTCATCGCTGAAAAATCATTCATATCCGAAAGGAATACCGTGGTTTTAACGACGTTCTTCAGGCTCGTTCCGGCGGCTTCCAGCACGGCTTTTAGATTTTCCAGGACCTGGCGGGTCTGCACCTGAATAGTTCCCTGTACCAATTCAGACGTTTCGGGGTTGATTGGAATTTGTCCGGCGGTGAAGACAAAATGTCCACCGGCGGTGACACCCTGACTGTAAGGTCCGATTGCCGCAGGTGCTTTTGGTGTGGAAATAATTTCCCGACTCATCTTTCTGTGCCTCCTGTAGATGTTCGATTTACTTTTCAGCCGGTGTATAAAAACACCGTTTCGGCGAAATAATCTCACCGGCCTTTTTCAAATTATTGATCGCCTTTGCGACTTCATCTTTCGCGAGCCCGGTTATTTTAACCACATCTCCTGTTTTAACGGGTTTTGCAGCCTTCTTCATGGCTTCCAACACAACCGCTTCTTTCTGATCCATTTTATGCCTCCGTTTTTTTCGGTCTGATGTACTTTCGATAATAATAGTTTTCGAAGATTTTTACAAATTCGGGTTTGTGCTGCGGCTCTCCGTTTTTTAACACTTGATCCAGATCCAAAAGCGTGTAGGGATGAAGTGATTCGAGGGCACCCTGGTTTAACAGGTCTGTATGGGTGTTTTCTATGATTTCGATCAGCCGGTCCAGCCGTATTTTTTCGAAGGCCCTGATTAGCCGGGAATCGTATTTTGTGCCGCTGTCCCGGTTCAGATGATCCAGCACCTGGGAAAAATCCATGCGGTCCCGATAATGCCGGATCGATGTCAATGCATCAAAAACATCCGCTATTGCCAGGATTTTACCGCCCAGCGGAATCTTATTCCCTTTTAATCCGTCCGGATAACCGGAACCGTCCAGTTTTTCATGATGCGTGGACGCAATGTCCGGAATGATGCTGTTCTCGCGTGTAAAATGAATTTTACTCAAGATATTGCGCGTAATGACGACATGGCTTTTGATGTGTTCGTATTCATCCTCTGTCAGTTTCGAGCCTTTTGTCAGCACATTTTCCCGGACACCGATTTTGCCCACATCGTGCAGAAGCGCCGACGTGCGCAGAATTTTTCGCTCTTCGGGACTGAGGCCCGCCAACCGGGCAATTTCATCCGCATAGAGCTTAATGCGACGGGAATGGCCGGCTGTCAGGGGATCCCGGGCATCGATGGTGGAGGCGAGTGTCTCCACAAAACTTTCAAATGTCTTCTCCTGCTCTTCGTACAACTGGGCATTTTCAATCTGTGACGATGCAATGATCGAGATGGCGCTCAGCATTTCCTCGTCTTCGTGTGTAAACAAACCCGCCAGCTTGTTAAGCACCTGAAACACACCGATGATTTCCCCCTTTTTATTGCGCATGGGAAACGTCAGCATGCTGCGTGTGCGGTAGCCGGTTTGAATATCTATTTCGGGATTAAAATGGGGATTTTTGTAACAATCGGGAATATTCAGGACTTCGCCGGTCATCGCCACGTAACCGGCAATTCCTTTTGTCGCGGGAAATCGAATCTCACCCGGTTCGATCCCGTGCGCCACTTTTGACCAGAGCTCTTTTCGCGGTATATCGACCAGGAAGACCGTGCAGCGATCGGCATGAAGGGCTTCCCGTACCTCATCCATAATTAATTTAAGGAGATTGTCCAGATTTAATTCCGTCGCAATGGTACGCGTAATTTTGAGCAGCGTTTGAAGCCGGTCATGTTCTCCTTTACAGGGATGCAGCGGCTTCGGCTCCATCAATTTGGGGATGCCCTCAAACATCTGCGGCCATTTTTTGGGATTGCAATATAAACTGTAATTTGTACAATCGCCGGTAGGTACCTTTCCGGTTCAGCAATTCTTCATGCGTCCCCTGCTGTGCAATTCGTCCTTTTTCTAAAACAATAATTTTGGTTGCATTTTGAATCGTGGAGAGGCGGTGCGCAATCACAAAAACCGTGCGGTTGGTCATCAGGCGTTCAATGGCGCTCTGTACCAGCACCTCCGATTCGGTATCCAGGGCCGATGTCGCTTCGTCCAGAATAAGAATGGGCGGATTTTTCAGCAGTGCCCGCGCAATGGCCAGACGCTGACGCTCCCCGCCGGACAATTTCACACCCCGTTCGCCGATTAATGTGTCGTAGCCCTTCGGCAGTTTTTCTATAAAATAGTGGGCATTTGCCGCCTTGGCCACTTTAATGACTTCCGACAGCGGCACATCTTTCATGCCGTACGCAATATTGTTCCGGACGGTCTCGTTAAACAAAATGGTTTCCTGCGTGACAATTCCCATCAGCCGTCGCAGGGACTTCAATTCCAATTCACGCAAATCATGCCCGTCGAGTGTCACTTTACCATCTGTGGGATCGTAAAATCTGGGGATCAAATCAATCAGTGTGGTTTTCCCCACGCCGCTCGGGCCTACAATTGCCAGAACTTCCCCTTTGTTGACCTGCAGAGAAACGCCTTTCAAGACAAAGATATCTCCCTCATAGCTGAATGAAACGTTCTCAAAAACAACGCTCTTTTTAAAATCGGAAACAACCACAGGATTGGGCGTGTTGACCACTTCTCCCTGTAAATCTAAAATGCTGAAAATGCGGATACCTGCCGAAATGGCCTCTTGGATGCGGTTGTTCACGGTTCCCAGCTCTTTTACAGGCTGCATCAGTGAAAAAATTACAAACAAAAATGCCAAAAAATTTTCCGGCGGCAGCATCGTGCCGGTCAGCACCTTTTGCCCGCCAAACCACAAAATAAGGACGGCGACACCCGCGCCCAAGAATTCCGTAATGGGCGAGGCCAATCTTCGGGTACGGGTAATTTTCAGAAGTGTGCGGAAATAGTTCAGCGTTCTTTGCTTAAAATTATTAATCTCAAAGGTCTCCATCGCAAAGGCTTTCACCGCTCTTGCGCCCGAAATGGTCTCCTGAAGGATTGTGGTGACTTCAGCCATCTTCTCCTGCGAGTCGGTGCTTTGTTTGCGCAAACGAAGCCCGATGTTCGTAATAATTAGCAAACTGAACGGTAAAACGGTCAATGCAATTAGCGTAAGCTGCCAGCTCAGGTAGATGGCAAGCGCCAGGTAAATGACGATGAGAAGCGGATTTTTAATGATGGTCACAAAACTGGCTGAAATACCGCCGTTTACAAGATTAACATCGTTTGTGACCCGGGAGATCAGCGTGCCCGTTTTTGAGCGGGAAAAAAAGCTGATGGGCATCGTAATGATCTTGCCGTACAGATCGTTGCGGATGTCTTTCACCACCCCCTGCTCCACAAAAGCCATTAGATAGGCCTGAATGTAATCAAAAAAGTTCTTGAAAAAAACGATCACCAAAATCAGGATACAAATACGCTCCAGAGCTTTTTGGCGATCTTTACCGATGAAAAAATCATCGAGTTTTTTCATCAGCCGTTTTCGGGTGCTCGTCAATTTTGATGTCAGCCCTCCGGCTTTCCCCGGAACCGAAAGCACCTGGCTCTGCGTGTTTGCCGCAGGCACGCTCGACACGGCTGTGGTCCGTTCAACCTGAAAAATGGTTTTCAGAAATGGAATAACCGAAACAAGCGTCGCACTGCTGAAGATCGTAAAAAAAAGAATGGCCACCATCGAACCCACGAGATAGACCAAATAAGGCCGGACGTATTTTATTATTCTAAAATAAACGTTCATATTAATTCTTTGTCGATTTCTTCTTTTCGTCTTTTTTAATTTCTTTAAACTCCGCGTCTTCTATCTGAGATTCATCAATATCCAATGGTTTTGTTTTTGCTTTGCCATGGACTTCCGTATCTTTTTGTTTGGGTTTAAATATATCTTTCACAAGTTTATAGCCCAAATAGAGGATGATACCCCAGAAGAGTAATCGAAAAAAAGTCATTTTTTTACTCCTTGTTCCACCAGCGGATTATAATATTTCATCCCGCCCAGCGGAAGCATGATTTGTTGAATAAGATTTTCAAGCTGTTCCGGATTGTGCACAAAATCGAGTCCTTCCATATTAACCACCAAAAGCGGCGTTTCCGTGTAATGAAAGAAAAAGTGATTGTATGCCTCGACAAGCGCCCGTATATAATCCTCGGAAATATTTTTTTCGTACGGCCTGCCCCGCTTCCTGATATTCCTCATGAGAGATTTGGTATTGGCCTGAAGGTAGATGACCAGATCGGGCGCCACAATCTCACGCTCCAATAAATTGGCTACCTTTTCATAAAGCGTAAATTCCCGCGAATCGAGCGTAAGACTGGCAAAGATACGATCCTTCTGAAAAATATAGTCCGAAACGACCACACGGTGAAACAAATCCCGCTGCTGCAAATCCAATTGCTGGCGATAGCGGCTGAGCAGAAAGAACATCTGTGTTTGAAACGCAAATCTGACCGGATCTTTGTAAAAATCCGCCAAAAACGGATTTTCCTCATGTTTTTCCAGAACCAGATGTCCGTCCAGGCGTTTGGCTAAAATCTTTGCCAGACTGGTTTTTCCGGCGCCGATGACACCTTCGATGGCAATATAGCCCAGCGTCTTCATGACGTTTCCTCATTGACCGGTTTCGTAAAGGTCATCTGCCGGACCAGACGAACAATCCCACTGTCCCGACAGTTTACAAGCAGTGTCCGGATCGAGGCATCGTAACCCGGCGGCACAAACGCCGGTGCAATTTCTGCAAAAGGCTTCAGCACAAACCGCCGTACCGCCAATTCCCGGTGAGGCACCCAGAGCAAATCCTGATGAACAATTGTTTTTTCATAACTCAGAATGTCCACATCGATTTCCCGCGGCCCCCACCGCCAGCGCTTCTCCCGGCCAATCTGCTCCTCGATCGATTTGGCGGCAATCAGCATCCGGAGCGGCGGCATCATCGTTTCCACCACGATGACAAGATTCAGAAAAGGGGGCTGATTTTTATACCCGTACGGTTCTGTTTCATATAACGATGAACTTTGCAGAAGCGTCATATTTTTATTCAGTGCAATTTTCCGGACGGCTTTTGTAATATTGCTTTCACGGTCTCCCAGATTTGACCCAATCCCGAGATAAACCTTCTCCATTTCAGCCCCTTAATATTTCCACTTCGACCCCGTCGGTAATTCCCGGCAAAGGCACATGGGGTTTTCGCACGCGAACAAGCGCTTTTTCCACCGTAAGCCGCTCTAAAATCAAACGGGCGATATCTTCTGCAATGGCTTCAATAAGATTATATTCTCCTTCCAGAATAACCTCTTCCGCAATTTCATAAATTTTGGCATAATCCACGGTATCGGCCAGATCATCTGTGTCACCGGCCTGGCGCGTATCTAAAAAAACCTCGACGTCCACCTCAAACCGCTGGCCTAACTTTTTCTCCGCAGCCGCTGTGCCGTGATAGGCGTAAAAGATCATTCTTTTTAAACGAATGACATCTAATTCGGTTTCTTCCGGTACCATGAATGGAATATATCAAAATAAACGGCAAGAATCAAGGCAAAAGTAAGGGGGTTAAACCGGTGAGAATCGGTTGGTGTTTGTCCGCTGCGCAGGACGCTTTACTGAAATGCCGGTCTACATAAAATACGAAATATCCCCCTTGCCGGGCCGGAGGATTTTCGGCTCATCTTCAATAAAATCGACCACTGTGGACGGTTCGGACGCCATAATTCCCACATCCAAAATGAAATCCACTTTGTCTCCGTAAGCCCTCTGGATTTCTTCCGGGTCCACCATAATTTGCCCGTCCCGGTCGGTTACACTGGTGCTGATAATCGGATTCCCGAAAAGTTCAAGCAGGCGAAGACAAATTTGATTGTCCGGCACACGAATTCCAATGGTTTTTTTCCGGGTGGTTAAAAGTTTGCTGGGGACAAGCTTTGTCGCCTCCAGAACAAACGTGTAAGGCCCCGGAAGCAGGCGCCTCATGGCTTTATATGCCCGATTGGAAACATGCGCATATTTGCTGATCTCCTTCAAATCGGGGCAAATAAAACTCAACGGTTTGCGCTTGCTGATCCCTTTTATTTGATAAATGCGCCCGATAGCACTTTTATTGTTAATGTCGCACCCCAATCCGTAAACGGTATCCGTCGGATAAATAATCACCCCGCCATTCCGAAGACTTTCCACAGCCTGGCGAATGATGCGACCTTTCGGATGTTCGGGATCGAGATATAAGCGATGTCCCATTGAAAGTTCTCCTCAATTTGTGTGATTCCCAATATTGTTATAATTTACGTCATGTGTTAAATAAATCAATTAAATTTTCCAAATATCTTTTTAGGTTGATGCCAATCGCCGCAGCCCATTGGCGTCAACCTAATTGCTATTTAGAGTTTTGTAAACGCAGTATTTATAAATAATTGCTTCGCATTTTATAGTATTCCTGGCTAATCTTGTTCTTCAGAAAACAAAAATAACATGTCGTACCTAACGGCACTCAAAAAGACAAAGCATTCATTCTACTACAAACATGTCGTACCTAACGGCGCTTTCATTGGGTCGGTATCAAGCTATTCATAAATAACGAGTTACAACACAGCCCCAGCGGGGCGAAATGTTTGTAGTACAATGATACCAAAATCGCTTCAAATCCCGTAGGGATGATAAGTTTTTTGTTTTTAGGAAAATTCCGCCAAATTACAAATTTAAGTTGACGCCAATGGCCGCAGCCGGAACAGGGTGTGTCATCACACTTTCCGGCAGGATTCAAACTATTGAGACACACTTGAGATGAATAATATTATAGAGGAGGCAAAGCCTCCTCTATTTTCAGCTTTGGTCAATTCGGATCATTTTCATTATGTTTATAGATTCCGAAAACAGACGGATCCGGAATATTGGGGTTTGTGTTTCTCTCCGCCAGGGGATACAAAAACCGTCTCGGAATCGGCTGGCCGTTGTAGGTCGTTTTAAATACAGGATAACCGGTTCTCTTCCAGTCACTCCAGACTTCCATATTCGTAAACAGGGCGATATATTTTTCGGTCATAATCGTTTCAAGAACCTTTTCGCCCTTAAGTCCGGTTCCCGAGTAACGGGGTAAAGTGATTCCCCATTTTGTTTCAATGCCGGCCAAAGCGTTGTCAAGCGTCGTCAGCGCCGAACCTTCATCCTGGTTGGCATATTGGCTTTCGGCAATGATGAATTGCATTTCCTCCCAGGTCACGAATTCCGACGACCAGCTTTTCGAACCGTACGTGTCGGGATTCAGATAGCTTGCGCCTGTGTTTCCTTCGCCGGGATCAGACCCCGAGTAGTTTCCGCTTGCGTCTTTCCCGAAGTAAATTTCCAGACGCGGATCCTTTCGCTCCTTAAGAAGATCGACCAGAAATTTTCCGGCTCTTACATAACCGGAACGGCCGGCCTCCAATTGCCACCAGCAATTTTCTTCATCCGTCACATCAGAATGCTTTGACTTAAAATTGTCGGCAATCGAAGCAATTCCCTGCTGTGCCTCATTCGCGGCGTTTGTGTAATTGGCCGGATCTACTTCTGACCATTCCAGATAAAAACGCGCTTTTAAAGAATGGGCCAAAGCAATCCACTTTGCCGCATCACCATTGTAATAGTGATCGGCCGCAGGCGTGAAATATCCTTTTCCGCTCTCCAGATCGGTTATTGCAGAAGTGAGCAGGCGTTGAAGTGAGGCATAAACATCGGACATTTTATCCAGTTTTGGCGTGTCGGACTTACCAATTTCAGAATAGGGAATATCCCCCCACAAACCGGAGGTGGTACCCACGAAAAAGGCTTCCAATATTTTGGCGACGCCCTCCATTTTTTTATTACCCTTTTGGGAAGCATCTTCCCTGAGTTTTCTGATATCAACCAATCCTGCGCCGCCGTAGGCTCTTCTCCATTCCGGATTAAAAATGGATTCAGTCACCTGGTAATCGCCGAAATTCTCGAACTGCAGGGCGGTGCCGGCCATTTGCTGCATCCACTCGGACACCAGCCACGCATTAAAGTTTTCATAATATAAAAACGAATTCACTTCGATCGCCGAAAGCATGCTTTCCATCGGCACATCGGTGGCGATATTCGGATTGTTGCTTAATTTTCCGCCGGTGAGATTCTTTTCGCAATTGGCGAACATGCCGGCAAAAATCAATAGTAAACCTATTGTTACGGCTCTTTTCATCATTTTATTCCCTCCTCCACAATTAATAATTAAAGCGAAGTGTTAAGACAAAAGACCGCGTGTTGGGCATGTTAAAATAATCCATGCCTTTAGCCCCGGTCATATTCAAGTTGGTCTCCGGATCAATGCCGGAATAATTCGTCCAGAGTTTTAGATTACGCCCGCTCAGGCGAATATCGATATCACTCAGGCCCATATCCCGAATAAACTTATGACGGAGCGTATATGAAATGGCGATTTCACGCAATCTCACCAGACTGGCATCTTCAATAAACTGTGACGTCACCGTGCTGCCGTACCCTTTGTACCAGTTTTGATCCAGCGTCACAGATTTCCCTGCACCGGGGCCGTAGCCCTTAAACACTTTCTTTGTGCCTCGCTTCAGGGTTTCTTCGTGTGTGCCAAATTCAATCAGCTTCGCTTTTGTGCCATTCCAAACGTACCCCCCATGTCTGATGTCGAAGAGAACGGAAAGTTTGATTTTGCCCAGGAAAGTAAATTGATTTCGAATACCGGCTGTCCATTTCGGATTAGGGTCGCCCAAAAACCGGAACTGTGGATCTCCGACCGGGTAACCATCCGCATCAATAAAGACCGTACCGGCGGGCGCATTGGGATAAGCCTCATCAATATTAATGGTTGTACCGTCTTTCTGCGTGTAATTGATGCCTCGCCCGAAACGGATGAAATCCCTTCCATAAAACTCAGAAATGGGATACCCTTCGGCCGCCACACTCGCAATGTTTGACCAGCTCATGTAACTGATCATGTCGGAACCTTTCAGGCTGACACATCTGTTTTCGTTTGCCGCCCATAATACGCTGAGATCCCAGCCGAATTTTGCCGTTTTAATGGGGCTCATATTCAAATCCGCTTCCCAGCCCTTGTTTTCGATGACGGCGCCATTGGCTGTTTTTGTGCTGTAACCCGTGGAGGGCGGCAGCGGCACTCTGAAAATCACATCTTCGGAACGTGATTTATAATAGGTCAGATCCAAACCCAGCCGGGAGTTCAAGAAACCCAGATTCGTGCCGATTTCAAATTCTTTTGTGCGCTCGGGCATCAGGTTGGCGGAGGGTGCAATAGAACTGGAATAAAAGCCGCCCACACCATCATACATGCCCGCATTTAAGGTGCCCGTCCAATAACCGCTCCTCATGCCTGAAATAAAACCGGTTGTTGTCGAATAAACAGCGGGTTGGATGCCGGCTTCTCCGTACGCCAGCCGGAATTTCCCAAATTCAAAATAAGGAAGCTTCGGCATGAGTTTAAATTTTGTAAATTCCCAGGCGGCGCTGAATTTGGGAAACCAGTGGCGTCTCTGATTTTTACCAAACGTGGATGAACCATCGTTCCGGAGAGCCGCCGTCAAATAGAGCTGTTTAAAAAGATCGAATGTGGCCTGTCCAAAAAAGGATTCCGTCTGGATCACATATTCATACTCATTCGAATTTTTTGTAACGGTATTATCTAACTGATAATAATGCGGGGTGATGAATATATCTCCCGTGGATGCCAGAAAGTGATACACACGCCTGTTGAAATTATATCCCGACATGAATGTTCCGGAGAGGTTGCTGCTGACCTTGTTCAAATATTTTTTTAATTTGAAGGTGGCCACGAGGTTATTATCGATTTCATGGAAGATATAGTTCCGGCGCCACATACTTCCATTACCGGCATTTGCGGTACTGCTGACAGGATTAACCCGGATTCGATTGTCCTCCGAGTAATCCGAACCGAGGGTGTAATTCACATTGATCCACTCCGTCGGATCATATTCCGCCGTTAAATTACCGATTGTCCTGCCGACGGTGCTGTTATTGATTTTCTCAAATGCAGAAAAGAACGGATTATCATACTTTCGCGATTTTCTCAGCACGGTCGGCGTACTGTAGCGGTACGAACGATGAAGACCGGTTTTCGGATCCAAATAAGGCCAATTGTTGAATTCAGGCGGTGTACGCCAGGCGCCCAGCGTGATGCCGCCCGTATTGGATCGGCTGTTTAAATATTTTGCTTTCACATTTGCATAAAAAAGGTTGCCGGTGAACTTTAAATGCTCACCCACCACCTGTGAAGCCTTCACCCGAAATGAATATTTTCTGTAAAAATCCGAATTGCCGACAAACGGCCCGTTTTGATTCACATAACCAAAAGAGGTATAGAAGGTCGTTAAATTACTGCCGCCGGAAATCGAAAAGTTGTTTTCCTCCGTATGACCTGTTTCGTTAAACATTTCCATGCTGTGATCAAACGTGGGCGTACCCGGATCGAGCTTTGGGCCCCAGGACCGCAAATAATTCTTTTTATATTTACCCTTGTCGCCCTGTCCGTACTCTCTTTGCAGCGGCACCGACCGATTGACCCTGTCCCATGAATAAGACATCACATACTGTATCCTCGTTTTCCCGGGAACGCCTCTCTTTGTCGTAATTAAAACAACGCCGTTTGCGGCTCGGGATCCGTAAATGGCCGATGCGGCCGCGCCTTTCAGAATTTCAACCGAAGCGATATCTTGCGGGTTTAAGTCGGATGCCCGGTTCACTTCCACCGTGCCGCCGCTTCCGGTGCCGCCCGTACCCACACCACGCGTCGAATTGTCGATCGGAACACCATCCACCACAAATAGCGGTCCCCTGCTGCCGGAGATAGTATTTCTACCGCGAATTTCAATGGAAGCCGTGGCACCCGGTTCACCGCTGAAGCTATTGATCTGGACATTCGGTGCCTTGGCCGCCAGCGCATCTACGATATTAATTTCATTACTGCCCACAATTTCAGACGGTTTCACCTTTGCGATGGTCACGCCCAATTTTTCCTTAAGCTGTGTGCCCCCCATACCGGTCACCACAACTTCCTGCAGACCCAAAACATCTACATTTAATTTGAAACCCACCTCCACAATTTTATCCGCTGCCACCAGGACCTTTTTGGTCATTTCTTTATAGCCCATAAAACGCGCCTTCAGAACATATCGACCGGGCGGGACACCTGTGATCTCAAAATTTCCGTCTCTATCTGTTGCAGCCCCAAGGTTTGTTCCGACAATCATCACATTCGCGCCAATCAGGGGCATGTTTGTGCCTTTCTCAACGACCTTTCCTGTAATTTTCCCAAAATTACTCTGGGCAAAGACAGCCCCCGCGGCTAATATGAGTGTCAGAAAAACAACGGCGAATACAGGAACCGTTTTTGGCTTCTCCAGGCTATTTCCTTTCATCATTCAAAATCCTCCTCGTTAGGGGGGTGAGAGAAAATAAACAGGACTTAATCAAGTCCGTCAACGATTTGCAGGTTATAACAGAGGTTTAATACAAACAGCCGGTTTATTTCTTCTCAGCCCTTAAATTCCAAAAACTTAACCACATTTTAATTTCCTCCGCAGCCCCCTGTTAATCACATGTTTTTGATTTTTTAAGATGCGGAGATGTCACCTCCTTTCGATATTTTATTTCTCCTTTTAACAGCCGGTTTTTCTTCACAATTCTTTGATACAGGTTTAAAACACGCCGGGCTGTTTGGCCCTCAAATTCATTCATCTCTTCGGAATTCGGAACTTTTCTCCAGCGTGTCACTGCCCTTTTAGTATTCGTGAAGATGGAATCTTCCGCTGCGATCAACTGCGGTAACAATCCTGCCCCGGCGGACGATTGAAGTCTGGACGTGTACAGCCACCCGGCATGATTTGTATCCGGATAGACAATGGATTCAATTTGCTGAACCAGGGCATTCATTTTCGGGGGGTCGCCCACGCTGATCTCGGCGGGTAAACGCATCACATTGGCCCAAACAGGAAAAGCGACTCCGCAAACCGGTTGTCCGAGAATAACCCACATGGTGGTTAACAGCGGATTTTCACCGGACGAAACACCGTGAAATACCGCCACCGAAACCGTTTTATACCGGTTAATACTGTTCTGTGTGTACAGAACCCCTCGCGGCAAAGAATCCTGCCTGCCGGAAAAGGGCAGGGGGTAGGGGTAAGCACTTTCATTCACCAGGTCGCGTGAAACCGTTTGAAAAATATAGGGATAGCTTAACGTTTTCTCCCGCGCTTTTCTCAGAATCAGCAAATCGGCGCGTGCACGCCGCTGATATCCGTACGCAAGTGAATCCTTCACTCCCGTCAGCGCATAATTGGTTCGAATCACACTACCGTAAGGCGCATCCTTTGCATTAAAACGGACAAACGAGTGATTCCCGGTTTCAAAAATGGCACCCTGTCCCAATATGTCGATGGTCCCAAAGTTTGCCCGGGTTTTACGCCCTTTTTTATTTGTTTTCAGAAGTAGTTCTTCAAAATCGCCCACCGTCTGACAGGTTTCCAGCGCTTTTTTCATGATGATCCCGTTTTCGCTGGAATTATCCCCTTCCAGATCTTTTGAAGATGAATTCAAAATGGCAAACCCGAGCGTATTCACCCCCATCCAGACTTTTGTCGTATCCCCTGATTTTATGATGCCCACAAACGATAGATTCGCTCTTTTGAATAAATGAACAGAATTATTTTTGTCCCGGCTGTCCCGGTTTTTCCATAAGAGCGGGCGTCCGTCAATCGTTGCTTTCCCAACGGCTACTCCAATCGTGCAGGCCTCCTGCGCATGCATAAAAACAGGAAAAATGAAAAAGAACACCATCAGCAAAGTAATTATTTTCCGACCTTTCATAATCTTTCCTTTTATAAAATGAATAAAAATTCCGGCCAAGGAAGGGATAGTCCCCAATCCAATCGGCGGACATCACGGCGCTCCGGTAGATTAGTCTATTTTTTGTGATACGATCCTATCGCAAAAGGTGATTGATGATGTGTTGATAATCGTAAGATTCATCGATATAAATCATTTGTCCGCCCTCCTGTACAAAGCATTAAAAAACAACTTAAATGTTCCAAACATTTGGGACCGGTGCTGAACCCGGAATCCGTAAAGAATCACACGCCCCTGTTTGTAGGGAATATCCGCCAGAGCCACTTTACCGTGAAGCACATTTTCGCCTTTTAACCAACCGCTCAGAAGTAAATCCGATTGCGGAAAGACGCCGGTCTCTTTCAATTCGAACGGGGCAGACGAGAGTCTGAACACCGGATCATTGCGGAAAAAAACGGCTGCCTCGGAGGGCATACCGGTTGTCAGCGGAGAGCGGGGATCAAGCTTAAGTTTTAATAACGTACCGGGTGCGTAGAATTTTTCCGTTTTTTTCCCTTTGAGGATATTTTTTGCCGGGACACCCAATTTTTCAATCGCAAAATCGGATGCTTTTGAAAAAAACAAAGCCGTTCCGCCCTTTTCAAGAAAACGTCTTAAAGCTCTGATGCCTTTCTTCCCCAGCCCGCCGGCATACTTCGGCATAATTTGGGGCGTCCCCAGCACCGGAACCGTGTTGGGCTTTGCAAAACCGGATTCAATCCCTTTGCTGCTCAGCAAGGGGAAAATGATCAGACTCAAATCCCCTAATCTGTTCTTCCGAAAATCATCATTGTGCAGCACACGGTACGGGAACGAAAAATGGTCCAGCACCCAGCGGGTCCAGCCTTCATCCATGCCGGCCAGATACGACTGGTAAATGCCGATTTTCTGCAGGGTTATTTCTGCTACGGAATCCTGAATGTCCTGTGTTAAGGAGACCGGAATCACTTCGCTGCTTTTTAGAAGTTTATTGAGCAGAGCAAGATTTTTTTCTGTAACAGGCACATCAAAACTTCCCCGCCGGACGGTCTGACCCTTGAATGAAATTGTATGTCTGTTTGCAAATACGGTCTCCCCCCGTTTAAGCAGTTGGTTGACCAGTTTGTACGTGTGCAGCCAGCGTCTCTCCAGAGCAATCCACCGCACGGCGTTTTGAAGCGGCTTCACCTGAATCTGCAGGTTTTGGACCTTTTTCAAAGGCACCGTGATCGGCTCACCTGCCTCAAAAACAGTCACGCCCATCTGGAGGGGCAGTGTCCATGCCGTGATGTCGTAAGGGGCTCTGGGCGGCCCGCCCGGGTAGATGCGTAAATCCGGGTAAACTTGTTTTCCCATGAGATCTCTAATGTACGGTCTTTCCGGCTGAGCAAGCGGAATAACAAAACTTCCGGCGGGGAAAATACGATTCTTCAGCGTGAAGCTTTTTATTGTTTTGTAGATCATCACATGCCCCAGTTGCAGGCGTTTTAACATTTCAATTGCCGCATTCGGATCCCATTGATCACCCGGTACGACATAGGCAAAAGGCGGCTCTTTTTCCCCGGCACGGATGCCTTTGCGATTGAGTTTGTAAAAATTCATTAAAATTTCCTGCCGGTACTGCGCCAGAAAATCCAATATCGAAAAGGTGGCCGCTTCTTCATAATCTATAATGTCACGCAGATGCCACCAGCCGCCGGGCCAGGGGTCCGGAAAATTGGTCTGCATCTTGTATTCAGGCAAATCCTGCCTCATGCCGTACAAACTTGTTTTCGGAAAGAAAAGCGGACTCGCCAGACGGGTACTGGCGGCTTCCGAGAGAATCCCGATGCGATTGTGCCAGAACGGTGTTTTTGACATCGTGCCTTCAAAATAACCATTGAACACTGTCCCGGTGGCCACACCCTTAAATCCTTTTTCCTGAAGATCGGCGGCGGCGTGCTTGCCGATCATGTTCGTCATGGCCGTAATTAACGGGTAAACATTCGGATTGACCGGGTTCGAATAGGGCGGCAGGAAAAACCGGACGCTGCGATTCCCCATTTGATGCTGATCGTAAATCACCTCCGGAAACCATTCTTTGTAGAGCACATTGGCGACCAGCCGGGTTTCCTGAAGGTTGAACATGAACCAATCGCGATTGTCATCATGACCGGCATAATAATGGTACAATCGGGGGAGGGGACTTCCGTCGTACGGCGTATGAACCGTTTTTCGGTACCAATCCACGACCATTTGCTGGCCATCCGGATTGAGAGAGGGAATGAGCAAAAGGATCACACGATTCAATATTTTTAGAATTTTCGGATCCTTTGTCGTTGCCAATCGATACACAAGCTCCACCGACTCCTGGCTGGAGCCGATTTCTGTGGAATGAATATTCAGCGTAATAAGAATGACCGCTTTCCCTTTTTGGGTGAGCGCATTCGCCTGCCGGCTGTTCATTGTGTAGGGATTTGCCAATTGATGCTGGATCGCTTTGAAATCGGACAGGTGCTTCAAATTTGAGGCGGATGAAATCGTGACCATTAAAAACGGTTTGCCGAGTGTGCTTTTCCCCAACGCTTCAACCGTGACACGGTCGGAAACGCGCCCCACCTGAGTGATGTACGACACAATTTGGTTCCAGTCGATTAACCGGTAATCACTCCCCATCCTGAAGCCGAAAGTGTCTTCCGGTGACGGAATCGTTTGGGCAGAAATAACTATCGGAAACAGCCATAAAATCAGAAGAGAAAACAAACGTTTTTTCATTTTTCCTCCGCAAGAAACGAAACCCCATTTGAAAAAATTTAGTAATATTTTCGGTGATGGCCCAAGAACGATGCTAAAAAAGGAAAGCTTAAATTGTACCCTATATTAATGAATATATTTAATTATGTCAAGCGTTTTTTTACCATTTTTGTAAAACCTCACTGACGGATCCACCCGATGGTGAACCATCAGGCTAAGAATGGGAAGCGCCTTAAAGGGTGATGACACAACATAAAAAAAGAAAGGCCCACGAATTATCACAAATTAAAAAAACAGGACGCCTCAGCGTCCTTTCTTTTCTTAGCCCCGCGGTTTACCACGGGGCAGCCCTTTTATCTGTGCGAGTTCTTTACAGGGAAGATCAGAAATTTATTGGTGAGATGTCTTCAAGTCAAAAAATAATAATAATAAAAAACACCGAATATCGATTAACAAATACTGATTTTAGAAGTTGATGAAGTAGAATTGAGTCTATTCAAAAAAGATAAATGAAAAAGACCGGAAGATAACAAAACCAATGTCACTCTTTTTTTGCAGCCCACCCGTAATTGAGGTTATTGCAGTGCACTCATTTTCCGCTTGACAAAATGGGCGGAATTTGTTAATTTTTAACTAATTCTTATCCTGTTGTCCGCCGAACCTTCATTTCTAAAGGTAAAAAAGATTAAACCGCGGAGAAAATAATGCGATGAAAACGCGTCACTTCCTTTACAGTTTGCTTCTCACATTCCTGCTGATTCAAGTAGTGAGGCTGATTTACGTCCAGCCGGCCGAAGCGTGCACCATCGGTGTGGCTTCGGGCAAAGCCACGGCGGACGGACGGCCCCTGCTCTGGAAAACACGCGATTTACAATCCCGCCCCAACAATGAAATTTACACCAACACCTCTTACCGGTACAAATTTGTTTCCGTCGTGAATGCCGGGGGCACTTATGCCTGGATGGGGCTGAACGAAAAGGGATTTGCCATTTTAAATTCCTATTCCGGAGATTTACAGGCTTCCGATTCCGGTTTGACAAACGGTTTACTCATGCGGGATGTTCTGGGAAACTGCGCAACCGTCGCCGAATTTCAACACTTTTTGGACAGCACCAATGTGACCGGGCGCCAGACCCATGCAAATTTTGGCGTGATTGATTCCACCGGGCAGGCGGCCATTTTTGAAACAGGCGGGACTTTTTACCGGAAATTCGATGCAAACAACGCCGCTCAGGCGCCAAACGGGTACGTCTTGCGCACAAATTTCTCCGTCACCGGGGGCGGAAATTCCGGGATAGAACGGTACCATCGCACGGTTAAACTCATCGGTGATTTTTATTCGGGAGACACACTCAATTACAGAAGCATCCTCCGGTACCAGATGCGGGATTTTTCGGATTTCGACAGCAACCCCGTACCGGTTCCGTTTCCGGAACGCTGGAAACCGGACCGGCCGTTCGGATACATTTACACGGGCGTCAGTATTTGCCGTTCATCTTCCGTTTCGGCAGTGGTAATTCAAGGTATTCTAACCGGGGAATCCCCAAAATTAAGCACGATGTGGGCTATTCTGGGACAGCCGGCTTCTTCCATCGCCTTGCCTTACTGGCCTGCGGCCCAGACTCCGCCGGAAGCCGGCGGCGATCCGACCGCACCGCTCTGTGACGAGGCCAATAAAATTAAGGCCCTTCTCTTCGATTACCTGCCGAATACCAATTACATCGATTCTTACAAACTTCGGAATGCAGAGGGCGGCGGTTTATGGGCACGGACGTTTCCCGCGGAAGACTCCATTTTTACGGCCGCAGAAGCACAACTTCAACAGTGGCGCACCAACGGCGTTGTGAACATTTCAGCCATGGAGAATATCGAATCCGGATTGGCCCGGTATGCTCTGATCCAATTAAAGCAAGCTTACACGGGGCTTATTTCTTCCGTTTCAGACACCCAATCCAATATGACGGCCGGGTTTTCATTGAAACAAAATTATCCCAATCCGTTTAATCCGATGACCAGGATTCGCTTTTCTCTGCCGGTGAGTTGTACCATTCACCTGACGATTTACAATGTGACGGGCAAAGCTGTTCTAACACTGGCTTCAGGGCCATTTAAGGCGGGAACTTATTTCGTTAGTTGGTCTCCGAAAGCGCTTGCCGGCGGGGTTTATTTTTACCGGCTGACGGCAAAACCGGTAACCGGAACAAGACCTGAGCTGATTGTCCAAACGAAAAAATTATTGTATTTGAAATAAAAAAGGCTCCGAAAATCCGGAGCCTCATTTTTAGTAAACAAAGAATTTATTAATACATACCGCCATAACCGCCGCCCGGAGGCATGGGAGGACCTGCTTTTTCTTCTTCAGGCTTATCCACCACAGTGGCTTCCGTCATCAGCAGCATGGACGCTACACTGGCCGCATTCTCAAGGGCTGTCCGTGTCACTTTTGTCGGATCGATAACGCCGGCCTGCACCAGATTTTCAAATTTTTCGGTTTCTGCGTTGAAACCAAAGTCGCCGTCTTTATCAATCACCTTAAACACCACCACGGAACCTTCCCAGCCGGCATTCTCGGCAATCTTCCGAATGGGTTCTTCCAGTGCACGTTTCACAATCTCGATTCCGACGGTTTCGTCTTCCGTTTCACCCTTCATGTTTTCCAATAGCTTCGCAGCCCGCAGCAGCGCCACGCCGCCGCCGGGAATGATGCCCTCTTCCACTGCCGCTCGTGTGGCATGTAAAGCATCTTCAACGCGTGCTTTTTTCTCCTTCATCTCAACTTCAGAAGCCGCACCGATACTCAGGACAGCTACACCGCCGGCCAGTTTAGCCAACCGCTCCTGCAGCTTTTCACGATCATAATCGGATGTCGTCGTGTCAATCTGGCGGCGAATTTGATTGATCCGTGCCTTAATATCTTCCGTTTTACCGGCACCTTCCACAATCGTCGTATTGTCTTTATCGATGGTGATGCGCTTGGCTTTTCCCAGATCACCCAACTGGGCATTCTCCAGCTTGAATCCGGTCTCTTCTGAAATCACACGGCCGCCGGTTAAAATGGCGATGTCTTCCAACATGGCTTTCCGGCGATCACCAAACCCGGGGGCTTTAACCGCAGCGCCCTTTAAAGTGCCGCGCAATTTGTTCACCACCAGAGTGGCCAGCGCTTCGCCATCCACATCTTCGGCAATAATCAATAGGGGCTTGCCCATTTGTGCAATCTTCTCCAGAATGGGAAGCAAGTCTTTCATGGCACTAATCTTTTTGTCGTAGATTAAGATTAGGGGTTCATCCAGAACAGCCTCCATGGTGTCCGGATTGGTCACGAAATAAGGAGAAAGGTAGCCGCGGTCAAACTGCATTCCCTCGACAACCTCTAAGGTCGTGTCCGTTCCTTTTGCTTCTTCCACTGTGATAACGCCGTCTTTACCGACCTTATCCATAGCATCTGCGATCAATTCACCGATGGATTTATCGTTGTTTGCGGAAATCGCGCCGACCTGAGCAATCTCAGATTTGTTTTTTACTTCCTGGCTTATCTTTTTAATTTCTTCTACTACCGATTTGACTGCTTTATCAATGCCGCGTTTCAGGTGCATGGGATTCGCACCGGCTGTTACATTTTTCAAACCTTCATCAAAAATGGACCGGGCTAATACGGTTGCGGTTGTGGTTCCGTCACCGGCGAGATCACTGGTTTTGGACGCCACTTCTTTGACCATCTGTGCTCCCATATTTTCAACCGGATCTTCCAGCTCAATTTCCTTTGCGACTGTGACACCGTCTTTTGTGACGGTAGGGGCACCAAATTTTTTGTCGATTAATACGTTCCTGCCTTTGGGACCTAATGTAACGACTACGGCATCGGCCAACTGGTCCACACCCGATTTGAGTGCAGTCCTTGACTCGACACCGTATTTAATAATTTTGGGCATATTGTAACCCCTCCTTTCCTTAAAGTATTCCTTCTTAATGAACTATTTTCTACACCTCTTTTTAAAAAAGCCTTTTTGTTAGCACTCTAACAAGGAGAGTGCTAAACAAACTAAAATATATAATTTTTTTTTGGGAATGCAAGTAAATTCCATTCATTTTCAATAATTTTGAAAAATTTTTTTCTATTACGGCAGATCGACGCGGATTTTTTTAGGGTGTGATGTTTCTGTTTTGAAGTTTGATCTCCGGAAGGTTTTTGAAAAATAAACGGTGCGTCAATTGGTAAATTAAATCGACTCGTTCGAACATTTATTTTCTCCCCAATTGAGTTTTGTGCGTAACACCTGATAAAAACTTTTACCCGAAAATTTCACTAATTTCACCGGATAACGCGATTTTCGAACCTCGATCACGTCTTTTTCCGTGACATCCAGCACATCCTGTCCGTCGGCCGTAAACAGCATTTTCCGTCCTTCCGAACGCGCTTTTATTTTGATCGTGCGCCGCGGATTAATGACCAAGGGCCGCTGGGACAGGGAATGCGAACAGATCGGTGTGACAATCAGAGCTTCCAGATCAGTGGCTAACAGCGGGCCGCCGGCGGAAAGATTGTACGCAGTCGAACCCGTCGGACTGGAAATAATGATGCCGTCGGCGTTGTACGTATTCAGATATTCACCGTCGATGTAGGTATCGATCAAAATAGTACGGGAGGAACTGTAGCGATCCAGAACCACGTCATTGCATGCAAAAAAGGTGCGTTCTTTCGCTCCGTGGAAAACCCTGGCTTCAAGAGCCATTCGCGTTTCGACTTCATAATTTCCGGAAGCAATTTTTTCAACCTGTTCGTAAAGCTCTTTAATGGAGATTTCTGCCAGAAATCCGAATCTCCCCAGATTAACGCCCAAAATGGGCACCTGTGTGTGACTCACTTCCCGGGCGGTGGAAAGCATTGTGCCGTCGCCTCCGAACGCAATGACAATGTCGCAATGGAAACCGATTTCAGAACGGTGGTAATCCGAGGGGTTAAACGCTTCGATGTCCAATTCCCGCCGGATAGATGTGGTGACGACGGCCGGAATCCCTTTTTCCGCCAATAAACCCAAAAAGGTGGGAATGGCTTCCCGAGCCTTTTGCTTACCAAGATTTGCAACAATACCGAAAGTCATTTCAGCCTTATTTGCTTGATCGTTTCTAATTTAATTTTTTAGCGGTTTCTTTCAAATTCGGGTCTTCAGGACGCCCGGGAAGCCACTTTTTTGATCACTTTCAATTCCGACCGGTGTAAATCGTACTCTTCTTTAACCTGTGCAGCAATGCCCTCGGGATGTAAATTCAGTTTTTTAAAGAGGATATCAACAGAACCCTGTTCAATAAACCCATCGGGAAGTCCCAGGCGAACCACGCGAACATTGTTTTTCCCGCTATCGGCGAAATATTCCAACACGCCGGAACCAAAGCCTCCGGTAATGACATTATCTTCCAGGGTAAAAACAAGTGTGAATTTTTTCGCAATCGCATCCAGCTTTTTCTGATCAATCGGACGAATAAAACGCATGTTTTCCACCTGTGCCGAAATCCCCTTTTCGTCGAGAATTTTCGCCGCCTTCATGCTAAAATCGACCATTCGCCCGACCGCCAAGAGGGCCACATCCGTGCCTTTACGCAGATTTTCGCTTTTCCCAATGACCAGTTTTTTATAGGTGTGACGAAGCGGGACGCCGAGGCCCGTTCCCCGGGGATAACGAAAAGCAATCGGGCCGTCGTGGTGATGCACGGCCGTCCAGAGCATATCCTGCAGCTCCGCTTCATCCTTCGGAGCCATCACCACGAAATTCGGAATGATTCGTAAATAGCTTAAATCGAACACCCCGTGGTGTGTGGGGCCGTCTTCTCCAACCAGTCCGCCGCGATCCAGAGCGAAAACGACCGGCAGCTTCTGAATACCGATATCGTGAACAACCTGATCGAAGGCACGCTGTAAAAAAGAGGAGTAAATGGCAACCACCGGTTTGTAGCCCGAAACCGCCAGACCGGCGGCAAATGTAACGGCGTGTTGTTCGGCAATCCCCACATCAATAAAACGGTCCGGATGAGCCTCTTTCATAAACTCCATTCCGGTGCCGGCCGGCATCGCCGCCGTAATTCCGATAATCCGCTTATCTTTATTCGCAATATCAACCAATGTTTTGCCGAACACTTTTGTGTAGCTGAAAGTGGTGCTCTTGGAAAGCGTCATCCCTGTAAATTTATCAAAAGCACCGAGTCCGTGAAATTTGGGGGCATCTTCTTCAGCCGGTTTGTAGCCTTTTCCCTTAACCGTGACCACGTGCAAAAAAATGGGCCCGTGCAGTACTTTTATATCCTGCAGCGTCCGGATTAATTGCGAGAGATTGTGGCCGTCAATCGGGCCGAAATACCGAAAGCCAAATTGCTCAAACAAAATACCTGGCGTGATGGCGGCTTTTACGGCGATCTCAAGATGCCGGACTGTCTTTCGGATATTGACCCCGACGGATGCCATTTTGCCTGTCAGCTTCCAGATATCATTTTTAATGCGGTTGTACAGCGGGTTGCTTTTCATGCTTGTGAGATAACTGGAAATGGCGCCGACGTTGGGCGAGATCGACATTTTATTATCATTCAAAATAATGATAATATCTTTCCCGGAAGCGCCTGCGTTGTTTAATCCTTCAAATGAAATGCCTCCCGTCAAAGCCCCGTCCCCAATCACCGTAATAACCTTGTAGTCTTCCTTTTGATAGTCCCTGACATAAGCCATTCCCAGAGCGGCGGAAATGGACGTGCTGGCATGGCCGACCCCGAATGTATCGTATTCACTCTCCTCTATCTTTGTGAACCCGCTGATGCCGCCGTATTGCCGAATGGTGTGAAGCCTGTCCTTTCGCCCCGTTATAATTTTGTGAATATACGCCTGATGCCCCACATCCCAGACAATTTTGTCTCTCGGCGCATTTAACACATAATGAAGCGCGAGTGTGAGTTCCACTACACCCAGGCTGGGTGCCAGGTGCCCCCCCGTTTTGCTGACCACATTTACGAGATATTCCCGAAGCTCCTCCGCTAACTGTGACAGTTCGGGAATCGATAATTTTTTAATATCCTCAGGATATTCAATCCTGTCCAGCAGCTTTCCCGCCATAGTGTCCTCTTCTTTAATTTTAAACTTCTGCCGTACACATACGCCTGACCGATTGCGCCATTAAGCACAGAATGCTCAATGACACACCCCTAAATCCCCCCGGCAAGAAACGGTTTAGGAGAGGGAACTCTTTGATTATCACGTAACTTACATTGCTTTCTTCCGGTTTTTGCCCAACAGGCCGTTTCAGGTTTCATCCTGCTTTCCCTAACCCTACGGCATGAGTTCCAGTTGGAAGCTCCCGTCCTCTTTTTTGGCCAGTTTCATTAATTTCTTCTCGGCCTGATTCAAGCGCTCCGTACAGAAACGTGCCAGTTCCATGCCCTCTTCAAACATTTTAATGGAATCTTCCAGAGGGATATCCCCATTTTCAAGCGCGGCCACAATTTCTTCCAACCGCTGAAGCGCCTTTTCAAAACTTTGTTTGACCATGAATATTCTGGTCTCCTTGCCGGTCAATTATTTTGCTTAAAATTCAGCTGACATGATCCTTATCGGAATAGATTTTTTTTACAACGCTGTCCGCCCGGCCCCTGTAAAACCGGATGTGCAGCCCCTCCTCGATCTCTAATGCAGCGGCGTCCCGGATAATTTCATTGTTCTGCTCCCGGTAACAAATGCTGTATCCCCGCTTCAAGATGGATTGCGGATTTAAAGACTCCAATTGCTTTCGCAGGGATTCAACCTGTCTTTTGTTGATTTCGATCCGATGGGTGAAATTCATTTCCAATGCCTTATTCAGCTCATCCATCCGCTGTTCATATTGTTTGATCACATCCGAAGGCCGGCGCAAGGCGTAACTATTGGCCAGATAATTGATTTTCTCCCGATACGCATTCACATTTGCGGTAATCCGGCCAAACATTTTTTGCGCCAGGTATTGAATGGTGTGCAGCAGTTCTTCCCGGTTGCGAACCACCAGCTCGGCCGCGGCGGAGGGTGTCGGCGCCCGTAAATCCGCCACAAAATCGGAAATGCCGAAATCTATCTCATGTCCCACTGCCGAAATCACAGGAATTTTTGATCTGAAAATAGCTCTTGCCACCACCTCTTCGTTGAACGCCCAGAGGTCTTCGAGTGAACCGCCCCCGCGTCCGACAATGAGAACATCCACATCGCCGTATGCATTAAATTCATCGATGGCACGGGCAATTTCCCCCGCCGCTTCGGCGCCCTGCACGCGCACCGGGTTTAAGATTAATTGAACCGACGGAAATCTGCGCTGAACGACACTCACCAAATCCCGGATGGCCGCCCCCGTGGGCGACGTCACAATGCCGATTTTTTCAGGATATTGCGGAATCTTCTTTTTGTGCTGTTCATCGAACAATCCTTCGGCTTTGAGACTCTGTTTAAGCTGCTCGAGGGCCATCTGCAGCTCACCCAATCCGGCCGGCTGCATTTGGAGCACTTCAAATTGATAATTCCCCCGCTTCTCATAAACCGTTACATTCCCCCTGGCTTGAATTTTCATGCCGTCCTGCGGCGTAAAATACAATCCATTATTTCGCCCCCGCCACATCACACAGGAAATCTGGCTGTTTTCGTCTTTCAGGACAAAATAGATATGCCCCGATGAATGCCGTTTGAAATTGGATATTTCCCCTTCAAGCCAGATACTCGGGATGGCATTTTCAAGAAGCCGTTTGATTTTCCGTGTGATCTCGGAAATGGTATAAATTTTTTTCTCAGGAGCCTGCTGCGGCTCCGATAAAAGTTCACTCATCTATTTTCTTCAAGCTGACTGTGGGGTTGCCTCGGGAATTTTTGTCAGATTTTTTTCCTGATTTTTTAAGGGAAGGTAAATCCGAAAAATAGTGCCCTTTTCAACTTCGCTGATGACTTCAACTTTTCCTTCATGTTCTTGAATAATCTTCTGGGTCACGGCCATTCCAAGACCTGTTCCGCCCTGGCGATTCGTGTAAAACGGATTAAACATGTTCTCGATAACTTCTTCAGGCATTCCGATGCCCGTATCCTGAATATCGATAATTGCGTACGCATCATCTAATCCGGTTGTGATTAAAATCTTGCCGCCTTTGGTCATTGAATAAATACTATTTGTGAAAATATTCGTAAATACCTGCCGCATCTGGTCTTCGTCCACTAAGATTTCGGGCAGGTCCTGGGAATACGATTTATCAATTGTGATCTTGTGGTCTTTAAACAAGGGGTCGTGAAGCTGAATGACTTCGTCGATAATCCGATGAATATCGCGTGATTTTTTAAACGGCCTGGCAATCTTTGTAAAATTCAGGACGTTTGCCAGCATTTTTTCCAATCGATTCACCTCTTTGGAAATAATTTCGGCGCCCTGTTTTACCTTTCGGGTGTCATCCGGATGTTCCAAAATGCGACGGGCGAATCCCCCGATTGCGGTGAGAGGATTGCGGATTTCATGGGCCACGTGCGCCGCCATTTTCCCGATGACCGCCAGCCTTTCGGAGCGAAGCAGCCGGTCCTGGGCTTCCTGAAGGCGTTCAAACGCCTCGTTCAACTGCGCCACTTTGTCCTCTAATTTCTTATATGCCTCCGCATTTTCGATGGCCAGCGCCGCCTGATTGGCGAATAACATTAACAACTCCACACGATCATCCTCGATCGGGAACTCGCTGTACTTGTTATCTGCAACAATGATGCCGATCACACGCCCCTTTGCGCTCAACGGCACCGTGACGAATGAGTCTTCCTGAAAGGTTTCTTCAAAATCTTTAGGGACAAGCGGATTTTCCCAGGCATTGTCGATTTTAAACGGTTTTTTTTCACGGATGGTTTTTACCAGAACATTATTTTCTTCCGTGAGCGGAATTTTGACATTCTGAACCATTTTCCCGAAAGAAGACTCTTCATGCGGAATATTTGTACCGTACTTTTCCAGGAAGGCTTCGAGGTTCGCGTGATCTTTCGAGATTTCATTCCAAACAGCTCTGGCTTCTTCCTCACTCATCGGCCCAACACCGACTTTTCCTTCCAGAACGTTTTTTTCGGGATCGATCAGAAAAACCATCGCCCGGCTAAATCCGAGTGCACAGCCGGCGGTAATACTGGTGAGGATTAAATGCAATAACTCAGGCAGGTTTAGGGTACGCTGCAGCGCCTGCCCAACCTGGCGTAAAATTGAAAGTTCATAGGTTTGTTTTTCAATCTGAGTCACATCTTCCCAGATGGAAAGCAAACCGCTAATTTCATTGCTATCCTCCCGAAGCACGACACAATTTACATTGGCGCGAATCCACCAGCCGCGCGCATTCTGAAGATTAAGCGCGGGGATCTTGATGGGCTCACCCGTCTTCAGGACCTGCTCAAATTTTTTGCAGATTTCTTCCTGTTTGAATAACTGGTAGTCCAGGATATTTTTGCCAATGAACATCGAGGCATCCGGCGCAGCCATCATCTGCACAAAAAAAGAATTCACCCGGATAATGATGCCTTCTCTGTTTGTGGATAAAATTCCGACGGGGGCATAATTAATGAGCCGCTCCAGATAGCTGTTTGCGGATTTAATCTCCTCTTGCAGCCTGACATTCCGGAGTTTGATGTCGTGCGTAATAAAAACATTCTGGATCACATTAATGAGTTCGTTCAGTCCAAAAGGCTTGTTGAGATAGGCGCTAATCCCCATCTCCAGCAGCTTGTTTTTTCGCTCATCGTCGTGCGTCAGAGCCGTTAACATAATCACCGGGATATTTTGAAATTCCCGGTAAGCCGGGTTGCTAATCAGCTCCTTATAGAGCATTTCCCCATCGATGTCCGGCATCATTAAATCTAACAAAATCATGTGGGGATGATGCTCTTTGATGCGCTGCAAACCTTCCGTGCCGCTAAAAGCGGAAACATACCGATACCCAATCCGGGTGAGGACAACCCGGCTTAAGTCGTGAAGACTTGCATCATCATCAATAACCAAAATTGTTTTTTGCGGAAAACTATCCGAGTGCATCGCTGGCATCTTTATAACTCCCGAAAGGAGCAAGCACTCCTTTGCTTATAAAATACCCTCCATTCTTTCAAAAAAATGAATTAACGAATTTTTTTCTTATGTCGATTTTTCCTCAACCTTTTCTTTCGCTTGTGCGTGGCAATTTTATGACGTTTCCTTTTACGACCGCATGGCAATGGCATTCCTCCTTTCCTGGTTGATCATGAAGCGTTCTGTTCCGGTTCATTTGCTTTCAGTTGCTCTTGAACAAATTTTTGAAATTCAGGTGACGGTTTAAAAAACGGCACTTTTCGGGGCGGAATCATAACTTCCTCGCCGGTTCTCGGATTTCTGGCCTTTTTCGCTTTTCGGTCTTTCACCTGAAATGTGCCGAACCGGCGCAATTCAACCCGGTTTCCATTTCCAAGGGCATACGAAACCGTCGCCAAAAAAGCATCCACAACTGCCGCTGTTTCAAGCTTTGTTAAACCCGTTCCTTCCGCAATAATGTTCACAATGTCTTGCTTATTCAAAGCAATTTCCTAAATACGTCTTAAATACTGTATATTTATAAATTCAGTTCCATCTGATACCGCAGCATGGGAGCCGATTGGATTTTCCCGAGAAGCCCCTGCACATCAGAGAACAATAAATCAAAAACGGAAATCTTCCGCTTTCTCATTTTCACAAGCGTCGGTTTCCCTTTAATCCCGGCCATCTTTGCCGCCAATTGAATGGCGTCTTCGTACGTGCCCATTTTATCCACAAGTCCCAGTTTCAGCGCCTGCTCCCCCGTAAAAATTCTGCCGTCTGCGATTTTCAACACATCACTCTCCGAAAGATGCCGCTCTTTTGAAACCACCCGGACAAACTGATAAAAGGCATTGTCCACATATTTCTGAAAATAAGCTCTTTCCGCCGGGGTCATTTTTCGGAACGGGGAACCGGCATCCTTAAATTTTCCGCTCTTTACCACAACGACACGCAGCCCCAGTTTCTTGAACAACCCTTCCATATTTGTGGATTCCAAAATGACACCGATACTGCCTGTGGTTGTTCCGGGATCTGCCACAATCGAATCGGCACCGCAAGACACGTAGTACCCGCCGGAAGCGGCCACGCTTCCCATCGAAACAACAATGGGTTTACCGGACTCACGGATTTTCCGCACTTGTTCGTAGATTTCCTGAGAAGCCGCCACACCGCCCCCGGGACTATTGACCCGAAATACGATGGCCTTAATCGAATGACTCTCTCCGTAAGTTTTTAATTGATGTACAATCGCTCCGGAATCGTAAATCACCCCTGTTAATTCAACCAGACCAATTTTATCGCCGCCGCTCGAAATAGTGGTAATATTTCCCCCCGAAATGTTTCCGAAGGACATCCAAAAAACAACGATGATGATGACAAGCGCCGATAAAAATAGACCGCCGATTACCCAGTCCTGTTTTCTGGCCATAATTTAATTCCAAAATTAGTGACTAAATTAGTTTATTTGCCCTAAAGTATACTAAAAAAATTGCCAAAAGTCAACACAAAAACAAGAAGCGGCAGAGAGGCAATATGCGTTATTTAGACGAAATCACGGGGTGCGTTTTGCCGGCAAATAGATCACCTTCATCAAGGCCCGGGTTTCCCGGCACCCTTTTCATGCTGTTCCAATTCCAACTGATGAATGCTTTTATACCCTTTCGGTTTTTGGGGGACTGTATTCTGTTTGGTTGAGCTCGCTGCACTTGTATCAGCCGGCTGAATCCGCTTTTTTTCGAGATCTTTTTTCCGGCTGCAGCTCATGAATAAAATGCCGAAAAGAAAACCCAAAATGAGCAGTTTTGCGGCTCGCTTCATTTAATTTCTCCTGTGGCTTAAAATTGCTATCTTTCCTTTGCGGCTGAATCGTTACGAAAAAAGTTCCCGATCCTTAATGAACGATGATCAGTTTGCGCGTGATTTGTCTGTTTAACGCCTGCAGGCGATAAAAATAAGTGCCTGCAGGAAGCGCGTGTAAATCAACCTTGAACAGATATTCCCGGGACGACACATATCCTTTAAACAGCGTTTCCACACGGCGGCCCAGAACATCATAAAGAACAACTCTCACCTGTGCCGGTTCGGGTATCCAAAAACGAATGGTTGTGGTTTGTTGATTTTGAATTGAAACCGGGTTGGGGTAATTCTGGTCCAGCACAAAGTTGCCCGGAACACTTTTGGGCGTTTTCCGAATCACCGTGTCCGCACCAAAAAAGGTCAAAATGCGCCCCATCATTTGATTTCGCTGGCCACTCTCGTAAATCATTTCAAACGGAAAACTCATGTAAACCAATTTTCCGGTCTGGGCGGCACCCCCAAATGTCCCTTTGTACTGAACGCCGGCGCCGCCTTTTTGAGCATAATCGACTCCGTCGTAAACCATCATTAATGTGCTGCCGCCCGCGGGTTTGATGCCGTCCGGATAATCTACATCGTAGCCGCCGTGGGTGCCGTCGTCATAATTGATGTGATCAAGCCCCTGCATAATGCCGCTGTTCACGCCGGAAGCGCTGTGCACGTTTCCGGCCCGGTCCGATACGTAACTCGCTTTCAAATAATTGGTGTAAAAGGATTGGTCCGCCGGAGAACCCTTTTCGACAAGATCATACCCGATTTCCGAACCGGACACAAAAAGATTTCCGCCGTTTCTTAGGAACAGTTTAACTTTCGCCTGCTCGGCAAAGCCAAAACTTTCCGTGCCGGCGCCTTCTTCCCCCAGAATCCAATCGACGGCTGCGTAATTGTCTAATTCAATCCGGCCGTCTTCGACGGCTTCATTCGAGGCTGAACTAAATGCAATCCGAAAATGCCAGACAGACGAGCCGTGCTGCCGAATAAAATCATGTGTATTTTGGGTCCCCGTCAACCGGTCGAATCCATTGACAATCAATATTCCGGGAATGCTTTTTGCGGATGTGGCGGCCAGCATTTCGGTCCATGAACTCGACCCGGCGGCGTTCACGGCCTTCACCCTAAAATAATACACCGTATCCGGGATAAGCTTTTTTAGTGTGATGAGCGTATCGGCATAAAGCGTCCCGGATTCATTTGTATAATGCACCCCGTCAAGGCTTGTAAACAGAAGATAACCGGTAGCTTTTGAAACCGGTTTAAACCGAATCGAGATCGCATAATCGCCCAGCGCCCGAACCGCAAGATGCGTGGGTGTAAAAGGCGGCAGCGAATCGACCGACGAAATGAAATGGTCCCGTAAATCGCCCCATAATTCCGTTCGGGAACCATCATAACCCAGCGCCCAGATGCCAATTCCGGACAAATCTTTTTCGAGCGCCAATTTATATTTTTTGCTCAGACTAAGGCTGTCATCGTACCAGCACTGGTGCCAATTCGTGCCGTCATTAAAGCGGTACCAGGGGGTTTGAGAGACAGAATCCCAGAGCTTGCCATACTGAGCGGCTTTGGGTTCGGCCGCCGAGTATAGGCGTGCGCCGACAAAGGAGAGGACCGGCGCGTGCGCTTTTTCCGAAGAGGCTTTCCACTCGTAGCCGTAATAAGGGACTCCGAGAATGAGCTTTTCTCTTTGATAATCGGAAGCCGTCAAATACTCATTAACCGTGTTGGTCACATTGTAAGTCCCGCCGGTTAAAGGGGAAACCGGGCCGGTTACGGAAGATCCCGACCAGGTGTAATCGTAAGCCATGATCATCAAGCCGTCCGAGCCGGCAGTTAGAGCTCTCCGGTCGAACCGTCCGCCCCAATTAACGGCCGTCGTGGCAATTGTCACCCGCGATCCCGGAATGGCCGCATGAAATGAATCGGTTAAAGCCGCCATAAATGTCGACAAGGCATCCCGGTCATTGGAATAGGGGAGTTCAAAATCCACATTCAGCCCGTCTGCACCGCCTTTTTTCACCTCGGCCACGGCATTCCGGATGAACCGTTTCCGCGTCACAGGATTTGTGAGAATGCTGTGGATTTTATCTTTGTTAAAACAAATTGCGACCAAATCCACCCGCACGCCATGGCTGTGGGCGGTATTAATTAATGACCACACCGGCCAGCCGTGACGGTTAACCACATTGCCGCTGCCGTCAAATTCGGCGCCGAAATAGGCAATGGTTGTCAGCAGGTTGTAATTCAAATACGCCGCATTTGACCAATAGGGGAAATAACCATAAATTTGTTTTACAGGAGACCATGCCCGCTGGAGCAGCGGGAGAATCACCGCCGGCTTTTTTAATGCTCTGTATGTGGGGGGTTCGCCTTCGTGAGAGGCCAATTCAAGTTTGTGAATCAGCGGCCCCGGCTCCTGCGCATGCGCAAAATCGCCAATTTGAAGGAGCATGAAAACGAAGACTACAGGAAGAATCCTCCGGATAATCAACCGTACAACTTTTGAATACATCAATGACCGGCCTTTTAATTTAGGTTTATATAACCGCTGTGTTCCCGGCGACCTCTGCGGTGAATTATTCAGGACGGCAGGGGTAAAAAACGACAAACACACCTTTTCGGATTTATCCCCTTTAATTCAGGGAATAGATTTAAAATACAAATTTGCGATTTCGCAGCGCCGGACAACCCCGGATAAATAACCAAAAATAGACTTGTTTTTTCCCAAAATAGTTATTAAAATATAGCGATAATTCAAGAACATATCAATAATGAATTGAGAGAAAGGCTTTTTATGTTCTTGCAAAAAAAAGGAAAAATTAGCGATCATGTGCACTTTATCAATGATCCCAGGGTCTGCAATTACCTCATTACGGCACCCAAACCGGCGCTCATCGATGCGGGCTACACCGTTTCGGTACCCCTGCTTGAACGGGACATTTCGTCTATTCTCGGATCCGTTACAAATCTATTCTACCTGTTTCTGACGCATTCTCACTATGATCACGTGGGAGGCATGGCTTATTTAAAGAGAGTCCATCCCCGGCTGCAGGTCGCGGGCCACCCGAGAATTCAAAAAATTTTCTCCAATCCCAAAGCGCTTGACTTAATCCGAACGCTGAATGCACAGTCCGAACGCTTTTTCCCCTTGCCGGATGCCTACAGGGAAAAAGTCAGAATCGATCAGTTAAAAATTGACCATCCGGTCGAAGACGGAGAGAGCTTCGACCTTGATAATCACATCAGCCTGCAAGCCATTTACTCCCCGGGACACACCAGAGACGGCATCTGGTACTACCTGAAGCCGGATCAAGTTTTATTTGGCTGCGACGGGCTCGGCGTTTATACGCACAACGGAAGCTTAATGGCCGAATTTACATCGAATTTTCACAGTTTGATGACCTCTTTGAGGCGAATTCAAAACATGGAAATTGAAGTGCTCGCCCTTCCGCACAGCGGCGTCGTCATTGGAAAAAAATCCGTTCAGACTCACATCCGGAAAACGCTCGAGGAAAACCAACGCTATCACGACCGCATCGAGCAAGGGTTGCGGAAATTCGAGGGAGATATTCAACAAGTGGTGCAGGAAATGACCCATGAAGAATACGAAGCCCGCGACATCCGCCAGCCCAAGGAAGCCTTTATGCTAAATCTGGAAGCCATGGTACGGGTGGTAAAACGGGAAAAAGAAACGTTATTATATTAGATTCTTCTCCAGAAGCTGACAAAGGGTGCCATAGGCTGCACTGCCATATCTTTAAAAAACAGTATGACAAGCATCACCTAGCGTGAAAGCAACAGGCTAAAAGAAGTAACCTCTTTGAAGAACGCTTTAGCGTTCTTGCTCTTTTTAGCCTGAGCGTTTACGCTCAGAAGTACCTTGTCAAAATTTTCAAATCCATGGATAGTATTTTCTTCTGAAATCAGGAGAAGAACCTTAATAGCAAAAAATCTCCCCGGTTATTAATGACTCTGTTGATTAAGTCCTGTCTTTACGGAAGCGCTGTTATCTCATGCCGATTGCTGCAGTAAACAACACTACGTGTAGATTTTATTTTTGGCTCTTTCTCTTTTTGCGTACTTTTTCAATTTATTGAACCTTATTTTCTTTAATCGCCTTAATCAACAGAGACATTCACTAATCCAGATTTAGAGGATGATTTAAGATTCGTCTTACCAGGAACGCGGTCGTGAACCTCGATGTCCGCCGCCGCCTTGACGACCACCTGAGCGGTCTCTTTGCGGACGAGCCTCGTTCACAATTAATTTGCGTCCTTCAAACTCCATCCCATCCACTTTCTGAAGGGCCATCTGTGCGCCTGCTTTCGAAGGCATTTGTACAAATCCAAACCCACGAAGTTCTCCGGAATACTGATCTTTAATCAGCTTTACTTCAGCCACTTCACCGTATTCTTCAAAAATCTGACGAACGGCTTCTTCTGTTGTGGTTTTCGGAAGGTTACCCACGTAAATATTCATTTTAATCTCCTGTGGTTAAAAATTAAACTAATTGACCAACCCCAATTTTGAATTATTTTTCATACCTCATTACAGCCGAATAAAGACAATCGATGGCTATTATCGATTCCCAAACACCTGTTTTGTAACCGACAGCATTCCGGGGTAGATGTGCGGATTGGCCGTCAGAATATTTCCCGTCTCCAGAAATGAATTGCCGCCCGCCAGGTCCGAAACGACTCCGCCGGCTTCCTGCACCAGCAAAATTCCGGCGGCAATGTCATAAGGATTCAGCTTCAATTCCCAGAAACCCTCGAATCGGCCGGCGGCCACATACGCCAGATCCAATGCGGCCGAGCCGGACCGCCGAACGGCAGAAACCTGTACGAACAATTTACGGAACGACTCTAAATACAGATCCAGCACCTCCTTCGAACGGTGGGGAAATCCGGTTGCCAGCAATGTGCGATTCCAATCCGAGATCGGTGAGACGCGAATCGGGGATCCATTCAGAAAGGCACCCTTTCCCTTCTCGGCGGTGAACAACTCATCCAGCATGGGATCGTACACCACGCCTGCCACCAGCTCTCCTCTTCGGGCAAGACCAATCGACACACAAAACATGGAAAATCCGTGCATGTAATTTTTCGTTCCGTCCAACGGATCGATATACCAGCGGTAATCGCTTTTCCCGAAATGGGTGCCGGACTCTTCGGCCACCACGGCATCCTCCGGAAAGTGCCTGCTTAAATAATTCAGAATGGCGTCTTCCGAGCGTTTGTCCACTTCCGTCACAAAATCTCTGGGTGACTTTTCTTCAGCCAGCGCCGGATCAATTTTCCTGAAAGAGTCCCGTAAAATTTTTCCGCCGATCTTTGCCGCCTCGATCGCATACGTGATCACGAACCTGATATTCCTCCTATCTTCCCAGGCAGATGCCCAGCGATTCGGCCATTTTAACTACCTGGCCGTCCGGATCGACCAACTTGTTGGCGCCCGCGGCTTTTTCGATGGGAATCGATTCAACCCTTCGGCCGTGCAGACAGACCATTTGGCCCATCTTATTCTCTGCGATGAGTTGAACCGCCGCTTTACCGAAACGGGTTGCCAGAAACCGGTCGAACGGGATGGGCCCTCCGCCCCGCTGCAGATGTCCCAGCACGGTAACACGGGTTTCCACATTCAAGCGCCGGGAGATCTCCGCCCCCACCCGTTCTCCCACGCCGCCTAATCGTTTAACAACCTCTTTTTTTCCGGCAGGAATCTGCTGGTAGCTTGGCTTGCCGCCCCGGGGAAACGCCCCTTCGGACACCACCACAATGCTGAACATAATTTCCTTTTCCCGCCGTCCGCAAATTTTGCCGCAAATCGCGTCATAGTCAAATGGGATTTCGGGAATTAAAATCACATCGGCTCCGCCGGAAATCCCGGATTCCAGCGCAATCCAGCCGGCTTCCCGCCCCATCACCTCCAGCACCATCACGCGGTGGTGGCTCTCTGCCGTGGTGTGCAATTTATCGATGGCTTCCGTGGCGGTTGTAATTGCCGTGGAGTAACCGAACGTTAAATCTGTGGCAAGGATGTCATTATCAATCGTTTTGGGAACGCCGACAATTTTAACGCCTTTCCGGATAAAATCTCTGGCAATCGCAAGCGAACCGTCCCCGCCAATCACAACAAGAACATCGATTCCCAATTCGTTTAGACGATCCAACACCGTGCCGGATCTGTCGACATAGCGTATTTCATCTCCGTTTTCTTCCGGATAATGAAAAGGATTCCCGCGATTTGTGGTACCCAAAATAGTGCCTCCGCTGGGCAGGAGGCCGCGCACCGATTTGAGTGTCAGCAGAATGGTTCGTTCCGGCTCGATGAGTCCCTGGAAGCCGTCCCGGATGCCGATCACTTTCCAGCCGTAGTCCAGAATGGCTGTTTTGGTGACTGCACGAATCACCGCATTCAATCCGGGTGCATCTCCGCCGCCGGTCAGAATGCCAATTTTGGAAATGGTGTTCATTGGAAATTATCCTTTAATCACTTTTAACAGAGGCCCGAATCTCTCCGGGACCGGACGCCCGGGGAGATTTTGTTTAAAACAGGGCATAAATAAACGGTGCCAGAGCGGAGCCTTCCACAAAAACAATGAAAAAACCCAAAATGACCAAAACCAAAATGATTGGCCCCAGCCACCATTTTTTACGCACTTTCATAAATTGCCAGAATTCGCTGAAAATCGAGAGGCGCTGTTTGGCATACTTGATTCGTTTTCTCATTAGTCCTCCTCGAATTTAAACGGTTTATCTAAAAAATCGAAAAAGTCAATGGGCGGCATTTCCAATTTATCCAATAAATAATCTCCCATGGATAGAGCATCCATTCCGGTTCGCATGAAACAGGTGAAGGCCTCTTCGGGTGTCTCCACTATCGGTTCGCCGCGCACATTAAAGGATGTATTCAAAAGTGCCGGTATCCCCGTTTTTTCTTCGAATGCTTCCAGTAACCGGTAGAAGCGTGGATTCGTCTCCTGCGTCACGGTCTGCACGCGGGCGGTGCCGTCAATGTGTGTGACGGCGGGGATTTTATCCGGCTGTTTCACCGGCGCCACAAAAAGCATGAACGGACTGGGGCAATCCAGATCAAAATAGTCTGGCATTTTCTCAAGAATCACGGACGGGGCAAAGGGTCGAAATGCCTCCCGGAATTTTACCCGGGCGTTGATCCTGTCTTTCATGTCGGGCCGCCTGGGATCGGCCAGAATAGAGCGATTGCCCAGGGCTCTCGGCCCAAATTCGGATCGCCCCTGAAACCAACCCACGATCATCCCCTCTGCCAGCAGTGCGGCGGTTTTGCGGGTCAATTTTTCTTCGGAATATTTTTGAAAAGGAATTTTATAGTGATTCAAAAAGCGTTCAATCTCCGCATTCTTTGCAAGACTTCCCCAGTAAGCGTGTGTCATCACAAAACGGCGCTTCTCTTTTTTTAATTGATTTGCGGCCAAAAGTGCTGCTCCGAGAGCGCTTCCTGCGTCACTCGCTGCCGGCTGGATAAAAATATTATCGAAAATCTTTTCCCGCAGCAGGCGCCCATTGGCCACGCTGTTCAGCGCCACACCGCCGGACAAACAGAGATTTTTTTGTCCCGTTTCTTCCCGCAAAATCCTTGCGGCATTTAAAACAATCTCTTCCAGCATTTTCTGTCCCGAGGCCGCCACATCCCTGTGAAAACCGGTTAATTCGAGATCCGGTCGGCGTCTGGGCTGACCAAACAGCTTTTCGAACCGCCGGTTGGTCATGGTGAGGCCGTAATCGAAGGCAAAATACTTCATATTAAGGGAGAAAGCGCCATCCGGAAAATAGTGAATCAATTCCCGCATTTTGTCCATAAGACGGGGTTTTCCATACGGAGCCAATCCCATCACCTTATACTCGGCACTGTTTACCCGAAATCCCAAATAGTAAGTCAGCGCGCTGTAAAACAGCCCAAGTGAATGCGGGAAATGAATCTCTTTTAAAATCTCAATCCGGTTCCCCTTCCCGATTCCCATCGTGGCCGTGGCCCATTCGCCGACACCGTCCAGCGTAAGAATTGCCGCCTCTTCAAAAGGAGACGACAGAAAGGCTGCTCCGGCATGTGACTGGTGATGTTCCGTAAACAAAATCTCCCCGTCGTAATCTAATTCCTTCCGAATGAGATGTGAAATCCAGAGTTTTTGCTTGAGCCAGAGAGGAAGAGCCTTTAAATAAGAATGCATACTCTTCGGGAACGTGCCCAAATAGGTGAGCAAAATCCGCTCAAATTTGATAAATGGTTTTTCATAATACGTCACGGCATCCAATTCATTCGGAGAGACACCGGCTTCATTCAGGCAAAAACGAATGGCGTTGACCGGAAAGGAAGAATCGTGCTTTTTACGTGTAAACCGTTCTTCCTGGGCAGCGGCAATTAACATCCCGTCCTGCACAAGCGCCGCAGTAGAATCGTGGTAAAAAGCAGAAATTCCAAGTATCGTCATAAAACTCCTAAAAAGGATGCTTGTAGGTATTGTACGAATCGTCTTCCGGTTTTCGGATAACCCAGGGACTCTTCTCTAAAGACCCTTTTTTATTGAGAATGTCTCGTCCGAAAAGCTTTAAGACAAGACCCACAGGTCCGATGAGGACGATGTAGGTAACCGACAAAAGCACGAAGGTATTCACCACACCCCATGCGTGTGCGAATTTCTTCCACAGTCTCCAAATATTCTTTAACATTATGAAAAAATACGATTAATTTTTGGGAAAAGCAAGAGAATCTTAAGGCGGATAATTCTTTAAAAGTACCGTTCAAAGTCCACAGTGAAACGATTGACTTTTAGCTGGCGAGGGCCTATTCTCCACGTCTGGCGATGATACGATAATCGCAATTTCATCACTCTCCAATACCACTGAGCAAATCCGGCCAAATCGAGAATAAATTGTTCATAACTTGCAGAATCCCGCCGAATGCGCAGTTCCCCATAAACTTTTATTGAAAACAGGTTTGTTGGATACCATTGGAGCTCCGGACGATAACTGTAAATATTGATATTTCGATTTACATGAGTGTAATCAAACAGAGACAGCGTAAATTTGGAGGAGAGCGTCATCACCCGGTTCAGTTGCAGAAAAGAAATATTGCGCACTTCCAATAAACGGTAAGCCACTAAATTTGATTCCCGAATCTTCTGTTCAACAAAAAGCGAAGTGCCCCAGGTATTCCCGCGCCGGGACATTTTCAAACCGATTGTTTTAATAAGCATGTTTTGAAGAAGAGATTCCTTCTCCAATGAACCCCTCAATAAATTCTGATAATGATGATTGACTCGATAGTAAAACGATATCCATTTAAAACTGAGGCCTATATTAAAAATAGTCGTGTTTGTTGAATACCTCATAGAAGGCAGCGTTCGAAACTGATAATCAACCAATATGCTTTGATTCCCCTGTATTCGTCCCAAAGGATTGCGATAAATCTCAACTAAATCATCGATAACACGAACAATGTAATCTTTGTTTTCGCCTTCTTCATAAATGATCTCTCCCCGTTCATCATAGACCACAATTGTGGAAATAAGGATGTTTCGTTCATCCAAAAATATGGGAAGGTCGGTTCCTAACAGATGGCGTTCTCGTACAACTGTTTGTAACGTGCCCTTCAGGTGGCGATCTTCTATGGAATAGGCGCGGTTGTACACAATACGCAGATTCCCGGAAAGCGGCACATGTTTAATGTAATTCACACCCCCGTTAAATGCGTATGAGGATTCCTTGCCGTCCGTTAATTTGCCGTAGGTCCCCCCGGCCCCAACCGTAGTGTTTAGACTGGAAAAGAGTTGATGATTTAGGGTAAAAAACGCCGTTTGCAATAAAGACGAATAATTTTTTAAATGTATGCTGGAAACACTGTATCGATATCGACTGGAAAATCCATAGTTGTGTTTCAGTTGCATGGTCTGAATTGTCCTGATATTCTGATAATTTCGAAGTCCTTTTCGGCGATAAAAGCGAAAGACACCATTCCAGGTCTGACTTGAATCACGGCCAAAGTAACGAATAAAATTTAAATGGGCGTTATGGGATACGTAGCTTCGATCTGCGTAAATGCGGTCCCGGATATCCAGCAAGTCATAACTGAGACTAATATTCGATTTATTCCCTCGATGGGCGTCATATTGAATCGTTCTTCGCAATTGATTCAGCCGGGTTGCCCAGCCTTCCCTCGACCATTCCTCGCGCATTTCTTCTATGCCTATCCTGAGGGTTGAAGGCAAAAACTTTTTATTGAAGATAGTGCTCGCTTGATACCGGTTAATATCATACGAAGTACGCACGCCATAATCCGTATTTAATACATTGTTAAGTTTACTCCACACAAATGAGGTTGGATAAGCACTTCTGTTAAAAAATGAACCTGAGAGATAATGATTTAGAAATCGTGCTTTCGAATACTGCTCAAAATTCGTGTAAACATAGTGTTCCTGGGAGAGACTCAGATTGCCGACCCATTGAAAAAGGAAAACGTTCGGACTAATAATAAATCCTTTATTGCGTAACTCCAGGGTTTCTTTAAAGAAGGGTCTTTTTGAATATTGGGGTTTTATTCGGCGCTCGTCCATAAATCTCAGCTTCAATGAGCCTGTTAATTTGGTCATGCGAAACATCGCCACCTGCTGGGCAGACAACGGGGCGGACGTGCCGGCGATCAGAACAAAGAGCAGTGTACAACCGATTATTTTTTTTAAGGTCAGACCCCGCATCACGTTACCTCAAAAAATACTGATTATCTGAATTATGAGGATTATGGCATACCGTACAGGCCTCTTTTCCGATCACTCTGTGTTCCGTATTCTTGATTTCCGATTCATCATGACACTGAAAACAGAGTGCCTGTCCGGTTTTTAATAATAGATATTTATTTTTAGTTCCATGGGGATTATGACAATCCAGGCACTCCCCCTCTTCTACCGGAGGATGAACATATTTCGCATCCGTTTTGTCGTCATGACATATCAGACAAAGGCTGTCCGGAGGCGCCAGAAGATGATAAGACTGGCTTACATTATGGCAAGCATCACACCGGTTTTCACCCGTTTGCGGGTGATAATACATAACAGGCTGCGCTGTAGAAAGGCTTCCGGCATTTGCCGTATTAAGCGATAATGCCGACTGTCCCGCATTATTTTTACGGGCCAGTGCGGGCGATTGTTTTAATGGCGGAACGCCGTCAAAAAAAAAGCTTAACACCCGGTGCCGGGCAGCGGGACTGCACTGCACTAAAAACAGGCCGCTGAAAAATAAGACAAAAAATAAGCCGTTCGAGAACCGGAATTTCGAAAAAAAAAATTTCATTTTCAATTACCTGCGCGCGGCGAATCTCGCAAATCACAAATTCAGGGATTCATAATACGGATCTTGGCCTGTGCCCGAAGCTTTGTGAGTAATTCATTCCTGCGCTCTTCAATCCGTTTCCTGCGCAACTTCTCTTTTAATTCTTTTATATCAATTTCACTAAACGACAATTGTTTGCGTGGTTTGTGATCCACCAATTTAATAATATGATAGCCGTATATGGTACGAATGGGATGGCTTACTTCCCCAATTTTCATCCGGCGGGCAACTTGATCCAATTCAGGAAGCAGTTGTCCAAGATGAACCCACCCAATATCTCCCCCGCGTGCGCGGCTGGTAGAGTCAGCCGAATACTCTTTGGCAGCTTTGGAAAAGTCTTCCCCCGCCATAATATTTTTATAAACCATTTGGGCCTTTTTCAATCCTGCTTTCCAGCCGACTTCCATTGCACCCGGTTCCACCGAAATAAGAATATGCAAAATTTTCAAACGCTGCGGTACAATAAATTTCTTTTTATTTTTCCGGTAATACCGGCGCACATCCCGGTCGGTGATCGTAACCTTGTCCACAATTTCCCGCTGCCGAACCTGGTTGATCAATAAGCGCCTTTTCAATTTGGCGATCCATTGCCTGTAACTGAGGCCGGTTTTGGCCAATTGCTCCCGAAAAGTCTTTTTAGTCGGATAAGCCTTTTTCATATACGCAATATGTCGATTTAATTCAGTCTTGTCCGCCTTGAATTTTTGTCTCTTCGCCTCCTGATACAAAAGCTCTTCATCAATTAATTGATTCAGCACCTGGCGGCGGATTTCTTTATATTTCTGCTCGGACACACTTTTGTGAATGGAAATCAGCGGGAGTTTTTGATTAATCCCGGCCAGAAGCGCATCATTCGTGATGTCTGCACCATTAACCGTCGCCACGACCTTTTTTGCGGCCTGCGCGCCGGTTGACAGAATCAATAGAAATAAGCCGATCCAGGGCAGCACCAAAGTGAATCTTAACTTTTGTTTTCCCATCCGTAAAACCTTTTTAAAAAATTAAAAGGGGTGAGGCGAAACCTCACCCCTTTAGTACTTTTGCTCCGGTTCAATACCCATTTACGGGTTAATGTTCCGACGTAGAATTTATTCAAACGTAAATCTGCCAAGAAAATTAAATATCGTGGCAGGTTAAACATAGGGCACTATTGGCATTACTTATCCTCAAAAACGGACGATTCGTTTCGTCATGCGGATTATGACAGGTTGCACATTCCACCTGGTCATGATTCGATCCATACAGGGGCAAATTCCCAACTTTACCGTTTGAGGCGGGATGAAATTTCGGATCAACGCTTGGATCATAAGTAACCGAAATCGGATGATCGTTCCTTAAATCCGTACCAATGTTTGTGCCCTCAAAATTCAAACCAGCCACGTGATTTGAACTGGTATGACAACTCTGAGAACAGGCATTAATGGTTGTCCCTGAAGCACTGCTCGAACTAGAAACAGGCACATTAATGATCTGATCAAGTCCAATGGTATTGTCATGACATGATAAACACGCCAGGGAAACACCCTGCGGCGAGCTGGCGATTGTCATATCAATCGATGGACTGCTGTACATGGTATATGGACCCGTCGGTGTGCTGCGGTTCCATAAAGGCGCCTCAATTGCCGTATTGTTATTATGGGGGGTGTGACAGTATACACAAATTCCGCCCCAATCCGTAAGAGGCATGCCCATTGATGAAGCTTTACGTAAATTATGCGGCGTGTCCATAACTTTGTTTCCAAATTGGGCATAACTATTCCCTTGCCATACAAGACTGAACGTAAGAACAAGGGCGCCAAATAGAACAAAAATTTTCTTCATTTTTTCACCTCCCTTTGGTAGAATTATTATTATAAGTGTCCATCAACATCATCTTTAAGATCCCTTCTTAGCCAGATATTGATAGACCTGTACCCTATGATTAAGCTGATCAACTACATAAATCCGTTGGCGAATGTCGACACAAAGGCCTGCAGGAAGTCGCAGATCAGCCAGACCGGAGCCGAAGTTACCGAAAGCAAGCAGAATCTTTCCATCCTGGTTAAAGATCTGCACATTATTAAAAGCAGCGTCGGCTACATAAATATGGCCTTCGCTGTCCAGTCCAATTCCTTTGGGCCGGGAAAACGTCCCGGGAGTATTTCCAATTTGACCAAAACTCCTGATAAATTTCCCCTGCGAATCAAAAACTTGAACGCGAAAATTCATGGTGTCGACTACATAGATATGACCCTGGGGTCCAATCGCAATATTTGTGGGAAAACGAAATTCCCCCGGCTCACTGCCCCGGTTCCAGATTTCATCGAGACTGCCTTTGATTACTTCTTTAAACTTTTTACCCTGTTTGCCGATGGTGAACAGCAGATTGTCCCGTTTCCGATCAAACACTTTTACTTGATGGGCCCACGTATCGACCACGTAAATATAGCCAAGTTTTGAATTGACCGCAATTCCGGAAGGACGAACCAGGATATTTTGCCCCCCAAATGCACTCAAATAGGCGCCTTCGGAATTGTAAACAATGACCCGCTTGCCGTCGGCATCGGTCACATAGATATTACCTTCTTCATCGGAAGTCACCCCCAACGGATTCAGCAGCATGCCCCTTCCGCTATTTCCCAAAAAACTCATTTTTTTGTTGGCAAAGTCAAAAATCAGAACTTTATGCCAGCCGGTATCCACCACCAAAAGGCGGCCGCGTTTGTCGACATGCACGGACAATGGTTTTCTCAGAGCGATCAAACGGGGCCGGCCAAATAAGCTTTCAAATATCTTCCTCGCAAGGGACCGTTTTCGTTGTCCCAAAGCCATTTCGGAATGAATGCTTCGGACAAAACGTATTCTGGGTTGGTCCGGAGGGAGCGGCCATACAAAATCCGCCGGATTTTTAGTCCCCGAAGGACGTGTCCCGGCGCAGCCCAGAGTCATCGTAATCAGTGTAGCCATTAAGATGAAAAATACAGACCCCCGTATCATTTTATTAACCGAAATATCGAATGGATTTTTCACCAAAACAGTGACCTTTTGTTTTATTCCTGATCATTCCTGAATTCCAAATGTAACGCCGATACTTCCCATTTTCATCTCAATATCGCAAAAGTAATGCCATGAAATAGCTTATTTTAAGATACACAATTATCAATAATAAAACAATTGTTATTTTATTAGTTTACGATTTAATTTTCATTTCCGGCCGGCCCGAACCGGTAATTATAAAAACAAATGTCCGCCAAATGTGTGTATCCGCACAGGACACTGTGTCAATTCGCACACAATTGTCATCCAATAAAAGCGAAGCCGAGAACCAATAAAAGCGGCAGCGAAAAACGATTCTTTTTGACCGTGTTCAATGATGTTTCCCGAAGAGTCTTAATGAGCTCATCAATACTAAATGGCTTTGGCAAAAAACAAAGGATTCCGTCCTGTTCTAAATCTTTTAGAAGTTCAGGAGAGCCGAAAGCCGAAAGCATCATTGTCTTCACATTAGGCTGGCACTGCTTCACCTCACGCAATACTTCCAGGCCGTTGATCCCCGGCAGCCGGTAATCCGTGATAACCCAGTCAAACGTACATTTAGGAAGCCATCCGAATGCTTTTTCCCCGCTATCCTCAGCAATGACCTCGAAGCCCTCCCTGGCTAAGGATCTCTTTAAAGACCAAAGCAGTAATTTTTCGTCTTCAATGAGTAAAATTTTCATTTTAAAAACGGCTTTTTTTACAGCGAAAAGTGCAACAAATATGCCATTTTTACATCAACTTGAATTTTATCATTTTTCGACGCAGGGCATCCCGGCTGATTCCCAGTAATTTGGCCGCCTGCACCTGATTCCCTTCAGTATAATCCAGCGCCTGGTTGATTAGATTTTTTTCTACCTCGCCAAGTTTTAAGCCAATGTGCGGGAGTTTTATGAATGCCTGAGCATGGGCTTCATCTCCCGTGTAGGATTGAATTTCATAAGGAAGATGATCCGGCAGTAATTCTTCCGTATCCTCCAAAATCATAATCCGTTCCAAAACATTTTTTAATTGGCGAATATTTCCAGGCCAATTGTAGTTGATTAAAAGCTTTTCAGCCTCCTTTGAGAGACTTTTAATATTCCGGTGAAATTGATGATTATACCGGTTGAGAAAATATTTGGTAAGCAGTAAGATATCTCCTTTGCGCTCTCGTAACGGCGGAATTAAAAGCGTAATGACATTCAAACGATAAAAAAGATCTGTCCTGAAATTTCCGGCTTTTGTTTCTGCAATCAGGTCCCGGTTCGTGGTGGCAATAACTCTAACATCGATCGCAATGTTTTTCAGGCCTCCGACCCGGCGCAGACGCCGGTCTTCCAAAACCTTGAGCAGTTTTACCTGAATGGGTTGGGGTATTTCACCAATTTCTTCGAGCAGGATTGTCCCCTTGTTTGCAATTTCAAATAAACCGCGTTTCATCTTCTTGGCATCTGTAAAGGCACCCTGCTCATGTCCGAACAGTTCGCTTTCCAACAGCGTTTCAGGTACAGCCGTACAATTCAGCTCTACCAACGGTGAATTTGCCCGCTTGCTCTGATAGTGTATCACCCGGGCCAGAAGATCTTTGCCCGTTCCGCTTTCGCCCTGAATCAGTATGGTTGGAGCTTCGCTGGAGGCCACCCTTCTTGCCATCCGAAGAAGTTCACGGATAGAAGAATGACCGCTCACAAAATTATTAAAACCATAAATTCGGCTTTCCCTGGTCCGATGATAATCCACTTCACTGCGCAGATGGTCAACTTCCAATGCCTTTTGAATGGCAAGCTTTACCGCATCCATATTAAAAGGCTTGCTAATGTAATCATAGGCTCCCAGTTTCATGGCCTGAACGGCAGAATCAACGGTGGCCATCGCGGAAATTACCAGCACGGGGATGTGATAGTCCTTTTTTTTGAGGCGTTTTAAAACCTCTACCCCGGACAAATCCGGAAGCAAAAGATCCAGCAGGAGAATATCCGGAGGCTCCTTAAAAATCTCCGATAAGGCATCATTGGCAAGGTGAACAAATGTGACATCATAGCCCTCTTTGTTTAAAACCTGCTCCAAAGACCAACAGATCAGCTTGTCGTCATCGACAATAAGTACTTTGCCCTTCGTCATACGATTTACTCTAATTTGAAGATTCCGCATATGGGAAAATAATGATAAACCGGGTCCCTTTTCCCAACTCACTTTCAACCGATACGGAACCCCCGTGCTGCGCCACAATCCGCCAGGCGATGGTTAACCCCAAACCGGTACCCTGATGCTTCGACGTGAAAAAAGGCCGAAATATTTTATTTAAATCTTCCGACGGAATCCCGGGGCCGGTATCGGCAATAACGATTTCAATGGCTTTATTCATATTGGGAACATCCGTTCGAAGCCGGGTGATTATGCTTAATTGGCCGGAGTGGTTCATGGCCTGCAGTGAGTTTAAAATAATGTTCATGAATACCTGCTGCATCAGGGCAGGGTCAAAGATGAGTTTTTTCTGATGAATCCGGAAATCCCGGATTAATTTAATGCCCGAAAACTGCCCGCTGCGAAGACAAAGCGTCAAGGCACGTTCAATGACATCGTGAATATCAAACGGCTGAAACTTCGGTTCGCTGGGCCGGGCATAAGCAAGAAAATTCTTCAGGGAATTATCGAGGCGTTTAATCTCCTTCTGAATCTCGTCCATCACTTCGCGGTGCGGGTCGTCCTTGTCCAACTCGCTTGCCAGCACCTGAACGGCACCTGAAATTCCGGCGAGAGGATTACGAATTTCATGGGCAATGCCGGCTGCCAGTTCACCCAATGCCGCCAGCCGGTCCGCGTGCTGCAGCTCATTCTGATGGCTGCTTGTGATCTGATGTATTGAATTGGCGAGTCGTTGTACCATTGCATTAAAACTCTTTCCGAGGAGACCAATTTCATCCCGGCGATTAAACTTTACCCGTACGCTCAAATCACCCGCTTCGACTTTTCCCATCGCCTGCGACATTTTCTTTAAGGGCCGGCCGACGATTAATCCAAGAAGCAAACTCAGCGTCACAGTCATCACTAAAAAAATAACAATCCCGTTTCCGATCATGAGTTTTCGAAATAGTGAAAATTCCTGCATGAATTCCGAAAGTGCAACCCTTACTTGCAGGATTCCGTTAATCTTTTTCCTGCGATCGTGGCAGTGATAACATGCCGGCTTATTTAAAATTAGCTGGCGGGCCACCACAACATCTGATCTTTGAACACGTTCTGTGGAAACCGTGACCCCGGAGCTATTGGGGGTTATTTTACCGATGTTGACCTTTTTGCCGACCAGAAGACTATCAGTGGCAATCAGAACAGTGCCCAGCGAGTCGGTAATATACATCTGGACTCTATAATGCGGATAAGAGCGAATCAGTGCAAAAGTATGTCGGATACTTGGGACATGGCCGTTTCCCATCGCCATTGAAATATTACCGGAAATTCTTTCACAGGCTGTTTTTACTTTGTGTTTGGTACTTTCTATTAATTGACGTTCTAATAGTTTGATTGCAAACCAGGTGGATACGCCTACGGCTACGGCCACAACCAAAGTGGTACTAATCACAATTTTAAATTGTATGCCGGAAATCAGTCGTTTGAATGGTTTACGCCCTGATTTTGAATGCGTAAAAAGCATTGCATTCTTTCATTTATTTGGATTTGTAAATCGGATTGTGTGCAAGAAACCTGACTTCAACTTAAACCAAAGATGAAGTTTCTTGAAAATTGCCTAAAATTTAAAATTTCACAACACATTTATCAAGTTTTTTTCGACATTAACAAAAATGTATTTAAGCCATGGCCGGATTTAAAATATCGGTTATTCTTTTAGATATAAATTCTGTACACTTCCGGTTTGTGACGCCCATCCGGGAAATTTCCTTATTTATTAATCCACTCCGCGATCCAGCCCAAAACCGTGTTCCACCAGAGACGTGCATTCTGAGGTTTGGTGATAAAATGACCTTCATCCGGGAAATAGAGCAGTTTGGACGGTACACCCATTCGCTGAAGCGCCGTAAACATCTGGAATCCCTGAGTCACCGGCACACGAAAATCTTTCTGACTGTGAATGACCAGCGTAGGGGTTTTGAAATATTTGGCAAACGCGGAGGGGGACCATTTGTGGTACAGCTCAGGATGCCGGTAGGGATCGCCGCCGAATTCCCATTCTGGAAACCAGAGTTCCTCCGTGGCGCCGTACATGGATACCTGATCAAACACACCATCGTGCGTGACCAAACCTTTAAAACGATTGGTGTGTCCGGCAATCCAATCAATCATAAATCCACCGTACGAGGCTCCGGCAGCAGCCACTTTTGTGGTATCGATAAAATCGTACTTCTTTAAAATATAGTCCAGACCGGTCATTAAATCTTTATACGGGCCACCGCCCCAGTCCTTTGAGACGGCATCGCAGAATTTCTGTCCGTACCCCTTTGAGCCCCGGAAATTAATCATCGCCACCACATACCCGGGCGAAGAAAATAATTCGGAATTCCAGCGGTAGTGAAAATCATCGGACCACATTCCCTGCGGCCCGCCATGAATCAAAAACACAAGAGGGTACTTTTTGGCAGGATCAAAAAAAGGCGGTTTGAGCAAGAGACCATGGACTTTTGTACCATCGAAGGAAGAAAACCAAAAATCTTCGAGAGGATTCAATTTAAGCTTCGTCAATCGAGCACGGTTGGTAAATGTGAGCTGCTTCACATTGACGGAATTGGTTTTTTCGGTCAAAACGGCCTTAATTTTTGATTGATCCACGAATTTCAGTTTTTTTAACGAGACCCGGAAGATTTCGAAAGGTTGATAAGCGGCCTGCTGGATAAAATACAGCCACTTGCCGTCCGGAGAAATCTGCAAACTGCGATTGTAATGCTGTGTGACCACGGGCGCCATTTTGCCCGAATGAATATCGATCGCCACAATTTTTACGCGTCCCTGGTGCTCGGTTGTGAAATAAATCCGATCACTTTTAGGCGCCCAAACCATCTCACCCACATCCAGATCAAAGGCTTCCGTAAGATTTTGCCGCTCGCCGGTTTTTCGATTGTACAGAATTAAATCATACTGGTCCGCTTCAAACCCGGGGCGTTTCATCGCACGATAGGCCAGATAGGTGCCATTTGGCGAATAAACAGGCTCGTTGTCGCAGGCTTTGTTTTGGGTAAGCCGTGTGACACTTCTTCCCGAAACCGGTGCTGTAAAGACGTCGTTATTTGTGGAAAGAGCCACCACAGAGTCTGTATTTCGGACAAAGGCAATTTTCCGTCCGTCCGGAGAAAACACAAAATCGCGGCCGCTTCCCAGATCCAGAGGAGGCGTGTCGTAATCTCCCGGCGTGACATCCCAGGAAGTATCCATCGAAGCCGGCATCACAAATACATGGCTGCGTTTTCCATTGAGCCAGTGGTTCCAGTAGCGGTAAAAGAGGTGATCAATCAATCGAGCCTTTACTTTTGAGGTTTGCTTCTCCCGGTCCCGTTTCACCGATGCGCTGAGATTTTTGGCGTTCACATACAGGCGCGTGCTGAAAGCCAGAAATTTCCCGTCCGGCGACCACACAAATTGAGTCACACCTGTCGGAACACTGGCAAGCATGCGGGCATCTCCGCCCGAAAGGGAAAGCTCGTAAATTTGCAGGCTTCCGTCCCGTGCTGAAATAAAATCGATTGCTTTGCCGTCCGGCCGCCAGCGGGGCATGCCATCATAACCGGAGTAAGCGGTCAATTGAATGGCTTTACCACCGCCGGACGGTATCATGTACAGGTCCGAATTCCCCTTGTTCTCTTTCATGGAATAGGTCGTGACGGCGTAGACAATCCGTTTCCCATCGGGTGAAAGCACCGGCTGGCTCACCCGGCCCATGCTCCACATATCCTCCACTGTCATAGCACGTTTTTGTGCGGAAAAAATAGAAGGGACGAACATCAGAAGCAAAACTACCAAGAATGCAGCACGTTTCATATTTTCCTCCAGAAATTGATTCCAATATTATCCAACCAATTTAATTGAGGAAAATTTAGTGATTTTAAAAGAAAAAAGCAAATTGAAAATGGCGATTGCATTACTATTTGGCAGGATTCTTTTTTCGTGAGGTTGGTATTCTAGTCTTAATTACCTTTCACTGAGGTTTTACTGCTGGAATGAGCCGTTTTATTCATTCACAAATTTCGGAGAAGGCCAGGTTTTCCTTCACATAAGTTTACTTACTGCGATAACGTGATCGTTCCCCTATCAAAATTTTATTCTTTGTGACAAGCTGCCATAATTTTGGTGTATCCATCAATAAGAAATATGGCTGCAATTGCACCTAAAACGGCCGGAATAATTGAAATATGGTTAGGTGTCCATACCCAATTCCCAAAAACAGGCGTACCCAGCCAGGCACCGATCCAGGCTATTACTAATTCAAACCAATATCCTCCCGCGGTTTTAACGTTCAGCGCAAACCACCATATCAAAGAGATTACAACAGCAATGATGGTTAACCATAGCCAGGATAAAAACGGCAAATATACCAATTGAGCACCCATGTTTTTTCACCTCCCTCCGCAAAACTTCATTAAAAATTGTTCAGAAAACCTGACCCGCATTTAAACATCTCTCCGAAATTTATAAAGATTTTTAAAATACGCATATCACCCCTACCTAAAGCAATCTGTGTGCCATAGTTTTATCCCATTTCATTATTTTATAAAATCTATATATTCAAGAAGATAGCGGATAGGTCCAAGGTGAAGACGGAATAGATATGCGAATGAATTTGTCGCAGCAATAATTGAGAAATGGGTCAAATTCAGTTAAAAATCAAGAATTTAAATTGCGATAATTATTTTCGCAAGAGGGGCCTGTCTTAAAACAGCGTTTATTTTATTCAATCTGCTTACGGTGAAAGGCAAGGAGCTGAGTCACCACCTCTCCAATAATGCTGCTCGGGGTGGATGCGCCGGCCGTCAGCGCGATTTTAACGGGGCCGATTGGCAGCCAGTCTCTTTTAATTTTCTCCCGGCCATCCGCCGCGTCGCGGCAGCGAATGGCTTTATCGTTTAAAATACAACCGGCATTCTCGATGTGAAATGTGGGCACATATTTGGAAGAGATTTCCGCGAGATGTCCCGTGTTGCTGCTGTTAAATCCTCCGACTACAAGCATCAAATCGACCTTCTTCTGCGTCAACAGTTCAACAACAGCGTCCTGGCGATCCTGCGTGGCGCTGCAGACGGTATCAAAATTGCGAAAATGTTTCGTAAGATTTTTAGCGCCGAAACGGGCCGCTAATGCTGTTTTAATCATTTCCGCAATTTCCATAGATTCGCCGCGCAGCATGGTGGTCTGGTTTGCAAGTCCGATTTTTTGGAGATCTCGATCCGGATCAAAATCCGAAGACAATGCTTGCCGGAATTTCTCCATGAAACCTTCCCGGGGGCCGCCGCGCCGGATGAAGTCGCAGACGAATTGTGCTTCCTGCTTATTAAGTACCACCAGATACTTTCCGCCCGGAGCTTTTAAGGCATGAGAAACGGTCGCACGGGTTTCTTCGTGCCAATATTTCCCATGCACAAGAACCGTGTAACCCTCCTTTGCGTAACTCTCCACCCGCTTCCAGACGGACATCACCGACCCGCATGTCGTATCGACCAATATGCACCCCGGTTGTTTCAGCAATTCCAATGTACTAACAGGGATTCCGAAAGCGGGCAGCACGACCACGTCTTCTTTTTTTAGAAACGAATAATCCTCTTTTCCTGTTTCCGGAACGGGTAAAATCTCAATCTGCATTTCCCGGAGCTGCCGGTTCACAAATGGATTGTGAATCATATCGCCGATCAAAAAAATTCGGCGATCGGGGAATTTTTCACGGGTCTGGTAGGCATAGTTCACGGCACGTTCCACACCATAACAAAAGCCAAATTCCCGCGCAAGGTAGATGGTTAATCCGCCGGATGAAAGCGTAAAATCATGGGCTTTCAGATACGAGACAATCCCGCTGAAGTAATCCTGCTCGAGCCGATTCTTGATTTTATCCTGAACACCCAGGCCTTTTCGATAAATGGTAGTTTTTTCTCTGGACATAAAATACGATTGTTTTCCGGACTTTTTTACAGCCCGCACGTCAGCCGGGCGTGTCAGCTTGTAATTCCTTCGTTTCCGGCGGTAAATTAGTCTCAAACATCAGGCGGCACTGGCCACTATTCGGTCAATTTCAATCAGTTCGTCGTGTGTCAATTTCCAGGCAAATGAACCGGCCGTTTCTTTAATTTGCCCGGGGCGTTTAGCACCGCAAATGGCCGAAGTCACCGCCGGATGCGCAATCACCCAGGCCACGGCCAATTGTGCAACCGAATATCCCCGCTCATTGGCAAATTTTTTCAGAGCTTTTACAACGGTAATATTTCGTTCAAAATTTTTCCCCTGAAAAAGAACATTCATCGTCCGAAAATCACCGGGCTTAAATGAAACGGGTTTGTTGTATTTTCCGGTCAAAAGTCCCATTGCCATCGGACTGTACACGACCACACCCACAGTCTTTTCCCGACACAGGGGAAGGAGCTGCACTTCCGAATACCGGGTAAACAAATTCAGAACCGGTTGGAGCGAAACCACCTGTCCGTACGATATATACTCACGAAGCTGATCCGGACTGAGGTTGGAAGTACCGATGTATCGGATTTTCCCTTCTTTAACCAGATCCAGCAGGGTAGCCATCGTTTCTACAACAGGCGTCTGGGGATCCGGCCGATGGATCTGATACAGGTCAATCACATCGGTTTTTAAACGCCGGAGGCTGTCCTCAACCGCCCGGCGAATGTATTTCGGACTTAAATCTGCCCATATTCGAGTCCCATCGGCTGACCAGCGGTTTCCGACTTTTGTGGCTATAATGACTTCCTTGCGTCGATTGCCAAGTGCCCGTGCCAGCACCTCTTCCGAATGGCCCCGTCCGTACACATCGGCCGTATCAAAAAAATTGATTCCCAGATCCATTGCCTGCCGGATAGCCGCAATGGATTCGTTGTCCCGGACATCTCCCCAACCGTAAGCACCGGCTGCCCAACAACCAAATCCAATAACCGATAGTTTTAAATTCGATGTTCCCAATTGGCGATAATCCACGATACCCTCCTGTAATGAATAGAAAATTCTTTTAAAAATGAATTCTCTTTTTTAAAATATCATTTTTGAATGGAATTTTCAAATGAAATTAAAGATGCCGCCCTAATTCCGGCCTCCTCGGAAGCTCTGTGCTTCCGGGAAAATCCGTTTTTAAATCAAATATTATTTGATTTTATCGCTCAAAAAATATATTTTTAAGAAAAGAAAAAAATAAGAGAAACAGACTATGGATGTTGTGGCCGTTCCGGAAACTATTCAAGAGAAATTGGGCAGCAAGGGAGCAAATGATTTAATTTGGCTTATCAACCAGATTATCACCAAGCAGAGGCTTTCGATTGAACACGTTGAACTAAGATTCGAACACCTACTCTCCAGAGAAATTGGCAAATTACGAATAGAATTCAAAACGGATCTATCAAAACTACGGGAAGAAATCTCCCAAAATAATGCTTCTTTAGAGGGAAAAATTACCCAAAATACCGCTGCCTTACGGGAAGAAATCGCACTATTAGATAAGCGTGTGGCTGAAAATAATGCCAATCTCATAAAATGGATGTTCATTTTCTGGGTGGGACAGGTCGGAGTTATGATCGGGATTTTATTCGCATTTTTTAAGTAAGCGGCTGTTCCGCCAAGTTATTTGGCCCACTCAAACACAGATCTGTCGAGCATTCCGGGTAAAGGGCATTTTTGAAGCACCTGCTCCCGGAAAGCATATTTCCATACCTCCGGGCTTTCCATGCAGAAGTAGACCGTTACATTCGGATCATGAGAATGAATCCAGTCGACCATCTTCCGAAACATTCTCTGGCGCAGCATCCTGAAATAACGCAATTTTCCGTCCTTTCCGGGCAGCAATTCACCCAACACAATCTTGCTTTCCGGATGCCGTTCACGAATCAGCCGATCCATTTGTGCCGGATAACGAAGTGCTCCCAGGCTGATCCAGGCAATGTTTCCGGAATGAACGGCGGCAAACAATCTGCCAATCACATCCTTATAGCCGCTTTCCCAATTGGGGTAATCGATCATCGGATCGAAGTGAAAGCCCAGCCGATACCCGGCCGCATCCACTTTCCGGGCTGCGTCCAGACGTTCCTTCAGTGACGGGGCATTTTTTTCTTCCGTTCGAATGATTTCATCCGGATTCAAGGACCAGGAAACAACAATTTTCCGGTTGTGCTCCAGATGAAGCAGGTTTTCAATTTGTGTGGTTTTGGTCTTGAGTTCCAGAATGGCATTCTTTTTTTGCGCAAAATAGGGAATGAGCTTTTCACTCATGTGTGTTATGTGTTCAAGGGTTAAACTGTCCGTCAACTCACCGGTCCCGATTCGGTAGAGCGGAAATTTATGCGCACCCAGCACACCATCCGTTTCACGAAATGCATCTTCGATATTTGTGTACACGACCATGAATGGAATATTCAGGTAACTTTGCAAAATGCAGTAGGTGCAATTCACATCGCAATTGGTGGCAATGTTTAGAAAATAATATCCGCAGCACACGTAGTTGGACGTGCCGGGACAGGGTTTTAAAAACTTACCGGACTGCTGCGCCAATGCCAGCGTTTTAAGCGATTCCTCCGGGGAAATTACGGCTTTTTGACAGGCCAGAGCTTCTTCCTCAATTGTGGAAATTTTCCGGACCGGCAGGCCCTTCATACGCGACAGTATTTCCTGTGTCCAGGGAAGCTCCCAGACCCGCTTTTCCACAATGATTTTTTCCGGGATATATTTCCGGTAAGGCATCAGTCAGCTTCCCACAATGAGGTGAGCGCCGTGAGGTCACCGGAAGCCGTGATCTCCTGAAGTTTTGCGACTACTCCGGAAAAATCCTCCGGCGTCCGAAATGTAAACGTCATTCGGAATTTATCTCCTTCAAAATTCTGCGGCGGCAGGAGTTGAATGCCCGGCGGCAGGCGCAGGCTGTGAACAATTTCGCGAAATCTCTTTTCCATCTCATTCATAGACGAGTAGCGCCACCGGCGTAAAATCCCCCTGATCTTTTGAACTTTATTTCCAAGTGCAAGGTCTTCGGCTTTTACAATCTGTTGAACATCCTGATTTTCCAAAAGATGAGTCATTGAAGTATTATCGCGCTGCATCACATCGCGTAACAAGTAGAAGAATTCCTTCTGGCGATTTTTTCCCAATTTCAACTCGCGGTAAAATTGAACAAGAGCCACGCGATCATCTGCAGAAAGCGCAGGAAAAAACTCAAATAAGTCAAAGGTGATTTCGTCTTTCGCAATCGCTTCCTTCACAATAAGTTCGTAGTCCGGGATTTTTGACAGCCATACCAGCCATTTTTGATTTTTCCCGATGTTTAAAATCGGCAGCCATTCCGATATTATTTTTTCCCGGGGTATTTGAAATTGTTGCACTAATTTCTGCAGCACAAAAGCCTTTTCAACCCAATTCAATTGGCGAATTGCCAGATTTTCAAAAAGAGATTTTTGAAAAAGAGAAAAGGGCTGTTCCGAATCAACCTCTGCCGTTTCAGCCCGGATATCGGACCAATTTAATTCCTTTGCCGCCCAAAAACGCTTAAACCCGGATACGATTCTGTAAAAAACCCCTGAAACAGGCTGCACCAAAATCGGCTGACTCTGTCCGATTCGCTTCATCGATTCCACAAGGGGCCGCAAATCCGGCAAAAAAGTGATCCGGTAAAAATCATCCTGATCGATTATCTGATTCAAAGGAATGGTCAGCATTTCATTTTTCCCATCACTATTGCATTAAATAACTTAAAACCAACGAGCTGTCCCATCGATCCAACAGCCATTGATTTAATCGACAGAATATTTCTCTGCAATCTTTTGATAGTAAGCTGCCTCTTTCAATTTGCCGCGTTTGGCGCACCCCGCCGCCAAAATACCGCATTTTTGCACAAGCATTTCACAGGCTGCCCGTTCGTCTTCTGCCGAAAGATTGCCTTTCCCCAGCACCTTCACAATAGATCGCACCCGAAATCGATCCAGGCCCCAGTATTTTTGTGAGAGTTGATCGGAGTGCCCCCCGTGCTTGATAATTAATTTCTGCGGAATGAATAAAATCGGATACCGGCTGCCGATTCGAAGCCAGAGATCATAATCTTCACCCGCCGGAAGCGATTCGTCAAAAAGACCGGCTGCCTCAAAAACCGTTTGTTTAATCATAATTGAAGAGGGGCTGATGATACACAGGGGCAGCAATTTCCGGAAAATCCAACCGGAATATTTTTGGTGGCGTTTTTTAGGATTGGCCCATTTGCCGTTTCGGATCCAGATTTCATCTGTGTAACTCACCTTGTATTCCGGTTTCTCGTGCATTTTGGCCAACTGAATCTCAAGCTTCCGCGATCGCCACAAGTCATCCGAATCCAGAAAACAGAAGTACTTCCCCGACGCGCGCCGAACTCCCAGATTTCGGGCGGCGCTCACCCCCCGGTTCGGCTGCGATAAAAGCACAATCCGATTTAAATAGGGGCTTAATTTCTCACCGGTGTCGTCTGTAGAGCCATCATCCACCACAATGAGCTCAAAATCCTGAAACGTCTGATTCAGGACAGATTCAACAGCCTTTCCGATCCATCGACTCCGGTTATAAGTCGGAATAATAACGGAAACAAGCGGCATGTGTTTGGATTATCTCTTTTTCTTCAAATTGTCACATCAGCGAAAATCCGTAATCCCAGTGCCATCCGCATTCCATTTCACTAATTTTTCTTTTCAAAACGATTTCCACACGCGGGCCAGAGATTTACCGGGCGCATCCACATGAAGATCCAGGAAATAGCCGATAGGGGTTTCGCCAACCGTGTAGCCGGAGGCCTCCAGACGCGCCCGCGCCCGGGCAAACACTTCCCCCACAGTCTCCGCAGATGCCTTGCTCTCCGCCAGATGTGCAAAAGAGTGCAGTACAACCGTTTTTGTGTTCCATTTTCCGGCCAGCCATTTCAGGTTTTTGATTAACTTTGTGATGGCGCCGGCGACAGATTCTTCGTCCTTTTCTTCCAGATGTACAAACCCGACAACCGCATTTTTAAATTCATTTTCTTCATCAAGATCAGGAACGCCTTCAAGACCTTTCGAAGCGGTTTTATATGAAAATCGATTCACATAAAGCATGAGAATTTTCATGGTCTTTCTCTATTTTAAAATGGCCTCCGGATTCACCACATTTTCAATTTTTTCTTCTTTAAAGAAATTGACCATCTGGCGGGCCACATTTATCGCCACCCGAATTTGCGCTTCCACAGTAGAAGCCCCAATATGCGGCGTCATGATTACATTCGTCAATTCCCGCAGCGGGCTGTCTTTAGGAGGTTCTTTTTCATAAACATCCAGCGCCGCTCCGGCCACCTGTCCCGATTGAATGGCTTCGTAAAGTGCCTGCTCATCGATAATTTCGCCCCTTGCACAATTGACAATCCGCACACCTCGCTTACAGCGGTTGAGTGTCTGTTCATTCAGCATGTGATACGTATTTTCGGTTAAAGGTAAATGCAGCGAGATGTAATCCGATTGTCCCAGCAATTGGTCCAGATCAATAATTTTTGCACCGAAAGGAACAGCCGAATCAGATGTGAAGCGGGGATCGTTCGCGATCACTTTCATGCCGAACCCGATGCCGCGTTTGGCCACCTCGACACCGACTTTGCCAAGACCAATCAACCCCAGGGTCTTTCCCATGATTTCATTTCCTTTAAAGCGCTTTTTCTCCCACTTCCCGGCCTTTGTAGATTCGTTGGCCTCGATCAGATTTCGGGCCAAACTGAGCATCATAACCATCGTAAGCTCCGCCACAGAGACTGCATTTGCGCCCGGAACATTCATAACCGCCACGCCTCTTTCTGTGGCCGCCTCCACATCGATATTATCGTAGCCAACGCCGGCCCTGCCGATTAATTTTAAGCGATCCGAGCTTTCAATTATTTCGCGGGTCACTTTGACTCGACTCCGAACCACCATTCCATCGTAGTCTTTCACCTTCGCCAAAAGCGCCTCCGGAGAAAGGTCGGGTTCAAAAGTAACCGCAAATCCTGCCGATTCAAAGGTATCCATACAGGCTTTGGGCAGATCATCCGGGATTAAAATTTTAATTGTTTCTTCCATCTTATCTCCTTCCAGACTCATTTTCGAATAAGACGTAAATAATTTGTTTGCAAGATTTTAACACCGGTTCCCGGCTCGAAATTCCAATTTTCTTCCTGCAAAACTTCTTCCAGCGTGCCGATCGCGGCAAACATGTCTTGAATATCATAATAACCGAGATGAGAAATGCGGAATATTTTGCCTTTCAACTTACTCTGTCCGCCGGCCACAATCACACCTTTCGCTTTCATACGCCCGTCAATTCCGGCGGATAAAAGCAGTTCAGGAATTTTTACAGCGGTCAACGCATTGGACGGAGAATCCGCCAGCAATTCCAAACCCAGGGCACGAACCGCCTTTCGTGTAGAATCCGCCAGAATAGCGTGGCGTTTCCAGACATTTTCCAAACCCTCCGTCTGAATCATGCGCAGGGCTTCCAACAGGCCTGTAATCAATGTGACGGCGGGTGTGAAAGGGGTTGTCCGGCTTTGCAGGGATTTTACGGCTTTGCGCAAATCAAAATAGTAACGCGGCTGCCGGCAGGCTTCCATCGCTTTCAACGCCCGTCTGCTCAGGGCGATAAAGGCCAGACCCGGCGGAATCATCAGCCCCTTTTGTGAGCCGGTAATAACGACATCCAGCCCCCAGGCATCCATTTTTAAAGGCATCGCCCCAATCGATGTGATCCCATCCACAATAATTAAGGCATCACTTTTAGCGTGGATCACTTCCGATATTTTTCTGAGATCAATAGCCGCACCGGTGGACGTTTCGCTGTGTGTGAGAAAAACCGCCTTGTAATCGGATTTTTTCTCCAACGTTTCTCTCATCTCATCCGGCGTAAAAGCCCTGCCCCAGGGAACGGCTTTTCGGACCGCTTTCACGCCATAAGCTTCGCACAATTCTCCCCAACGTTCACCGAATTTTCCCCCTTCAATCGTCAACACCTCGTCACCCGGATTCAGATGGTTTGCCACAGCCGCCTCCATGGCTCCCGTCCCGGAAGAGGTTAAAATAATCACGTCTTCCTTCGTCTGAAAAAGTTCTTTTAATATTTCGGAAACTTCCGTAAAAATATTTGAAAATTCTTTCGTGCGATGATGAAGAATAGGGTCGGCCATGCGAGTCATGACCTTCTCCGGAACCGGTGTCGGACCGGGTGTAAACAATCGTATTTTCATTACATTTGCCCTTTCGCTTTAAAAACCTGTTTACGGATGCTGCATAAACGCATTCAACACTTTCCAGACGGCCGTTTTTCCCTCTTTTGTTTTTGCTGAAAACGGAATGGCGGACTCCGTTTTAATTTCATCAAGCCATCGGTTTATTTTTTTCAACTGTTTTGTCTGTTCATTCCGGGAGAGTTTGTCAATTTTAGTGGCAACGACCCGGAATGGCCGTTCAATTTCTCTCAGCCAGGAAACCATCATTCGATCCAGTTCTGTAAAGCCGATCCTCGCGTCAATAATAAGAATTGTGCCTTTAAGATTCTCGGAGGCGGATAGATAACCTTCAATGAGCCGCCGCCACCGAAGTTTCTCATTTTTTGACACTTTTGCAAATCCGTACCCCGGTAAATCCACCAGATAAAATTGATCGTCGATTAAAAAGAAATTGAGACTCCTCGTTTTACCGGGCGTTGAACTTATTTTGACCAGGCTTTTTTGATTTAAAATGACATTGATCAGCGACGATTTCCCCACGTTCGACCGTCCGGAAAAAGCAATCTGCGGAAACCGGTCTTTCGGTAAATCATGTAGATTAAGCACACTTTTAATAAATTTTGTCCGGTGATTTTTCATCGTCTTTTATTAATTTTTTGATAAAATGGACAGGATAAAAATCGGAGGGAGCATTTTTACAATTCGAACAGGAGCCTGATTTCCTTCCATTCTCAAGATGTACCTGCCGTTTAAGAGATGGAAAAACCGTCCCTCATCGCCAGCCGCAGCACATCATCCATGTGATTAATCAATTTTATGTCCAGGCCCTTTTTAATTTTTTGCGGAACTTCCGTCAGATCCTTCTCATTTTTTGCCGGGATAAGAACCGTTTTTATGCCTGCCCGGCGGGCAGCCAGTAATTTTTCGTTCAAACCGCCGATCGGCAGCACGTGCCCGCGCAGTGTAATCTCACCGGTCATGGCAATATTCCGGTAAACGGCCTTCTTCATAATGGCCGAAACCATTGCGAGAGCCATTGTAATCCCGGCCGACGGGCCGTCTTTTGGAATGGCCCCCTCCGGCACATGAATGTGAATTTCATGGTTTTGAAAATATTTCGGATCGATCCCAAAACGCTTCGCATTTGAACGCACAAAGCTCAACGCCGCCTGTCCGGACTCTTTCATCACATCGCCCAGTTTCCCCGTCAGTATCAATCCCGCCTTCCCCTCCATCGGCGTGGCTTCGATCGTCAAAATGTCTCCCCCGAACTCCGTCCAGGCCAATCCAATGGCGGCACCGATGAGTTCTTCTTCCTCGATGGTCTTTTCGGGTACTTTGGGCACACCCAAATAATCTTCCAGACTTTTGGCTGTAATGGAATAAAACATCTTATTGGGGTTTGAAACGATTTTTCGCGCCACTTTTCGGCAAATCGTTGAAAGACTTCGCTCTATATTTCGAACGCCGGCTTCACGGGTGTATTCCCGAATAATCATCATGATCGCCTGATCGGAAATGCGAATATTCTCGGGGGTGAGACCGGTCTCCTTCATTTGTTTCGGCAGCAAAAACTTTTTGGCAATTTCCAACTTGTCGAATTCCATGTACCCGGGAAGTTCGATGATCTCCATACGATCGATTAAAGGCAGCGGAATATTATACCGGACATTGGCCGTTGTGATGAACATGACTTCCGAAAGATCGAACTCAACTTCCAGATAGTGATCGCTGAAATTTCTGTTTTGTTCGGGATCGAGTACTTCCAACAGGGCGGCTGAAGGATCACCCCGGAAATCGACACTCATTTTGTCAATTTCATCCAATAGAAACACGGGATTTCGTGTGCCCGCTTTTTTAATGGATTGAATAATACGCCCCGGCATGGAACCAATATACGTCTTCCGGTGACCCCGAATTTCGGCTTCATCGCGAACACCCCCCAGAGACACACGGATAAAATTCCGCTTCATTGCCCGCGCGATGGAACGGCCCAGCGAGGTTTTCCCGACACCGGGCGGGCCGACCAGGCAAAGGATGGGACCCTTCACCCGTTTTACCAGCTTCATAACAGCCAGATGCTCCAGAATTCTTTCCTTGGCTTTCTGCAGGCCGTAATGGTCAGAATCAAGCGCTTTCTGGACATTTTTTAGATCCAAATTATCCTTGGTCCGTTTTTTCCAGGGCATGGCCAGCAGCCAATCGAGATAATTCCGGGTGACCGTGTATTCGGGTGACATCGTCGGCGTGAATTTCAGTTTGTCAATTTCTTCGTAAGCTTTCTCCTTCACGTTCTCCGGCATGCCGGCTTTTTTAATCTTCTGCATTAAAAGCTGAACATCGCCGACAACTTCATCTTCTTCGCCCAATTCCTGCTTAATCACACGAAGCTGTTCCTGCAAATAGTAATTCCTCTGGGATTTCTGCATCCGGTCGCGAACCTGGTCATCGATATTTCGCTCAATTTGCAAAATCTCTTTTTCAGATTCTAAAATACGGGAAAGTTCAAGTAATTCCTGCAGAAGCGATTTCACCTCAAGCAGCCGCTGTTTATCAGACATTTTTTGGGTGACATGAGCCGCGATAAAATCCGTGATCCGATGGGGATTCTCGAGACTTCCGACCGTTAGAATCAGTTCGTCAGGTACATCCCGGTTCAGAAGAATGTATTCTTTGAATAACGTCAGCACATGCCGAAGTCCGGCTTCAATTTTTGTGTTGGCCTTCAGCGTTTCCGGGACGATCTCAATTGTACTGCGATAAAAATCCTCAATTTTCCAGTAACGCCTTACCCGTGCCCGCACAATTCCTTCAACCAGAACCTTCACAAGGCCGTTGGGCAATTTTAAAATCTGCAAAACTCTGGCCACAACACCCACGCGGTACAGATCTCTGGCCAACGGACTTTCTTCCTGAACATCCTTTTGGGCGACCAGAAAAATGAGTTTATCGCTCATCAAGGCCTCTTGAAGGGCATGGGTCGAAGATTCGCGACCAACCAGAAGCGGATAGATCATATATGGAAAAACTACCGTTTCCTTGAGCGGAAGCACCGGTAGCTTGTTATTGATTTCGATGGTTACATCGTCTCTTTCGATTTTTTGCATAAATAGTTTTCTCGGTTCTTTTAGCCTCTCCCCCTAAGCGCGTTTCTTGACTTCTTTAATTTTTAAAATGGGTTCTTTCTTTTTCGTAATCACTTCTTTTGTGACAAGACATTCTTTTACACTCTGGATCGTCGGCAATTCGAACATGATGTCCAGCATGGCATCTTCCATAACGGTACGGAGTGCGCGGGCTCCTGTCCCGCGTTTCTGGGCAATATCAACCACCGCTTTCAGGGCATCTTCATCAAAGTGCAGCACAACTCCCTCCATCTCAAACAGGCGTTTATACTGCTTGGTAATTGCATTTTTCGGCTTCCTGAGAATGGTCAGCAATGCATCTGCATTCAGTTCGTCCAGCGCACTGATGATCGGCAGCCGGCCGATCAGTTCAGGAATTAGTCCGAAGCAAAGCAAATCCTCCGGTTCCACACGCCGCAATATTTCGCCTATTTTACGCTCGGATTTCCTTTTAATATCGACGCCGAAGCCGATGGACATCTTGTTGAGACGGGACTCGATAATTTTATCGATGCCTTCGAAAGCCCCGCCCACAATAAAAAGAATATTTTTCGTATTGATATTGATTAAACTCTGTTCCGGATGTTTCCGCCCTCCTTTGGGCGGGACCGAAGCAATCGTGCCCTCTAAAATCTTTAATAAAGCCTGCTGAACACCTTCCCCGGAGACGTCTCGTGTAATTGAAGGGTTTCCGCCCTTACGCGCAATTTTATCGATTTCATCGATATAAATAATGCCCTGCTCCGCCCGCTCAATGTCGTAGTCCGCCGCCTGAAGCAGCCGAACCAAAATATTCTCCACATCTTCGCCCACGTAGCCCGCTTCGGTGAGCGTGGTGGCATCTGCAATCGTAAAGGGAACCTGAAGAAATCGAGCCAAAGTTTGAGCCAGCAGTGTTTTCCCCGTGCCTGTGGGGCCGATTAATAAAATATTGCTCTTTTCCAGTTCATCGTCATCATAAAACTCCTGCGATGCAACCCGTTTGTAATGGTTATAAATAGCCACGGAAAGGGTTTTCTTCGCCTGATCCTGGCCGATCACATAATTGTCCAATTCCGCTTTAATTTCGGCGGGCGTCGGCATATTTTTGTGATCGGTTACCGTACGGCGCATGAGATCGTTCTTCAGAATCTCCATGGCATTATACACGCATTCATTGCAGATGTACACCCCAGGCCCGGTGATAATCGCATCTACCTGATTGGAATTTTTTCCACAAAAAGAACAAATATAAATCTTTTCCCGCCTGGTATTGGCCATAATAATTCGCTCCACTATTTTTTCTTCTTCTTGCTCTTTTCTTTCTTCATGAGAATTTCATCAATAAGCCCGTAGTCCTTTGCTTCTTGAGAAGACATAAAGTAATTCCGGTCCGTATCCTTCTCGATTTTTTCCATGGACTGACCGGTATGCAATGAAAGGATTTCATTCAATTTTTGGCGCAGCGTCAAGATTTCCCTCGCATGGATTTCAATATCCGATGCCTGACCCTGGGCGCCCCCCATCGGCTGGTGAATCATGATTCTGGAATGAGGCAGCGCAGAACGTTTTCCCGGAGCACCGGATGCCAGAAGAACAGCACCCATACTGGCCGCCTGTCCCATGCAAATCGTGGCCACATCCGGCTTGATGTACTGAATCGTGTCGTAAATTGCCAGTCCGGCCGAGATGTACCCGCCCGGCGTATTTAAGTACAGGAAAATGTCCTTTTCCGGATCTTCCGCCTCCAGAAAGAGCAATTGAGCGATGGTTAAACTGGCCACCACATCATCAATGGGTGAGCCGATAAAAATAATGCGCTCTTTTAAAAGTCTCGAAAATATGTCAAAGGCACGTTCACCCCGTCCCGTTTGCTCAATAACGATTGGAACCAATCCCATAAACTATCCTTTTTTTTAACTAATCCGTCAAAATTTTTTGTTCTGTCGATTTAATCTCCACTTCTTCAATCTCTGAATTTTTCAACAGAAAATCAATGATTTTTTCTTCCTGGAGCCTGTCCTTAAGTTTTTCACGTCTGTTTTTCAAACTGTATTTTGCTTTCAATTTTTTAAGGCTTTGATTTTTCTCTTCTGCCAATTTTTCTATGTAAGCCTCTACATCTGCATCGGTCACCTGGAGGTTTTCCAATTCCGCCAGTTTCTTTTGAATAAGATACCACTTTATGGAACGAATTGCAGTCGGTTTCTCAGATTCTTTAAAACCATCCACATCAAAATCTGATTTTGCCTGCTTCTTGATATCCTCAACATAGACATCGAGGAGATTATCAATCATTTGAGGCGGCACTTCAAAAGGATTTTCGGAAATTAATGCACTGATCAAACTGTCGATAAGATTCTCTTGCGAACGGCGTTTGTTTTCCTCCTCCAAATAGCCCAGAATTTTCTGCCGCAAATCTTCAATCGATTCATAGTCGCCCAAATCTTTTGCGAAATCGTCATTGATTTCCGGCAAAATGTGCCGCGTCACGTCTTTAACTTTTACAGCGTAATATCTGTCCTCTTTGCCTTCTTCGGGATCGACAATTCTGCGCTCTTCGTCTTTTTTAACGCCGAGTAACTGCTCTCCGAATTCTTTGTCAAAAGCGCCCTCGCCAAGCGGGAATTCAATATCTTCGGCTTTATGTCCTAAGATCGGAAGCCCCCCGGCATCTACCTCTTGTAAATCAGCATGGACATAGTCGCCTAATTCAGCGCCCTCTTCAACCGGCTGAACGACTGCATTTTTTTCACGCAGGCGTTCGATGGCCTTATCTATTTCATCATCGGCAATTTGGTGAATTTCCTTTGTTAAATACAAACCGGTGTACTTCTTCAATTCAATATCCGGTTCAATCTCCACTTCGAACGTGACATCCAGACCTTTATGGTCATCCCAATTCTGTTCTCTTACTTCCGGAGAACGAATAATCTCCAGATTCTCTTTTTCGACGATTTCCCGAAAAGAATCCTGAATGACATCTTCAAGCATTTCTTCTAAAATAGCTTTCCCAAAGCGCAAACGAATCATATCAACCGGTGCTTTCCCTTTTCGAAAACCGGGGATGCTGATTTTCTGCCGAAGCTCTTTTATTTTTTCGTCTGTTTTCTGCTGAATTTCTTCCGCAGGCACATGCAGTTTGATTTCTCTTAACCACGCCTGAACTTCGTTAACCGAATAATCCAATGTTTCCTCTTCTTTTATTTTCACTAAAATTTTTAACGGTATTGGCGCAAGTGCGAGAGGGGGGACTCGAACCCCCACACCCGAAGGCACTAGATCCTAAGTCTAGCGCGTCTGCCGGTTCCGCCACTCTCGCAGGTATATGCAAAAAGCTCTCCGAAAAGCCGGAGAGTCTTTTAAAATTACCCGTTTTTCAAACGTTTAAATATAAAAACTTTTTAAAGTAATGTCAATATTTTTTCAATCCCAAATAATTCATCGCCGCGGCGGCAAAAAGAATAATTCCCCAAAAAATTAAGTGCATTTGCTTTTAATTCCGGTAAAATTCGAGGGATCTCAGGCGGTCATTTTTCAAACATTCAATTCCCGGCCGGAGGCATAAATCCATTCCTGAACCGAATCCTGCAAGATCCGAAATTGCCCTTTTAATTTTTTCCGGGCACATTTGGGGTTGGAAAGAATGCACAGGGTGGCCTTGCAGTAATAAATCCGTTCCGAACAGCCCTGCTGCCGCTGGTAAACCGGTGTGGGAATCATTCGTCCGGTAATCTCTTTTCGACTAAAATCTTTCCCTCTCATCCGCAATCCGATTTCGACGGTTTTATCCCACACAAATTTCTGCAGCGCGACGGCATCTTCATTTTTATAGGAATCGATGAGGTCATCGAATGAAATACCTTTTAATAAACGATAAATTGCTTCTACTTTTTGAGCCAGCGAGAGTTCTTTTCGAGCCACTTCTGTGTATGTCATGATAACCTCATCGTTTAAACGGCTAATTGTTCCAGATTAATATTCACAAGATCTACAATGAGTTGGCGCAAAGAATCTGTTTGTTCCGGATGGTAAAAAGTGAATTTACAGGATCTGGAAAGCTGCAAACCGCCGCTGTAGGCATGAATCGCAATTTTGGATGCTTCATCGCCCTCGATCTTCGAAGCCACAAGAATCGGCAGCGTAGCGTTCATCTGGAAAAATTCAACAATTTCTTCGGCCGTTTTAACCGTTTCGGGGCGGGCCCAATCAAACAAAATAATGGCCCCAAGTGCTTTTGATGCAATTAAATCCCAGGCGGTGCTTCTGGCGTAGTGGGACCAGGGAATCCCATAAAAATGTAAAAGTATTTCATTGTCGAGCGGCAGCAGCCCAAGTTCAAATCCCTTCTCATGAGTCTCAATCTGTGTGCAGAGCTTTTGTAAAAGTGCCTCTTTGCCGACACTTTTTGGCCCAATAATTAAAATCTCACCAATCCGCATACAGTATTCCTTTCCAAAACGCCTGGGTGTTACAAAAGTTTGTGCTTAATAAATTGCAGTTCGCTGCGGCTCAAAGCAAGCTTCCTGCTAAAAACAATTCCGTTCTCTTTCGAAACAGTCTCATATTCATCTTTATCAGACTGTCTTATCTCTGAGGCGGCCATTTGATTAAAAAAGTTCTGAATGGCGTCGAATGTCCTCGAAATAAGGGTACTTTCCAAATCCTGCTCGACTTCCGGGTTCTGCTCCGCCGAAGACGGTTCCTGCTGCACGGAAAGACGATAGGACACAGATTCCCGGAGAACCCCCAATTGATAAAGGCGAATGATTTCCCGCAGGGCATCTAACTCATCGAGTGTGGTTTCATCCAGAATATCCTGGAGGGTGTGTACATCATCCACATGAGATAAAATTTCATTCGTAACTTCATATAATTCATCCGGAAATAGATCCCGCACCTGTTCAAAAATCGTATATATCGACGGCAAATGTGCGAGCAGCCGTTCCTTTTCATCAATTAATTGGATACTCCGCTGAATGACTTCCTGTACCGGGCTAAAAATACCCTGCTCTTGATGAATCTTTTGAAATGTCACGGAGAAATTCCCATCCATCCAGAGGACCAATTGATACAGCGCCGGTTCGCCCTTAAACGGGCCTACTGCCGCATCCCAGACAACGCCGTCTTTGATGAATATTTTGCCTTCTATCGCGCCGCGATTGAGTACAATGACACCGGATTTTTTCCCCAACTCAAGCGTTTGAATCAGGTCGATCACATTCATTTCGGAAAGCAGCCCATTGAAGCCGTAAAATTTAACGGGGCCGTTTTCAATAAAATTTTTTCTTTCACGCAAAAGCATCCGAATACGGAACAGCAGCTCTTCCACTTCAAAAGGTTTCTGAATATAGTCATCCACGCCGCTTTCAATCAAGTTAACGCGTTTATTCACGTCGCTCTCTTCACTTAAAGCGATAAAAAATATATCCTGGGCAGGAGAACTTTCACGAAGCTGCTTCAGCCGGGAGATTGAGCCGCTTTCAGGCAAACGCGCCTCAAAAATGACGCCTTGCGGCGAATAGGATTCCAAAAGGTTCTGAGCCTCTTCCATAGAATCGGCCGAATTAACTTCGAATTCTTCCGGCTCCATTATATTTTGAAATTCGGCAGCAAGTTTTTCATCTGGCTCAATGAACAGAATTTTGTTCAACGACGGGTCTCCTGAATTAGTTTGTTACCAGTTTTTCGCTTAAGCTAAAAGTCAGTTTTTTCTTTTCGGGATAAGGAGAATACATATTGAGTAAAATCACCTTCACATTTTCTTTGTCTTTCGGATCGCAGGGAATCAATTCTTCATAGCTTTCCAGTCCCAACTTTTGTGAGATCTCTTCAATCCCAAGCGCCTTGGGATGACGAAGATGGGTTACCGCCACCACGTAGGGAAGCTGAAAACGGCCTCTAAAAGATTTGATTAAATAATTCAGATAGTCGAGGCTTTCAGGTTCTGTTGCATTTACAATAAAAATGTACCCCAGCAAGTTATCCGAAACGGATTGAACGATCGTCCGAACCTGTTTCTCAACAGGAATTCCAACAATCAGGATGTCATTTTCTTCGTAAAGCCTTAATTTCCCAATATCCAGGGCGTGCGGAAAGACTTTTTTCACGGACCGTGTCCGATAGTGCTTTCCAACAAGCGTTTGCACAAATTCACCCTTGCCGCTGTTCGCCGTTCCAAGAATCAGAAGAAACGGTTCCATTGCGGCAACCGGTCTGAACACGCGTTTTTGGAAGGTATCAAATTCCTCTTCACTCAACACGGCTTCCAAATCTTCTTCGCCGGCAGGTTCCTCCTCCGGTTCAGAAACGATTAATTCTTCCAGAAACCCCTGCCTGTACATTTTTACGATGCGGGTAAGTGTCGTCAGGTCGTCATAATGGCTGTCATCCAGAATTTTCAGAACCGAATGCTGACCGTCAAATAAATCGACAAATTTTGTCACATCGGGCGTTACCGGCCGTTCTTCCAGCAGTTTTAAAAAATGAGATTTGACGGAAAAAATGGCGTAAGGCGACGGCAATTTGTTTAAAAGCTCCTGCCGTTGTTTCAAACATTCATACCCATGCAGAAGGATTCCGAGATTGCTGATCGAGACTTCGTCTTCCACTTCAACCTGTTGAGGCACAATCGAAAAAAGTCCTTTTGCCCAGGGCATCATTTGGTAAATGGCGCGTTCGGCCCGAAACCCCCCGAGGATTGCGTTGACGATCATTCCCTTTTTGAAAAAAACCTGGCCGCTTTTTTTAAATTCGTTGGTAAGATTCAAAATTCCCGTCCAGCGTTTGGCACCGAGCTGAGTAATCAGTTCTGCCAGACACTTCTCGTCCAATTTCCCCTGATATCTGGAATCCATGCCGGACGCCGCCGTTTCCAATCGTTGAAGACGGTTGAAAATCATTTTCACACGGGCTCCGATTTCCGACACGTGCAGGGGTTTGATCATATAGTCGCGCACGCCTAATTCAAAAGCACGCAGCCGGTCCTGCAATCCATCCTGGGCGGTGAGAAAAATAACCGGAATGGAAACGGTTTTTTCATCCTGCCTGAGCCGCTGCAATAAAGCGACGCCGCTTAAATCGGGCAAATCCGCATCGGTAATGATTAAATCCGGCTGATACTTTTTAGCCTTTTCCAGGGTGTCATATCCGTTCTCGGCCGTGCTCACCTGAAACCGCTTACGCACCAGTTCATGGACAAGAATTTCAATATTTTGTGCATCGTCGTCCACAATTAAAATTGTTTTCGTATTTGCCATTTTTCTACCTTACTTGTTTGATTAGAATTTTCCCCTGAATTCGCATAAGCCTATTAATACTGCAAAAATAAAGCCAAAAACAAAAACTGTTTTATCCTTCAATTCAGCACAAACTATTAACTGACTCATTTATAGAGATGTTTCAATCTGGAACCGGGGTAGTAATGATACAAAATCTGATCATACGGGTAACCCTGCTCTCCCATAATTTCGGCACCGACCTGGCAGAGACCGACACCATGGCCCCAACCTCCGCCTTTTAATACAAACGCCTGAAGTTCGCCCTGCGCATTCATTTCTTTATCCACCACAAAGAGGGAGCTGTAGAGATGCGATTTTGATAGAACACGCCGAATTTCCAGCTCTTTCCCGATAATTTTCTCACCGTTTTCACCGATTAATTTTGCATAAATCAGGCGGCCGGATTCGCCTCGCTCCAGCGGAACAATATCCTTGATAACCCCCAATCCTAAATGCGCCTTTTCTTCGACAACGGCTTCCAATTCTTCAGATGTGTAGCGAACCTCCCATCGAAAACCGGATTCCTCAGGCATGTACCCCACCTGCCAGTCAAAATGCCGGTGTGCCTCGCGCAAATAATCCGGCAGCGGGTACTCTTTAGGATTACAAAACACGCCCGGGGGGGCTTCAAGAAACGCCCGGACATTTGTTTCCTCCGTTAAATCCGGCAGGCTTTCCGGTGTTTCGGGGCCGTCATAAAACTTTGTGAGATAGGGAATGTCTTGATCATCCCAGACGTTTCGATAAGATTCCCCCACCCCGCCGCAAACCTTGGCGTAACGGGCATCGCAAACCCGGTCTTCATAAATAAGAACCTCTCCCCGGGTGAGTTTCCCGGCCTTGGCAGAGCGTGCCTCGATGGCCGCAGAGCCGTGAAAACATTGGCAGTGGTCGTCGGCACACAGATCAAACGGATCGCCAAAATGGTGTTTTCCGGCCGTCGCAAAAACGGTGCTGCGCGCCACAATGGTCTGGCTCTTCAAGAACTCCGCCGAACAATCGGGTACCATCTCTGAAGAATTGACGGCCGAAAGGTAGGTTTCCAGATCAATAATATTGACGGCCGTAATTTTGCCGTACCGGTCTATATAAAACGCCAGATCTTCTTCATATTCCTGACTCTCGCGATGATCCCAGTGAAATCCAATGCCCACACGGATGTTGTCAAGAATAAACCGTCCGCTCTTGTTCGCCGGAACCAGGCGAATCCCCCCTTTAACCACAAGACCCTCCAGATGCAGGTCGCCCCGGGCAGGACGTGTAATCACCGGAACCACTTTCATGCCTCCGAAATCCGGCAGGCTTCTTCTGTGCGCCTCCGCTTCATCTTCAGAAAAAAATGTCCCGGACAAAATCCAGAATTCGCGATTGTCGTAAACTTTCCCGCCCCCTAATGGAATTTTCTGCCCGACCTGCAATTTTGTCGTTTCAACACCGGATGATTTCCATTCCCCGATGCGTTCATTCGCTTCGCGCTCCGATCCCCTGATGTGCATCCGGACCGCATAGCGGATTTCTCCTGCATCCGATGTGTCGTGTGTAATTTTATAAGCGTATTCTTTCTTGCCTTCAAATACTTTCTTGCCGTTCAGATCGAATCCCACAAACCCGCCTGTGGCTCTGAAAGTCATTTCGTCTTCGTGCTGGAGAACTCCGATCCGAACACGCGGAGAATCTGTCACCTGATTGAATTCCATCAAACGATCCGACTCTTTACTTCCATTCCCTAACTTCTCCAAATAGATTCAGCATCCAACGGAAACCCGTCACAAATAAGATGAGACCGAAGACGAGCCAATACCAGCGCACCGCCTGATTGTTTAAATACCATCCCATTTTCTGATCGGGAATCCTTAAAAAATAGAACGCGATGGCATTGTTCAGCACGTGAATAAAAATTCCCGGCACCACGGAATCACTTCGATAAGCAATATACCCCAGCAAAATTCCGAGCAGCAGAATCTGAATAAGCCACCATGGATTGAAATGAACCACGGCAAATAAAATTGCCGAGATCCCGATTGCCGACAGGGGTGAAAAGGCTCTCTCCCACACCTGTTGAAAAAACCCACGGAACAGCATCTCCTCAAAAATTCCCGCAAAAAGGGTCACCGAGAGAAATGCGATCCAGAAAAAAAGCGGGTTGTTAAATTGAAAAGATGCTTTTATGAGATTTTCCATCTCCGCAGGCATGCGGATCCAGTTTTGAAGCACTCGATCCAGCGTGTCTGTGAGCGGCACCAATCCGATTGTGACCACAACGCTGGCCGCCAGGAGCTGCAGGGAAACCGGGCGCAATCGAAATACTTTTCTAAAAGACAGCTTCTTCCACCCGATGTAAAGAAGCTCCGGAATTAACAACAGCAATTCTGCCGAAAGCACAACGGCTTTTAAATCGGGATTTGAAAACCGCCGCTGAACCCAAAAAGACAGCAGAAGCCCGACAGAAAAAATGAGAATAATCGATAAAACGACCAGAACGAGAGTGGCAAAGGGCGTTGGGTTTTGATCCCGCCCCGCCGGCGTTTCAATTTCAAATTCCGAATCAGGCACCGTTTCCGGCTTCTGAAAAAGTGATTCGATCCATCAAGACAGTAGCGGCCATCGCTGCATTCAACGATTCTCCGCGCCCCGACCGCGAAATCCGCACGGTTTGAACAGGAAGGCCGGATAAATCTGATTTTACGCCGTGCCGTTCATTGCCGATCACAAGCGCTGTTTTCTCCCCGAATTGTGCTTTAAAATGGATGACATCGCCGTCGCTTTGGGCCGCAAATACCCGGAAGCGCTCCTGCAGCAGCGTTTTGATTGCCCCGCGAAGAGAAATGGCTTCAAAAACAGGTAAATGAAAATACGAACCCGCCGTTGAACGCAGAACTTTTCCGTTCGTACTTTCCACACTGCCTTCACTGGTCAGCACCGCCTGAAACCCAAACCAATCGGCTGCCCGGATAATCGTACCCAGATTGCCCGGCTCCTGAAGATGGTCTAAAAGAATCACCTTCGTCCAGCGGGACACGTCGTGTTTCCTGAAGCTCCGGGGCTTTTTTCGAACGACACCCAAAATTCCCTGAGGTAAACATGTTTCGGAAATCATTTTCATCTCCGGGACCGAAATTTGCTGAACGGGGAGCGAACGCTTTTCAAAGAACGGTTCCATCTGTTTAAAACGGCCCGAAGTCTTAAATTCGGGAATTACAAAGACATTTGCGATTTGAAAATCGGACCGAAGGGCTTCCAGAACCAGATTCGGCCCTTCGATTACAAAACAGCTTTCCTGTTCACGATATTTTTTTAGGTGAAGCTTCCTCACCCATTTTAAAAGCTCCCGGGAAGCCATGGGGAATCATTGGTCCCGGCGAATAAATTCGGGAAGTTTCCCAAAAGGCACACCCGTTTGGGTGCCATTTTCAAGATTTTTGACCTGTGCCTCATTTTTGGAAAGCTCATCTTCGCCCACAATCACGGCAAACAGTGCCCCGATGCGGTTGGCTTCGCGCATCTGCGCTTTCACACTTCTGCCGGCCAGATCCAATTCGCACCTGAATCCGCTCCGGCGGAGCTGCTGCGCCAACTTTAAAACAGCCGTTTTGGCGTTTTCCCCCAATGACACAAAATAGACTTCCGGGCGCGGCGGCTCACCCAAAGGGAGCCCATTCTTTCTCATGATGACCAGAAGCCGTTCCATGCCCGCGGCAAAGCCGACACCGGAGACATCCGGCCCGCCTAATTCAAATACAAGGCGATCATACCGGCCGCCGCCGCAAACGGCATCCTGTGAGCCAAGTTCCGTACTCACAATTTCAAAAGCCGTGCGCGTGTAGTAATCCAATCCCCGAACCAGGCGCTTATCGCTCGTGTAAGGAATTTCCAGAACCTTCAAGCCATTTTTCACGGCATTAAAATGGCCGCGGCATTCTTCACAGAGATAGTCTTCGATTCCCGGCACATCTTCCGTGAGCTTTCGACAGATTTCCTTTTTGCAATCCAAAATGCGCAGGGGATTGGTGTCGTAACGCACCTGGCAGTCCGGGCAAAGCCGGCCTTTGACATTTTTCAACGATTCGCGCAAAACTGCCCTGTAGTTTGGACGACATTTGGGACATCCCACGCTATTCATTCTTAATGTGAGATTCCTCAACCCAAGGTGATTAAAAATCTCCATGGCAAGGGCAATCGCCTCCACATCGGCAACAGGGCCGGGGGTCCCCAAAATCTCAACACCAAATTGGTAAAATTGCCGCAATCGTCCGGCCTGCGGACGTTCCTGCCGAAACATGGGCGAAATGTACGACAATTTCTGCACCGCACCCTGATTCCAGAGCGCATGCTGGATGTAAGCCCGCACAACGGAAGCCGTCATTTCAGGCCTCAGCGTCATGCTTTTCCCGCCGCGATCTTCAAACGTGTACATCTCTTTTTGAACGATATCGGTGGTTTCCCCTACCCCGCGGGCAAACAACTCGGTTTCTTCAAAAACAGGCGTTCGGATTTCAAAAAAATCAAACCGGTTAAATATTTTTCGAATTTCATTTTCCAGATACAGCCACTGGTACGATTCTTCAGGAAGAATATCCTGGGTTCCGCGGGGCGTTTGTATTTTTTTTGCCATTCACCGCCAACTTATTTAAATATGGTCCAACATGTCCGTTGAAATCTCCTGACAACGATCGAAATCTCTTTCCAGCACCCAGAGGACAATTCTACCGGGAGAGGATGTGCCGTAGCTGCCGGTGCCCAGAATTCCCACATCTTCCCCTTTAATAATAGAAGGAATATCTTTGCCGTCCAGCACCTCTTTCACCATTTCAGCATACAGCCGGCTTGGAAATGACTTTAGCGGAATCCATTGATCTTCCGGAATTTTATTTTTTTTAGAACTCATCGTAAAAGCAAAAATCCTTTAAACATTCAGTTCGGATGCCAATCCTTTTGCAAAATCCACCGGCATCGTAAACACAATTCCCACCCCCGGCTGTTCCAGGCCCCCGATGATTTGCTCGATGGCATCGACAATTTTGGGCACTTGCTCGTCTTCCACAACGGAAAAAATGGTTTTATTGTAAGGACGATTGCCCGGCAGCACACTTCTTAATCCTGCAAAAATCGGAATCTCAAAGGAGAGAAGATGTCCCATCCCCACGCTGTCAATCACCGTCGCACCGTGGACATCCAATTCCAGAAAAGCCTCCAAAATTTCATCCAGGTACTCCTCTTTATTCAAAACCATGACAAATAGTCTCATTCAATAGATCCGTTTTAAATCTCGAAATACTTTTTTTCTTCTTCCTGAATGAACTTCATGGCCGTGCGGGCATCCTTTGCGTTCATGAGCTTTTTACGAAATTCTTCCTTGCTCAATAAACGTGAAACCCGGCTGAGCGCCTTTAAATGCAAACCGGTTTCGTAAGGCGGCGCTACCAGCAGAAAGACAATATGTACGGGTTTTTCGTCGATGGCTTGAAAATCAATATCCTTTTTGGAAATGCCGAGAGACGCCACGACCGTATCGACCCCATCTGTTTTGCCGTGGGGAATAGCAATTCCCTGCCCAACCCCGGTGCTCATCACTTTTTCTCGTTCCAAAACAGCATCTAAAACGGCTTGCTTGCCTGAAACCTTATTATTTTTCACCAAAAGGTCAACAAGCTCTTTTATAACACCTTTTTTTTCCGTCGATTCTATCGGGATTTTGATCAATTCCGGTGAGAGTAGGTCTGTCAATTTCATGAATTAGTCCTCCAATTTCTTATGGACTATAATTTAAAAGATTTTTTAAGAAATTCCAATAAAAATTTGCCTTTATTCCGGATTACCCGGCGATAATAAAAAGGGTGCCGTGTGCACCCGAATTTGAGAATCGTTTAAATATCCCGAAGGGACCTGAGTTTTGCCGGCCTTTTGCTACTTAGTCCCCCGCGGCGTGTAAATGACTTTCACCTTTGCAATTCGCTGGCCTTCCAATTTCTCAATTTGAAATTTGTAATGATTATACGAAATAATTTCTTTTTCTTCCGGGACACTCCCCGTAATGCTGAAAATAAGTCCTCCCAAGGATTCGTAGTCCTCTCTCTCAGGGAGAGGCTCCGGGAAGTTTTCATTGAATTCCGGAATGTCTATTTTCGCATCGACCAGCCAGATGTTCTCGGCAATTTTCCGAAACAGCGGCTGCTCCCGATCGTACTCATCCTGGATTTCGCCCACGATTTCTTCAATCACATCTTCCAGAGTGACCAGCCCTGCCGTACCGCCGTATTCATCCACAACAATGGCCATGTGTGTTTTCTCCCGCTGAAATTCGCGGAGTAGTTCATCGATTTTCTTGCTCTCCGGCACGAAATAAGCGGCACGCGCCAATTTGTCCAGACCGACAATTTTCTTCGTATTAACCGAAAAAGGAATGAGATCTTTAGCATGGATAATGCCGATAATATTGTCGATCCGCCCTTTATAAATTGGAATGCGGGAATGCCCGGCTTCCTGAATCAGCTCTGCGAGTTTCTCAATGGGAGTGTTCACTTCCAGACAGACCATATCGATCCGGGGAACCATAATCTCCCGCACAGTCGTCTCCCCGAATTCAAAAATAGAATCGATCATATCCTTTTCTTCTTCCTGAATCATGCCTTTTTCTTCCCCCAATTCAATCAGTGTTCTCAGCTCGTCTTCGGATAAAAGACGCTCGCTTTTTTTGAGATGAAACACTTTTGAAAATAGTTCGGTCAGACGTTCCAAAAAAGATGAAACAGGGTAAAAAATCAGGCAGACAAGATCGATCCAAAACACAACTTTTCGGGCAAAAGCGACCGGCCGTTTAACGGCGAAAACCTTCGGAATGATTTCACCGAAAATTAAAATTAAAAAGGTCACACTAACCACTTCGATGATCATTCCCCAAGTTTCGCTGAACTGATAACGCCGGATCAATCGAACCGTCAATAAAGTGGCAATAATGGCCGCACTAATATTCACCAGTGTGTTGCCGGTTAGAATTGTAATTAATAATTTCCGCTGATCGCTAAGCAGCTTTACAATTTTTCTGGCACTGCCGGTGCGTTCTTCTTTCAGATTGGACAGATCAATTTTGCTAATCGAAAAAAAAGCTATCTCTGTGCCGGAGAAAAACGCCGATAAAAAGAGCAGTACGATAAAAATTCCGCCATAAATCAAATAAAATGAATCCAATAAATAAACTACCCTTCGATTTAATTCAATATTTTTGTGAGAAAATAATTTTCTCTCACCGCCATTTTTCGCTTCTTCGGGGGGGTATCATCCTCCCACCCGCACAAATGTAAAACACCGTGAATAATGAGGCGATGTATCTCCTCCCGATAAGAGACCCCATACTCCTTTGCGTGCATCCGTGCCTGTTCAAACCCGATGTACACTTCCCCATCCAAAACTTCGCCCGGATTATCTTCCAGATTAAAAGCGATGACATCCGTGGGATAATCATGCTTTAAAAACGAGCGATTGATCCCCTGAATTGCTTCATCCGGAAGAAATACGACGGATATTTCGCCTTCTTTGTCGCCGGCTTCTTCGCGAACCACCTGGTTTACAATTGTCACGACTTCAATCCGTTTTACAGGAATCCGGTACCTATTTTTAAATACCTTTATCTTCAAGCTCTTGAACTTTCTTTTCAGGCGATTTTTTCGCCTTCTGCGGGGATTTTGCCGCCTTTTTGCCCGAAATCATTTTCTCCTGTCCGGGATATTCAATTCTGGCATGATGGACGCCTATTAAGTTCTGTTCAAACGCTTTGCTAATAATCTGAAGTTCCCGCATCGTGAGGGGACACTCATCCAATTGCCCCTCTTGAAGTTTTTCTTCCACCACGGAATGAATGGCATTTCTGATTTTACTCACATTTATGTCGTGAACGGAGCGGGTTAACGCCTCTATATTATCCGCCAACATCAGAATTCCCGTCTCTCTCGTCCGGGGTTTGACCCCCTGGTAGCGGAAGTCCGCCTCATTAACCGGAACCCCCTTGCTCAGCGTGAGAGCCTTTTCGTAAAAAAATTTCATTAACGATGTCCCGTGGTGCTGGGCAATAAAATCCTTAATGGCCGCCGGCAGGTGATACTGATTAGCAAATTCCAGGCCTTTTTTAACATGATTTTGCAGGATTAAACTGCTGAGCCTCGGCGCCAGACTTTCATGCGGATTTTTCCCGAAACGCTGGTTTTCAATAAAATACTCGGGCATGTACATTTTGCCGATGTCGTGGTAGTAGGCGCCCACTTTTGCCAAAAGACTGTTGGCTCGAATGGCTTCGCCGGCGGCTTCCACCAGATTGCTGATCACAATACTGTGATTGTAAGTTCCTGGCGCTCTTACGGCAAGCATCTTCAATAACGGATGGCTAAGGTCACTTAACTCGATAAGCTTATATTCCGAACACACATTGAAGATGTAATCAAACAACAAAAGCAGCCCGTACACCAAAACAGCCGAAATGACGCCATTCAGGAGGCCGCCGATCCAATCGCGTGCCATCTCCGGTATGGGGATCTGCTGCGCGATTCCGAGAAACAGAAGGCTAAAAAAATAAGCGCTGCCGATCAAAAAGACAGAATTGGTCAACCGTTTTCGGCCTCTCAAAACACCGACCGCCACCACACCCACGGCAGAAACAAAAATTGAGATCACCAACAGCGTAAAGTCATTTGCGAATATTCCGGCCACCAGAATGCTCAAGCTGACTCCGGAAAGCAGGCTCACACGATTGTCAAAATAATAGGTAATCATCATCGGGACGACCGCCACGGGCACCACGTACCGGGTAATTCCATAATGCTGGACAAAAAATGCAAGCGCCACCACCAGGAGCATCGAACCCAGAATTATGATCAAATGGTTGTTATTATTGAAAATTTTGGGGCGATAGACATAGATGAAACTCAGTAGCGGGAAAAGCGCAATTAAGATGAAAAAGAGTGTGCCCACGTAAAAAGAGAATAACTCCCAGTAGATGCTTTCGGCATTTTTATCGGCTTGTGCTTTTTCCAGTGAACGGAGGGCGTCGATCTGTTCCGGCGTGATTCGCTGATGTTTTTGAAGGATTATTTCACCCTTCAAGACCTGCCCCTTCACAAGCGGAACACCGGCAATTGCCTCGTGAATCAGGCGGTTCGTCTCTTTTGCATCGTAAATAACGTTCGGCTTTAATAATGAAGAGGTCAATGCGTAAGCCGCATGGATGGAATCCGAAGCCGTCCGGTATCGCGCCTTAAACCTTTCAAGGATACGCTCCCGGGCATCTTTCATGTCGTAAATATAATTCAAATCCTTTTCGAAATGCTGATCCTTATCCTTGATGTAAATTCTGGGGTTGATTTTCCGGATTTCCGACTTTGATCGATTAATGACACCGATGGCGTAAATATCCTGAAGGATTTGCTGCATTTCATTTTCAAAACTGGAAAATGATTTTTGGTTAACGGCCAATTCTAATTTATTGAAGAAGTGGGCGTCTTTTTCCGTTAAGATAATATTTTCACGACGGCAAAAGCTCAAAATTTCTATAATCCGGATGGTGTCCGATACACCGGATTTCCGCAGCAGGCGCAGTTCATCAAAAAAGCGATTGAGACGGTCCAGCTCTTTTTCTGCAACCGAGGGATCAACCTGAAAAATCGGAAGAACCCGCCGGCGGGCTTCTTCGCGATCTCGATTCAGTTCCTGTTTGCTCTTGTAAATGTAAAAGGTGAAAGGCGCAATCACATCGCGGTAGGCGATCGTTCCGGGACGGAAATTCAGATATTGTTTAAATTCAAGAGACGGAAAAAAAAGTGTGACCAGAATAACAAAGACCAGAAGAATGATTAATCTGGCTCTGTTTTTTGAAAACCACGAACCCTCCTCATCCGAAGATTTATTTTTAACCGAACCGCTTTTCCCGGACGGCTGAGAGATTTTCTTTCGTTTAAAAAATCGCATTTTTAGTCGGAATTTTGATTGTACACTTCATAAGCTTTAATAATTTCGCGCACCAGACGATGCCGTACCACATCTTTCTCATCCAAATAAACGAAATCAATCCCTTCAATCCCTTTCAGAATATCCTGAATGATGATGAGTCCGGACTTTTGCTTTACGGGCAGATCCACCTGCGTAATATCACCGGTAATGATTGCTTTTGAACTCACACCCAATCTTGTTAAAAACATCTTCATCTGGTTGGGGGTTGTATTTTGCGCTTCATCCAGAATGACAAATGCGTTGTTCAATGTTCGTCCGCGCATGTAGGCCAGCGGCACAATTTCAATTTCACCCCTTTCAATCATCTGGCGGAGTTTATCGCCGGAAAGCATATCATAAAGCGCATCGTAAAGGGGACGCAGATAGGGATCGATCTTTTCACGAAAATCACCGGGTAAAAACCCGAGGCTTTCGCCGGCTTCCACGGCCGGCCGGGCCAATACGATCCGGCTTACTTCGTGAGCCTTTAAATGCGCCACGGCAATGGCTACCGCCAAATAGGTCTTACCGGTTCCCGCCGGGCCAATCACAAAAACGATGTCATTTTTCAGCGTAGACTGGTAGTACGCCAATTGGCCTTTTGTTTTGGGCCGGATAAAATCTGACTTTGTACCCAAAATAACGGAACTCAGGTCTTCTTCTTTTGTGGCAGGACTAATTGATTTGACCAGATAAATGAGTGTTTCCAGATCTCTTTCGCTGACTTTTCCATTTCTATTGATCAATAAAATCAATTCCGAAAAGAGTTTCTCCACCTGAATGACTTCGGCAGCCGCCCCGTCGAGCAGAACATCCGTACCCCGAATAATTATTTTTGTAGAAAACCGCTGCTGGATTGATCGAAGATTTACATCTTGAAACCCCAACAATTGTAATTGATCGACGCCTTTTATTGAAAATCTCTTTTGCATTCTCTGGGGACAATAACTCCTTTATATTGTTAACCTGTTACTAAAATAATACAATAAATTTACTTCTTTTGCAATAGTTATTTAACGCCTAAAATTACAAAAACCCGTTCCAAAAATTGAAACGGGTTTTGTAAAGCAGGTCACCTATTTTTGAAATGATCTATTGCTTGGGAATCACAAAAACCTCGTAAGGATAAATCAAGTTTTTGTTTTTAATGAGTGATTTGTTCGCTTCGTAGATTTTGGTCCACAACGTCGGATCACCCAATGTGGTTCCGGCAATCTTTTTCAGATAATCACCCTTTGTCACCACATACTCATTGGGGCCGGTTTTACGCACAATTTTCAGATTCCAGTCCGGATAGATCAAATTAGGATTCTTGATCATTTCACGGTTGTACGTGTAAATTTTCATCCATTGGTAGGGATCACCGTAAATATCGGCTTTTTTGGAAATCTTCCACAGATAATCACCACGAACGACTTTGTACATGTCATAAATTGATTTGGGCAATTTGTTTTTTACCTGCATCAATTTACCTTCGACTGTGGCAAGCAGATCTTGCATTGTCGAGAGATTGGAAATTTTGTTTGCCTTTTCCTCTTCCAATTTCTTTTCCAGAGCTTCAATCTCATTTCTTTTCTGGAAAAGTTCTTCAGAAGAAAGAGCACTCAGACCATCCACCTGGTTTTCCAGGTCTTTTAAAGACTGACTGTAGGCTTCAACACCACTTTTGTCTGTCCCTAAAAGCGCGTAAATCTCACCCCAAGTTTTGTCGATTTCATTTTGAGTGGTTTGAATTTCGCCCTTCAAAGCGTCAATTTCCTTTTGCTCGGCTGCGATCTGAACCCTGGCATCGGCTTCGGTCTTTTGCCATTTTGCCAATTCCAGTTTATAATCGTCTAATTTCATTTTTGCTTTTGATTGTGCATACGTGAAATTGGACAAAGTACCCACCATAAAAACGGCCACCAGGGCTGCTATAAAAATGCGTTTAAGTTTCATAAAATCTCATCACCTCCTGATCAAATTTATTCACTGCACTATTCGGACTTGCTCAAACGTGCTTTAACAACCTCTTTCTCGTGTTTCACTTTTTCCAGATCGGCTTTTTTTGCATCCAGTTTTTTCTGGAGATCAGCCTTTTCATTTTTCAAATCGGCCACTTTTTGCTGGGCACTTTTTGCGGCCTGCTTGGTCTCCTGAAGTGTCTTTAGCTGTTCGTCATTCGCATATCGCGTACATCCCGTAAAAGCGATTGTCGCCAAAAACATTCCCGCCAGAACCAGCAGTATAAATTTTCTAAACCATTTCGACATAGGGCTAACACCTCCTTTTTTGTTTACTAAAATTAAATCGTTTAATGTTAAGTCAATATTAACAAAAAAAACAATAATTGTCAAGGGAAAAATTAAATAAAACTAAAAATAACACAATTTTTAAACGATCAAAAACGGGCGTTCGTCTATTTTTTTCTCTCCCCCGGCGGACTATCTTCCGTTTCCACGACCCGGATCCCCAACTCTTTTAATTGCTCCTGGTCGACCTCCGCTGGAGCCCCATCCATTAAGGATATGGCGCTGGTCGTCTTCGGAAACGGAATAACCTCCCGAATGGATTTTTCGCCGGCCAGAATCATGACGAGCCGATCAAAACCAAATGCAATTCCGCCGTGCGGGGGAGCGCCGTACTCGAATGCGTGAAGCAAAAATCCGAACTTCTTCTCAGCCTCTTCCGGGGATATTCCGAGCAGCCTAAACATTTTCATCTGGATATCCTTCCGGTGAATACGAATGCTGCCCCCGGCGATCTCATTCCCGTCCAGCACAAGATCATAAGCTCTGGCGCGAATCTTTGAAGGCTCCGCCTCCATCAACTCAAAGTCTTCCTCTTTGGGCGATGTAAACGGATGATGCATGGCCACGTACCGGCCCTGATCCGGGTCAAATTCCAGCAGCGGAAAATCAACCACCCACACAAGTTTATGAACAGACGTGTCAATCAGGTTTAATTTTTCGCCGAAATACAGCCGCAGTGCGCCAAGCGAGCGATACACAACATCATCCAGACCGGCGATCAGGAGAATTAAATCTCCCTCCTTCGCCTGAAAGAGTTCAATAATCTGTGACTGAATTTCCGGCCGTAAGAATTTTGCAGCCTGCCCCTTCAATGCACCCCTTTCGACTTTTAACGGCAGCGTGCCTTTCGCTCCAAAGGATAATGCATATTTATTGAACTCGGTTAGTTGAGACCTGGAATATTTACCACCGTCCGGCACGGCAATGCCTGCGATATTTCCGCCCGCCGCCCTCACAGAATTAAAAACCTCAAATTCCGTTTCCCCGAGCAGGTGCGTCACCGTTTGAATTTCCATTCCAAAACGAAGGTCCGGTTTATCGACGCCAAAGCGGCGAAGGGCATCCCCGTAAGAGAGTCTTAAAAAGGGCCGCGGAAGGGATTCACCCAAAATCGCCTTAAAAACGGCTTCCATCAAACCCTCTATAATCAAAAAAATGGCTTCCTCCTGCACGAAAGACATTTCCACATCGATTTGGGTAAATTCCGGCTGACGATCGGCCCGCAAATCTTCATCCCGGAAACAGCGGACAATCTGAAAATAGCGGTCGTACCCGGCCACCATCAGGATCTGCTTGTATGTTTGCGGCGACTGCGGCAGGGCGAAAAATTTGCCCTTATGAAGCCGGCTCGGCACCAGAAAATCCCGGGCGCCCTCCGGTGTGCTTTTCATCAGATAAGGCGTTTCAATTTCAATAAAATCCTGTTCGTCAAAATAACGGCGCACAATTTGAGCCACTTTGTGCCGCAATAAGATATTCTTTTGAACTTTCGGGCGTCTGAGATCCAGATAGCGGTATTTCAGGCGCAATTCCTCCGAAACGTCTAAATCCGCAATCATTTGAAAGGGGGGTGTTTTGGACACATTTAAAATTTTTAATGCACCGGCGCGCAGTTCAACCTCGCCCGTCGCCAATTTCGGATTCAAAGATTCCGGCGGCCTTTCCGAAACGATTCCGCGCACCGCAATCACAAATTCCGGCCGGAGTTCCTTGGCCTTTTCATAAACCGACTGATTGGTTTTCGGATTGAAGACAATCTGCGATCTCCCGTAGCGGTCACGAATATCGACAAAAATCAGTCCGCCGTGGTCCCGTCTGCGATCCACCCAACCCATCAGGGTCACCATTTTGCCGACATGACCCTTTCGCAGCTCGCCGCAGGTGTGCGTGCGTCTCCAGTCTCCCAATTTTTCCAATTTCAACACATCCTCTTTGTCACAAACACGCGTATTAATATGAATTGCCGGTGGAGATTAAAATAAAACTCAATAAATGGCTTATAATATACACAATCTGCTAAATACAATTCAAGTATTATTTTAAAAATACCCAATAAAAAAGCTCCGAAGCGTGTTCGGGGCTTTTTTTGAATGGTGGTGAAATAGGGGGTCAATAGCCGAAAATATAATCCTGTCTGAACACGGCGTCGCCCTTGGACGGATCCACCGGACCGAAATCCCGCCAGCGCCGGATTTTACTGACAATACAGCGCTCCACACCGGCGTTGTTTAAGGTCGATTCCACAATGGTCACCTTGCCCACACTGCCGTCGGGATGGATGACAAACCGCACAGAAATCTTCCCTTTTAAATTCGGATTTGTCCGCAGCGCTCTCTGGTAACAATATTCGATGGCGGCTTTGTGAGAATTAATGACGGCCAGAACGCTTTGGGCACTGCGTCCGCCGGATTTACCGGTTTCCGCCTTCACATTCGATGACCGAAACAGCTTCATTTTTGTTCTTTTCCGAACAGATTTTGCGTTGGCCTGGCCTAATCCTGTCACGATATCACCAATAGACGCACCGGAACTTGTGGCACGGCTGCCGCGGGCCCCGCCGCCGTTTCCAACATCTTCGGAAGTGCCGGCCGTTTTGATCCCCCCAATATTTGATAGAATTTTATCCAGATTTTTTCCATTGGTTTGACTGGCATCGTTCCCCAAAACATCTTCAATCGCCTGCCCCTTTGCGGTTTCGCCCGTGCCGGTCAATAAGGCTAACAATCCCTTTTTGCTCACTTCCTGCGCAATCTGCCTCGTACTTCTTGATTTTGCGGCTACGCGCTCTTTTGCCGTTGTGTATCCCTTTGGACTCTTGCTTTTGCCGGAAGCGGCAGATTCCGCCTTTGCAATTTCCGCCTCCGCCGCTTTCTTAGCCGCTTCCTTTTTCTTGGCCGCTTCTTCCGTATTTTTGCCCGTTTCCGCTGCTTTCGGAGCTTTAGGCTGTCTCTTAAAAATAAAATTTGCGTAGTGTTCCTGCATTCGGCGTGCCGAATCTTCAGAAATCTGGTACGGCAGGTTTGACAGGTAAAGCATGAACAGGGTATTGAAAATAAAGGTCGCCAGGAAAATCCCCCAGAATCGCCGATCCAGCTTCTGGAAAGCATGCTTTTTGTACACTTCCGGGTCAAAGGAAATGTTATCTCCGGGGACGCGCTCTCTCTTTCGTACGACGCTTTTTTCCTTCTCCATAACGGCTACATCACTTCCATCTTCAAAAGGCGATAATTTTTTATTTTTATGCTTCATGTTCAGACTCATCTTTTGGTTTGACTAATCCGATTATTTACCCATGGTTCTGGTACACCAGCAGCCTCATATTGGGATACTCCGATCGTCCGCAGGTGGCCATTATTTTTACCAAAACTTTGTACGGCAAATCTTTATCCCCCTGAATCACAACTTTTCCCGTAAAGGGCGTGCCGTACAGTTCTTCCATTTTTTGGGCTTCAGTGGCATATTTTTTCAATACGCGGGCCAGTTGCGGAATGATCAGACTCCTCATTGCCACAACATCCGCAATTTTTGCAACCGGTTTGTCATTGAGAACAACCCATTCTTTCGACACCTTTAAATTGAGCGCCTGTTCCGCATGTTTCTGCACGGAAGAGTTCGGCAAGGTTAAATCGTGAGACGGCTGTATCATCTGCCCGTTACTGGAATACACTTTTAACAAGAAGACCAGAATAATGGTGAACATGTCCATCATCGATGTCAGATTGAGTTTTACTTCACCGGTTCCGGTGATGTGCCTTTTTATTCGGGAAGGAACAAAGGCCATTTGTAACTCCGTTCTTTAAATTAATTATAAAACTGTAGCGCCTAAGGAAACATCCGGAAAAAGCGGTTTCCGTTTTCCATCCATCTGGATACTCCTCGAAGCATCCATCGTGCTGACAACCGTCTGGTATTTTATGGACGGCTCCGCCAGAATGATGATGTGGTCTGAATCTTTAAAGACGCCTTTGGCTTTTTGCTTGATTTTGTACAGGTAATCGGACAATTTCTTGTAATCATATTGATCGACCAATTTGGGAATTGTCGGCCCCTTACCCGATTTCCCCATCGCCACCGCCGCACTGCTGGCAATATAAAATCCCTGATCCGTCACCGTCACAGTAAGATCCAGTTTTTTCTGCATTTCCTGCGGCAGTCTCGTTACGGCTGTTATGGCGGATCCTGCGGCCGGGGGGAGGTTCAGTTCGATGACCCCCAATCTGACAAATTCTGCCGATGTCAGCAACAATGGAATCAGCACGACCATTAAATTCATAATGGGTGTCAGATTTAACTCCGGTTCAATCGCTTCCGGACGTCTTTTTCGTTTAGACGGTTTGAAAGCCATTATTTGTTCCCTGTAATTAAATTAATCAGTTTTACGGTGTGTTCGTCAATTTCGTCGATAATTCCCATGGTTTTGTTGTGGATGTACGTGTAAACCAACACCGCCGGAATGGCAATGGACAGACCCACCAGCGTGGTGTTCATGGCGGTTGAAATACCGGCCGCCAACAGACGGGATTTTTCGGCCGCATCCACGCCCGGAGCCGAAACAGAGCTAAAGGCCAGAATCAGACCGTAAATCGTTCCCATTAAACCCAGCAGGGTCGCCACATTTCCCAGCGTTGCCAGCCATCCGGTCCGCTGCTGCAATTTTGGAATAATCTCCAGTGTGCCTTCGTCGACGGCATTCTGAACGGTCCGGAAATCCACTTCTCCTTCGCTGTCCAGAACCCGCAGGCCGGTTCCAATCACGTAGGGCAGGGCTTTGTCTTTCAGTTTTTCACAAACCTGAACGGCCTCTTTATACTGCCCTTTGGACACCATTTGACGGATGTCTTTCATGAATTTGTCGGCATTCATATTTGAACGGATTCCGATAAAATAAGTCCGCTCAACTGCGAGAGCCACCACAAACACGGCCGCAACCAACAACAGCCACATAAAGAGCCAGCCGGGTGATCCGATTTTGAATGCATGGAATATTTGGACTAATTCTCCCATGTTCATACCTCCTATTTCAGTTTTGGGGATAAAGTTATTTACGTTTTTTCTTCAACATCCGGCGTGCTTCCGCAACCTGTCTCTTTTTCGAGTTTTTCATCTCAAGGTAAAGAAGCTGCCTGGGCACGTTTTTGATCTCTTTGCTGAAAGACCGGCGGATAAATTCGACTTCTTTCAATTCAGGCTTGATACGCTTTGGGACAATGGAAACACTCGGTTTTTCAATATGCGCCTCCACATGCATGGCCTTCAGCACTGTCTCTTTCGACGCCGTTTTGCGGACGGGTTTCGCTTCTTTCGGCTTTTCCTGAGCGTTCACCGATTGACTGAAGAGAAACAAACCGGTTGTCAAAAAAATACCCGCCAGCGTACGGCATTTCATCTTTGCATCCTTCCATTAAGGTACCAGCACATAATTGAGCAAGAAGGCTTGCCTTTCAAGATTCTTCTCATAATTGACTTCTTCCTGTTTCACTGTCCGGCTGACCTTCTCTATCGCTTTCTTTCGCAGCAATTGAATTTGAAAGATCGCCCGCATGCCCTTCCTTGTACTATCGGTGTCTATAACGTGCACAGCCACCCTGTTTTCCCCCTGCCGAATAAAATCATTCATATTAACAGGGAAGGCTTGTTTCCACCCTAATGTATCGGCTTTTTCCTGAAAAACCTTTACGCCATTCATAAAAATTTCCATGTTATCATCGGCCTGAATTTTCAGGTTTGCCGAGACCGGAATATCGTCGATTGTAAATGTTTTTCGGAAATACAGATTGGCCGGATAAGCTTCTTTCGGAACCAGATGATAGCCGGGCTGTGCGGGCGCCGAGGCGGAATCTGTGCCTGTTGTGTCATTGTAAACGGTGTCCATCGCCATCGGCACGTTGATGCTGTAAGCCGTTTCCCCGGGAAAAAGCACCCGTCCTGCGGAATCCCACGGCATTCTAACGGCATGACGCCAGGAAGAATCGGGATCATCCATCTGAATCCAATTTGAATCCACCGATGTGTTTACCAGCCAGCTGTCGTCCGCCGGAATGTAAATGGAATCCGTGGAAACCGCGAATTCTTTCGCGTAGGTGACCGGATCGAGTTCCACCAGAAGACCGGAGATGCTGCCGATGACGGGACTCTGCAATTTGTGTGATTTTTTGTAATCGTACGCATCGGCCGCAATTTCAAGTGCTGCATCGTGAAGTGAACTTAAATTGTCCGAATAGGTGTAAATGGCGTCTTCATATTCCGGCATCGGATCCTTCTGATTCAGCACCGAGAAGTAATCCTTCATGGCTCGGGCCGAATCCGCTTCCACTTTGTATGAATTGGCAATTTGGTACGTATTCGACAGATATTCATTCAAAGCCTGATTCGTGTACCGGTCCGGGAAATTGTGATTTTGAAAATTGTCCAGCTCCCATTGATAAAACCGGGTCATAATCTGGGTGTACTTCTTCCCGAGATCAATCACGTTGAGCAAGTCACCGGCCAAGGATAAGGCGTCTTCTTTCTCTGTATCCGACCCCTTTGTCATGATGTAATAGTATCTGTGCCTCATTTTTATATAGGTCCCGACGGTGCGTTTCGCCAATTGGTAGTACTTCGCCGGCAGAATCTCAAATATTGCCAGCAGCTTCTTACGGGACTGATTCACCCATTTATTTTCAAGCTGAAGCGTATCGGCTTCGTTGATTGTCCGCAGATGCGCCAGAACAATTTTATCGACAATAGGCTTCACCGCCTTCAAATAGACCTGATTCTGATATTCCAGAGTCGCCACCGGATCGAGGCCATCGGGAATGGGCGCCGACAGAATTTGTTCAATCGAAGCATAATCCAAATCGGCGATTCGGTAAAGCATTTCAGAGGTCTTTTCCGCCGAGCGGTTGACCCAGCGCTGCATCACCCGCAGCGTGCTGTCCTTTTCCGAAACACGAATGGATTGATTTCGGGTTGAATCCTCTGCCGAGCTGTCCGGCGCGGTTGAATCCGGTGCCGCCGGCCGGTAAGCCTTCTCGAGCCTGGACAACAGAACCACCGCAGAACGGTATGAATTATGCGCTTTTTCATACAATTGAGTGGAGGTCTGATGAATTTTATTCAGATAAACAATTCTTCGCGTCTTGCTCATTTCCGGGATTCCCTGAGAATTCCAGGTGTTGGCAAATTCTTCGTACACTTTTCCGATATCGTAGGTCGCCTCATACAGGCGAATGGTCCCGTATCCCGCCACCTGCTCATATTGCGAAACCAATTGTTTCAGCAGGTCTTTCTTCCGTTCCTTCTGCGCGTTCATATTGTTCAGTGTGAAACGGATGTTTTTATAATCGTTGTACATGAGTCCCGATTTCGAGAAAAGAGCCTCCGCCGCGTAAAAATCATTTGTTTTTAATTTTTTGGTTTTCAACTCATTATTCCGCTGAAGCGCCCGGTCGAACTCGGCAATGGCTTGATCGTGCAGTCCCTTATTCATGAAATATTCGCCGCGCTTAAAAAAGGTTTCCACACCGCGGGGAGAATTCGGATATTTATTTCCAAACTCATCCCAGATTTGATTGGCCTGTTCCAGATCATCCAATTTCAGATAGTACCCGGCCATGTTGTAGAACATGTCCTCCGCATCTGCCGATTTCGGATACTTTCCCACATAGCGCTGATTAATGCGAATGGCATTGCGCCAGTCTTTTGCCTTCACAAAGAAAAAACTGGAATTGTACAGGGCATCCTGAGCTTTGGCGGAATCCGGAGTGGCTTTCCACAGCCGTTCGTATGTGCTGGCGGCGTACTTGTATGCCTTAAGTTCACCATAATCCAGTGCAAGATTGTTCATGGCATCCAGATAATATTTAGACGACGCGAAATGGTCGATCAAATATTGGTACGCCTCCACCGCCTGATTAAATTCTTTCACCTTATCGTATTCGATCGCCGATTGAAACAGCGCCAGATCGGCAAAACTCGCATCCGGCACCTCCTTCACAACACGCCGGTACTCACCGGCCGCCGCCAGATGATCCCCCTTTTCGGCCAGACTCTGAGCGTGTAAAAAGATGGATTCAGACATCCGGCGCCGGGCTTTTTCTTTAACCTGTTTGGGCGCATGGACCGCCGATTGGATTTTTTTTGCCATCATTTCCGCGCCGACAAAATCTTGTTTTCCGAAGTAACTTTCCATGGCGGTGTACTGGGCCTGCGTCAATTCCGGGCTGTCCGGGAAGCGGGCGATCAGGGTATTAAAATATTTCAGTGCATCCTCAAACTGTTTTTTGTTGTAATATAAAATGCCCGCATTTGCCAGAGCCACCGCCGCATCTTTATCCCCCGGGAAAAGCTTGATAAAATTGTTATACGCCTGAACAAGCCTCATTTCATCCGCATTTAAGGTGTCCGGCTTCACTGGCTTTAATCCGGCTATCTCTTTTCCGCTCTCCGCCATTTTTTGAAAACTGCTGATTTTACTGGTATCGTTGACGGCAGACTTAACCGGTTTGCCATGGTGCTTTTTCAGAATTTCATTGGCGACTGCAATGGCATTTTGGGCGGCGTCTTTTCGATATTTGTCTTTTGAATAATCGAACGCAATTTTTTCATACTCCCGATACGCTTCTTTGTCCCGGTTTAATTTTGTGTCGAGCACTACCGCCATATTCCAGTGAATCGTGTATGCCAGAGAATCATCCGGGAAATAGTTCAAATAGATCCTGCTGTTGGCCACCGCCTGTTTGTAGTAATTCAGAGAGGAGTCTTTTCCGGCATCTGTGAGAAGCGTGTTGATATTCTGCCGCAGCGTCTTCTTAACCAGCTCTGTGGCGTCCCGAATCGTTTTTCGGCGAAGAAGCAAATTTGGAATCTTCTTCTTCATCGCTTTTGCCCAGGCACTTCCCGGATGGTACTTCTCGAACATTTCCCGCTGTGCCCGGTACACGCCATTTGTATCCTCCAGGCGTCTGAACGATTCCACAATTTTATTCTGAATCTTGGGAGCTTCCGGTGAATCCGGGTAATAATACAGAATCGTATCATAAACGGCAATTGCCTTTAAGAATTTTTCCTCATTGGTCTTGTAAACATCCCCTAATTTTATCAGAATGGGTACGCCGTAATCCGGATAGCCCAAATGGCTCAAATACTTTACTGCTTCATCCAGACCGCCGTAATCGTGAAAACCAATCCCGATGTATTCCAGTGATTCATTCTCCAGAGCCGGATTCGAGTAAGCGCTCCGGTAATCGACAGATTTCGTCTTTTCGATATCCTGAACCAGTGTGGTAAACGATGCAATGGCGGACGGGTAGTCGCCTTTTAAATAATTCGCCCATCCGATTTTATAAAGCGCCTCGTCGTAACGGGGCGTATCCTTATACTTTAAAACCGATTTGTAATATTTGATGGCTTCGTCGTAGTTTCTGACAGAAAGGCCAAAATAGTACTCCCCGATTTGCATCAGTGCGTCGGGCGCATATTTACTCTCCGGATATTTTGTGGCCACCTCCCGATAATAACCCAGTGCTTCAACTGTTTTCCCCTGCTTGGCAAGAATATACGCCAGGTCGTAAAGTGCATCATCGTAAAGGCTGCTCTTTGGAAAATTATCCACGATGAGCCGGTATTTTTCAAGCGCTTTTGAGTAATCCACTTTCGGTTCCTCGGGCGGATTTGGGCGAAGGCCTTTCTCATATTCGGAATAGGCTTTTTCATAGGCGTCCATTTTTTTGAGGAATGTCTCTTCGGCTTCCTGGTAATAAAACTCGCCCAGCCGGAGCAGAATTTTGTCAATAAAATGGCTATTGGGATTTTCAACCAGTAACTGCTTCACATTTTGAATATTTTTTTCGCGAAGGAGTTTTTTTTCACGCTTAAGACGATTGATTTCATTCCCGTAGAACTCTCGAAATTTAATCAGATCCTCGGCGGAAAAAGTATTGATAAGCGAATCCAATAAGACCTGGTTGGACGATTTCTCTCCTTTTTCAATCAATGGTTCCTGGGCAAAACTTTTCCCGCTCCCCATAAATACAAGGCTCACAATAAAAAGCACAATGACTTTTTTCCATCCCTGGAATTTACGCTTTTCCATGCAATTACTCTCGCTTTATATCATTAACAAATATGAATAACCCGCTAAAAAGAACACATCAAAACCCAAACAATTTCCCTTCCGAAATCATCCTGTCGCTTCCGACGCTGCAGGAGAAGGGGAGGCGTTTTGCCGGTTGATTCGGCCCCGCCTGCCTTTATTCGGATTTCTTTTTTTTCGATGGATACCGTTTGTCCAATAGTTTCCGTATCCCGCGATCCTGCGTTTTTTGCACGGGTTCCTGCCGAGCCGTTTTTTCACCCTTTTGGCTTACAAAATACTGATAATTGAAAAACGTGTTCAGCGTTTTGTGATAGTCTTCCAATCGTTTTTGCCTCAGCCGGCTCTGCACCTGCCGGAGGCTGTCACTCATGTTGTAAATGCGGTCTTTAAGCGCCAATTGCTGAATATTCAATGCCCGGTTAATCAGCCCGATGTAGTTATAGTAAGTGCTGATTTTCGTGTCGATATTTTGCAGACGAACAAAATCGATATCGCTGACACCGAATCCGCTGAAATCGGCGTAGTACTTGACATCCTCTTCAGGCGAGTCATCTAATTCTTCATTCAAATACACCACATATTCCTCGAGCCGGTCGGACAGGTTGTCAAGATTTTCACTGTGAAAGTCCAGGCGAACCAGTGTTCCGATGTCCTTTTTTTGGCGGGCTTTTTTGGCCAGCGTTTCAGCCTCTTTCTGATCCGCCTGGATCTGTTTTAATTCCGACTTGATTTCGGTTAACATTTCAGACAATATTTGCCGTTTGTACCGCACCATGCTTTGTCTCTGAAGAAAGGGATAATTTGCCAGAAAATCCGTTTCGCCCACCCATTTGTTCGATGTGTAACTCCCCAAAATAGCCAGAAGCCGGCCTTTTGTTTTGCCGATGCTTTTCGTTAAATTCCGGTACCCCAGTTTTTGAACAATTTTTTCATACGTCTCCAGATCGTTGACCAGATATTCCAAACGCTGACGCTCCTGCGCAAATTCATCCACCAGGTACAGGCCGGGCTTTCCGGAGGGATAGGTCTTTTCCATGATTCGTTTGATCTTCCGCTTCAGGTACAAGACTTCCTGAAATCGCAGCCGGTCGCCCCGTTTCAGGGCATCCTCCTGAAGGTTATCCAGCTCCTGAAGGCGCTGGGCCAGCAATTTCCGTTCTTTGTTTTTTCCGGTCAAAATGGACAAAGCCTTTTTGGCATTTTCGACGTAGCGCAAATCACGAACCGCCTGAGCCGGTTTCCCCATCATTTTATAGCTGTGAGCCGAAAGCGTTTTGGCCTCGTAAACGTAATCCGAACTCATAAAATTCCAGAACAGCTTGTCCATATCTTCCACAGTATATTTAATCTGCCCCTCTCGAAATTCCGTCCATGCCTTCCCGAGCAAGGCGCTTTGATAGGCATCGGCACCGGCCGAAACCCGGTTAAAATATTTCAATGCCAATTTGGGTTCGTTATTCTCGTAGTAAATCATCCCCAATTTCACCAGCGCATTATTTTTAATCAGAACAGCCGTCGGATTTGACGTTTGTGTCTCGGATTGATGAATTAGCTTCTTGAAAATTTTGGCTGCCGAACGGTACCGCTGTTCCCCGGCATAACTGCTGGCCAGCAGAAATCGAGAAGCCAGCGCATATTCCGACGTCTCCGGGATGGCTTTCAGCGTCGCAATGGCGCGGTCATATTTTTCTTTCTTAAAATAGATGTAGCCGGTTAAATAGTGGGCTTTCTCGTACACGGCATCTTTCGGCAAAGTGTTGTATCTCTTTTGCAACTGCCGGTACGCGTCGAAATATTGTGTGTCCTGGTGCAGAACTTCCGTAATCAACAATATTTTAAAGTACGATTCATTCACATATTTCGAACGCGGAAACCGGTGAATCACGGTCCGGAAGGTCCGTTTGGCTTTTTCGTACTTCCCCTGAGCCATGTAGATTTCGGAAAGATGAAAATAAATATCTTCCATATCATGAAAAGGATACTCTTTCAGCAATTCTTCATATTGTAATTCCGCCAGAGGATACTCTCCCCGGTTGGCGCTGACCAGGGCATCCGCAAGATCCCGCCGAAACATGCGATTGAGCTGGTTTAAGTTTGAATCCTGAATCAGCCGCCGGCGAAGCAAACGGACACGCGTGAGGCGGATCTTGTAATTCAGAATTTGGGTCGCTTTCCATTCTTCGAGGTATTCATCAAATTTGGATTCGGACGAGAGCAGGGGAAAATTCGTGTACCCAAGAACCCGAAGCAGTCTCGGATTGACATTTGCCAAAACCTCCTCTTTAAGCGCATCGATTTTAAGCCGTATGTCTTCCTGATCCGGACTCACCCGGGCATGAAATTGATCCAATTGATACAACAGGCTCGCCACATTTCTCATTTCCAAGTAGTATTGTGACTCAAAGCTGCTCTCAGATTTCGACACCGGGCTGCTCAGCGCCTGCTCCAGATATTTTTTGGTCTGACCGATTTTGGCAAGTGCCGCTTGATTGTTCTCCTGCCGCGCCAGGGTTTTGTAATACGCCAATTTTTTGGAAATTTCCAAAATCTGCCGGATCTCTTCCCGATATTCCGAAATCAAATTTTTAGAAATCTTATTCGAATGCGCAAGCGAGACCGTTGTTTTTTCTTCCAGTGCCTTTTTTAATTCCTCTTTGATTTTATCGGCCCGCGCCCGGATCGAGATACCGTTCTCGCTCCCGGGTTCTTTTTCCAGCCGCCTTAATTGATCCATCAGGTTTAACACCCGTTGAATCTCGCCCGAATAGGCCTGAATGAGCGAGTCCGACTTTGTCTGTGAAGAATGGGTCAGGACCGCATCAAAAATTTGGGTCACCGGTTCGCCGCTTTTTTTTCTATCTTTCAACTCATCGATAAGATTATTCATCAGAAGCGTCAGGAATTTTTCTTTGTAAACCATCTCGTAATAAAAATCGCTGGTTTCTTCATTAATCATTTGCCAAACGTGTGCTTCGTACTGCTTCTCAAGGCGCGTCTTTTCGGAAGCCGGGGAGAGAGAGCTTCCGCCAAACACAATCAAAAGGAAGAGAAGAATGGCTGAATTAAAATTGATTTTCCGTATCATAGAATGCACCATTTGTTTGAGTTTGAATCCATTGCCGAATCGACTGTTTTGGGATTGATCTCTGTATTTTTGATCTGCATAAAGACAAAAAAGCCGATAAACTCATTTACGATTATCGGCTTATTTTCGATTTTTCTTTATGAAATAGATTGTTGCGACAAGAAATTACATTAAATTTTTGAAGCAATCTTCAGGCGGGTCATGGCGCGTACCAGTGCGGCTCTTGCCCGGTTAGCATTTACGCCTTCCGTTCGTGCACGCAGACGTGCCTCCGCGCGTTCTCTCGCTTTTTTTGCCCGTTCAACATCAATTTCATCTGCCCTTTCGGCGGTTTCGGCCAAAATGGAAACCACATTGTTCAGCACTTCCGCAAAACCGCCGCCTGCGGCAAAAAAATACTTTTGATCGCTTGTTTCAACTTCAATCTCGCCAATATCCAATGCGGTTAAAAATGGGATATGATTTTTCAACACGCCGAACGAACCTTCGATTCCGGGGGCTCGCAGGTAGATAATTTCACCGCTGAAAATCACACGATCGGGTGTTAAAATTTCAAGCATAAAACTTTTATCGTCTTCACTCATGAGTTGACCCTATTTCGATTTCATCTTTTGCGCTTTTTGGACGGCCTCCTCAATGGTGCCGACCATATAAAAAGCCTGTTCCGGAAGATCGTCATATTCACCGGCCACAATCGCCTTGAAATCTTTAATCGTATCTTCAAGATGGACATACCGCCCCTGTGTGCCTGTAAACTCTTCCGCCACAAAGAACGGCTGTGACAGGAATCGCTGGATGCGGCGCGCTCGGTTTACAATAATTTTATCATTTTCGGACAATTCTTCCATGCCTAAAATCGCAATAATATCCTGTAAGTCTTTGTATTTCTGAAGAATACCCTGAACATCCCGGGCGACCCCGTAGTGGGTCTCACCAATGATTTTCGGATCCAGAATTCGCGATGTGGAATCGAGCGGATCCACCGCCGGATAAATACCCAGCTCGACAATTTGACGCGAAAGGACCGTTGTGGCATCCAGATGCGAAAATGTGGTGGCCGGTGCCGGGTCCGTCAAATCGTCCGCAGGGACATAAATCGCCTGAACCGATGTGATAGAGCCTTTTTTGGTGGAGGTGATCCGCTCCTGCAGGGCACCCATTTCTGTGGCCAGTGTGGGTTGGTAGCCCACGGCGGAGGGCATTCGCCCCAACAAAGCAGACACTTCCGAACCCGCCTGGACAAAACGAAAAATATTATCGATAAACAGAAGGACATCTTTCCCCTCTTCATCGCGAAAATACTCGGCAATGGTCAACCCGGTCAATCCGACCCGCATACGCGCACCCGGCGGTTCGTTCATCTGGCCGAACACCATCGAGGTTCGTTCCAACACACCGGATTCCTTCATCTCAAGCCAGAGGTCGTTTCCCTCACGGGTGCGTTCACCCACACCCGCAAAAACCGAGTAGCCCCCATGCTCCGTGGCCACGTTGCGGATGAGCTCCATGATGATGACGGTTTTTCCCACACCGGCACCGCCAAAGAGACCCGTCTTGCCTCCCTTTGAATACGGCTCCAGCAAATCAATCACTTTTATACCGGTTTCCAGAATTTCTGTCTTGGTCTCCAGTTCTTCGAATTTCGGAGCCGCCCGGTGAATGGGATACCGCTTTTTTGTTTTCACCGGGCCGGCCTCATCGATGGGTTCACCGATCACATTTAAAATTCGACCCAGATCTTCTAGACCCACGGGAACCGTAATAGGCTGCCCGGTATCTTCCACAGGCATTCCGCGCACCAGGCCGTCCGTCGAGTCCATTGCCACGGTTCGTACCATCCGGTCCCCCAGGTGCTGAGCCACTTCGAGTACCAGAGTCGAACCCTCTTTTCTTTTCAAATGCAAGGCATTGTAAATATAGGGTAATTCCCCCTCCTCAAAACTCACATCCACAACGGGTCCAATAACTTGCGCTATTTTTCCTTGATTCATATAAAAACCTCTTATTGATTTAAGCTCTTTCGAGCGGTTTTATTTGTTTAATGCCTCTGCGCCTCCGACAATCTCCGTAATCTCTTTTGTGATGGTTGCCTGACGCACGCGATTGTAATACAATGTCAATTTATCGATCATTTCAGACGCATTGTCCGTCGCCATTTCCATCGCCGTCATTCGTGCCCCCTGTTCCGCCGCATTTGATTCCAGCAGGACACGCCACAACTGGATATCAATCTGCTTCGGCAGAAGTGCATCCAGAATTTGATCGGGCGAGGGTTCATAAAGATATTCCAATTTGCGCCTGCCGATATCGGGTTTTACAGGCTGAATCGGCAAAAGCTGCTCCACCGTAAGATTCTGTTGAATAGCCGATTTAAACTCATTGTAGACCAGATGAATATGGTCCAGTTCATGCTGAGTAAACAGACGTATGATTTCTTCGCTAATACGAACGGCATTTGCAAATTCCAGGTGACTGAAGAAATCATACGATTCATAAATCACCGGATAGGGTCTGATTCTGAAATAATCCCGGGCATGACGTCCGATTGCGATCACAAAAACATCTTTTACGTCTTTGGTTTGAGCCTCCAGTTCTTCGGTAGCTTTCCGCAAAATATTCTGGTTGAAGGCACCGCAAAGCCCACGGTCGGCCGTAACGGCCACAATGCCGATCCGTTTCGCTTCCCGTTCTTCCAAAAGCGGATGAATGCTGCGATCGACCAGACCGGCCACATGTCCCAACACCTGGTTCAGACGATAGGCATAAGGACGGGTTTTCAGAATATTTTCCTGGGCCCGCCGCAGTTTTGCAGCGGCCACCATCTTCATCGCCTTTGTAATCTGCTGGGTGCTTTTGACGCTTGAAATTTTTCGGCGAATGTCACGCAGTGTTGCCATGTTTATTCCTCAAAAGATTGTGTGGTCATAAACATTTTGCAGGCGTCTTCCAATCGTTTTTCCAACGCTTTGTCCATGATTTTCTTGTCACGAAGATCCTTCAGGACATCGGCATAATTAGAATCCATATAGGCGTAGAAGTCCTTTTCCAGCCGCCGCAACTGACCCAACGGCACATTGTCCAGATAGCCGTGAACACCCAGATAAATAATTGAAATCTGCTTTTCAACCGGTAGAGGTTGATATTGATCTTGTTTCAGAATCTCACGGACATGCTGGCCGCGGATGATTTGATCCATTGTTGCTTTATCCAGTTCGGAACCGAATTTCACAAACGCTTCCAATTCGCGGAATTGGGCCAAATCCAGGCGCAAACTGCCGGCCACTTGTTTCATCGCCTTGATCTGCGCATTTCCGCCCACACGTGATACCGACAAACCTGCGTTAATGGCCGGGCGAAAGCCTGAATAAAAGAGATCCGTTTCCAGGTAAATCTGACCGTCCGTAATAGAAATCACATTCGTGGGGATGTAGGTGGAAATATCACCCGCCTGCGTCTCGATGATCGGCAAAGCCGTCAGGGAACCGCCGCCCAATTCGTCGTTTAGTTTCGAGGCGCGTTCCAGCAAACGGGAGTGTAAATAAAAAACGTCCCCCGGATAAGCTTCACGGCCGGGCGGACGCCGCAGCAGCAGAGACACCTGACGATACGCCCAGGCGTGCTTGGAAAGGTCATCGTAAATCACCAGCGCGTGCTTGCCGTTATCCCGGAAATATTCACCCATGGCGGCACCGGCGTAGGGCGCCACATAAAGCAGTGGAGCCGGCTGTTCTGCCATCGACGCAATCACAATGGTGTGATCCATCGCACCATTGTCTTCAAGCGTCTGCACGACTTTTGCAATCGTTGTGCCCTTCTGTCCGATGGCCACATAGATACAGATCACATCCGAATATTTCTGGTTGATGATCGTATCCACGGCAATGGCCGTTTTTCCCGTTTGACGGTCGCCGATAATCAATTCCCGCTGGCCGCGGCCAATTGGGATCATGGAGTCGATTGCCTTTAATCCCGTTTGCAGGGGTTCTTTGACCGGCTGCCGGTAAATCACACCGGGCGCTTTTCGCTCGATAGGATTAAATTGTTTGGCGTTGATCGGGCCTTTTTCATCCACCGGCTGCCCAAGCGGATTGACGACCCGCCCCAGCAATTCATCGCCCACGGGAACTTCAATAATACGGCCGGTTCGCCGGACGGAATCTCCTTCACGAATGTGCGTGTCACTCCCGAAAAGAATACACCCGACGTTGTCCTCCTCCAGATTCAAAGCCATGCCGTACACACCGCCGGGGAATTCAATGAGCTCGCTGGCCATTACGTTTTCCAGGCCGTAGATGCGCGCAATTCCGTCACCCACGTAGATTACTTCACCCACCTCTTCAACATCTACGGTGTACTTAAAGCTCTCTATTCTCTGCCGAATAAGCGAAGTAATTTCATCCGGCTTAATTTTCATAAATAAACCTCCAAATTAATTATTTTGATTTTCCGGTTTTTCGATCAAAAACGAACGCATGCGTGCCAGTTGCCCTCTCAATGAAGCATCGAAAACAGTGCTGTCAATTTGAATGCGTATACCGCCAAGAATCGCCGGATCGACTTTCGACTGAACGAGGACTTCCTTTTTTAAATCTTCGGAAAGTCTCTTCCTGATCAATTCCAATTCTTCATCGGAAAGCGGGACAGCCGTCGTTGCGCGAACCTTGATTCGGTTGAAATAGGCATCCTGGTAGCGATAATATTCCTGTACCATGTCCGGAAAAAGATTTTGCCGCCTGTTCTTGAGTAAAATCCGGATAAAATTAAAAAACTCAGCCGATAGCTGATCCCCCAGCAGCTTTTCCACCGTTTTCTCTTTTTCCCTTCGTGAAATCTCCGGAGACCATAGGTAGCGGTGAAACGCCGGATTGATTTTCAGCGCTTCGGAAAAAGCAGACAGGTCCCTGCTGATTTTATCCAGAATATTTTTTTCCGCGGCCAGCCGAAAAAGCGCTTTCGAGTAGCGGCGTACCAGCGCATTCGAGCCCGTCATGAGAGTTTCATCTCCTGAATATATTTCTTCACAATCTCCCTGTGGCCGCTGCCGGTGAGTGTCTGACCAATCAATTTTGAAGCGGCTTCCACAGAAAGATCGACGGCCAGCTTCCGAATCTCTTCGATGGCCTTTTCACTCTCAAGAGAAATATCGCGCCGGGCTTTTTCGATTAATCGCATTGCCTCTTCGTTGGCCTGCCGAACAATCTCATTCTTCATCATCTCTGCGGTCTTTCGGCTGTTATTGATGATTTCCTGGGTCTCTTTCTTCGCTTGATCGAGCATCTGTTCATACTGGGCAAGTTTTTGTTCAGCCTCCCGCCGCCGCTTTTCCGCATCGTCAAGCGTATCCTTAATCCATTGTTCACGGCTTTCCAGCCCGCCGAGTATGGGTTTCCAGGCAAGCTTCTTTAAAACCAAGAGCAAAAACAAAAATGTAACAACCGTCCAAAAAATCAGACCAGGATTAACATTTAATAACATAGTCCCACCTTGTTATTATTTAGCCATGAACAGTAATAATATACAAACCACAATCGCAAATAAAGCAATCCCTTCCACCATCGCTGCGGTTAAAATCATCATGCCGCGAATATCACCGGCGGCTTCCGGTTGACGAGACACACCCTCCATTGCGGCACTTGCTAATTTTCCAATACCGAGGCCACCGCCGATTGTGGCGCCTGCCGCACCCAATCCTGCTGCCAAATAGGCCAAACCTAATGATAATGACGACATATTTTCCTCCTTGTTTCTTCTGTTATTTTGTTGATCACCAATTTCTAAAATGATTTAACTGTTTCAACGGTGCCGGGTTAATGCTCTTCTGCAAGAGCCAATCCAATAAAAACCGCCGACAGCATTGTAAAAATATACGCTTGAATAAACGCAATTAAAATAACCAAAAGCTCAACGGCTACACCCATCCCGATCGAAACCGGTATTGCGGCATAACTGTTGAAAATAAAAATCAGCCCGATAACGGTGACCACGATCAAATGGTCCGCAATCATGTTGGCAAAAAGACGAATGGCCAATGCAAAATGTTTGGTAAACAATCCCATCACTTCTGCGATAAAAATAATCGGAATCACAAAAAACGGGATGTCGGGCGGCACAAATTTTTTAACGTAGCCAATCACACCAAACTTCTTCAAACTGGCACCCTGTCCAATTAAAAAAGTGAAAACAGCCAGGGTGGCCGTCACACTGATATTAGATGTGGCTTCCGTGCCCATCGGGATCACACCCAACAAATTGGACACTAAGATAAAAAAGAAGGCCGTCAAAATATAGGGAGAAAAACGGGGGGTGTTCTCACCAAGATAAGGGTGTAAAATATCATTCCTAAGAAAAAGCACAACGCTTTCCAGTAAATTGGCCCATCCTTTGGGAATTAAGCGCTTTTTCCGAAACGATACGCCAAAAAGAACAATTAAAAACGCTGCCGCGATCCACATCATTAACACCATTTTAGTGATGGAAAGATCAATCCCCAAAACGGTGGGTAATTTTACAAGCACATGATCAGAGACCTCTTCAAGAATAAATCCTGCACCGCCTGTACTGTGTTCCACAGCTTCTTCAGCCGCCATATTCAAAAAACTCAGAACCATTATCCTCTACCCATCTCTATGTATTCTCGGATTTCGTCACCATTTGTTTTCGCAGAATTTTTACTTCCAGAATTTGAAAAATTAAATAATAGCCAATCAGGGAAATTAGAAACAGCGTGGGGTTAAGGTGAAATAACCGCCAGGCAATCAGGATTAAAATAACCACCAGAACAATTCGAGTCACCATCCCCCCGATTAAAAGCCGAAAAAAAACCTTATGGGACTTGCGGAACGCCCAACGGTTTAAAGAATAAGCTGAAAAGATAACTGCAAGACTAATTAAAGAACTCACAAAAGGTGTGATTAAATATTGACCGCTTTTCCAGATTGCAAGCGGTACCCAGATCACTAAAAACGACAGGATGATAACATAAATGAATTGCAGCAATAAAGAATGCCTGAACATAAACTATTGTCACTTCTTCTTTTTTGGGAAAACAGCGTGATAAATACTTAAAAAACCGGAAAATGCGCCAAACATAGACCCCAGAATCAAAAACAACGGAAGTGTGTGCAATGTCTTATCCAACCAATATCCCCCAAATAAACCAATCACAATAGAAAGCGTCAGCCGCATCCCTAAATCAATGTAGGGACCAATTTGTTTCCACGAATCTCCCCAAAATTTCGGAGATTTGGGAATCAATTTTTCTCAACTGCCGCTTTTTCTTCTTTCTTTGAAAAGACCGGCCGGTTTGCCGCCGGGATTGATTTTGCCCCGCCCGGCATTTCACAACTGCCGTTATAAACCGCGCCCTCATTAATGATCAGGCGGGTCGTCTTTAATTCCCCCAGAAACTTTGAGGTGTTTTCGAGTGTGACCCTTCCGGAAGCGATCAGCTTTCCGGAAATTTTGCCCCCGATAAGGGCGTTTTTAACTTCAACCTCGCCTTCAATTTCGCCATCTTTCCCGATGACGATCGATTCGGTGGATTTAATATTGCCCTTAAAAAAACCATCCACACGCACACTATTTTGGACATTAATTGTGCCCTCGAAGGTGGTGCCTTTCCCGATAATGGTATTGATGTCCCCCATATTGTTGAAAGATTCCTCTGACTTGTCTTTAAACATTCACTTCTCCCGAACAATCATAATCATATATTAAAAAAACGAGCGTTAAACACATTAGTTATTTCTCGACTGCAAAGCCAGAATAAATTTTTTGGGATCGACCGGCACCCCGGCTTTCCAGATTTCAAAATGAAGGTGAGGGCCGGAACTGGTAAGCCCTGAACTTCCCAACAAGGCAATCGGTTCTCCCTTTGTCACAAATCCTTCTGTTTTCAAAATTCTCAAATTATGGGCGTAGAAACTGAACGTGTCGTTTCCATGATATAAAATAACCAAATTACCCAATTCGGGCGTCCAATTGGCAAAAATAATTTCCCCGTTACCCGCAGCCTTCACCACTGTGCCCACTTTGGCGGCAATGTCAATTCCAATGTGGCGTTCCCGATTCAGAAACTCATGTTTATTGTATGTATCGTAATCGAGCGTTAAAAAACCATCCACCGGCAGCAGAGTCGGCATATTCCGAAAAACATCATGAAAGATGGTTTTACGGGTTTTAATAAAGGTTAATTTACCCCGGATATTCGAAAGATCATTCCACACACTTTTGCTCGAAGAATCGGACATCTCAACAGGCCGGTCATTGAGATATTGCCGGTCGTTTTTTAAAACGGTATTTTCCTCCCGGTGATCAATTGATATCGGGTTGTTCACACCGAGCGACGTTTTTAGCTTTTCGGCAAACTGTGACAAATCCGCAAATTTCCTTGAAATGGCGTAAACCCTTTTATTCTCCTTCAAAAGCTTCTGTCGTTCAACGAGCAGCTCGCTTCTTTCATGATGAATTTTGGCGTATTGCCAATAAAAGACCCCGCCCAAAACAATGTGAATCAGTAAAAGAACACCCACAATCTTTAAAAACCGGATCATTCCGCTTTTCAGCGTAATCGAAATGGTTTCTTTTTGATCACTGGAAATGATCAATATGGATAAATATCTGCGCTTTTTTTTCTTCTTGGCCATTCTGTACTCTAAAAAACTCCAACAATATAAAATAAAAATACTAAAAAAGCAATATTTTTTTACACCCGGGGTACTATCTTCGGCCGTCAAAGACCGCATGGATTCGCAATTATGCCCGGCCGAAATTTACATCAATAGTCGTTCCCCGGGGGCTGTAAAATTTCCAGGATTCGCTCCAGCTCTTCTTTCGAGTAATATTCGATTTCAATTTTACCCCCCTTTTTCTGAGGATAAATTTTTACTTTCGTCGCAAGCACTTCCCGAAGTTTTTCTTCCGCCGCCTCGATATAGGGGGACTTCTCCCGGGAAATCGTCACTTTTCTTTTTGGGGGCTGATTTATTTTTCGAACATGCGCTTCCACATCCCGGACGGACAGCTTTTTCTGAACCGTTTTCTCCCAAATTTCCAATTGACGGCCGGCATTGTCAACCCCGAGCAAAGCCCTGGCATGCCCCATGGAGATCTCCGCTTTCCTGAGACTCTCCTGAATTTCGGGGGGCAATTTCAGCAGGCGTAAAAAATTCGTAACGGTCGACCGTTCCTTCCCGACTTTTTGAGCCACCTGCTCCTGAGTCAGATGAAGTTCCTCGATTAAACGATGGTAGCCGCGAGCCACGTCAATCGGATTGAGGTCTTCGCGCTGGATGTTTTCAATCAGCGCCAGCTCCAGCATTTCATCATCCGTTTCCACTTCCATGATGAATGCCGGAATTCGATCATACCCTAACTCTCTCACCGCCCGAAGACGCCGTTCACCGGCAATCAGCTCGTAACCCCTGTCTTTTTCTCTCACCGTTATGGGTTGAATCACACCCTTTTCGGCGATCGAATTTTTCAGTTCTTCCATTAATTTTGTGTTGTATTCTTCACGAGGCTGGAAGGGATTGGGACGAATGGAATGGATTTCTACCTCTCGAAACTGTTTGGCACCCTCGTCGCCAAAAAATTCATCGTCCGACTCATCTGAAATCAGAGCGCCAAGCCCTCTGCCGAGGCGTTTGGTTTTAGCGGCCATTTTTTAGGAGCTCCTCTGCCAAACTCATATAATTCTCAGACCCTGCTGAAACGGCGTCGTACAAAATAATGGGTTTGCCAAAGCTGGGAGCCTCACTTAAGCGGACATTTCGTGTAATGATCGTTTTAAAAACCTTATTCTCAAAGTAGTTTCGGACTTCATCGGCAACCTGCCGTGAAAGGTTCAGCCGGCTGTCGTACATCGTCAGGAGCACCCCTTCGATCTCCAGCAAAGCGTTCAGGTGTTTTTGCACCAGCCGAATGGTATTCAGCAATTGACTCAATCCCTCCAGAGCATAATATTCACATTGAATGGGGATCAGAATGGAATCCGATGCGGTCAGGCTGTTGATTGTCAGCAGTCCCAAGGAGGGGGGATTATCAATAATAATGAAATCGTAATTCTTTTCGAGTTTCGATAACCCGGCGCGAAGAATCTTTTCGCGGGCAATTGTACCCACCAATTCGATTTCCGCGCCCACAAGCCGGATGTTTGAAGGCAAAATATCCAGATATTTAATCTGGGTCGCCTGAATCACCTCATTGATGTCTTCATGATCGATCAGAACATCGTATACGCTCTTTTCGATTTTTGTCGGATTTAAGCCGATACCGCTTGTGGCATTTGCCTGAGGGTCAATATCGATGATCAGCGTCGGAATTTCGGCCACCGCCAGACATGCCGCTAAATTAACCGCGGTTGTTGTTTTTCCGACACCGCCTTTTTGATTTGCAATTGCTATTATTTTGCTCATTTTATCTTCAATTTTTGTAACGCTTCAGGGTGACGTTTGCCCCAAAGTTATGCAGGCGCTAAGATCCTAAACTAAATCTTCTAATGCCGTCTTTCCTTTTCGGCTGAATCGTTACTATCTTTTTGGCTCATCGCGAAAATGTGTACTTTTTGATTAAATAACTATAAAAATCAAACTATGAAACGCAAAACAGCTTACTTTATAAAGATGTACTCTTTGGATTATTCTATATATTTCAATTATTTACAGGCTAATTGGCTTATTGTTGTTTTCTGACTCACCCCCTCATTTCCCCCTCTCCCGCCCGGGCTGGAGAGGGGGAAGCTCCGGCCTTCAACGTTTGTTTTGCTGCCAATCAGGGGGTGAGTTTTATTTAGCAAATTGCGGCACCTTTTTAATAAAAAGATGGACACATTTTCGCAATGAACCTTTTTTCTATTATAGACTCTAAAATATAAATTTTAAAATATTTAAAGTCAAGTTAAAATTTTGAAGATACCGCACTCTTTACCCCTTTCCGGTCCCTGTTTTCATGAGAGACCTCATTTAGAAGGACCCCAAAACGAAGTCCCCTGTCACTGACAATAACGGCATTCCGGTTGAATTTTTCCAGAATCCCTTCAAGAATGAGGCTCCCGGCTAAAATAACGTCTTCACGCCCGGGATAAAGTCCCGGAATTTTCAATCTCTCTTTCGATGGAAGCGCCTTTAGCTGCCGAATCAGCCGGCGAATTTGTTCCAGAGACAATTCATAGCCGTCCGTTTTGCCGGGATCGTAATCAGTCATTTTCAGCGCCATCGCGGCAAGCGTGGTGACCGTTCCGGCAACGCCCACCAAATGATCCGGCTCTACGGAGATAGCGTCTATTTTCCGGAATTCCTGATCCAATAAGTTCCGGAAAGCGTTTAATTCTTCAGTCACAGGCGGATCATGATGGAAAAAGCGTTCCGTGAGCCGCACCGAACCCACGTTCAGACTGCGGCATCCTTCGTACTTCCCGGCTTTCCCCGACACAAATTCCGTGCTGCCCCCGCCGATATCCGCCACCAGTACAGAACCCTTCAGGGCCGGTTTGTTGGAAAGCGCGCCTAAAAAAGAAAGGCGGGCTTCCTCTTCACCCGAAATGACGCGAATCTCCAGACCCAAATAGTGCTTAACCGCACTCAGAAAATCGCCGCGATCGGAAGCATCCCGAAGAGCAGAGGTGCCCACACACAGCACCTTTTGCACGGAATAGGCCCGGCAAACCGTTTGATATGCTTCCAAAACGTCCAGAGCTTTTTTCACATTTTCCGGGCGGAGTTTTCCCGTTTCATTCACCCCCTGTCCCAATCTGGCGACCCGCTGTGCCTGGTAAATCGGCTCGATTTGGTTTTTAGCAGAGACTTCCGCAATCAGCAGTAAAATTGTATTTGTTCCGATGTCAATTGCGGCCATTCGATCAGCCATTTCTCATACGCCTTTATCACCAAATGAAAAGCACCGGGGCACCCTATTACGGGTGTGTTAAAATTAGGGGGCTGTTTTTCCGTAAATGACATTCAACAGCACCTGTCCCACCACCCGCAAACTTTCGGAGCTGCACTTGTCGGGCGTATCTTGAAGCGTGTGCCAATAGGGATAATCAAAATCGATGACGTCGATGCTGGGAATTCCCACCTCTAACAGAGGCAAATGATCGTCCACAATTGTGTACTTTACCTCCGGAATAAATTGAGTAAAATTCAAATCGCCGGCAATTCCCCAGACAAGATCGACCACATCCGGCGCGTAACGGTAGGAATTGCCCTCTTCGTAAAGTTGCAGCTCTTTGTCGCCGACCATATCCAATAAAATGCTGAATTTGGGGTTGTAAGAAGGCGATTTATGCTGTGCAAAGTAGCGTGAACCCTGCAAATATTCCGTGGCATGCCCCTCCCGCCCGGAATCTTCTCCATCCCACAGGATCAAATCCACACCGACCGGCGGAGGATTTTCTTTCAGGTTGCGAGCAATCTCCAGCAGGACCGCCACGCCGGAAGCCCCGTCGTCGGCACCCAAAATAGGCGTGTTCCTGTTTTTGGGATTTGGATCCTGGTCGGCCCAGGGGCGCGTATCCCAATGAGCGGCCAGCAAAATCCGGTCGCTTTGAGAACCGAATGAAGCGATCACATTGTGAAGCGTCAGGCGAAGGTTATCTTTGTAATTCACAAACGGAAAGGGCTGAAGCCGAACCCGGTCTGTAAATTTTGAAAATTCCTTCACAAAATAGGCCTGTGCCTTTTTATGGCCTGCGGAACCCGGATTCCTTGGGCCGAAATCACATTGTTTCACAAGATAGCGAAACGCCTGTTTGCCGTTGAAGTCGGGGACTGTCTGCGCCGAACAACCGGCCGCATCGAGTAAAACCGCCGCCAAAAATAACAGGGCCGGCATATAAAATTTTGGCCTTCTCAAAAGAATCTCTTTATCTTCCTGAAATAGAAATATTGACATTAATGCCGAAATCCTGAATGGTTGTTTTTCCATACATGATGTTATCCGTCTGCCCGTATTCAAAATGGACACCGCCCCGGACGGTGGAACTAAAAGAATATGATATCTTCGGTGTAATCGACCATTTTGACAGCCGTGAGCGCTCTACATACTTTCCCATCTCTCCGCGTTTCATCTCCGTCTTATTTTTACTGTAATTGAATTCCATCGAAAAATCAATATTATTTCTTATTTTTTTCTTCTTCAGAAACGGAATGGGGATATTTAATCCCCCGGAATGGCGATACGTTGTGGATAATGAAATGTTGGTCGACGTTCTTCGGGACGCATCCAAACCGCCGGCGTAGTTAAAGTTTTCAGACACGGAACTATTAACCTGCAAATTGACATTGATGCCTTTTTTTAACGTCATGGTTAATCCGATGAGCGGGCGATAATTCACGCTGGTTTGCACACTGGATCGATTATCGACCGTGTCGTTCCATTTTAAAATTTTCCGCCCGCTTCTGGCATGATCCAGGCTCACCCGCTTGGCAAACTTTTTGAAAATCGGCAGCTTTTCCAGCCCGCTCCAGCGCAGCGTCCAATCCGGAACGGCGAATTCTTTTCCGCCCATTTTCCAGATGGTTTGTGAAATGCTCCCTGTCGTACGTGTGGTCCTGTTCTTGGCATTGTTGTAGCTATATTTTAGATTGATCGTAATCTCCCTGCTTAAATTTAGTCCGCTCGAAAGAGAAAGATCATTTGAAAAATTAAACGAACTCCGGTTGCTTCCGACCGCTTCAACCGTCGTGACCCCCGGATTATACGTTTGCCCCAGTTGGTACCGGAGAGTGGGCATGCCGCTGAGGCCGACCACCTGACTGTTGGCTCGACGGGACAGACGAATTGAAACCGGATTTATTTTTGAACAGGCTTTCCCGATCCATTTTAAAATGGGCAGACTGAATTTCTTCTTCGCTTCTTTTTTCTTCTCCTGTCCCTTCGCTTTTTCATTTTTGTTCTTGCCGGTTTTTTTCCCGGAAACGTTCTGCCGTTCCCGTCTGCGTGAAGAGAAACGCCGTGTTCTTGAAGACTTTCCAAGGAATACCTTGAACAGGCTTTTGGGTGTTAACGTAAAAGACCCGTTCATATTGGAAGATGAACTCGCCCGTTGGCCCATTTTTCGATTTTGAACATTATTGCTCCATCGAAAGTTATTACTGGTCGTGAAGTTCATCGCCAGCCAATTAAAAAATCGGGGATTGTACTGCGTGGTAATCTGCTGGGTCATACCGGTTAGTTCCCCGAATTCCCCGTTTAAAATTTGTGCGGGATCTTTTACATTCTGCAAATTACGTGTACGGGACTGAGAAAAATTAAAGGAAATACTGCGTAACGGCCGAAAGCCGACGCCCATATTCTGGTTCACCACAAATAAGTATTTGGGGGTTGTCAGGCCATTGCGCAGCTCAAGAAAATTGTTTGCTCGATTACCGGTCACTTTGTAATTGAATTTGGAAGGCCAGAGGATCAGGCTCATTTTACTTAATCCCTTCACCAGGGATCCGTTTCCCAGCCAGGAAAAGGGGTGAACGCCTTTTTGGGTCGGAAAATTGACGTTGTATGAAAAATTGCCGGTACCCGTGTGACCTGTGCTGCTTTTCGTCGTCGAATTGCTCATCTCTGTCTGAGAATCGCTGTAGCCTAAAGACACGGCATCGAGGGTGTATTTTAAAAACGGATTTTGAGATTTTTTTCCGCGCCGAATATTGATGCTCCAATTCACACGTTTGCTTCGTGTTTGAATCGTTTTCAAAAGACTATCCGGAACGGTCTTTGGCGTGACCAGGATGTCGCTTCCGGGGTAGTACTTCGGCGTGGCCTGACTGCTGTTGTAACCGAACGTGAGCGGAATAGACAATCCCAAAAAGCCGGGCAAAAATTTATGCAACTGCAAACTTCCGTTCATGCTGGATCGAATGGAATTATTTCCCCGCCCGAAACGATCGTTAATGGTGTGGAAATCGGCACTCCTTTTTGTAATATTGGCATTGATGGAACCCACGCCGGCAAGGCTCAAATCGCCGCGGAGGCGCATGGCCATCCCTTTGTTTTTCTTCACATCGACAAGACGCAGTTCATCCAGCCAGATTTCTCCGGTAAAAAACCGGCCCGCGTCCAGATTTTCCACGCCGACCGTGACCTGACGAATGTTTGTCAGCGAGGGCCTGCCTACAATCCGGTATTCTTTACCTTTCACGGTTCGGATGAGATTCCCGTAAATATCCACGTGGGTGGAATCCAGTTTTAAACCGGTTAAATCTTCAAAGTCGATCACCATCTCGTTCCGCCTGTCCCACCCGGGGTAAACCTTCTCCCGAAATTCGTAATAATTGTTTTCATCCGAACCGAATTTGAAGAAAAATTCAATTTTCGTCGAATCCTTGAAGATGTGGGTGGCATAGGGATCCTTCCCGTACACAAACATCTTCAACTTATTGTAATTAATCAGACTCTGACTTTTGAAAAAGGTTTTTTGAATAATGCCGTTTGAGCCGGGCGCCAGATCGGTAATTTTCAACACCAATGCCTGCTCTTTACTCCGAACCTGCGTAATACGGTCACGAACACCCTCGACGCCGGGCGGCGGCGTGTATTCCGGATTGTCGTGTGTGTTGATGACCGTCACGGCAACGGTCGAATCGTCCTTTGCATCGTATTCTGAAGAGTCTGAAATGGCGACGCCCCGCTCCTTCCAATCGCTTCCCACCAGATTGATCTCCGCAATACTTAACCCCCCGGGTTTATCAAAGCGATCGATCCAGATGCGGACATATTCGATATTCGTCCATTGCGGATTTCCCACTTTCATCGTGGAATTCTGCAGCGGGATTCGATACATCCGCCAGCCGTATTCATTGCCATGCCCGCCGGCGATGAGTGCGGTATCCGGGGAAGATTTATCCAGTGAAAATGTAAATTCAAAATAGGAATTCTGCAGATCCACATCTCCGTTCTGATTCAAATCCTCCGTATCCGGGAAGCGCCCGCCTTCGTCGTTCTTGTTGTTTTCGGTTCCGTTGATATGGCGGTAATCGTAGAATTTCTGCTGTGAATAATGCCAATCGTCATAGCTCCAGGGCTCGTAAGGCTCTTTGATGCCGTCGTTGTTTAAATCCCAGAAATCGTAAGGCACGCCGCGTTTCACCCCATTGCTAATAACCACATGGGCCGGTTCATGGGGATGCGGCCAATCCGGCGGATCGGGGCCGAACATGCCGTCCAGACCCGTATCTTCATTATTATCCAGAATATCATTTCGGATGCCGTTCACTTTTTTGTCTTCGGTGTTCAGCCGCCCGTTCGGGATGGCATCTTCGGAAATCTGCCCAAAATCGACGTGAATACGCCCGGTGTCCCCTTTTACCCACACTTCAAGGTACTTGCTCTGACTCTGGTCGGCATAGCCGGATGAAAGCGCCTGTTCCACGCCGCCCCACGAATAAATCTTTTTGCCGGGATCGCCATTCACCGCAAGCGGCTGGAATTCCATCGTCAGCACATGGACGCGCTGGGGCACATTCGGATTCACATCCCGGTCGGGCCAGATTTCTTTAATCGCGACTTGCTGGTAGGGATTGTACCAGATCAAATGACCGCGGCTGGTATTTTTCAACGAATCGGGCAGATTATTGTAGCCGAAAAAATCCGGAATCGAAGCCGGCACACTCGACGTTTTCCAGGCCCGCCGCATAATTCCAAACGGCGTTTCCCGTTTGGAACCTTCAAAATCGTCCATGTACGCCACACCGTTTTTGTCGCCCGTTTTGGGATTGTTCTGCTTGTTGGGATTGGGAATCACCTGAGCCACTTCGCCTTCGATTTTTAACGTCGAAGGTTCTCTTGTCTGCACGATCGGCAGGGCATTAATGGCTTTTGTCAAGAAATTGGGGGTGAAATTCAATTTCGAGTTCAAATCCCAGATAAAATTCATCATGGGGCCGCTCTGTCCCAGACGAATTTTTTGGTCGATTGTACTCTGGTTCAGATAGAGAAATGTGCCGCCGATAAACGAATTGTTGAAAAGAGCGTAATTCCACCGCATCCCCAACAGCGTTTTTCGATTGATCTGGAAAAGCTGGTTGCTCTCGTACGTAATATTCAGAGACGCGTTGGGATCGGTGGCCTGTTCATCCAGGATGGTCAAACTGCCTGAAAAATAATCGATGATATAATCCACGCCTTTCACCAATTGGCGGTTGTTCAGGGTGATTCTCTCGCTGTTTTCGATCACATTAAAACCCAGATTGTAATTGGGCTGCCGAATTTTCGCCTTCACCGAAATGTAAAAATTGCTTTTAGACGTAATGTACTGGCTGTTGGTCGTATCGTAAATGGCACGGACATATTTCGTGGAATCCAGCAGACTATTTTCGATTTTTGCCGGTGCAAAAGGGGTTAAACTGGGAAAAATCAGCTCGCCGCGCGCCCAGTTAATGATGTTCGGATTGTCGTCTAAGATGTTGTCCGGCTTGGGATTTCCATTCAGATCCCGTTTATCCAGACCAAAGATTTGCAGGTAGGAAACCGGTTTCCCGTCGACGGTCTGGGTCTCCTGATCCGGTCCCGAAGAGGCCTTGTAAAAGATTTTCAGGTTGAACCCGTCTTTGTTAATATTGCGTGCCCCCAAATAGTAGACGTTCCGCCATTCCAATTTCCAGGTCGGATCGGACGGACGCGGATTTCTGGGACGAATGAGCTGCAGAATGATGCGCTGGTTCGTACCGATATTGGTGTAGTGAATGTCGCCCACTTCGGCGCCGGATGTGTCCCGGTAGGCCACCGCCAGCACTTCTCCTTCCCTCAGCGGAGAATTCAAAGCAATGTACCCCAATTCGCGATCGATGTAGTAGTCCGTCGGATTAATTCTTAAAAAATAACCCGAGTAGTGCTGCTGATCCACCGTGCTTGTGTCCGGATTTTCAGGATGTGTTCCGGCAGGATCTGCGATCGCCCACCCAGGCATGGAACCCGGCTTAATATCGTACCGGACATCCGACTTGTACAATTCAATCCTGGAGATGACACGATTCGGATTGTATTCGTGAATGCCGTCCGCATTCACATTCCGGTAATTGCTTCGATAGAAATCATTCAGGAAGAAGTACGTGCCTCTCCGATAGTCGTAATCCTGAATATCATACTTGTCTTCCTTGGCGCCGCCGTGGATGCTTAACTTTTTCTTCTGTCCCTTTTCCTGACTGGCAATAGCGGTGATGTTCAAGTTGCCAATGCTGGCCTCGGCCTTAATGCCGAACAAACCGGAATTTTTTCCGCTGAACGTCACAAACTGGGTGGCCGGAAGAGACAGGGAAATATTCCCGGCTTCAATCTTTTTAACAATTTCGTCCTCAAAACCTTTGTACTCCAGGCGGATGGCATTGTTAAACTCAAACGGCCGCTCGCTGTCCTGATCCACGTAAACCGTCACCTTTTTCCCGACATTTCCCTTCACGGTGAAACGCTGTGTCTGCTTCATTTTGAAATTGTAATCGGATTGGCGGTTGATGGCGGTCTTCACCTCGCTGCGCTTTTCGTGACGCAGTCCCCCGTCGATATTAATGTTACCCACGACTTTCAGCCCGACGGACGAGCCCCCGAAAATCTTTTGAAAGGCCTGACTTTTGATGGGGATCGGAATGTCAAACCCAATGCCCTTGCCGCCCGTTTTCTCAATTTTCTTCCCGTAGATTTGCTCCTGTGCGCCTTTTTGCCAGAGTATTCGATTCTGGTGCAAAATGCCGGTCGCCAGGTAATCTTTAAAGGATAAAAAAGTGGGCACACGGAACCAATTCCCCAAAAATGATTCGGAAACGCTCACATACGAACGCGTTGAATCAATTTTAAAATTCCGTTGGAGACCCTGCAAATGAATTTGCAAATAAGGGTGGGTGGTCGAAATCTGCTTTAGCCCGGAATATTCATTTTCAAATAGAGGGGTACAAACCTCATTCAGGGGCGGTCCAATACGCATTCCGACGTCCGCATTAATTTTCTGACGGGATGCAGAGAACACTTCGGAAAACTGAGCAAACAGAATAAATACCACCACCCATGTGACGGTAAAAGCCTTCTTCACACCAAAAATTCCCATGGATGGATTAGATTCTTAACCTTTCTCACAATTAAAAATTGCCGATTTTTGAATCAATTATGGTAACAACTTTCCGAAGGATTCCCTCCCTATTTGTTGGAGTGATAAATATGACTTTAAAAATAATAAATATATCGAGGAATATCAAGGTAAAATTATAATTATTCAGTCTTTTGCTTTTGGCCGCCGGTTTTCGGTTTCGTAACCCGCGCGAAATTAATCTTGTTTTTGACACCGATTCATACTATTTTTAAACGATTATTTACTTTTTAGGTAAGCCGCACATTTTATTAAAATTCTTAAAATTGAATTAGTTCCCGGGCTTCTTTGATTAATGAAAATAATATCGAAATACGTTTTAAAAGAACACATCGGCCCATTTCTTTTTGCCTTGATGCTGATTACACTGCTCTTTTTAATGAATATCATTTTCCGCGAATTGGGTAATATTTTAAGCCGCGGTCTGAAAATCAGAACCATCCTTGAGTTTTTATTCCTGAACATCGCATGGATTATCGCCCTCGCCGTTCCGATGGCCGTTCTCATTGCCACACTAATGGCGTTCGGACGCCTGTCTGCGGACAACGAAATTACGGCGCTGAAAGCCGGCGGCGTCAGCTTTTATCGAATTCTGACACCCGTCCTCATTTTTTTTACGGGCGTGGGCGTTTTGCTGGTCCTTTTCAACGATCGCGTGCTTCCCAATTTTAACCATCGCGCAAGGTTGCTCACGGCAGACATCCTTCGGAAACGCCCGACTTTGAAATTAGAACCCAATGTCATTTTTAAAGATATTCCAAAAATCACCCTGCTGGTTCAAAATGTCAAAACTGCCGACGATTCGTCTAAAATTTACGACGTGATCCTGGACGACCGCAGCAGCCGTGACAACTTTAAAACGATTCTTGCAAAATGGGGCAGCGTCCACTTCGATTATCGATCGGAGCGGTTGATCTTAAATCTTTATGACGGAGAAATACACGAAATCACACTCGGGAAACTCTCCGAGTATATGCGTGTGAAATTTCATAAATACCGGGTCTCTGTCGATGTGCCCGGGTTAACCCTTCAGCGAAGCAATTCCCAGTACCGGGGGGATCGCGAAAAAAGCGTGGGGATGCTGCTTCACGATGTCAAAAATCTCAGAAAATCGATTTCCCGCGAACGTGAAAACCTGTATCGAGTCGGAGCCAGACCGTTTCAAGACGTCTTCGCGGCAAATTTACTGGCAAAATCCGGGGCATCCGCCCGCCCTCCGGCCGCTGCCACTGTGCTTCATCCGACGAAACAGGATTCCGCAATTGTGGCAAACGAAGCCGTAAACTTGATCTCGCAGTTGAAAATGGAGCAGCACATTGTGCGCAGCTACTACCGCTCGATTAATGCACTCATGGTGGAAGTGCATAAAAAATACGCCATCCCGGCGGCCTGCATTGTGTTTGTTCTCATTGGCGCGCCCCTTGGCGTTATGGCCCGAAAAGGGAATCTTGGCATCAGCGGCGGCATCAGTATCGTATTTTTTCTCATTTACTGGATTTTTCTCATCGGCGGCGAAGAACTGGCCGACAGACAATTCATCACACCGTTCTGGGCGATGTGGAGCGCCGACATTCTGGTGGGCGCCGCCGGCGTGTATTTGACGATTTACAGCGTGCATGAATATCACCCGCTGGAATTGGTAAATTTACTGCCGAAATTTCTTCGGAAAAAGCAGAGATGATTTTCCGTCTTTAGGGATCATCCCGAGCGAATTGGGCACAGGGTCAAAAAGAAGGCACAACAGTCACAATGAAAATCCTGGATCGATACATTTCCAAACAATTTTTAAATGTACTTCTGTTCACAATTGCGGCGTTTATCGCCATCTTCCTGATTGTTGACCTGATTGAAAACCTGGATCGATTTATCGACAAACACGTGCCGTACGGCGTCGTTTTTCAATATTACATCTACTACCTCCCCGACATTTTTACACTGGTGCTTCCGGTGGCAATGCTCTTGTCGAGTTTGCTTTCACTTGGGCAGCTCTCGCGTTACAATGAAATCACCGCCATGAAATCGTCGGGCATCAGCCTGTACCGGCTGGCATTTCCGCTCATTGTGATCGGGTTGGCCGTCAGCCTGGGCTCGCTTGTTTTCAATGAATCACTGGTTCCCGACGCAAACCGGGCCAAGTATAAAATTAAGCGCTTGTACCTGGATAAAATTCCACCGCAGATTTACTACCGCAGAAGCAACATCACGATTATGGAGGGCCGTCACAGGCGTGTGACCATCCGCCTTTACGACGGCGAGAAGAAAACCGCCTACAATGTGAGCATTCAATCCTTTGAAGCCGGAGAACTGACCTCGCGCATCGATGCGAAGAAGATGGTCTGGAAAAAAGACCGCTGGCAATTGCAGAACGGCACTGTTCGCGTTTTTTCAGACAATCAGGAGACCTTTTCCAAATTTGCCGTCCGAAAAGATTTAACATTTAATTTTCTGCCGAAGGACCTCGCAAAAATCCAGAAGAAACCGGAGGAGATGAATTATTTTGAACTGCGGACATTCATCGATAAAATGCGGAAAGCAGGCGTTAATCCCACAAAATGGCTCGTCGATCTTCAGTTTAAATTGGCCTTTCCCCTGACCAATCTGATTATTGTCCTGTTCGGAATTCCGTTAGCGGTAACCGGCCGCCGCACCGGTCCCGCATTGGGGTTCGGCCTTAGTCTGATTATAGTCTTTATTTTTTTCGGAATGATTAAAATCACTCAGTCCCTCGGCCACGACGGAACTTTGTCCCCCTTCTGGGCCGCCTGGTTCAGCGATATTTTCTTCGGAAGCCTGGGAATTCTGTTGATGCTCAAAGCAAGGAAATAGACCGTTTAAAATCTAAAATTCAAATTCATGCCCAGACTCACCCCCTTGGCATAAGAAGGAAGAAGACCGCCGCGGAACATCCAGCCGAGATCAAATTTGAAAAAACCGGCGTGCAGGCCAAAGCCCATGGCGGGACTGATCCCATAGTAACCGCCGAGTCCCAATCCAAACCGAAGCGGCAGAAAACCGATGCCGTGCCACTCCCCGCCAACCGCCAGATAAGGCTTCGGTGAAACACCCGGCCGATTGGCGAATCCCTGATGGTAATCCACCGCGAAGAGAAACGATCTCCAGGTTCGGCTTGCGCCTATCCGCATTTCGACCGGCAAACGGGTTGAGAACGGCGGCGGCGTATAATCACTGGAATCCCGTTGGACAATGGAATCGCCGTCACTTGTCTGCGAGACTGAGAATACGTTCAAGTTAACAAGCGTCCGAAAAGACTCCCAATGGGCCTTCCTCTCGCCCGTCCATTTGATGGAGCCGAGCATGTTGGAAACCGCCAGACCGACGTTCCAGTTTTTGTAAACGGTGGCTACTCCCAGGTCAAGTGAAAATCCACGGCCTAAAAGGGCGTAACGGGCAAGCAATTTCCCGTCGGCATAGCCGTCGTACGAATTGTAAAACTCGGCCTGCATCTGCCGGATTTCGGCAACACCGATGCCCACCAGATAGCCGGCATTGACACCCACAGCGACAAAATCAACAAACGGCACGGAAAATCGATGGGCTGCTGAAAACGCGATTTTTGAATAGCTTAAACTTCCGCCTTGATTGTCGCCCAGACTGTACTTTCGGTTCATATCGATACCGTGCAGCACAATATCCAGATAATCTTTATCGATCGCGATATTTGTACCGGCAAATCCGGAAACCGTGAACGCAAAAGATTTATACGCCACTCCCAGCGCCTGAAGCTGCGTATCCATTAAAAACCGAAGCCCGTTATCCGGAACACGGTTTAAAATATCACTTTTATCTTTTTCATTCAGGGTCTTGCCGTTATACAAATCATAAAAATGTTTCGACAGCGTGCTGTTGCCCACACGAATACCCACACCCACCAGATTAAAGTCGAAACCCGGATTTCCATCCAGCGCCAGATTGGCGGGGTTCCACCCGGGGGCGTAAACACCCCGCGCAATGGAGGTAAACGCATTGGCCATTCCAAGACTTCTACCCTGGATCAAACCCTGGGCGGAGGCCGGCTCCGAAAAGATCCAAACGCTCCCCAAAAGTGCAGTCAAAAAAACGGTTCGTACAAGTCTCATTTTTTACCCTCAGGATTCACATGATAGTTTGCTTTTATATACGCCTTTGCAGTGAGATAATCGTTTCGATACACCCGGACAAACTTCTCACCCGAGCCCGGCACGGCAATTTTCATCGCCATATAGACTTTCGGATGAGCAAAAACCAAGAGCTGCTCTTTGTCCAATTGAATATCGATTGTGCTCGATGTCTCCTGAATCACGCCTCCCTCATCGGAAGTGATGCCGGGATTTAATGTGATGGGCCCAATTGTCAACTCCGGATGTGAGAAAACAGCCGTATCCAGCGAACTGAAATAAAAACTGACGGAGCCGCCAAAAGGCAGATGATTTCCCAATTCCGCATGAAAAGCCCCGCTGTTTGCATTATCCCGAATTTCGTCCTGTGCGTCCTGATCGATCTCAAGCGTGTCCGGATCCAGTTTAATTGCCTGATCGGGAAATTTCAGATTGGCCGGAAGATTAATCGTTACTTTCGAAGCGATTTTGTCCGTAGAACGGACCGTGGATTCCGTCGTTCCGTCTCCCAAAATAACCGAGCCGGAGACGTTAATTTTATCCGGCAGCACATTCAGAAAATTGGTCACTTCCGAGCCTTTTAAAATAACCGTCGTCACAGATGGCTGTGCTCCCGCAGGGTTAATGGTCACCGTTCGATGAATGGAGGCCGTCTGTCCCGTTTTGGTGTTTTCCCCCACAATATTCAATGTGGGTTGAATTAAAAAGCCGATTCCGTTGGTCAATTCCAACGCAATTCTGGCGTCTCCGAATTGCAGTCCTTCAAGGCCGTCGGGAATATCGAGACTGGTGCTCATCGAATCCATTTGGACATGAATCCGGTTCAAAATGCCGGACAATTTAGAAAAGGCCAATTTGGGCATATCTACGGCGAGCGAAATGCCGTCACTGGCGTGGATCGTGACAAGGCTGTCCCCGGAACCGAAGGCCTTTGCTTTCCATTCGAAGCGAGCCGCAGATCCCCCGGCGGTTCGCTCCGGACGAAATTTAAAACCGCTTAAATCGTAATATTTAAAAACCTGTTTCCTTTTTCCCAGATACAAATGCGCCTGAAAGGTATCGCCCGACGCGTTAAAAAAGTCCAGCAGTTTAATTGTGAGGTCCAGATCAAGAGGCAAATTATTTTGCATGGTAAAACTGATGCTGCCGGTAGAAATATCCGCCTCCGTCACAATAATGGAGTCACCGAGGTCGGCATAATCCGTGTCCTCGAATTCCTGATCCGGAACTTTTGCGCGTGCCTCGCTTGCGATCATATCCGATACAGATACCGCCAGATCGATGCCCTGCGTACTCGTATTTATGGTTACGGATTGACTTCCGCTTCCGGGAGAACCTCCTGAAATTTGAAACGACAGATGCCCCGGCAGCCGCTTATTTGCAAATGAGCGTTCCAGACGAATGCTGCCATTGACGGGAATTTCCTGTTCCGACAGAATGGCCATCACAAGCGTATCGATATTAAAATCATATAGATTTATCCCAAGCCCGCTTGCGATCGGCACGGGCAGGTGATTTTGCAGCGTGATGGTCAGCGTTCCCTGCTTAATCAAAACCGATTCAAAATCAGCAAAAGGAGGAATTTCGGTTTTATCCAGTGCAATACTGAAAGCCGGCACCTGAGTGCTTTGTCCGTTCAGCGAGGCTGAAGGAGGATAAATGGAAACAAATTGAACGGAGATGGATTGGGAACCCGGGGAATCAATTTTGATGTCTCCTAAAGTCACATCATATTTTTCGGCGATGTTTTCCACGCTTAAATTATCGCCCACTTCCACGGGATCCATCGATTCTTCAATTTCAAACCCGAGCAATCCTGAAGAATCGAATGTGACATCCTGCGTATCTTTCAAAAGATTCCCCAGGGTTAATGTCGTGTCCATTAAGGGAATGGCCATATTGACGTCCCACTGGGGCGCCTGGGGTGCCTTAAATGAACATCCGGAAAAGTAAAGAAATTCCCCCAGCAAAAATACCGGAAAAACAATTACGGAAATTCTGTGCCATAAACTTCTGTGTTTTTTCATAATTCATCGTTCCTTTAAAGTCAAAAGAATCTGATATCTTACGGGAAAATGTTCATACCGAAAACTTTAAGATGAAAATCCTACTTATTTATCGGCAAAACAGGCCAGAAGTTGAGTAAAAATTCAGATTTCAGGAAATCCCGGCGTTTTATTTTTGAAAAAGAATACGGCAGATGCTCAGTTTGAAGCCGTACCCGGAAAAACCCGATGCACGGAATATTAGAGGGGGAGCAGGAAACATCAAGATTGTGAGGCCGTCCGGCGCAGACGCTTAACCGACATGTGCCCGGCCGTTTGATCCTTTAATCGACCTTACAATCCGCCGTGACCTGCTCTCTGCACGGTGGTTAATAAATTCAGTTTTAATAACGGCCGCTTACCGCGTTAAAGGATTAACGCAAATTCGCAGCAGCAGAGTTTTTTTGATTTTATCAGGTGCCCATCGTCCAGGAAGACAAATAGTCTTTTTGTTCCTCCGTCAGTTCATCAATTCCAATGCCCATCGACTTGAGTTTGAGAGTTGCAATCCAATCTTCAATTTCTTTCGGGACCTTGTACACTTTTGCTTCTAATTTTTCGCTGTTTTTGACCACCCACTCAGATGTGAGGCACTGTGTGGCAAAGCTCATGTCCATCACCGAGGCCGGGTGCCCTTCCGCTGCGGAGAGATTGACCAGACGGCCGTCTGCCAGCAGGCGAATGCGCCGCCCATTCGGCAGCACGTATTGATCCACAAAATTGCGAATACCGCGATTAATTTCTTTCGCCATTTTTTCCAGTCCGGGGATATCAATTTCCACATTAAAGTGGCCGGAATTCGCAATGATTGCCCCGTCTTTCATTTTTGCAAAGTGTTCGGGACGCAGCACATGGATGTCTCCTGTTAATGTGACAAACACATCGCCAATCCCGGCCGCTTCTTCCATCGGCATCACCCAGAAACCGTCCATTGCGGCTTCCAGCGCGGGGATCGGCTCTACCTCCGTCACAACGACCTTTGCCCCCATGCCCTTCGCCCGCATGGCAAATCCTTTTCCGCACCAGCCGTAGCCGGACACGACAAATATCTTCCCCGCAATCAGCACATCCGTGGCGCGGACAATCCCGTCGATGGTGGACTGACCCGTGCCGTAGCGATTGTCGAATAGATTTTTTGTGGCGGCGTCATTCACTGCAATCACCGGAAATTTAAGTGCGCCGTCCCTCTCCATCGCCCGCAAGCGAATCACACCGGTGGTTGTCTCCTCCATGCTGCCCAAAATTTGACCCGCCATTTCGCTGTGTTTGGCATGAATATCGGACACCAGATCGGCGCCGTCATCCATTGTGACGACCGGCTGGTGCGCCACACATTTTTCGATATGCCGGTAGTACACATCGCGATTTTCCCCCTTGATGGCAAACACGGGGATACCAAAATCCCGCACCAGGGAAGCCGCCACATCATCCTGCGTACTCAACGGATTGGAGGCGCAGAGATAAATATCCGCCCCGCCCGCCTTTAATGTGCGCAGCAGGTTAGCGGTCTCCGCCGTGACGTGCAGACAGGCGGACATCTTTTTCCCGGAAAACGGCTTTTCATTTTCAAATCGTTCCCGAATCGCCTGCAAAACGGGCATATCCCCATCCGCCCACAAAATTCGCCTCTTACCCTCATCGGCCAGCGTCAGATCTTTCACATCATAATCCACAATACCCTCCTTCTATTTCAAATCATTTGGTAATCTTAACGTGTCAATTCTTTTATTCTATTCGTCAATTCCCAGGTGAATCCGTTTTCATTTCGGCCAAAATGACCGTAAGCCGCTGTTTTTCTAAAAATGGGCTTTCTCAACTCCAGAGCGTCGATGATTCCGGCAGGCGTCAGATCAAACGTCCTGCGGATTCTTTTCACCAGTTCTTCGTGGCTCGCTTTTCCGGAGCCGAACGTATCGACGTGAATCGACACCGGCTCCGCCACACCGATGGCGTAGGCGAGCTGCACTTCACATTTATCCGCCAGGCCGGCCGCCACGATATTTTTAGAAATCCAGCGCGCAGCGTAAGACGCCGAACGGTCTACTTTCGTGGGATCCTTCCCGGAAAAGGCGCCGCCGCCATGTCTGGCGTAACCACCATAGGTATCCACGATGATTTTCCGGCCGGTTAAGCCGGTGTCTGCGTGAGGGCCTCCCTGAACAAAGCGTCCGGTCGGATTTATCAGGTACACAATTTTATCTTTTTTGATATACTCTTCCGGAATGACGGGCAAAACCACATGTTTTATCACATCCGCTTCGATTTGTTCGTGGGTCACATCCGGACCGTGCTGGGTCGAAACCACAATCGTGGTCACTTCAACCGGTTTGCCGCCTTCGTAAGCCACCGTGACCTGAGATTTCCCGTCGGGGCGCAGATACGGTAAAATTCCGGTTTTCCGCGCTTCGGCCAACCGGTGTGTGAGACGGTGCGCCAGAATAATCGGCAGAGGCATGAGCTCGGGCGTTTCTCGAATGGCAAATCCAAACATCATACCCTGGTCCCCGGCACCGGCCCGGTCCACACCCATGGCAATATCGGGGGACTGCTGGTCAATAGCCGTCAACACGGAACAGGTATTTCCGTCAAAACCAAATATTGCGTCGGTGTATCCGATATCCCGAATAACATCCCGCACCAAGCTGGGAATATCCACATAACAATCGGTCGTAATTTCGCCTCCGATAAGCGCAATCCCGGTGGTCACAAATGTTTCGCACGCCACACGGCCGTAGGGATCTTTTTCTATAATTGAGTCTAAAATAGCATCCGAAATCTGATCGGCAACCTTATCCGGATGCCCTTCTGTGACGGACTCTGAGGTAAATAAAGTTTGAGACATAAGAATTCCTCCATTTGTAATTGTTTCTCGCGAGAATGCCGTAAAAATAAATAATAGCCTAAAAACATAAAAAATCCAATTATTAAAAACAAGTTTTTTTTACAGGATGCCGGCCCAAATAAAACAATAATTTTTCATGCAGAACCGGGCCGGCGGACGCAACCAATGAAAGAATCTCGCCCTCTTTCTGCGGGATCAGCGGAACATTTTTCAGGGAATGCCCCCCGGCGTCGGTGACAATGACTCCCCCCTGCCGGGCAATCAATTGAGCGGCGGCAATGTCATACGGGAAGAGGCCGACAATTCTGCCTCTGCCGGCTTCACGAAACCGGAGCTCCGCCTGATCTAATTCCGCCATCAGTTTTCCGCCCGGATCTAGGTAGGCATCCAATTGTCCCAGCAAAATACGCGTGATGGAATAGGCGGCGCTGTTCCACAAGAAGCAGCCCCCGTTGACGGCGCTCCCCTGGATAAGATCTCCCAGAGCGGCCATCAATGGGCGAACGGGGCGTCCCACCACATCAAAACTCCAGTACAGCCTTGTTAAATCGGTGTTTTCGGAAAGATTCAAACGCTTTCCCTGCGGGAATGTCAGCGTACCCGACAACTTGTCTGCGAAGAACACATCCCCGGATTTTATTTCCACAATAATTCCCGCCAACAGATCGGAAAAGGTCGGCTTTTTCCTGAACGCTGCAATGGCCATCGACACAACCGCCATTTCAAAGCCGCAAACGGCCGGGCGGGTGCCGTCCACAGGATCGACAATCAGTAAATATTTCGGCTCCCGATGCACCTCTACCAGCCCGCGGTCTTCCGAATAATAGGCAACCGGCAGATTTCGGCTTTTCAATTCCTCAGAGAGGACACGTTCGGCAATTTCATCCATTCGAAATGTGGTATCTCCGCTGCTGGCAATACCGGTCATTTCCTTCCCCAATCCGGAATCCAAAAGAGGCAAAACAGCTTCCCGAATTTTTTGAGCCACGGGAATGTATTCTTTAAAATCGATCATTTTGACGGCTCATCCACTGGAATTTTGGCGAGGGTGTCTTTTAAAACGTCGATGAACGGGATCGGCGTCGGATCCACTTTATTCAGCAGCGCCAGATAATAACTGGTAAAATCGCTCAGATAAATAAATGAAAACAGCCTTGTGAGTCGTCCCTCCCCTTCGCTTTCGATTCTGATGGGTCGGCTTTTTGCGGCTTTTGCCACAATCGTCTCCGTGATCTCCATTCTGGATTGAATGCGTTTGTAATCTTGCGAATCCCGCAGAAAAATGACCTGAAGTTTATCCTCAAGTGCGAGATTTGCGACGCGTTCCCACCCCACGATTTCATTGTGATTCATCTCCGGCACCACATTTTGAAAAGCAGGCACTTTTGCATTTTCCGAAAATTGCCCTTTCCAGCGCAGTCCCACGGCGCTCATATCGACCGATGAATAGATGATAGGCACGCGGTTTACTAATTTTAAAGCCAATTTTTTGGCGGGATTATCCACCGTTTCGGTTTCCAATCGATATTTTTCTTTCGCCGTTCGAAGGTACAATTGCAGTTCCCCCAATGGATTATCCCTATTCTGAAAAAAGCCCAGACGGCTTAAAATGACCAATATCGGAATCATCAAATACCCGAGAGCCGTGCGCGGCGGTCTGCCGCCCGGAATTTGAACAAACGGCACATGCGCTTCCCTGCACAATTCTTTTAATTGGCCGCCGGAAGAAATAACCAGTCGACGGGCGTGTTTTTCTCCGGCGTGTTTAAATGCGGAAATTGTTTCTTCCGTGTTGCCCGAAAAACTGAAGGCCGTAAAAAGCGTTTTATCGGACAAAAATTCCGGCACAAAATAATTCCGGACCACTTCGACAGGCACTTTTAGCTGATGCGTGCCCAGCAATTTCAGCAAGTCCCCTCCGATGGCCGATCCGCCCATTCCTGAAAAAACCAGGTTCCGGATGTCCGTTTTTTCGATCTGAGAAATGTCAAAATTCCGGCCGATTTCAATCGCCTCTTCCACTTGCCGGGGAAACGACTCCAGCAGTGCCAACATGTTCTGCTGATCGACTTCTTTCTGCAAACTCTGCCAATTTACAGCAAACATTTTTATCTCCTATTATGATTAAGAATTAAAAAACAGCGCAACGATTCAGGTCTTTGGCCTCTGCAAAGTCTCGAAGACGCTGAGGGCATCAAATAAATCTTCTGATCCGCCTCCGGCGGAGAGCTTCGACAAAAGTAATTGGCGTCAACCCAAAAAAATATTTCGGAAATCTGATTGATTTATTTGAATTGCCGCGCTCTTTAGAGCGCAGATACAGAACAAAAAGCTTCAAGCATTTTGGTCGGCGCGGCGCATTTAAGGCCGGTGTAAATGTTTGTCCAAAAAACGCTCGACATATTTTTGAATCGTTTCCGCAGAATTGAAGGACAGCGCTTTTTTCGCAAGCTTTTGTACTTCATCGAAACGCAAGGACCGAATCGTCCTTTTAATCTCCGAAAGAAAAGGCAGTGTGACGCTCAACTCATCTAATCCCAGTCCCAAAAGAATGGGTACGGCCAGTGGATTACTGGCCATTTCACCGCACATGCCAACCCACACATTTTGGCGATGTCCGTCTTCGATTGTGCGCTTTATGAGCCGCAAAACAGCGGGATGAAAACCGGTGTAAAGGGCGGCAATTTTTTCGTTCCCCCGGTCGACGGCCAGCGTGTACTGAATGAGATCGTTTGTACCGATGCTCAGGAAATCCACTTCCTTCGCAAATTCCCCGGCCATTATGGCGGCAGCCGGCACCTCGATCATAATTCCCACCGAAATCTTATTGTCGAACGGCTGTCTCTCCTTCCGCAATTCCTCCTTCGCTTCTTCCAGAAGCGCCTTCACCTGTTGAATTTCGCCGATGGACGTCACCATTGGGAACATCAGCCGGACATTTCCCCGGGTGCTGGCCCGAAGAATGGCGCGGAGCTGCATTTTGAAAATTTCCGGCATATCCAGAGAAATTCGGATGGATCGCCAGCCCAGAAAAGGATTATTTTCACGTGTTCGAACACCATCGGTTCTGAGCCGGTCCCCGCCAAGATCAAACGTGCGGAAAATAACGGGATGGGGAAACAATTTTTCCGCCACAGATTTATATTCGCTGAATTGCTCTTCTTCAGATGGGAACGCCACCTTTTTCAGATACAAATATTCGGTGCGATAAAGCCCGACACCCCTTGCACCGTGGGATAAAACAGAGGCGACTTCTTCCGGAAACTCAATATTTGCCGAAAGCTCAATTTCATGGCCGTCAAGCGTGGTGGGAGGCTGATCTTTTAACGGAATGAGATTCTGCAGAAATCGCCGGTATTCTTCCTGACGTCTTCTGTACTCCTGCAGTGTTTTTTCGGCAGGATTGAGAATGACCTGCCCGGCATTTCCGTCCACGATGACCAGATCTTTATCCTTCACTTCTTCTGAAAACTTTTTTAGCCCCACCACGGCCGGTTTCTCAAAAGAGCGCGCCAAAATAGCGACATGGGATGTTTTGCCGCCAATATCGCTGGTCAGCCCCAACAGGACGCGTCGATTGAACGACACAATTTGCGAAGGGGTCATTTGGTGACTCACGATTATGCCGGTCTGTTCAAGAGGCGCTGCGGCCGCATTTTTCCCCTGAAAATTCCGAATCACACGCCGCTTGACATCCAGGATGTCTATTCCGCGCTCTCGAAAATAACCATCCCTGCCGGAAATCATTAAATCATAGAGTCTGCGCATGATGTAAAAATAAAGCCAATCCGCGTTTTTGCGTTCTTCTTTGACCCTGCGAATGGTTTCATCGAGCACGATTTTATCTTCCAGAATTAAGAGCTGCGCTTCAAAAACTTTTGCCTTTTCCACACCAATGTTGTTTTGAACTTTGTTGTGAATCATTAAAAGCTCTTCTTTGGTCTTCTGAACGGCTTTCAGAAATTTATGAATTTCCATGGGGACTTCTTCAGGGGAGAGTGTCCGTTCTTCAACGTTTAGAAGATTTCTTCCAATAAAGATCGGGGGGCCGATGGCAATTCCCGGTGAGGCCGGGATCCCGGAAAATGTCTTTTCAGAAGATGCATTTGGGGAAGAATGTCGCATTAATCCTCGTCAAATTTATTTTCAAATAATGCAGAAAGTTTTTCGAGAGCTTTTTTTTCATCTTCTCCTTCCGCTCGAATTTTTATCTTGCTTCCCATTTCGGCCGCAAGCATCATTAAACCCATAATGCTTTTCCCGTTGACTTCAACACCATCCTTGACCAATGTTATCTCCGATTTAAACTTGGCCGCATTTCGGACGAACAAGGCGGAGGGTCGGGCATGTAAACCCAGTTTGTTGATAACAGTGACTTCTTTTTCTACCATTTATTTTCAATACCGTTCAAAATTAATCATTAAATGAGCGCCATCCCGAACATCAACAGCACAGCCAGGATAAAGGCGAAGTAAAAGGATTTTCTCATTATTAAAATAAAATAAGTAATTGCTCCCGACAAAATGAATAATACACTTGTTTGGATTCCGGACTTACCCGCAGAAATCAGGAGAAATCCCCCCAAAATGCCCACTGCAAAAAGTGATAATTTCCCCAAATTATCAAAATATTTTTTATATCTTCGGACCGATAATTCACTAATCACATCGAAACCTTTTTTATATCCGCGCATCACCCCATAGTAACGCAGATAAATATGTGGGATATTGTAGCCGACGATCATAAAAATGGGCCCGACGATTCCCAATAAAAGGGTTAAAAAAACACCTAAAACGCCGATGATCGGTTTAATCATTCCCCAAAAAAGCCGGTCTCCCAATGCGCCCAGTGAACTGGAAATACGCATTTTGAATTTATCGATGGATGAAAAATCCGTCCATTTTTCGGCGGCGCCTTTCTCTTCCAATCGCGCCACAACCCCCAGCGCAAAAGAGGCAAAATAAGGATGTGCATTAAAATACTGCAGATGACGTTTTAAAAAGGCTTTTCGTCCTTCAGGATCCGTGTACAATCTTTTTATGATGGGCATTAAACAATACACAAAACCCAAATTCAGCATGCGCTCGTAATTCCATGAACCCTGAATGTAAAAGGTTCTCCAGATCATCCACAACAAGTCTTTTTTATGCAGCTTTTCCACAATTTATCTCCAGAGAATGCCGATTAAAAGCCCAATGCACAAACCCACAATGAGAATCGAACGATTTTTTCGGCCTGTGTAATAATATCCTATCACGCCGATGCCCACGCCCAGAAACGTGTATTTAATATGTAAAATGGATAAATTCAGCCAGGACAGCGGTAATCGGCAAATCCAATCCAGAAGGAGCGTTCCGATCCAGACCGTCAGGACAGTCCAAATAGCCCCGTGGGCAAAGGTGTGAAACACGCCCAGCCGATGCATCCACGCCACACCGGCGGCATTTCCTTTCTCCGCAAAATTATCGGCCCAGTGCACAAAAATCAGGTTGTTGCGCCGCATTCGGAGAATGGTGTATCCGATCAGATGGGCAAGCAGGAAGCCGTATAAGAGACCCAGCAAAACGAGCACAGGATTTTGAAGCGCTCCTTTGGGCTGAATCAATATTATGGTGGAAATCCCCACCAGGGAGCCGATATTCCCTTCCGGAAACTTGGCGCCGCCGACGGGAACATCCTTCATCCAGAGAAGTTCCATCACCAAACCAAAGAACAAACCGAGGGATAAATCCCCAAAAATCCATCCGATAATTGTACTGCTGATTAACGGATGTGAAATGAGAATCTGCCAAGCCGCCGTTGTATCCAGCCCAACAATCCCGCCCGCCATAAATATAATTAAGTATTTCTGAAGCATATTTTTAATTTACAGTATCGTTTTGGCAACTCTTTCGATGAACTTAATTATATTAAAAAATTAGTTATAATGTCAAGGAAAATATTTTTTGTGAGGATTCTCCCGATGGTGAACCATCAGGCTGAGAAGGGGAAGCGCCTTAATTGGCGCTGACACGGCAGGACGCTTCAGCGTCCTTTCTATCCTTAGCCACGGGGCAGCCAAAGCCCACAACCGGCTGAATCCTGTCCGTCATCGCGAATGCCCTATTTTAATTTAAGGTAGTTAGGAAAATCAATCCGAAAATCCCGGAGCTGATGTTCTCCATACCATTTTTCGGAATCGAAGTGGGGATCGTCGATTCGATGTGAGGTTTCAATAATTCCTGTGGGAGACCAACTGTAAAAATTCCTCCAGATTCCGGCGGCCTTCTGTTTCCGGAAGCGTGAGAAGGGAATTTCGAGCCAATTGAATGTGGAACCGGATGCGTTTTTCCGCGGCTTTCAGCATATCCGTTTCTTTAAATAATTCAAGGACACGGATTATATCCTGCGGTTTGATTTCGGGCTGGTCTAAAATTTTGTAAATTTCTTTTCGGATTTCAGGCCCTCCCACTTCAAGGGCATGGATCAACAGAAAGGTTTTTTTGCGCTGCATGATGTCGCTGCCCCAATCTTTGCCCAGAACTTTTTCATCGGCCATCACATCGAGCAAATCATCCTGGATTTGAAAAGCCAGCCCCATATTTAATCCGTAATCCCGCAGACTCCGGATTTGCTCCGCCGTTCCATTTCCGAATATGCCGCCGATTTGCGTGCAAAGCGAGATCAGCACCGCCGTCTTTTTGCGAATCATCGTAAAATATTCATCGATGGTCACATCCCAGCGTCCCTCAAATTCTTTATCAAGCGCCTGCCCTTCACACAGCTCCCGCAGGGCATCCGAAAACAAGCGCCCGATTCTGGCGATCCGCGGATGATCACAATTCATCAAATGCCAATACGAAAGCGCCACCAATCCATCGCCGGATAAGATGGCCACATTCACATCCCACTTTTTATGAACCGTCTCCCGGCCGCGCCGAATATCGTCATGATCCATGACATCATCGTGAATGAGTGTAAAATTGTGAAGCATCTCAACAGCCACAGCGGCATCCAGGCAATCCTCGACTTTTCCCCCGACAGATTCACTGGAAAGCAGCAGCAAAACGGGACGCAGCCGCTTTCCCCCGCCTTCAATAATGTACTTTATCGGCTCGTAGAGTGTGGCCGGTTCTTTGTGCTCAAAAACCGATTGAATCCTTTTATTGACAAAAGATCGAAGAGCCGTGAGTTTTTTCTCAAATTCAGTCAAAAAGCACCCTATCGAATTTATTCATAACGCAGCGCTTCAATTGGGTTGAGTTTCGCCGCTTTGGAAGCCGGGTAAATTCCGAAAAATAACCCGATCAGCGACGAGAACCCGATGGCAAGAAGAACTGCCCAAATCGGAACGGCGGAAGGCATCCTCAACGCAATGCCGAGAATTTTTCCGCCCCCAACGCCCAGAATGACGCCGATAATGCCGCCGATCTCACTTAAAATAACCGCTTCCACAATAAACTGCCAAAGAATATCTTTTCGCTTGGCCCCAATGGCCTTTCGAATCCCGATTTCACGGGTGCGTTCCGTCACCGTCACAAGCATAATATTCATAATACCGATGCCGCCCACAAGCAGCGACATGGCCGCAATGGCCGTGGCCACAATTGAAATATAGCTGCTTATTTTATTCCATGTATCCAGAAGAGATTCACGCGTCACAATTTCAAAGTCGTTGGGTTTGCCCGGCGGCACTTTTCGCACCGCCCGCAAAATACCGGTCACCTGGTCAATGGCCGCCGGAATAAGCTGCGGGCGATCGGCCTGCATCGCAATACTAATGGAGCGCCTCGTTCCAAAATATCGAAAAAAAGTGGTGATCGGCATAAAAATAACATTGTCCTGGCTAAAACCAAAAATTTTACCCTTTTCTTCAAAAACGCCGATCACGCGCATTTTGTGGCCGTTCATAAGCACAGACTTCCCCAAAGGATCTTCAAAAGGAAACAATTTGTCCACCACATCCATCCCGAGAATCACCACATTCCGATTGCCCCGAACGTCGTCATGTGTAATAAACCGGCCTTCTTTGAGCATGTAACCGCTCACAAGCGCCCAAAATTCATTTCCCCCCTTCGCCATGACCATCGGATTGGTGTGCCGGTCCCGATACTTCACCGTAATTCCGAATTGATCATCATCGGGGGAGACCAATTTTAAAAGCGTGGCACGGGCCTCAATGGCATTCACTTCTTTCATCGTAATGTTTTTTCGATTACGGTATTTCTGCATGTGGCCGGTTCGAATGGCGGGGTATTTCTGCACATAAAAAGTGCTGCTTCCGATAATGGATAATTCCTTGCCGACCTTGGTGTTAAACCCCTGCACAAGGGTCTGCATGGCAATAATGGCCAAAACTCCAAAAACGATTCCGATGGTCGTCAGGATAGCCCGAGCCTTATTGGTACGAATAGACTCGATTGCCATCCACAGACTTTCATGTAAATCCATGATTGAACCTTTCAATAGATTTAAAAATAAGAAATTTCAAACTGATAATCAAGCAGTTCTTTTTTCTATCTTCATCAAATCCAAGATACGCAGAAAAATGGATTTTGCTTCACAAAAAAGACGGCACTTAAACAAAAAAAGCCGAAATCAGATAGATTCCGGCTCGATCAGGAAAATACAATCCTGGATCATCCCCCGTGGTCCTCCATATCCAGAAGCATTTTATCCATACGCTCCCAGAGTCTCGAAATGTCCTGCGTCATAATCACGAGGTTGTGTTTTCTTCCCTGTAAATCTTTGACATAATCATTTAATACGGCTTCTTTTTGAAACCCGATTGTCTCGAACACTTTAATGGCCCCTTGCTGAGAGTCCATCATTTCGGCCTGGACTTTTTCTATCCCCAGAAGCTGTGCCAGAAGAAAAATTTCCTTCGCCAAAACCAGGCCCAGACCCCTTCGCCGGTAACCGGAAGCCGTGACCATTCGGATTTCGCCCACGTGGCGAGACCAGCCATGTTCCGAGCGGTGCAGGGTGGCATCGCCTATAACTTTCTCGCCGTCGAAAGCCAAGATCGGGATAATCTTTTCATAATCAATATCTTCCACCCATTCATGGATGACCCTCTGATCCGTGACATCATCTTTGAGAAAAAGCCTGTCCCCGGGCTTTAAGCCGTTGAAAAACTCATAAAGAGCCTTCTCATCCTTTTTTTCCATGGGCCTTAACATCACTTTAGTTCCCCCTTTTAGTCTTTTTTCTTTAGGATAATCTTTGAACATAACGGCTCCTTTTCAAGTTAGTGTATAAAATTATCTATTGGCTCCGTGGTTTTCCGTTTTGTTTATCAGCGGCTGGATGTCTGGTTCAATATATAAAATAAATTCTTAAATTTCAAATAAAGACGATGCAAAGAGATTCGTGCGGCGGCAAGCCGCCGTAAAAGGCACAATTTGCGGTAAGCCGGCATCGACTATTCTTTCCCTTCCATCTCCGCCTTCGGAACAGGCGGCGTTTTGATCCAGCCCGTGATCGCCGTCAATCGGCCTTTTTTAATAATGACCAATTTCACATCTTTTGCGCCGCGGTGATCTTTTGCAGAATAGCTTACGGGAGTCACCAGCCCTTCGATGTTAAAATCCTTAATGCTCTCAAATCCTTTTTTGATCAATGTGCCGGTTACTTGATTCGGATCGTTGTTCACCATCCCCAGCGCTTTCCTGACGGCCTCCGTCATAATGGCTGCATTCACCCAACCGGCCACATAAGGCGGTTCACGAAACTGAACTCTGGGATGATATTTCCGGTTAATTTTTTTCAGCAATTGAATTCCGGGCACATTGCGATCGCTCCAAATCGCAAACGGCATCACGCCGATGTACCCTTCTGCGGCGGGCCCTGCTAATTCTGCCAGCTTTCGTTCGGTGCCCCAGAAATTCCCTGTAAACAGCGTGGTTAATCCCAATTTTCCGGCATCTTTCAGAATGGTGGCCGTGGCGATCACGGTCTCCTGAATATAGGCGTAGTCCGCCTTTTTCTGTTTAAGATGCCGCATCTGGGGGGTCGCATCGAGGCAGCGAAGCGAGACTTTCTCTTCGTCCACGATTTTAATGCCGTGTGCTTTTGCGTATCGTTTTGCCGGAGCAAGCACTGCCCGGCCATATTCACTGTCATTATAAATTAACGCCACTCTGAGAGGACGGTTTTCTTTCCAAAGATTATTGATGTACTTTAAGACGGTTCGTACATGGTCGGCATAGGTGGTCGCCGGGATAAAATTCCAATTGCCGGGCATCCACACCAGGTTTTGGGCAAACGAGGCGGAGATGTACGGAATTTTGTCTTTGATAATCTTGGTCCGAAGCGCTTCGCTGTCGCCCGTTCCCCAGCCAATAATCGCTTTTACATGATCGTCCTTTACAAATTTTTCGTAGGCGGAAAGGGTTTGCGGAATATCGTACTGGCAGTCTTTCCATTCCAGACGGATTTTAACGTCATGAATACCGCCGCTGGCGTTCAGCCATTTGAAGTAATCCCGCACACCGTCCGCATAGTGCCAGCCCACGTCCCCCGTGGGACCGGTAATATCAAAAACGGCGCCGATTTTGATGCTCTTTGCTTTTGTGCTGCCAAAGGTTGCAGACCCAAATAGTAAGAGCGCCCCTATAATCAGAATAAACCCGTTTTTCGGACGCATTTTATCCTCCCTTGGTTTAGTGAGTGATTAACATGAATGCCCGCCCCACGGCTTTTCATCAACTGCAAAACCCGAAATTACGGCTTTAAATTCATTATACATATTTCGCTTTTTATTGTCAAGCAGAAATTTGGCTTTGTGTTCGGATATTGGGCTGCCGCAGAGTTGCGAATGCGTTGTGATTATAAACTAAATCTTCTGCTCCACCTGCGGTAAGCTCTCCGTCGAAGGCAGATTGGCGTCACGCTAATGGCTATTCAATAGCTGTTCAATAGTTTATAAACATCCTATTTACAAATGGTTGTTTCGTATTTCAAATGGTTATCAATGCTATTATTCTTTTCAGGAAACA
>BDTM01000015.1 GCA_002898015.1 bacterium BMS3Bbin03 | reverse complement strand
ATGAATTTTTTCCCGGCATTTACCGCCGGGAATACCGGTTTTGCATTATATTTTCTTAGAGCGTATAGCGCAGTTTCCCGCGATAATTTGGAAAGCAGAGTACTTCCGCCCCACAAATCCTGAGTTTTTCGTGCCTGCGCAATAAAGGATTGCACCGGGCCGATGGTATAGAGAAAAAGATAGTTTTGGGGTTTCATAGTAAAGCTCCTATAAATGAGTTTTGTAGATTTTTTTCATCTGTATCATAGCCTGGCCTAAAGACTGTGTTAAGTAGCGTAATGATGGGAATAAATCCTCCATTAGAATTTCTTATTATGGAAACATAAACAGGAGAAGCTAATCGCGTGCCTTTTGTTGTTCCGGTATAGACGCTATCATGAGTATGACTCGTTTCCCCAATTTTTTTTAATAATGCTTGATAGGAATTTTCTGAATCACCAAACTTAATTAATTTGATATAAGGATAATCTAAATCAGGGAAATCTTTTGCTACGATTTTCGCTCCTTCAATTTTGTACTTATCCGTAATTACATTCATTCGGGTCAAAACTGATTCCATGGATACTCTGGGTAGCAGCTTCTCATCAATGTGTGTTATTGCGAAACTCCCGAACCCTCTTCTAGATCTTTTTCCTAAGCCACCGAGAATTGAAGTGAGAATAAACAAATTGTGAAGACTTTCACCTGCATCGGTAAGGATTTGAAAAGAAGTACCTGCTTTAATCGCTGGCAGTTGAAAACTTTTGTTATCATTAAAGTGGTGCGGCAACGGCTTTTCGCTTTTGGTTTCGAAGTCACCTTTGATTATTAGACGAAAGGTACTCCTCCCAATCTCTTCTTCACTTGAACCGAAAATCTTGCCTTCTTTTTCACGTAATTGCTTAACGGGACAAGCTTGAATTGTTCTCCACCAAAATCGCAACATACCTTTAATGCTCGGCGGTCGCAATTCCGGTGTCCTTCCGTCTGCCCCTGCCAAAAACATGGGGGTTATGGTTTCGCATTTAAATATGGTTTTTATCATTACAGTTTACCTCCTCTTTCAAAACATCTAATCTTATTCTTCATCTAAAAAACTCTGTAATTTTTCCACCCTCACCTTCCCCAACCCAAACACCGTCCCCTTGCCCACATGCAGCACTTCACTGATTTTTAACAAATGCGCAAACGGCTCCACCTCCCCCTCCAGAGTAATCTCGCCGACGAAGCCGCCCATTTCCATGTCGGTTTTCTGGCGGTTGCTGTAACGGTGCCAGTCCTGCCAGTGCAGGTTGAAACCGGTAATTCGTACCCTATCGGCAGCGACCAGGTAGTCATGAAAATCCCAGTCAGGTTGGGCTTCGGGAATGTGGAAGTGAGCGATTTCCAGTACCCGGCGCAGCATTTTGAAGACGAGCTGGCGGAAGGTAAATTCCATGCCGTAGTGGCCGTTGAATTTCATGCGTGTGGGGGTTAAAAATTGGAGCGTGACCGGTGTCGCGATAGCGTTCGCAGGCTCCGGCGAGCGGGGTAGAGGCGTATCGAGCAGGGTCTGCGTTGCGCCGTCGTAGAGAATTTTCCGGCCGTCGGCTTTTTCTTCCGCTGCCGCAAAGGCTGTGTCGTGCCACAGCACACGCTGCAGCCGGAACGGATGACTCCTGGCGGTAAAGCCCTTTTCTCCGGCTTTGTGAAAGGCAAAAATGACATAAGGATACAATTGGCAGGCCGCGCCGAGCAGGGTGAGGCCGAAGGTCAGTTCCCGGCCTTTTTCATATTCCGTTTGCTCGTCGAACGCATCGATGATAAACGGGCGCGGGGCGGTTTGAACGCCTTTGAGGAATGGCGGAGGGGAGCCTTCGATGAAGGTCTCGAAAATGCGGGTGTACACGCATTGCCCCCGCAGCATGCAATTTTCGCATGGCTGTTTTGGCGTCATAACGCAGACGGTCCGTTTTAAAGCATGTCCGAATGCGCCGCGGAGCATGGAGCCTTTGAATTGCGGCAGCATCGCCGCCCCCGGTGCAGTGAACACAAAGCGGAGTTTCAAATACGGAATGCCGGGCAGCACATATTCCATAAATGCAATCCTTTTTGCAAATACGGCTGTGTAAAAAAATAGATACGGTGAGATAAATTATCAAATCATGTTATTGCAATTTCATGGGATGAAATCCTTTGAGGTGAAATTGTAATTTCATTTTAAAATATAGTTAATTTAGATTCAATGTCAAGAGAAAAGTGGGGGAGCGTGTAAAACCTCACTTACGGGTGGATATGGTTTATTTTGAGAACAAAGATCCATCTGATGGTGAACCATCAGGCTAAGAATGGGAAGCGCCCTAAAGGACGCTGACACAGCAGGGCGCTTCAGCGTCCTTTCTGTTTTTAGCCCTGCGGTTTACCACGGGGCAGGCAAAGGCCGCAGCCGGCACGATCGTTTGGAAAGGCAGGTTCTGCCGTGGTGACATCCATTTGGATTCTCAGCCAATTAATCCGGGAATTCAGACCCTTCAATCGCGTTAATGATCTTTCCATGCAGGAGAGAGGAGAAATTTGGTTCATCCTAAAAATGCGTATATTTTCTCATAAAAACAGTAAGGTTCATCCTAATTTCGCTGTCACTAAATGCTAAATTCAAAAACGCCAATGTCAAATCAAATCTTCACCCCGTTAGATAAAGTATTTGCATTTTTTATCCATAGTCAGACACCCTTCTGTTTCTAAAAAATCATATTATCCTGTTCAGTATCTAACGGGGCAAGAATGACCCAATCACAAAACGCAGTGTTTCTTCTTTGGATGAAGAATAGAGGAAAAAATAAGCGTCAACTCCTGAGCTTCCATAATATTCTGCCCGCTGTCCTTTCCTCTAAATCCTGTTTCCGGTTTGCATTTGAATTTTGAGCTTCATTTGACATTTGGATTTTTGGATTTGACCTTAATGCCACTTTTATTCAGGAATAATCCGGTGACAGCACAAATCCACACATTTTCGACAATAAATATCTCATTTCTTTTTGATCCGGAAGGATCGCTGCAACTCGTTTAAAAAGTACGCATTCTCGCGAAGAACCATAATTCAAAAATATTAAATGACCTTCCTCCCAAACCCTTAACGATTGCCCCCGGATTTTCCGTCATTTCTTTTTATTCCTAATTCCTAATTCGTAATTCCTAATTCGTAATTTAGATCAATCCCTCCGTACTGATCAGAATCTTTTTTTACATTATCGTTATATTTTCATTTTCTTCTTGAGTTAGGCTTTAAAATTTATTATTATTAAAATAAGCTTATCGGAATAAGTGGCTTCATTTTAACCCGGGATAGGAGGTGATGAATATGAAGAGTATCCTGCATCCTTTGTAGAAATCTTGCCGTTTAAACGCACTTCCTGAAACCATTAAACGCTTTAAATAAACCTGGAGAACAATTATGAGTTATCAAATAAAAAAAGTGGCCGTGTTGGGATCGGGAGTCATGGGTTCCCAGATTGCAGCCCATTTAGCCAATGCCGGGATTCCATCGGTTGTATTGGATATTGTGCCCGGCACATTAACCGAAGAGGAAAAAGCAAAGGGGCTTACGTTAGACAGTCCGCAAGTCCGCAACCGGTTTGCGGCAATGGGCCTGCAGAACGCCCTGAAGGCAAGGCCTGCCGCTTTTTTCATCCCTGAATTGGCAGATTTAATCACGGTTGGGAATTTCGAAGACGACCTGGACCGGATAAAGGACGTCGATTGGATCATCGAAGTTGTGGTTGAGCGCCTGGACATCAAACAACAATTAATGAAACGCGTGGCCGCACACCGAAAACCCGGCACGATCGTCACATCGAACACATCGGGCATTTCAATTGCGCAAATTGCGGAAGGCCAGAGTGAAGAGTTTAAGAGCCATTTTCTGGGAACGCACTTTTTCAATCCGCCCCGGTACATGCATCTTCTGGAGATGATCCCCACGAAAGATACCGATCCTGAATTGATCAAGTTTATGGCCAATTTTGCTGAAAAAGAATTGGGCAAGGGGATTGTGTATTGCCACGACACGCCCAATTTTATTGCCAATCGTATCGGCGTATTCGGGATGCTGATCACCATTCATCAGATGATAAAAGACGGCCTGACCATCGAAGCCGTAGATGCCATCACAGGCCCTGCCACCGGCAAGCCCAAAAGCGCCACGTTCCGCACCGCCGATCTGGTGGGAATCGACACGCTGGTGCATGTGGCGGAGAATCTGTATGAGGCGGCGCCGGATGATGAAATGCGCGATATTTTTAAAATCCCCGATTTTATCAAAAAAATGGTGGAAAATAAGTGGCTGGGTGATAAAACAAAACAAGGATTTTATAAAAAGGAAAAATCTTCGGACGGAAAGCGAATTATTAAAGCCCTCCGTTTGGACACCATGGACTATGTGCCCCGCGAAAAAGTGCAGTACGGTTCTTTGGAAATGGCCAAACAGATCGATGATGCGGCTGAACGAATCAAAACCGTCGCCCGCGCAAAGGACAAGGCCGGACAGTTTTTCTGGGAGACGATCAGTAGGGTGTTGATTTATGCCGCCAATCGGATTCCGGAGATCACCGATTCGATTGTCAATGTCGACAATGCCATGAAATGGGGTTTTAACTGGGAATTGGGGCCGTTTGAGACCTGGGACGTCCTGGGTCTGGAAGACTCCGTCAAACGAATGGAAGCGGAGGGGAAACCTGTTCCCGAAAAAGTAAAAAAAATGCTGGCATCCGGCAATAAATCCTTTTACAAAAGAGAGAAGGGCGTTTTATATTATTACGATTTTAACGCGGAGAATTACAAACCCGTGCAGTTTGACAAGGACATGATCATTCTTTCTCTCGAAAAAGAAAAGGAAAATCGAATTATCAAGTCCAATGCCGATGCCACGATGTACGACATCGGTGACGGTGTAGCATTGGTGGAATTTCACACCAAAATGAATGCCATCGGAGAGGGAATTCTCTCGATGGTGAGCTATGCCGTGAAAGAGGTGGAGAAGCGTTATGAGGGATTGGTGATCGGAAATCAGAGCAAACATTTCTCCGCCGGCGCCAATTTAATGCTGATTTTAATGCTGGCTCAGGATGAAGAATGGGATGAGCTGGATCGTGCCGTCCGGATGTTCCAGAGTGTGAATATGCAGGTCAAATATGCCGAAAAGCCGGTGGTAGTGGCACCGTTCGGCATGACGCTTGGCGGCGGCTGCGAAATAACGCTTCATGCGCCCCGCGTGCAGGCTTCGGCCGAAACCTACATCGGATTGGTGGAGGTCGGCGTGGGCGTTATCCCGGCGGGAGGCGGCACAAAGGAGATGACGCTGCGGACTTTGAGGAAATTTGAAAAGGTCAAAGACGTGGATTCGCTTCCTTTTCTGCAGGCTCTGTTTCAGATGATTGGGACCGCCACGGTGGCCACAAGTGCAATGGAGGCCCAAAAGCTGGGATTCCTTCGGGAACACGACCGCATTTCGATGAATCCGGACCGCCAGATCGGAGACGCCAAAAACACGGTTTTGGCCATGGTCCGGGAAAATTATCGAAAGCCGGTTATGCCTGAAAAAATGCTGGCGGTCGGGGAAGGCCCGCTGTCGGCCATTTACCTGGGGCTGGATCAAATGCGGGAAGCGGGCTACATTTCCGAATACGATCAATATGTCGGGCGAAAACTGGCTTATGTCATGACCGGAGGCGATATTACGGCGCCGCAGGAGGTGACGGAGCAGTACTTTCTGGATCTGGAGAGAGAAGCCTTTTTGAGCCTGTGCGGTCAGAAGAAAACGCGGGATCGTATCGCTTATATGCTGAAATACGGAAAGCCGCTGCGCAATTAAACGATTAGAAAAGGAGATTTAAAATGATAGAGGCTGTCATTGTAACAGGTGTACGGACGGCGGTTGGAAAAGCAAAAAAGGGCGCGTTGAAGAATTTTCGCCCGGATGAAATGGCGGCTGCCGTCATCAGAGCTGCGCTGGACCGAACCCCCGGGCTCAAGCCCGAGGAGATTGACGATGTGTTGGTCGGCTGTGCGTTTCCCGAGGCCGAACAGGGCATGAATGTGGCACGCGTCGCGCTTTTTAGAGCCGGAATACCGGTCAGTGTGCCGGGCGCAACGATCAATCGATTTTGCTCATCGGGACTGCAGACCATCGCCTTTGCGGCGGAACACATCATGGCCGGCTTCGCCGATGTGATTTTTGCGGGCGGCACGGAAAGCATGAGTCTGGTGCCGATGATCGGGAGTAAATTCAGACCGAATCCTTACCTCAGCGACCGGTGGCCCGGCGCTTTTCTGGCCATGGGCTTAACCGCGGAGCGTGTGGCGGAGCAATATCATGTTTCCAGGGAAGAGCAGGATGAATTTTCCCTGCAGAGCCATATGAAAGCCGTTAAAGCCGTAAAGGAGGGAAAATTTAAAGATGAAATTGTGCCCCTCAAGTTTGAAGAACGCCGGGTTGGGCCTAATGGAAAAATTGTGAAAAAAGAAATTGTGTTTGACACGGATGAGGGGCCCCGGGCGGACACCTCGCTGGAAAAACTGGGCCGGCTTCGACCCGCCTTCAAAGTGAATGGCACCGTAACGGCCGGAAATTCTTCGCAGATGAGCGACGCGGCTGCCATGGTTGTTGTGATGTCGAAAAAGAAAGCGGATGAGTTAGGCCTAAAACCGCTGGCGCGTTTTGTCGGTTTTGCCGCCGGAGGCGTGGATCCGGAAATCATGGGAATGGGGCCGACGGCCGCCATCCCGAAAGTTCTGGAAAAGACCGGCCTTATGCTGAGTGATATGGATTTAATCGAGTTAAACGAAGCCTTTGCCTCACAGTCACTGGCGGTGACCAAACAGCTTGGCCTGGATCGTGAAAAGCTGAATGTCAACGGCGGCGCCATTGCGCTGGGACACCCGTTGGGCTGCACCGGCACAAAATTGACCGTCCACATTCTGAATGAGATGAAACGCCGGAAGGCGCGCTACGGCATGGTGACCATGTGTATCGGCGGCGGAATGGGTGCGGCCGGTATTTTTGAGAGACTTTGATTCAAAAGCGGGGCGTAATTTTCTTAATAATTGAACATAGATTAAGGCACCAAAAAAAGAGGTGAAAAATGAAAGAAGCAAAATTAGCGGAAAAGTTCGCTCTGGGTGGAAGTTTTCTGTATGAAGAGGTTCCTTTCGAGGAAATGTTTACACCGGAAGACTTCACCGATGAACAAAAGATGATTGCAGACACAACCGAAGAATTTGTGAATAAAGAAGTCATCCCGAAAGTCGATGATATTGAAAAAAAGGATAAGGCGTTAAGTCTCGGATTGTTAAGAAAAGCCGGCGAAATTGGGCTTTTGGGTGTGGACGTGCCGGAAGAATACGGCGGCATGGGATTGGATAAAACATCCACTATGCTGGTTTCTGAAAAAATCGGAAAAGCCGGTTCCTGGGCGGTCACGTTCGGTGCCCACACCGGCATCGGCTCTTTGCCCGTTATTTTCTTCGGCACGCCGGCGCAAAAGAAAAAATACCTGCCTAAATTTGTGACCGGCGAATGGGTTTCATCTTATTCATTGACCGAACCCGGCTCCGGTTCGGATGCGCTTTCCGCAAAAACAACGGCCGTCCTGAGCGAAGACGGAAAATATTATATCCTGAACGGCACTAAAATGTGGTTAACCAACGGCGGCTGGGCGGATGTGTACATCACATTTGCAAAGGTGGACGGTGATAAATTTACGGCCTTCATTATCGACAAAGCCACGAGCGGCGCCGTATTTGCCAAAGAAGAGGAGAAAATGGGCATTCACGGTTCTTCCACCGGTGAATTGGTTCTGGATAACGCGAAAGTGCCCGTCGAAAATGTCCTGGGTGTGATCGGCAAAGGCCATAAGGTGGCTTTCAATATTTTGAACATCGGCCGTTTTAAATTGGGTGCTGAAGTTTTAGGCGCCATGAAAGAAGTGGTCACAAAAGCCGTAAACTATGCGAAAGAACGGCACCAGTTCGGACAGCCTATTTCCAATTTTGGGTTGATCAAACATAAATTGGGCGAAATGGCCATTCGCACCTGGGTGACCGAATCGATGGTTTACCGGACGTCCGGTATGATTGATTCAATTTTAGAGAGCGTTCAGCCCGGCACGCCGCATTTTGAGGAAATCGAATTAAAGGGCATCGAGGAATATGCGTCCGAATGTTCCATCAATAAAGTGTACGCCAGCGAAGCGGTCGATTATATTGTGGACGAAGGGGTTCAGATTTACGGCGGTTACGGCTATTCCGAAGAATATCCCATGGCGCGCGCCTACCGCGATGCCCGGATCAATCGCATTTTTGAGGGGACAAATGAAATCAACCGGCTGTTGATTCCGGGAATGCTTATCCGCCGTGCCGTGAAAGGTCAGTTACCGATTTTACAAAAAGCGCAGGCGCTCATGGATGAGATTCTTGGTCTTTCGATGCCGGAGGAAGCGGCGGATGAATTTCTTGCGGAAGAGACCAAAATTATGAAAAACAGCAAGAAGATTGCGCTGCTGCTTCTGGGCGGTGCCGTTCAAAAATATACGGACAAAATTGCCGACCAGCAGGAAGTTCTGGGTCATATTGCAGACGTGATCATTGAAGTTTATGCCATGGAAAGCGCCCTTAGCCGGGTGAAGAAAATGGCCAAACGTCAGGGGGAAGAGGCTGTTTCCCTGCACACCGATGTGGTCCGGGCGTATTTGAATGATTCGATCAACCGGATTAATTTCTCTGCACAGCAGACCATGCCTTTAATTGCGGAAGGGGACACTCTTCGTACGTATTTGACGATTCTGCGGCGGTACACCAAATACACGCCGATTAACACCGCCGCCATCCGCCGCCGGGTTTGTGACCACATGGGCGAAGCCGGGATGTACAATTTGTAAGATGTCAATTCAGTCTGTGAAAAGCCTTTCATGAATTTATTGTGAAAGGCTTTTTTTATTTTCAATAATGCACTTTTTCCCATTTCCTTCTTGTAAATAGATTAATTTTTTTATAAATTAAATACAATTAAGACAAATAGGTGTGCAGGCCGGCTTAAACATAAACTTAAACGGAGGTGCCTGATGGTTAAGAAGAATTTTGTGTTAGGACTCATTTTAGCCATAATTTTTATGGGGTGTACGATGCTGCCAAAAAAGACCTACAAAATTGTGAAGGACAAAAACGGGAAAGACATCGCCGTCGGTATTATTCCTGAGAAAGATTTACTGAGAGAGTTTCCATCCTTTTCGGCGCAATACAAAGCATTTGTCCCCGATTCCAATGCGGTGGCTTATTTGAGTCATTTTAAAAAACCCGTGAAGGTGCTGGTCTTTTTAGGTACCTGGTGTCCGGACAGCCGGCGGGAAGTGCCCCGCTTTTTGAAAGCGCTGGCCAAAGCCCATAATCCTTCATCGATCGCCGTGAAACTGATCGCCGTGAATCGTTCCAAAATCGATGCGGAAAATCTTTCTAAAAAATATAAGATTACACGGGTACCGACGTTTGTTGTGTTTTCCAACCAATCTGAAGTGGGCAGAATTGTTGAATATCCGAAGGTTTCAATGGAGGGGGACTTTGTTAAAATTTTGAAAACGATCCATTAAAACGACCGGAAAAAAGAGGGCAGAAAAATCAGGGATTTCCAATGATTTATACAATTTCTTTTTTCATCATTTATTATTTTTTAAAAATTGTTTTCAGGGGCGAAGCCCGGGGGCTGCACAATTATCCCCGGAAAGGGCCGTTTATAGCGGCGTTTAACCATAACAGTTATATGGATATTTTGGCAATATCCCTGGCGATCAATTTTCGGGTTCACGGATTGGGGAAAAGGGAATTGTTTGAGATGCCTTTTCTGGGCTGGTGGCTCAGAAAGATGAATGTGCACCCGATTGTCCGGGATGCCGGCGACGAGAAAGGCTTCCGGCATCTGCTTGATTTGTTAAAAAGCGGGGCCCGCCTCTTTATTTCGCCGGAAGGTACAAGGAAGTGGAAGGACGGAAAACCGCCGCGTGCCAGAACGGGTTTTGTTCGATTGGCCCAACTGGTAAAATGTCCCATTGTGCCTGTGGCCATTAGCAACACACGGGAAATTTTGGCTCCGAATTCATATAAGATTCGTTTTAAGAAAATTGTGGTCCGGGTGGGAAAACCAATCTATCTGCCGCCTGTGGAAGTGACGCTTGAAAATAAGCAAATCCTTCAGGAACAGGCGAACCGGGTCATGAACGAAGTGTATAAATTGGTTATTTCACCCCGTAAGAAAAAAATAGTCTAAAACCGGGAATTTATTTTTTACATTATTTATGAAAAAAATATCCGACATATGGCTGAACCGGTTTAAGACGGCTTCCTCTGTGGCCGTGCTGACGGGTGCGGGAATTTCTGCGGAAAGCGGCGTCCCCACTTTCCGCGGCGAAGACGGTCTTTGGAAAAAATTTCGTCCCGAGGAACTGGCGAACTTTGATGCGTTTCTGAAAAACCCGGAATTGGTGTGGGAATGGTACAATTACCGCCGGAAGCTTATTGAAGAGGTAAAACCTAATCCCGGGCATTTTGCACTGGCCGAATTGGAAAAGCGGGTTCATTCGTTCAGTTTAATCACCCAGAATGTGGATGATCTTCACCGGAAGGCGGGAAGCCAAAATATCATTGAACTTCACGGAAACATCCTCAGAAATCGCTGTCTCTCTTGCGGACGGGTTTCCGGGAGTGCAGATATGGACTTTTCGGAGGGTGTTCCGAAGTGTCCGCAGTGCGGCGGCAGATTACGACCGGATGTCGTATGGTTTGGAGAGATGCTTCCGGAGGAAGCCATTCAAAAAGCGTATGCGGCTGCGGAGACGTGCGATATTTTTATGGTTCTCGGCACGTCGGCTGTCGTTTACCCGGCTTCTGCGCTTCCTGAAATTGCGTTTCGAAAGGGGGCTTTTATTGTTGAAATTAACCCGGAGGCGACGCCTGTGACGGCGTATGCCCACGTCAGCCTGAGGGGGAAGACCGGTGAGCTTTTGCCGGAAATCGTGCGCAAATTGACGGCCGGCACAGAAAATGATTAGAATGTATAAAATCGGCCGAACATTTCACAGCCGTTGGGGTTAAATAAAAATGATTCGTGCGGCAGCCCTTAAACGGCTTAAATCTTAATTGAATCAACTCAGTTTTTTGAATAAAAAAATGAATCGTTTGATCCAAAATAAATATTTATTTTCCGCCTTTTTTCTCATCTTCCTCCTGGCGCTTTCCGGATGCGGCGCTTATTACAATACATTCTACAATGCAAAAAAGTTTTATTCTGAAGCTGAAAAGCAGCGTTTAAAGCAGGAAAAACAGCTTCAGAAGAGCCAGACCTCCGTCCGGCAATCGCAGCGAAACCCACGGCGGCGTGTGTCCAATATTCAGGGTTATAAAAAAGCGATCGAGAAAGCGTCCAAAGTGCTTCAGCTTTATCCGAAGAGCAAATATGTGGACGATGCGCTGATGATTATCGGCAAGTCGTTTTTTTATGAAAATGAGAATATTAAAGCCCGGCGCAAATTTAAGGAACTGCTGGCCGCTTTTCCGAAAAGTGAATACGCCCCGGAGGCCAGACTTCTGTTGGGGAAAACAGAATTAGCCATGGGGAAATATGACGCGGCTGAAAAGACACTGAATGAACTGCTGCTGGATAAAGAAAATAAGAAATATTTTTCCGATGCCCGGCTGGAACTCGGCGAAATGTATTTTAAACAGAAGCTGTATGCGCAGGCGGTCGAACAGTACGAGCGGACCATCAACAAAATTAAGGATAAAAATGTCAGAGCAAAGGCGCAGCTTCGCATCGGAGAATCTTATCTTCAACTCAACGATTATTCAAAAGCGGCAGCGGCTTTTGGCCGGGTTCGAAAATACAAGCCCGATGTCGAGTTTCTCTATCAGGCGGATTTAAAGCACGCCTTTTGTCTCGATAAATTGAATCAATACGAAAAAGCACTGAATGTTTACGACCGAATGTTGAAATTGACCCTGACCAATTATGAAACCGGAAACGTTTATCTGCAATCGGCGATTACGCTGGAAGAAAAAGGGGATCTTAAGCGTGCTTACGAAGCCTTTCAAAATGTGATTGACAACTATCCCAAAACGGCGGCTTCCGCCGAAGCCTACTATCGCCTGGGACTCTATGAACTGCATCAGAGCCGCGATTTTAGCCAGGCATTGGACTATTTTAAAAAAGCCGTGAAAGAGTACCCCCGGGGAGAATTTGTAAAGGCCGCCAGAGCCCAAATTCAGGCCATTACGAGATTAAATGAACTGGGAGATACGATCTGGGCGCTTGAAGATGCGTATGTTCGGAAATTGAATAAGGAAGACATCGGGGGCGATACGGTGCTTGTTTTGGGGGGAAATCAAACGGCTAATCCGGATACCGCCCGCACCGATACGGCGCTGGTCTCCGCCCGCCGGGATTCGGCAAGAGCCGATTCACTTCGCTGGAAAGAAAAGATTCAGAATAATCCGTTTGCCGAAACATTTCTGACGGAAGCACAGAAAAAAGAGAAAGCACGTCAGGATTCTCTTAAAACAGCCGCTCTGAAAAAGAAAAGACGATCGATTAAAATCCCGAGCGACCCGGAAGAAATCAAAAAAATGCTGGTTCAAAATGATTTCCAACTGGCCGAGCTCTATTATTTTCAATTCGCAATGAGCGATTCTGCCCTGCAGGAATACAATCGTTTAATCACGAATTTCCCGGAAAACCCGGGAATTCCTAAGGCGCTTTTCTCCATGGCGTATATTTACCGCCAAAATTTGAAGGATACCACGGCAGCGGATTCGCTTTATCGGGAGATTGTCCGGAGGTATCCGAAAACGGGATACGCAAAAGAAGCGCGGAAAACCCTCGGCCTTCCGCCAATCGAGGATGAAAATCTGCTGGCCGAACAAATTTTTCTGGAAGCCGAGAAATTGAATTTTGATCAAAATTTACCGCAGGAAGCCATTAAAAAATATCGGGAAGTCGTTCGAAAGTATCCCGATTCCGTTTATGCGCCGAAAGCACTGTATGCCGTCGCCTGGATTTATGAAAATGAATTGGGTCGGGGGAAGGAGGCTCTGGGGGCTTATCAATCGTTGAAAAATGAATTTCCTAAAACGCTATTTGCGAGTGTCGCCGAAAAAAAACTGAGGGCGGTGGAAAGGGTAAAGCAGGCACGGGCGGATTCGATCAAACAAAAGGCGGCAAAAGCCGCCAAAAAGCAGACGGCCGTCATCGACTTGAAACACAAGACTGCAGCGGATTCGCTGAACCGTAAAGCCGTCAAAGATTCTACACAAACTAAAACAGAAGCGGTAAAGACAGACACGCTTCGGGAAGCACCTAAATGACCGGTAAACCGGGGCCGACATCCGCAAAGCCTGTGGTGAACAAGTATCTGGTGATGGAAAAAAGCCGGCTGAATGAGACGGTTTTCAAAATACGTTTTCTGGCCAATGATATCGCCGAAAGAGTGCTGCCCGGAGAATTTGTAAATGTGCGCCCGGGGCCGACCTTTGATCCGCTGCTTCGACGGCCGTTCAGTGTGTACCTGGCGAATCCGGAAGAGGGCTGGATTGATCTCCTCATCAAGGTGGTGGGACCGGGAACGGAATTACTCAGCCGGTTGGAAGAGGGGGATCTGGTGGATATTCTGGGGCCGCTGGGCAGAGGTTTTGATCTTGAGACGGTTGGCACGGCGGTTTTGGTGGGCGGCGGCATCGGCATTGCGCCGCTGGTCTTTCTGGCACACGAGCTTTTGTTTTTAAAAAAACCGGTGCACTTTTTTCAGGGATTCGGAAACGCCGGCGAAGTTTGCGGCCTTGAAGATCTGGAGGCTCTAAAAATCGCCCCCGTGGTTTCCACGGAGGACGGCAGTTTCGGGGTGAAGGGACTGGTAACCGACCCGCTTCGGGATTTTCTCCGGAAGCAGAAGGATCCTGAGAAAATAGAACTTTTTTGCTGCGGGCCGAACCCCATGCTGGCGGCCATTTCCAATTTGCCGGATTCAGATCGATGGAAGGCTCAATTTTCTCTGGAAACACGCATGGCTTGCGGAATCGGCGCCTGCATGGGATGTGCCGTACCCACATTTGATGGTGAGCAGTACCGGCTGGTGTGCAAGGATGGCCCGGTTTTTAAGAAAAATGAGGTTTGGCTCTGATGGCGGATCTCTCGGTGACGCTGGGCCCGCTGCGGCTAAAAAATCCGGTGCTGACGGCTTCCGGCACGTTTGGTTACGGCAGGGAATATGAAGATTTTGTGAATCTGAACCGGCTGGGGGGCATAATCACAAAATCGATTACGAGGGATCCCCGCGCGGGAAATCCGCCGCCCCGCATTACGGAAGTTCCCGGCGGGATGTTAAATTCGATCGGACTCGCCAACGTCGGCATGGAGGCATTTGTCCGGGAGAAGCTGCCCTATCTCCGGAATTTGGAGACACAGATTATTGTGAATGTGGCCGGGAATTCCGTCGAAGAGTATGAGGCGGTCGTGTCGCGGCTGGATCGCGAAAAAGGCATTCATGCGTTTGAACTGAATTTATCCTGCCCGAACGTAAAAGAGGGCGGATTGACATTTGGCAAAAGCCCGGAGGCTGTTTTCAAAATTGTCGAAAGGGTGCGGCTGCACACCAACCGGCCGCTGATCGTCAAATTAACGCCGAATGTGACGGCAATCGGCGATCTGGCACAGGCGGCTGTGGACGGCGGCGCAGACATTTTGTCCGCTATTAATACCGTAATGGGGATGGCCGTGGATGTGTCTGCACGAAAGTCTGTTTTGGGGAAAATGACGGGCGGTTTTTCGGGACCGGCCCTGAAGTCGATCGCCCTGGCAAAAGTCTTTGAAGTGGTTCGCCGGGTGAGTGTGCCGGTGATCGGCATCGGGGGCATTTTTTCAGCCGAAGATGTTCTGGAATTTTTGCTGGTCGGGGCGAGCGCGGTTCAAATCGGAACGGCAAATTTTGTAGACCCGGCTATTAGCGAAAAAGTAGTCAATGATCTGGAAATCTATTGTGAAAAGCAGGGGATCGAGGATCTGGAAGAGATTATTGGCAAACTTGACGTGGATGGGGCCGGCGGAGATGGAAATAAAAATCGATTGTAACGATTCAGCCTGTCATGCCGGGCGGTCGGGATCTTTTATCCTATAACGATGATGAGGAGAAAACGGTTTTGGCACTTGGTCAGTTAAAATATCGCGTATGGACGTCTGTCATCGGCGGGCCCGTCATTCTGGTGCTGGCTTATTTGGGGAAATTACCCTTTTTGATTTTTGTCGATTTTGTGCTGCTGTTTGCGCTGCGGGAATTCTATGAAATGGCGGAGCGAAAAGGGGATCATCCCAATCAAATCCCGGGCTATCTTTTTACAGTTTTGATCACCTGGGATTTTTATTTTTTTGACCGGTCGTACAGCCTTTATCTGTTGGCGGCGGCCACCATCACCGTGGCCATTCTGGAACTTTACCGCGATCGCGGGTCCAAATATCACAATATTTCCATAACGCTGCTGGGAATTGTCTATCTCGCGTTTCTGTTGAGCTTTTTTGTGTCCATTCGTGAATTACCCAATCAATTGGGAATTCCGTACCGGACCGGCGGGATCTGGATTCTGACGCTGTTTCTGACCGTCTGGTTTGGGGATTCGGCGGCTTATTTTGTCGGAAGCGCCATTGGGAAACACAAAATCGCCCCGAAAATCAGCCCGCACAAGACCATCGAAGGCGCGGTCAGCGGTTTTCTGGGCATGCTGCTCGTACCGCTTCTGGCGACGCTCTTCTTCCCGACACAGATGACCGTTCTTGAATCGCTGGGACTGGGCGGCATTTGCGGCATCTTCGGACAATACAGTGATCTCGCCGAATCCATGTTTAAACGGGATGCGGGCGTCAAGGATTCTTCAACGCTGATCCCGGGCCACGGGGGTGTCTTTGATCGTTTTGACGTTTTGTTTCTGATTTCGCCGCTCATTTTTTTATATTTAAAATATGTTGTTTTTTAAAGTGTTTCGCATCCAAAGGAAAGAAATTCTTGAACTTGTTTTTTTGTTCTTTGGCATTATTGTTATCGGGTGTCAAAAACAGCGGACGCCGCGCGCGCTGGTCATTGGTATTCCGGCAGATGCAAGAACCTTGAATCCGCTGCTGAGTACAAATTCCATCGATCAGGATATTCAGGAGCAATTGTTTCTGCGGCTGCTGCAGGAAAAGCCCGAATTAAACCGCTTTGCCCCTGAACTGGCAAAACGCTGGGAATCCGGTGCGAATCGCAGAAAAATTACATTCACACTCCGTTCCGATGTGTACTGGAGCGACGGTGTTCCCGTCACGGCGGAAGATGTGGCGTTTACATTCAGGCAGGAGACGAATCCCGCCCTGGGGTGGATTCTACAATCGCAGAAAGAAATGATCGACAGCGTCATTGTGGTGAACGACACGATTGTAACCTTTTATTATTCTAAATATTACCCCTATCAATTGACGGATGCGAACGAGGGATTTATTATCCCTGCCCATGTGTTGAGGAATTTACCCGCGGAGGCCTGGAAAACCACGCTTTTCAACAAGACGCCTGTGACGAATGGCCCGTATCGGCTCAAAAAATGGATGCGCCAACAGGCCATTGAACTGGAAGCCAATCCGAACTATTTTAGAAAGGGTTTTCCCAAAATCAAACACGTTCTCTTCAAGGTCGTCAGCGATGCGTCGGTTCGCCTGTCGCAGATTAAAAATGGGGAGATTGACATCCTGGAGGGCGTATCGGTCCGTCAAATCGGGCATCTGAAACGGAAGCTTGGCGTTCACGTCGCCAGTTTTCCGGATATGGCCTTCGGATTTCTGGGCTGGAATGAGCGGGATCCGCTTTTTCGTTCCAGAAAAATACGGCAGGCGCTGGCGATGGCCATTAACCGGAAGGCCATTATTAAAAATATTTTCGGTGATTACGCCATCCCGCTGAACAGTCCGGTCCTGCCTCAATTCTGGGCTTATTGCGACACCCTCCGGCCTTTTCCGTACGCTCCGGAGAAAGCCTCAGAGATTTTTGCCCGGGAGGGCTGGCGCGAGGTAAACGGCAGCGGCAGGCTTGAAAAAAATGGGAAACCGTTTCGGTTTGAGTTGATGACCAATTTCGGAAATCCGGCGCGAAGAGACCTGGCGATTCTAATTCAGGCGGAGTTAAAAAAAATCGGCATCGATGCGCATATTCAGCTTTATGACTGGTCTATTTTTCTGGATCGATTTCGCAAAGGCGATTATCAAGCCGTGCTTTCGGCCTGGCGTGTGTCGAGCAAATTGGACCTCCGGTCCTTCTGGCATTCCGAATCGATTAAAAACGGATTCAACCGTTTCTTTTATCGAAATCCGGAGGTGGATTCACTCATCGATCGGGTGGCGAAAATGCCGGATCGGAATCAGGCCAAAAAACTCTGGTGGAAATTGCAATCGCTGATTTATCTGGACCAGCCGGTCACATTTTTGTACGTTCCGGACCGGGTGATTGTGTACCGGAACTGTTTGAAAAAACCCATATTTCATCCGTTAAGCACGTATTATTATTTATACAAATGGAATTGGAACCGTGACGCCTTTTAACGAAAACACATCTGTTGTGCCGGGAAGCGAACGGCCGGCCTCCCTGCTGGAAGTGACCGGATTGGCTGTTGAAAATTTATCGAAGCACGCCATTTTATCGGATGTGAATTTTGATATTCGAAAAGGCGAGATATTTGGGCTTTTGGGTGAATCGAGCGCCGGAAAAACGACACTGGCAAAAGCCATTTTGGGGGCTCTTTCGGGAACCCTTAAGATTCGCGCCGGCAGAATTTTATTCGAAGGGAAAGAATTATCCCTTTATTCCCCAAAGAAAATGGAGATCCTCTGGGGAAAAGAAATGAGCTATCTGCCTCAGAACGCCGGCGCATCGCTGAATCCTGTGTTTCGATTAAAAACGCAAATCGGCGAGGTGGCGCGGACGAAATCGCCCCGAAAAGATGAACAGGAAGAAATGGTCTCCAGGGCGCTGCGGCAGGTTTATCTCCCGGATGATCGAAAATTTTTACGCCAGTACCCATTTCAATTGTCAGGCGGACAGCAGCAGCGATTTCTGATTGCGGAGCTTTTGGTGGCGAATCCCAAATTATTGATCGCGGATGAGCCCACATCGGCCGTGGATGTGTCCATTCAACAGGAGATCATCACGCTGCTGAAAGACATTCGCCGAAAATGCGGGATGTCCATCTTGTTCATCACGCATGATCTTGCGGTGCTTCGGCAGATTGCCGATAGAAGCGGAATTCTGTTCGATGGAAAAATCGTGGAAATTCAAAAAACAGAGGAATTGATCTCCGAACCCCGGCATGATTATACGCGGGAACTGGTCGAACTGAGTAAAAGGTTGTCGCTTTAGGGCGGGCCCGAAATATTTGTAATCGCAAAAAGCATCTGACCCAATTAAAAAAGGAGGCGGCATGACTCCCCAGGAATTAAAAAAAATGAGTTTCGCAACAATTTGCGTGCACGGAGCCAGCGGTACCGACCCGCAAACAGGAGCGGTCTCTTTTCCGATTTACCAAAGTTCCACATTTGCCTTTAAAAGTGCAAAAGAGGGCGCCGATATTTTTGCGGGCAAAAAAGAGGGCTATATTTACACCCGGCTGGGGAACCCCACTCAGGCGGCTTTTGAGCGGGAAATTGCATTTCTGGAGGAAGCCGATGCCGCTCTGGCCACCGCTTCCGGAATGGGTGCCATCACGATTGCCATCCTGACCATGTTGAAAGCCGGTGATAAAATGCTGGCGGCGCACACATTGTACGGCGGCACCCACCTGCTGTTTAAGGAAACGCTGCCGTCACTCGGGATTAAAGTGGAATCGATAAATCCGGGAGATTCAAATGAACTGGTGAATCATCTTGAAAAAGGGGCAAAGATGGTTTACATTGAAACGCCTTCGAATCCCACGCTTCAGCTTCTTGACATTGCCGAGATTTCACAAATCTCGCACAAATACGGTGCGCTGGTCATCGTGGACAATACATTTGCCACGCCGTATTACCAGCGTCCGCTTCAATTGGGGGCGGATATTGTGATTCACAGCGCCACAAAGTACATTGGCGGACACGGCGACACCATTGCCGGGGTTATTTTGGGCAGCAAAGAATTTATCGACCGCTCAAGGAATGTGATTAACCGGGACATTGGGGCGGCCATCAGTCCGTTCAATGCCTGGCTCCTGCTCCGGGGGCTTAAGACCCTTCCGGTTCGAATGGAGCGGCATTCTGAAAATGCGATGCGGATCGCACAATATTTAAACTTTCATCCTAAAGTGAGCCGTGTCTGGTATCCGGGATTGAGAACACACGAGCAGCATGAGCTGGCCTGCCGCCAGATGGACGGTTTTGGGGGAATGATCACATTCGAGCTGAAAGGCGGCAAAAAGGCCGGAGAGATTTTGATGAATTCGGTGAAACTGCTCACACTCGCCGTCAGCCTTGGCGATGTTGATTCGTTGATTGAACAGCCGGCGACGATGACCCACTCCACATACAGCCCGGAAGAATTGGCGGCGGTGGGTATCACGGAAGGCATGGTTCGGCTTTCCGTGGGGTTGGAAGATGTGAATGATATTATCGACGATTTGTCACAGGCGCTTAAGAAAGCTTAGGGGATTAAAAGTCAGGGCTCGTTTAGAGCCGAAGATAAGAGGTAAGGAGCTGTTTATCTAATAACCTAAAAATAAAAAGGAGATTGGCATGAGTGCATTAAAGGAAAAGTTGTTTGAAAAGATTCAGGCACATCGTTCGAGAACCACGAGACTGGCAAAAGAATATGGCAATGTGCATCTGGGTGATGTGACGATTGCCCAAGCGATTGGCGGGATGCGCGGCGTAAAATGTCTGGTGACGGATATTTCCTATTTGGACCCAATGGAAGGAATTCGTTTCCGCGGGTACACAATTCCGGAAGCACTGGAAAAATTGCCCAAGGTCCCCGGTGCGGAAATGCCTTATGTGGAAGGTCATGTGTATCTGTTGCTGACGGGTGATGTGCCGACCGCAAAAGAGGTTGAAGAACTGGCCGGGGAATTCAAAAAACGGCAGCATGTGCCGCAATATGTATTCGATGTGCTGAAGGCCATGCCGGGAGACACCCATCCGATGACCATGTTTGCCACGGCCGTTCTGGCCATGCAGCGCGAGTCGGTTTTTGCAAAACGGTATGCGGAAGGCATGAGCAAAATGGACTATTGGGATCCTGCTTATGAAGACATGTTGAATATGCTGGCAAAAATGCCTCAAATCGGCGCGTACATTTACCGGCTAAAATACAGGAACGGAGACATTATCGCTCCGGATACCAATCTGGATTTTGGCGGTAATTTTGCACACATGATAGGTATCGACAAGCCTTACGATGACGTGGCGCGATTGTACTTCATTCTGCACAGCGATCACGAAAGCGGTAATGTGAGTGCGCATACCGGACATTTAATCGCCAGCGCCCTCTCCGATCCTTATTATGCCATTTCGGGCATGCTGGACGGGCTGGCAGGGCCGCTGCACGGCCTGGCAAATCAGGAAGTGCTGCGTTGGATTCAGGGCGTGATGAAAAAGATGGGCGGGAAAGAACCCACCGAAGAAGAAATGAAGAAATTTGTGTGGGATACGCTGAATTCCGGGCAGGTGATTCCGGGATATGGCCATGCCGTCCTGCGGCGAACCGATCCCCGCTATAAAGCGCAGCGGGATTTCTGCCTGAAGCATCTGCCGGACGATCCGATATTCAAATATGTGGATATGCTGTACAAGGTCGTGCCCCCGATTCTGAGAGAGCAGGGAAAAGCCAAGAATCCGTGGCCAAATGTGGATGCGCAGTCCGGCGTGATTCAATGGCACTACGGGTTAAAGGAATATGACTACTACACCGTGCTGTTCGGTATTGGAAGATCCATCGGCGTGCTGTCGAACATCACCTGGGACCGGGCATTGGGCTACCCGATTGAACGGCCGAAATCGGTGACAACGGACATGCTGGAAGAAGTCGCCGGCATCAAAAAGTAATTGAAACCGTGAGTCGATCCAGAGAAGGGAGAGATGTTTATCTCTCCCTTTTTAATGTTTTTGATTTCCGGGTTAACCCGGAAAAAATGTTGTAATTTTAAAATATTTTTGCTATATTTTGTTTAAAATTTTTGGTCACGATTCAGCATAAAATAGATAAGAGAACATGACAAAGAAAAAAGAACGAAACTTCGGGGCCTGGATCTGGGATTTATTTCATTCCTTTAAATTAGCAATTATCTTGTTAATTATTCTGGGCATTTTATCCATTGTTGCCCTTGTGATGGGGGAGATTTTAAACACCCGTTTTCAAAACTGGGATGTGTATTATGCACAAAAATTTGGTCAGGGGATGTTTGATTTTATGAAATCGGTCGGCGTTTTCAATCCTTTTCGCTCCGTGATTTATCAATTTTTTCTGATCCTGCTGGCCGTTAATATTGTCATCTGCACGTTTACCCGTTTTAAATATTACATTCATCAAACCCTGTCGAAGAGTTTTCGCCGGCATCCGGAAGATTTTCGATTGGTGAACCTGAAAACCACGTTCGAGGTGCCGGGAACGTCCGATCAGCTTCTGCCTAAAATTAAAAAGATTTTTAGAAAGCGGTATTTTAAATTTTACACATCAAAAGAGAAGGACAATGTAATCGTTTTTGCAACCCGGGGCAGGCTGGCCCGAATCGGTTATATTTTAATTCATCTGGGGCTGCTCGTTTTGTTGGTCGGCGGTGTGATTACGTCGAAGTTCGGTTATTCAACCTACAAATGGGGCGCCAAGGGTGATTTCATCCAGGTACCCAAAGCGCCATTTCGCGTGCGCGTCGATGATTTTAAAATATTGACCAATCCAAAGGGGCAGATCAAAGATTATCTGGCGACCTTAACCGTGGTAGAGAACGGGAAAGATTTGTTTACCAAAAAAATTGAAGTGAACCGGCCTTTACGCTACAAAGGGTTCAACTTTTATCAAAGCTCCTATTCCTTCAATGCCCGGGCGATTCAATCGGCAACGCTGAAAGTCATTCCGGTCAATGGAACACATCCCGATACGGTGATTGTGGTTCCGTTTAAACAAAAAGTGCCGGTGCCGAACTCTCCCTATTCGGTTGAAATCTCGGATTTTTCCGCCGATTTCCGCGTCCAAAACGACCGGGTTTATTCTGCGTCTGCCAGCCCCAAAAATCCGGCGGTGTTCTTATCTGTGTTTAAGGGGGATTCCCTGCTGTACCACACGTGGACATTTTTATATTTCCCCGATTTGCATAAAGTGAAAAAGGCGAAATATCAGTTTACTCTCCTCTCTTTCAAGCCTTCCTACTTCACCGGATTGGAAGTGACACGGAATCCCGGGGCCGACACAATTTTGTTTGGGATTGGCATGATGACGCTGGGTATTATTTTGTCGTTTTATTTGTATCACAAGCGTTATTGGATTCTGTTGGAACCCTCTAAAAATGGGAAGGTGCGGATGCTCTTCGCTGGAGCTACCACAAAGGGAAAACATGAATTTAGTAAAGAAATGGATAAAATTGTTTCGGAAATTAAACATCTATAGATTCGTAAAAAAGGAGTAACCATGCAGCAGCCAGGCGATGTGATGTACTTTTGGGTAGCGTTTGTTTTGTATCTTCTTAGTTTTTTGTCATTTACGGTTTATCTTGGGTTTAAAAATAAAATTGTCACCACAACGGCCATTTCCGCCATGGTGATTGGTTTTATTTTCCATACAATCGCATTGGGCATACGATGGGTACAGGCGGGGCATTCCCCATTTTCCAATATGTACGAATACATGTCCTCCATGGCGTGGATGGCTGTTTTATTATTTTTGATTTTTCTCTGGAAGTATAAAAAGCCGATTATCGGGTCTTTTGTCTCTCCGGTCCCGGTGATGTTAATGGCGGCGGCGTCCCTCATGCCGAAACAAATTTCTCAACAACTTATGCCCGCTTTGCAGAGTTACTGGTTCCAGATTCATGTCTCCATGGCCGTACTGGCGGAAGGGGCGTTTGCAGTGGCGTTTGGCGTGAGTATTATGTATCTTTTGCGAAAAAAGCTTGGCGACAAAACCAATATCAAAGCCCTGCCCAGTCTGGAGCTTCTGGATGATATTAATTACAGAGCCATCAGCATCGGATACCCGCTGTTCACGGTGGGGGCGTTATTTGCGGGCGCCATTTGGGCGTACAATGCCTGGGGGAATTTCTGGAGTTGGGATCCGAAAGAGACCGGCGCATTGATTATCTGGTTATTTTACACGGTTTACCTCCATGCCCGTTATCAAAAGGGGTGGCGCGGGTCGAAAGCCGCGTGGATGTCCATTATTGGTTTCATCATGGCGCTTGCCTCATTTTTTGGAAATCTGGTTGTCGGGGGAATGCACGCTTACGTTTAGGATTTTAAAGACTTGAAAGACAAGTCCCGCTAGGTGTTTCATTTAGCGGGATTTTTTTTGGGTTTTACAGGCGCGAACCGCGGCAGACAAACCGAGCGCGTCGTTTATTTCCGGTGACCCTGAGTTTTAGAAAATGTTTCAACTTTTTTGTAAAAGGACTCCCAGACTTCAGGATTTTTCTTAAAGTAAATTAATATTTGCTTGAGCGAATCCCGGGAGATTTTGTGTTTTTTGTAGAGAACCCGCAATCCCGCTTCTTTCACGCTGTCAGGCAGAGAGCTCGACTGAATGGCTTTTGCGTTGACATAGAGCCTTGCCAGTGCATTCATCGAAAACGGCGGCTTGGGGGGTTTGCTTTTGGAGGAGCATCCGAAAATCACCTGACTCACAATCAGGATTAAACCAATGCGCATTAAACGGCCGAACAGTCGATATATTTTCATGTCAAAATGGGCTTTTTTGTTGTATTTTTCGTAAAGATATAGTATGTTTTTAGATAAAACAATTTAGTATACACTTTTTTTCGACGAAAATCAAGTTTCAATTTTATCGGAGATCCCCATGCGGATGATATATTTTGTTCTGCATATTATCGGGAAAAAGGCTTTAAAATTTATTTCGGAATCGGGGGGGGCTTTTATTTTAGTGGGAAAATCTCTGCGATCGCTGTCACATCTTTATAAAGACCGTCGTCTTGTGATCGAGCAGATGCTCGAAATCGGTGTTCGATCCCTGCCGCTTGTGGTGACGGTGGGCATTTTTACGGGCGCGGTTTCCGCCTGGCAGGCGGCCTATCAGTTTCAAGGGATTTTGCCGCTTTCCTATGTGGGGCCGGCGACGTCGAAGGTGATTTTCATCGAGCTTGGTCCTGTTTTAACGGCGCTGGTACTGGCCGGCCGCGTGGGGGCCTCAATCGCAGCGGAACTGGGATCCATGAAAGTGACGGAGCAGATCGATGCGCTCGAAACGCTGGCAATCGATCCGATTCGATTTCTGGCAATGCCCCGAATCGTGGCGGCCACAACGATGATGCCTATTTTGGTGATTTTCGCCGATTTCATTGCATTATTCGGCGCCTTTTTGGTGATTAATATGCTTTTACATGTTTCTGCGGAAACCTTTTTTAACGGCGTCAAGTCGTATTTTCAAGTATACGACGTGATCAGCGGTTTGTTGAAAGCATTGGTTTTCGGCGCCACAACCTCGATCGCCGGCTGTTATATCGGTTTTCAAACGTCGGGCGGCGCCGAAGGGGTCGGGCGATCCACAATCAAAGCTTTTGTGGTCTCGTCTGCTCTGATCTTAATGAACGATTACATTCTGGCGATGTTTCTTTTTTAAATAGTGGAATGCCGAAGGCACACATGATTGAACTTGTGCATCTGAACAAAAGTTACGATTCCAAACCGGTTCTCCGCGATGTCAACATGACGATTGAGCGCGGGAAAATAACGGTGATCATCGGCCGGTCCGGATGCGGAAAGAGCGTCCTGCTCAAATTGATTCTGGGGCTCATTAAGCCGGATAAAGGCCAGGTCTTTGTGGAAGGCCAGGAAATCACAACCATGGGGCAGGAGGAGATTTACAAAATCCGGAGAAAATTTGGAATGCTTTTCCAGAATGCGGCGTTGTTTGATTCGATGACGGTGGAAGAAAATATGGCGCTGCCCTTGATTGAACATTCGGATTTGCCGTATGATGTCATTAAAAAGCGGGTTCAGGAAAAATTGAGTATGGTCGGGATGCCGGAGGTGAAAGATTTAAAACCGGCCGAATTATCCGGCGGCATGCGAAAACGGGTGGGGCTGGCGCGCGCTTTAATGATGGAACCGGAGATTGTGCTGTACGACGAACCCACAACGGGACTGGATCCCATCATGGCGGATGTGATTAACAATATCGTGATCGGATTCAATGAAAATTTGGGGATCACATCGATTGTGGTGACGCACGACATGGGCAGTGTGTATAAAATAGCCGATCGTGTGGCCATGATTCAGCGGGGGATCGTTCTTTTTGACGGCACTCCCGACGCGTTAAAAAAGACAAAAGATCCGGTTGTCCGGCAGTTTATCGAGGGCAAGGCGGAAGGGCCGATTAAAATCAACCGGGAGATTATTTACACACGCAAAGAACAGGAAGAGAAGTTGTTATAAATGACGGCCGTGAGAGAAAAAAAGGAGAAAACCGTTTTTGTCTGCCAGGAGTGCGGAGACGAATCGCCCCGGTGGTCCGGAAAATGTCAGGCCTGCGGGGCGTGGAATAGTATGGTGGAAGAAAAAAGGGTGCCGGCTGCCGCAAAAGGGGCTCGTTATCAGGGATTTGAAAAATCAAGTCCGATGCTGCTCTCAGACGTTCAGCTTCAAAAACAGCCGCGCATCCGGACGAAGAGTTCCGAATTTGACCGCACGCTCGGCGGCGGCATTGTGCCGGGATCGATTGTTTTATTAAGCGGAGATCCCGGGATCGGCAAATCCACACTGCTTTTGCAGCGGATGGCCGAAATTGCGGCGTCCGGTCGGAAGACGATCTACATCTCCGGAGAAGAATCCGTTCAGCAGACCAAAATGCGGGCCGACCGTCTGAAATTGAAAAGCGACAATCTTTTTATCTATTCGGAAATTGATTTATCCGCCATTCTGGAAGCGGTGGATGTCCACAAACCCGAGATGCTTGTGATCGATTCGATTCAGACGATTTACAACCCCGAATTTGAAAGCGCCCCCGGAAGTGTCAGTCAGGTGCGGGAATGTGCGCTTCGGTTGATGCAATTGGCAAAAAGGAACGGCATTCCGGTCATTCTTGTGGGACATGTGACCAAAGAGGGGGCGATCGCCGGCCCCCGTATTCTGGAGCACATGGTGGACACCCTGCTGTATCTGGAAGGCGACCGGCAGTACCAGTATCGAATTTTACGGACCGTTAAAAATCGTTTCGGGTCCACAAACGAATTGGGCGTGTTTGAAGTTCGGGAGGACGGCTTGCAGGATGTGAGCAACCCGTCCGAATTGTTTCTGTCCGGTAACCGGGAAGGGTTGTGCGGACTTTCCGTCACCTGCACCATCGAAGGCACAAGGCCGATTCTGGCGGAGATTCAGGCATTGACCTCGCAGTCCGGGTTCGGGATTCCTCAACGCACCGCCACCGGCATTGACCAGCGCCGGTTGTCGCTGCTTCTGGCTGTGCTTGAAAAACGTGCGGGATTACGCATCGGTTCATTCGATGTGTTTGTGAAAGTCGCCGGCGGCCTGCGTCTGGATGAACCCGCGGCGGATCTCGCCACGACGCTTGCCATTGCGTCCAGCTTTCGGGACCGCCCGCTGCGCACAAAGGCGGTCGCTATTGGTGAAGTGGGTTTGGGGGGCGACATTCGATCGGTCTCTCAAATTGAACGCCGTATTTTGGAAGCGAAACGGCTGGGATTTGAACAGGTCGTTTTGCCGGAGACGTCAAAAAGTTCGATTCAAAAAAATATTCATATCGATCTGATCGGCGTCAAAACGGTTCGGGATGCACTCGAAGCGGTTATGAAATAAAGGAAACACAGGAATTTGGGTAGTTTTTTCGAACGGATTACAGAAGATCCGGAGACCGGCGCCCGGGCTGGAATTTTACACACAAATCACGGGGATGTGGAAACGCCCATTTTTATGCCGGTGGGCACACAGGGGACGGTCAAAACACAATCGCCTCAGGAATTGCTGGATAATCGCGTACAGATCATTTTGGGAAATGCGTACCATTTGTATTTACGCCCGGGCGGCGAATTGATTCGAAATGCCGGCGGCCTGCATAAATTTATGAGCTGGGAACAGGCAATTTTAACCGACAGCGGCGGCTACCAGGTGTTTAGTATGTCCGATTTGCGCCGGCTGAGTTCCGAAGGGGTGCGTTTTCAATCTCATGTCGACGGCTCGCAGCATTTGTTTACGCCTGAAAATGTGACCGATATTCAGCGTGATCTGGGGCCCGACATCATGATGGTTTTGGACGAATGCACCCCGTATCCCTGTAGTTTCGAGTACGCCCAAAAATCTCATGAACTGACGATCGAGTGGGCGAAACGGTCAAAAGACCGGTTTGGGAACACAAAAGCGTTGTTCGGGTACAAACAATTTCAATTCGGAATCAATCAGGGCAGTACGTATTTGGATTTACGCTTTAAAAATCTGGAGGAATTGCTGAAACTGGAGTTTGACGGTTATGCCATCGGGGGATTGGCCGTTGGGGAACCGAAATCGGAATTGTACAAAATTGCGGGACTCGTGGCCTCGCAAATGCCGAAAGACAAACCCCGTTATTTAATGGGTGTCGGTAAACCCGAGGATCTGGTGGAGGTGATTGCGCTTGGAATCGACATGTTTGACTGTGTCATGCCCACGCGAAATGCCAGGAACGGAACGGTGTTTACCTGGGGCGGCCGGATGGTCATCAAGAATGCATCTTATAAAAGTGATTTTCGCCCAATCGACCCAAACTGCACGTGTACGACGTGCCGGAATTTTTCACGGGCGTACATCCGGCATCTTTTTTCCGTGGGGGAAGTTCTGGCGCTTCGCCTGGCGACGGCCCACAACATTCACTTTTATATGGAATTGGTACAAAAGGCCAGACAGGCAATTCTTGAGAAACATTACAAAGCGTTTAAGGAAGCATTTTATTCAGACTATAAAGTCATCGAAACAGAATCATATTCAAAACCAATCAAAAGGAGGAAGTAACCGTGGTGGCAAATATTCTTTTAGCAGGTGGCGCAGGACAGGGCAATACGCTGGTGGCGTTATTGCCGTTCATTTTGATCTTTGTTGTGATCTGGCTGTTCATGATTCGCCCGCAATCCCGAAAGCAGAAAGAACTGCAGGCCATGCTCAAATCCCTTCAGAAGGGCGATAGAGTCATCACAATCGGCGGCATTAAAGGATCAATTGTCGGTTTTAAGGAGGCGGACGACACAGTCGTTCTGAAGATCGCCGATAACACAAAGATCGAGGTTACGCGGTCAGGAATCGCTAAAAAACTTCCTTAATTTTCAGGTAATCTGATGAAAATTGTGTTTATGGGTACTCCCGATTTTGCAATCCCGACATTGGAAGCGCTCTTAGAAAGCAGCCATTTGGTTGCCGGGGTCGTCACCCGGCAGGACAAGCCTAAAGGCAGGGGCCGAAAGCTGCTGCCCTCCCCCGTGAAGGCGGCTGCAGAGAAATACGGGCTGCCCGTTCTTCAGCCGGAATCACTCAAAAGCCGGGCGTTTTTAGAGCGGTTGAGCGAATGGGGGGCGGACGTTTTTGTGGTAGTGGCATTTCTCATTTTGCCGCCCGAGGTTTTCAAGCTGCCGCCAAAGGGCACCATTAATCTGCATGCGTCGTTGTTGCCGAAATATCGCGGGGCGGCTCCCATTCAATGGGCATTGATCAATGGCGAAAATGAGACCGGTGTGACCACCTTTTTCATTGATGAACATGTGGACACCGGAAATATTCTTCTTCAGGAGAAGGTCAAAATCTATCCTGAAGACACAGCGGAAGTGCTTCGTGAGCGGCTGGCTTATCTTGGGGGCAAGGTTATGGTTCGTACACTCGATTTGCTGGAGCGGGGAGAGCTTGAGCCGAAGCCTCAGGCGGGTGAAGCGACCCGGGCGCCGAAAATTCGGAAAGAGGATTGTGAAATTAATTGGTCTCAGCCGGCCGGCAAAATTGTCAATTTGATTCGGGGTGTCTCTCCTGTGCCCGGGGCATTTACGTATTTTCGCGGAAAAATCTTCAAGATCCATCGCGCAAAAGTGAGTGAACACCACACGCACGCAAAGGGTCTTCCGGGTGAAATCGTTTACGTCCACAGCAAGAAAGGGCTGATTGTTAGATCCGGGGAAGGCACAATCGAATTGATTGAAGTCCAGCCCGCCGGTGGAAAGCGCATGAGTGCGTTGGATTTTTTGCGGGGGCACCGGATTCAAAAAGGGGAAATTTTAGGAAAGTCCGCACAGGAAAAGTTGTAAGCGATGTCTCCATCGGATTCGGATCCCGAATATTCGAACAGCCGGTGGACGGCTGTTCGGGTTTTGGTGCAATACCGGAAAAAACAGCCCTTTATGTCCGAACAGTTGCACGCGGCATTTCGGAAAAATCATGTGCCGCCGGCAGAGCGGCCGTTTGTAACGGAGCTTGTGCAGGGCACCATTCGCCGGCAACTGCAACTAAATTGGATCCTTCGGCAATTTATCCGCGGAAAATATGAAAAACTGCCGGACATGATTCGGGCGATTCTGCAAATCAGTTTGTATCAGAAGTTGTTTCTGAGCCGTGTGCCGGATTATGCCGTCGTCGACGAGGCCGTGAGGCTGACGCGTCAATCGCATCAGGAAAAATTAGTGGGGTTTGTGAACGGTGTTTTGCGAAATGTGCTGCGGCACCTGGATGAATTGGATTACCCCGATGTGGATAAAAATCCAATTGAAGCTTTGTCGATCCGTTTCTCCTTTCCGGAATGGATGGTTGAGCGGTGGGTAAAGCAATTTGATGTGAAATTTACACGGGCGCTTTTGGAGGCGCTGAATCACACGCCCGTCCTTTCAGTGCGTGTCAATACTTTAAAGACAAGTGTTAAAGAGTATGCGTCCGTTTTAAAGGAGGGGGGATTTGAACCGGAAAAAGGCGTCTATCTGGATGAATTTTTAACGATTCAAAAAAGCGGCCGGATTGAACGTCTCCCGTTTTATGAAGAGGGGTACTTTTCCATTCAGGATGAAAGTGCCGGTCTGGCTGCGCATGTCCTGAACCCGCAGCCGGGTGAAAGGATTCTGGACATGTGTGCGGCGCCCGGCGGAAAGACCACCCATATCGCCGAGCGGATGAAAAATCAGGGGCATATTATTGCGGTGGATTTGCACGCCCGCCGGCTCAAAACAGTCGAAGAAAATGCCCGGCGGCTTGGTATTCGCTGTGTCGATACGCTTGCAGCCGACGGCCGTAAACTATCGATAAAGCCGGTCGACCGCATTTTGATCGATGCCCCGTGTTCCGGTCTCGGTGTAATTTCCAGAAAGCCGGACATCAAATGGCGGCGCACACTTCGGGATATTCAGGAGATGAAAACCATTCAATCCGAACTGCTTGAAAATGCCGCCGGATTGGTGCGCGTGGGGGGTGTCCTGGTCTACAGCACCTGTACAATTGAGCCGGAAGAAAACGAGAATCAGATTTTCAGGTTCCTGAAAAATCACAAAAATTTTGAATTGGAACATACCGGCGCATTTGTTCGTGAAATTTTAACGGATTCAAACGGATTTGTGAAAACATTTCCGAATGTGCACCATATTGACGGTTCTTTTATTGCGAGGCTGGTCAGGAGGAGACGGGTTGGAAGAAAAAAGCTTTGAAAAAAAGAAATCCTTCTTTTTAAGATGGAAAAAATGGATACTCCGGGGACTTTACGGGTCGATTGGGTTCATCGTCCTGGTCGTTACCTGTGATCAGGTGGTGATGCCGCTCTATGTAAAGCACGGCAAAGACGTTGTGCTGCCGAGCGTCATTGGAAAGCCGTTTCCCGAAGCCCAAAAGTTTTTGAAGGATCGGGGGTTCCACGCCATTCTCGACCGGGAGGCTTACAACTCCGATTATCCCCAGGATGAGGTGACGTTTCAAAACCCGTTTCCCGAGTCGATTGTTAAAAAAGGAAGGCGGGTCTATCTCACGATCAGCAAAGGCGAAAAGCGCGTTTCGGTTCCCAAATTGGTGGGAGGTTCCGAGCGGGATGCCGGATTAAAGCTTCAACGCCTCAGTTTAAAAGTCGGAAAGAAAAATTATGAATTTTCAACCTACTACCCGCGGGGTGTGGTGATGAGCCAATCCGTTTCGCCGGGCGATACGCTTCAGGTGGGACAAAGTGTTGATTTTACGGTGAGCCTTGGTGAGATTCCGGAACATTTTATTGTCCCTCAACTGGTGGGGAAAAGTTTAAAAGAAGCCACGTATATTCTGCTTCACGACGGATTGAAGGTCGGCCGCGTTTCCCGGGAAGCCAATGACAATCTTCTGCCGGATACGGTGATTCGTCAGTCTTTTCCCGCCGGGACGGAAGTTGAAATGGGACAGTCCATTGATCTTGTGGTGAGTGAATTTCAAGCGGAGGAGAAAGACACTGCTGCCCAAAACAATTAAGTTAGCCGCTTCGATTTTATCGGCGGATTTTGCGCATCTTGCCGAAGAAATCAATCTCGTGGAGAAAGCCGGCGTCGATTTTATTCACCTGGATGTCATGGACGGACATTTCGTGCCGAATATCACGTTTGGGCCGGCGGTGATCAAAAAGATACGCAGCGTGACCGATCTCCCGCTGGATGCGCATTTAATGATCTCCGAGCCGAACCGTTATTTAGAAGATTTCAGGCGAGCGGGTGTGGATATTCTGACGGTTCACCAGGAAGTGTGTCCCCACCTGCACAGAACCGTGCAAAAAATTAAGCGTCTTGGGATGAAAGCGGGCGTGGCGCTGAATCCGGCCACCCCCCTGGTGACGGTTGAAGAAATTCTGACGGACATCGATCTTTTGCTTATTATGACGGTAAACCCCGGCTTCGGGGGGCAGACGTTCATAGAAACAATGCTGTCTAAAATCGAAAGAGCCAAACAGATGATTCGGAAATTAGACCGGACGGTTGAGATTGAAGTGGACGGCGGGATAGATGGGCTTACGGCAGAAGAGACGACCCGTGCAGGTGCCACGATTTTGGTCTCCGGGTCGGCCATTTTTCATGCCAATGACATTTCTGAATCTGTAAAAGACATCTTAAAAAAAATGAAATCCGAATCAAAACGTGACTGATGATTTAGTTGGAGTCGAAAAAACATAAATCAATTTGGACGGAATCCCTCCGAAAATCTATTCATATCAGCGGATTGCTTTTTCCAATTCTCTATTGGTATTTACCAAAAAATGTTATCCTTATTTTATTAGGAGCCGCTTTTGCGGCCGCAATCGTCGTGGAGAGTCTTCGATTTACGAATCCTTCTTTTCAGCGCTTGTTTAACCGGTCTGTGGGTTTCCTGCTTCGGAAGGGAGAATTTCGGCGACCGACGGGAGCCACCTACTGGATCGCCGGGGCGCTGGTCACGATTTTGATCTACCCCAAAAAGATTGCCATTTTTGCCGTCGTCATGCTCACCGTATCCGACGCTTTCGCTGCCGGGGTTGGGAAAAGTGTGGGGAAAATCAAAATCAAAGCCCACAAAACAGTTGAAGGAAGCCTTGCATTTTTCTTATCGGCCTTTTTAATCGGGCGTGTCTTTCTTGGATTTTCAAATCCTCTTTCGGTTTTCGGCGCCTTTGTGGGTGCCGTGCTGGAGTTGAGACTTATTCCCGTAAATGACAACCTTATGGTACCCATCGGCAGTGGTTTTTTGCTTGTTCTTTTTCAATTTTTTGTCAAATAAGGGGTGAAAATAGGATCATTTTATCGCCAAAATCTCAATCCTGTTTTTGAACCAAAATCACTATTTCACCCCTCAACAGAAGTCCCCTTCCGCCTACGGCGGACCACGCCTATCAAGAGCGGATTTAGGGGCGGTTCACTCAATCCTTGGGGGTTAAAACCCCGAAAATATGAAATGGATTGTTATGGGGTTGTATCGATAAAAATAATTCCGTTAATCGAATGGATCTTCGGTAATGGTTTTGCAGGATCGTATTTCAGGGCTATTATTCTATCTGTTGGGGCGATGCATTCGCAGGAAATGATTTGTCCATTTGCAGCAATTTTGTCACCGAATGCATTGCCCTTACTTAGGTGGACGCCAATGGCCAAAGGCGGAGAGCTCCACCTATGTCGGACGCATTTATTTCCGTAGGGGCAGGCCTTGTGTCTGCCCTTTGCGTTTCTTTGTGATTTGGTGATTTTGCGGCCGAAAAGTTGAAATTAATCATAAAAAAAATGGAATTTAATAATTTTTTTCTTGACAATGTAGTATTGAATGCTTACATTAACTTTGTATCAGATGTAAACCCTGCAGGAAAATCAAATGTTTTAGCTCAATGATTTTCCATAACGGGTTGTTTTATGTATTATTAAGGAGGTTTTTTAATGACTCACGGTAAAGTGAAATGGTTCAATGAAAATAAGGGTTATGGTTTCATTGAACAGGATGATGGACCTGATGTCTTCGTTCATTACACGACGATTGATGGCGAAGGCTACCGTTCTCTCGCGGAGGGAGAAGAAGTAGAATTTGAAGCAGTTCAAGGAGAAAAAGGACTTCAGGCGACAAAGGTTGTTAAATTATAAAGGGGGAGATCCAAAGACGATCATTAACCTGATTAGTTTAACAACGGCCCCGATTGAAAAATCGGGGTTTTTTTTTACCGAAAATTTGCGAATTAAAAAAGCGGCCGCATTCGAGTTCGACTGAATTATTTAAATCGGGCAAAAAATTAACTCTTGAAATTATTCTATAAAAAATGCATATTTAAAAAGAATCATTCTATGAATATCTTCGTATGATAGGATAAATAAAAAGTCGGGAGAACTCAATGGACTTCATTTTTAAAGAATCGGATATTCAAAAAATAGCAGCACCTCTGAAAACCACAGCCCGGAAATCCGGCAATGCCTGGCGAATGATCATTTCGGATCGGGAGGAGAATCGGAAGATTTCCATTGAAATTTATTCGAATATTCCGATTGGTGAGCGAATGGGGAATTTGATTTCCGTGTACACCCAGGATTCGCATCTTCAGCTTCATTTTTGCACGGGTTACGTTGTGAGTGCCTCTCTGGGAGAAGTGACATTTGTGGCGGAATCCCCCGGAAAAGTGTGCGGGCTGATTGTTGAAAGCGGCGCTTCCTGTTCATTGTATGCCAATGTGGATCGGGAAGTGCTTTCCGGCGATTTCACCCAAATGGGCCCGGAAGTCGTGTTGTCGGGTGTGGCATTGTCTCTGACAGAAAAAGTTTTGTCGGAATAACGATGTCGGAGACGGCTCAAAATAATTTTGAAGAAATCAAGCACTTGGCAGAACAGGGCGGTGCGGTGAAAGTCGGAATTGCCGGAATTGAACCTAAATTAAAACGCTATTTCGATCTCACCCCCGGCGAGTTTCAAAGCTGGCCTTACGCCATTTCAGTGGCCGTTCGCCTGTCACGAGCGGTTTTGGAAAGTCTGGATGACCGTCCGACGCACCTCTACAAGTGGCATTACAAACAGGCGAATGCCGTACTCGACGGTATCGCATTTGCGATTACGAATAAAATTCAGGAGATGGGTTACCGGGCTCTTCCCATCGCGGCTTCTCAAATTTTAGACTGGAAAAAGCAGAATGCCCACGTTTCGCATCGTCACACGGCGGTTGCAGCGGGACTCGGGTGGTTTGGAAGAAACAATCTTTTAGTGACGAAAGAATTTGGGGCGCAGGTGCGATTGGTGACGGTTCTCACCAATCTTCCGCTTCCGGCAGCCCGTGAACAGGCGGCTTTTGGCTGTGGGGAATGCCGCCGTTGCGTGGATGAATGTCCTGTGGATGTCCTGGGGGAATCTTCGGGAGATTTTGACTTTGATCGCTGTTTCTCCCTGCTCGATTATTTTTCCCGAAAGAAAGGTATTGGGGTCATGATTTGTGGTTTGTGCCAGAAGGTTTGTCCGGGCAGTACAAAGTTGTGGTAAAGGCTGAGATGGAAACGCAGACGGTTAATCCGTATCTTTTGCTGTGGGTGGACCGTTTCATAAATTTTATTCGCCTTGAAGAGGGACTTTCGGAGCACACAGTCCGGGCCTATTCCTTCGATCTCCTTCGATATACGGAATTTCTGGAAAATGAGGGCGTTCAAAAATTTTCAGATGTTTCGATTCAAACGCTGTTGAATTTTGTGTTCTACTTAAATGATCTTGGGTATGCACCGGCGAGTCTTGGGCGAATGATCTCTTCGCTGCGGTCGTTTCACCAGTTTTTAGTGGATGAAGCGGAAACCGTGCAGAATCCCACGGAAAATCTGGATGCACCCAAACTGCGCCGGAAAATTCCGGTTGTTCTTTCGGTGCCGCAAGTGATGTCCATTCTCGAACAGCCTGACGTCGCCACGCCGCTTGGTCTGCGCGACCGGGCGATGATCGAGTTTGGGTACGCCACCGGAATACGCGCGTCGGAACTGGTTCGGGTCACACAAAAAGATCTCTTTTTCGAAGAAAGATTTGTCCGTATTTTTGGGAAAGGTTCGAAAGAGCGGGTGGTGCCGTTCGGCAGGATTGCGCAGGAATTTGTGCAAAAATATCAGAATGAGGTGCGGTCAAAATTGTCCCGGGCGGGCATTTCGGGCGATGTGCTGTTTTTAAGCCGGAATGGAAGGCCGCTGACCCGGATGGCCTATTTTGTGATTTTGAAGAAATACGCGGCGATGGCCGGCGTGAAGAAAAACGTCAGTCCGCACACGCTTCGGCACTCGTTTGCCACCCATTTACTGGAAGGAGGAGCGGATTTGCGTGCCGTTCAGGAAATGCTGGGGCACGCGGACATTTCGACCACGCAAATTTATACGCACCTGGATCGCGATTATTTAAAAGAGGTTCACCGGACGTTTCATCCGCGGGAGAAAGTGTCGGAAGATGGAGCTTAAAAACAGGGTTATTATCATCACGGGCGCAGCACAGCGGGTAGGGAAAGCCATTGCCGCCAGGCTGGCAGAGGATTCTCCCAAATTGGTGATTCATTACAACCGGTCGGTCGTGTCTGCCCGTAAATTCGTTCGGGAATTGCAGGGGAAAAATGTGGAGGCCGTCGCTTTACAGGCGGATCTGGCCGACCCGTTCCAGATTCGACGGCTTGTCGCACAAACTGTGGACAGATTCGGGACAGTGGATGTGCTCATTAACAATGCGGCCGTTTTTTATCGAACGCCGTTTCCGGATATTTCGGAACACGACTGGGAAAAATTCATGCGTGTTAATCTGCGGGCGCCGTTTTTATTGTCGCGTGAGGTCAGCAAAATCATGCTGGAAAAGGGAAACGGCAAAATTATAAACATCGCAGACGTGGGGGGCATCCGCCCGTGGGCTAATTTTATTCCTTATTCCGTTTCAAAAGCGGGGTTGATTATGCTGACGCAGGCGCTGGCGAAGGCGCTGGCGCCGAAAGTGACCGTAAATGCCGTGGCTCCCGGCCCGGTGCTTCTGCCTGAAAATTATACAGACGAACAGAAGGCGATTTCGTCGGAACAGACGCTTCTGAAACGCGTGGGAAACCTGCGGGATGTGACCGAAGCAATTTATTTTCTGTTAGCCGGTTCCGATTTTATGACCGGTGCCGTCATTCCGGTGGATGGCGGCCGGGCAATTTTATAAAAAGTACTGAACACATTTGGAAAGGTAAAAATGAAATATGGAAACCTGGGTTGATAAAATATTGTTTATTCCTGTGCTGCTGTTTTCGATTATTATTCACGAATGTGCCCACGGGATAGCGGCCAACCGGGCAGGCGATCCGACGGCAAAAATGATGGGGCGAATTACATTAAATCCGATTCCTCACATCGATATCATCGGCTCGATTATTGTGCCGCTGCTTTTTCTGGTGACACGCACGAATATCCTTTTCGGATGGGCAAAACCGGTTCCCATAAATCCGGCCTATTTCCGCAATCGAAAGCGGGACGAAATTATTGTTTCCCTGGCGGGACCGGCCTCTAACATTGCACTTTCTTTACTGTTTTTAATTTTTGCGATTCTGACCATTAGTTTATTTCAATCGCTTCATTTTTCGGCCGGTTTTCTGCACAGCTACTTTCAAGTGATGGCGTCCGGAATGCTGATTAATTTAGTACTTGCATTTTTCAATTTGATTCCCATTCCGCCCCTGGACGGATCCCACATTCTGGAAAATATCCTGCCTCCCGGCGGACATGAATTTATGGCCAGACTTCAGCCGTACGGTTTTTTTATTCTGATCCTGGTGATCGTGACGCCTCTGATCAACCTGGCCTTCTGGCCGGTTAAAATGGTGTTCAGCTCCTATTTGGCGATTATGAGACTATTTATCTGATGACTGTAAGTAGGGTGCACATTTTGTGAATTTAAAAGAAACTCATCCCAGACAAAATTTATATTCTTTTGAAGGGTTATCACAAATACAGAAAATTTTAATTATAAAGTTAAGGGCGATTGGGGATGTTGTTTTGGCGACACCGGTCATTGAAAATTTACGGGGCGCCTTTCCGGATGCGGACATTGATTTTTTGACGGAACCACCTTCGGCGGCGATTGTGGCGCATCATCCGGACTTAAATCAGATCATCGTTTATCCCCGGCAGCGGTGGAAAAGGACGTCCGTGCCCAGGCGCTGGTGCCTCGATGCGGCGTTTTTAAGGCATCTTCACGCTCAAAAGTACGATCTTGTCTTCGACCTTTTTGGCAATCCCCGCAGTGCCATCATGACGTTAGCCACGGGGGCCGCGAAACGGGTGGGGTATAATTTTCGGGGGAGGCAGCTCGCGTACAACCGGGTTGTGCTGAACAGAGGCGCGGAAGTTCACGAAGTTGAGTTTAATCTGGATGCTCTGAGAGCGCTCTCGATCCCCATTTTCACTGCGCAGCCCGGAGTGTATGTCACGGCTGAGGACAGTGCTTTCATAACAGAGTGGTTTGCGCACAGACGGTTTCGAAACCGGCGGGTCATCGGTTTAAATCCCTCGGGAAGCTGGCCTGCAAAACGCTGGCCGGATGAGAAGTTTATTGAACTGGGGCACCGCCTGAGCGACCAATTGAACGCTTCGTTGGTGGTGCTCTGGGGGCCGGGCGAGAAAAAGACCGCCCAAAGAATAGCGGCCGGCATTGGTGAGCATGCTTATTTGGCGCCGCCCACGTCCTTGAATCAATTAGCCGCTCTGTGCAAAAGGCTGAGTGCGCTGGTGAGCAATGATTCCGGCCCCATGCACATTTCGGCTGCGGTGGGAACACCCACGCTCGGGATTTACGGGCCCACTAACTCGAAATTACAGGGGCCGTACGGTAAAAAAAATCGGGGGGTGGCGCATTGGGAAATTCCCTGTCTCGGGTGTAACCGGTTGAAATGCCCGCTTCTGGATTGCATGCATTATTTGAGCGTCCGGGAAGTGTTTCAGGAAACCGTAAAAATGCTTGGCAGGGACTGAAACAAAATAAAATTAAGGTTCATCCTAAAATTGAATAACTATAAAAATCAAACAATGAAACGCAAAGCAACTTACTTTATAAAGATGGACTATTTAAATTATCGTATACTTTTCAATCATTTACAGGTTAATTAGCCCATTGTTTTATTTCAAACTCACCCCCTCATTCCCCCTCCCTTTTCCAAAGGGAGGGGGAAGTTTTGGCCTTCAACGTTGGTCCTTCTATCAATCAGTGGGTGAGTTTTGGATTTACAAATGGCGGCACCTTTTTAGCAGAAAAATGTGTGCATTATCCGGATGAGTCAAAAATCAAAAATGAAATTCTGAATAACCGTCAACGAAAAAATATGCATCGGCTTTCTGTCATCATTATTACACACAATGAAGAAAAAAACATAGAAGCCTGTATTCGGAGTGTCTCCCGGGCGGATGAAATCGTTGTGGTGGATGACTTTAGCACCGACAGAACGCGGGAAATTGCAGCGGCGATGGGTGTCGTGGTTTTTACAAATGCCTGGACGAATTTTTCGGACCAGAAAGCATTTGCGCTTTCAAAAGCGTCGCATAATTGGGTTCTCAGCCTGGATGCCGATGAACGGGTTTCGCCGGAATTGATGGCCGAAATTCAGTCTCTTTTACAGGGTACCCCCGCTTGTGACGGGTACACCATCTCCCGGAAGAGCTTTTATCTGGGGCGGTGGATTCGGCATTGCGGCTGGTCTCCCGGTTATCAGCTTCGGTTGTTTCAAAAAGCGAAAACGCATCTCACGCCGGTCAAGGTTCACGAAGGATTTGTGGTGGAGGGGACGGTTTGCAGGCTCCAAAACCAAATTCTTCACTACACGGTCCGGAGTTTAGACGACCATTTCAAAAAGCTGTTTCTCTATTCGACTCTGGAGGCGGAAGAAAAAGCCGGTCATAAAACGGCGCACTGGTACGATATTTTCCTGCACCCGCTTTCCACATTTTTGCGCAACTACATTTCACTAAGCGGTTTCAAAGACGGAAAAGAGGGTTTCTTGCTCAGCGTGATGACGGCGCTTGGGAATGCCATGCTTTATTTAAAACTATTCGAAATTCAACGAATCAAGAGGCCGATTCCTTGATACCGATTCCGGATTGCAAAAAATTTACCGGGTACAAGCCCTGTGAGCCTTTTAAAAAATGTGAGACCTGCCGCACGCCGGTACCGGTTGGCACGCATATTTTGCTGATTAATCTGGATGCACTGGGCGACGTGCTGGTGACCACCGCCGTTTTGCCGGCGCTCCGCCGCAAATATCCGGTCAGCACCATCCGGTGGATCACCCGAAAAAATGCGCTTCCCCTGCTTCAAAACAACCCTTATCTGGATGAGATTCTCGTCTGGAAAGGCGACAATCGACTCATTCTTCAAAATATGCGTTTTGACCTGGCGCTGAATGCCGATAAAAATCGAAATTCTTCAGCGTTGATTCAGACCGTGTACGCCGGTCAAAAAATGGGATTTGGCATCAATGCGTTTGGGGCGATTATTCCACTCAATGATCAGGCGGAATACAATTTTCGCATGGGCATCGACGATCAATTAAAATTTTATGACAATCAACGCTCCGGGCAGGCTATTCTGGCGGAAACCTTTGATCTGGATTACCGGCGGGATGAGTACGTGCTGCAGTTGACGCCGGAGGAAGAGGCTCTTTCCAGGGCGTATCGGCGGCAGATGGGCATCGGGGAAAAGGAACCGGTTTTGGGCATTAACACCGGCTGTTCGGTGCGGTTTCCGAACAAGAAACTGACCCTCGAGCAGCACATCGACCTCATTAAAAGAATTTCAAAGAAATTTCCGAACGTGAAGATAATTCTTTTGGGGGGGCCGGAGGACACGGAAAGGAATAAAATCATCAAAAAAGCCGTGGGCGAGCGGGCACGCGAAACGCCCACCGCTGAGGGTTTGCGGCGGGGGATTGTCTACGAAAATATGGCGGATGTGGTGATGACCGGTGATTCTCTGGGGATGCATATCGCCATCGCCCTGAAAAAATGGGTGATCGCCTGGTTCGGCCCGACGTCACCCCAGGAAATTGATCTTTACGAAAGAGGCGAAAAAATCATCACCGACGTGCCCTGCGCCCCCTGCTGGAACACGAAATGCACCACCCTCGAGTGTATTTTTCAGATGGATTTGAATCGTTTCACGGAGGCTTTTGGGCGATTCTATCAATCACAGTGGAAAGAAGGACACGACGGCCGGAGGGCGGGGGCGTGAGTCGGCTCTCGGTTCTTATTCTGGCGAAAAATGAATCGGCGAATATCGAAGCCTGTCTTCGGAGCGTCGGCTGGGCGGATGAAATTGCAGTTATCGATACGGGCAGCACGGATGATACCGTGGCCAAAGCCCGGCATTTTACGGATAACGTTTTTGTGACGCAGTGGAGAGGGTTTGCCGGGACGAAAAATTGGGGACTCCGGCGGCTCACAGGGGATTGGGTGCTCTGGCTGGATGCCGACGAGCGCGTCACACCGGATCTGGCGGAGGAAATTCAAAAAGTGCTTCGGACGCCCCGGTTTGACGGTTATCAGATTCCGAGAAAAGCCAATTTTTTGGGACACTGGATACTTCACGGCGGCTGGTACCCCGGCTATGTGCTGCGGCTGATTAAACGGGAACTGGCCGAATTTACGGACACCCGTGTCCACGAGGGGCTTAAACCGCCTCGAAATGTGGGGCGGCTCAAACAGCCTCTGCTGCATTTTACAGATCCCACATTGGCCCACTATTTTGATAAATTTAATCGGTACACGTCGCTGGCGGCTCAGGATTTGAAGGACCGGGGAAGGCGGTTTCATTGGTACGATCTGCTTTTTCGTCCGCCGCACCTTTTTGTGAAGATGTACCTTTTGAAAGCCGGTTTTCTGGATGGGTTTGCCGGATTTTTACTGGCCGTGCTTTCCGGCTTTTATGTTTTTGCCAAATATGCCAAGCTCTGGGAAAAGGATTTAAAATGACGCCAAACGATCTGTTAAAACGTTTTTTCGGTGGTGATCGGCGCGCGCTGGCACGGTTGATTTCGATTGTGGAAAATGAAGATCCCCGTGCAGATTCTTTTTTAAACGAAATTTACGACCATCTAAAAGGCGCCTATCGAATCGGAATCACAGGCCCCCCCGGTGCGGGCAAAAGCACGATTGTGGACAGGCTGGTTCAAAACTGCCGGCAGGCGGGAAAAACCGTGGGCGTCATTGCCGTGGATCCGAGCAGTCCGTTTACGGGAGGGGCTTTGCTGGGCGACCGGGTGCGCATGACGAAAACGGAATTGGATCCGGACGTGTTCATCCGGAGTATGGCCACAAGAGGCAGTCTGGGCGGGCTCTCCAAAGCGGCGCAGGATGTGGCGGATGTGATGGATGCGTTTGGGAAACACGTGATTTTTCTGGAGACCGTCGGTGTGGGGCAATCCGAATTGGATATCATTCGGACGGCGGATGCCACGGTTGTGGTGCTGGTGCCGGAATCGGGGGACAGCGTGCAGGCGATGAAGGCCGGGCTGATGGAAATCGGGGATATCTTTGTGCTGAATAAATCCGACCGGCAGGGAGCCGATCTGGCCTATCTGGAGATTCAATCGGTCTTGCAGTTAAAGCCCGTCCGCGGGGAATGGCGGCCGCCGGTGCTGCAAACCGTGGCGGACGATGGGAAGGGGATCGACGAACTGTTCCGGAAGCTGCAGGATTTTTATCACTATCAAAAAGAGCGGAATATTCTTTCCCAAAAATTTCAGGAGCGGGTGGAAAACCGTGTGCGGCGGTACCTGGAAGAGCAAATCCTTCGGAAGTACTGGAGCCCTGAGACGGAAAAGCAGTTTCAGCGGAGTCTGAAGGCTATTTTAGAACGCAAGAAATCCCTCCGGCAGGTGTTGAAAGAGTTTGCGCCGTAAATATAAACAATTCAAGTGATGGAAATGGGCTCAAATTTTCAAAAAATCGGTCTTGTTCTGGGAAGCGGCTCGGCAAAAGGCATGGCTCATATTGGTGTGATTCAGGTTCTCGAAGAAAATAAGATCCCGATCTCTGCCGTGGCCGGTACAAGCTCCGGCGCATTTATCGGCGCGCTGTGGGCGTCCGGACTTTCCGGCGATGCGATGGCACACATTGCCTGTAATATGAACTGGAAATTGACGACCCGGATGTTTTTGCCCACGTTTCCGCGGTCGGGTTTGATTGACGGGCGCCGTATCCAGAAATTTCTACAGACATTTATTGAAGAAATAAATATTGAAGAATTGAACATTCCTTTTGCCTGCGTGGCCACGGAATTGAAGACCGGACAGGAGGTCATTTTCGACAGGGGGAGTGTGCTTGAAGCCGTGAGAGCCAGTATTTCAATCCCGGGAATTTTTGTCCCCCTTCGTTATGAAAACCAATTTCTGGTCGATGGGGGCCTGGTCAATCCTGTGCCCGTGAGTGTGGCCAGGCGATGGAAAATAGACGCTGTGGTGGCGGTGAATGTGATTCCGAAAGCCGAAGAAAAGGCCCGGTCTCTTTATTTCAAAAAAGAACGAAAAAGACGGCTCAGGCTGCAATTGAGGCTGCCGGAGTTCATTCAGGCATCACTTGAAAAACTTGAGCCTGCGGCGGTTTCTGAAGAACTTCTTCTTGAAAAAATGACGAACGTTTTAAATCGCCTTAAAGAATATGAAAATCCTCAACCGGCCAAAACGCCGGGTCTGTTTACGGTGATGGTTCAGAGCTTAACGATTGCTGAAAACACGATTTACCAATTGCGTCTGCTGCAGGAAAAACCGGATGTTTTACTGGAACCCAATCTGCCGGACGTGCAGTTACTCGAATTCCACAAGGCGGAGCAGATTATAAAAGCGGGCCGTGAAGCGGCCGAAAGGCATTTGCCGGAAATTGAGAAGTTGTTAGGCTGATCTTATTTAAAAAGGAAGTGTATGAATTCATTTTATTATCAAGGAAATCGTCTTTTTGCGGAAAAAGTTTCACTGGAATACGTGGCATCTAAAGTCGGCACACCGGCTTATGTGTACAGCAAGGCGCATTTTGTCGACCGGTTTCTAAAGATCGAAGAGGCATTTGGGCATCAACCCCACGGCGTGTGTCTGGCGATGAAGGCCAATAACAATCCCGCGGTGCTGCGGCTTTTTGCCGAATTGGGGGCGGGGGCAGACGTGGTGTCTCGCGGAGAATTGACCATGGCGCTGAAGGCGGGAATGGCGCCGCAAAAGATCGTGTTTGCCGGCGTCGGCAAACGCGACGATGAAATCGCCTTTGCCCTTGGGAAGGACATTCTGGCGTTTAATGTGGAATCGGAACAGGAATTGGAGGTCATCAACCGGATTGCCCTTCAAATGAAACGCAAAGCCCCTGTAAACATTCGGGTCAATCCTGATATTAATTCCCGGAGTCATCCGTACATTTCGACCGGGATGAGCAAGAATAAATTTGGAATCGCGATCGGAAAATCTGAGAAAGTTTTTGAAAAAGCGGCCGCATTGCCGGGCATTCGTCTTCTGGGGGTGCACAGTCACATTGGCTCGCAGATTTTATCCGTCAATCCGTTTGTGGAGAGCGCTCGATCCCTGCGCCGCCTGGTGCTGAATTTACAAAAAAAGGGAATCCGTCCGGAACTCATTGACATCGGCGGCGGTCTGGGTGTGGATTACATTCAGGTGATCGACGAACCGCCGTACGAAGCAATTGAAATAGAAATGCCGCCGACACCGAAAGAACTGATGCAAACCGTTTTGCCGGTTTTAGGCGATCTTGGCTGCAGGATTATTTTTGAGCCGGGCCGGTTTTTAACGGCGAACGGCGGTGTTCTGCTCACGAGGGTGCTTTACAGGAAAGAGACGGAACAGAAAAAATTTGCCATTGTGGATGCCGGAATGAATGATTTGATCCGGCCGAGTCTCTACGGCGCCTACCACAGAATTGTTCCGGTTCAAAAAAATCCGGCACAGAAACGGACCACTCTGGATGTGGTCGGTCCGATTTGCGAATCCGGAGACTTTTTTGCGAAAGATCGTCCTCTGCCGGATATTCAGCGGGGTGATTTGCTCGCCGTTCTTTCGGCAGGCGCTTACGCCTACACGCTCGCTTCGGTCTACAACGGGCGGCCTCGCGCGCCGGAAGTGCTTGTGGACGCCGGCTCTTTTTCTGTCGTGAGGGCACGGGAGAAGACTGAAGATCTGGTTTAACGGGTTCCCCATGAAAAAGGTTTTGATTATTGCGTATTATTTTCCGCCGCTTGGAATGGGCGGTGTGCAGCGTGTTGTAAAATGGACGAAATATTTGCCCCAATATGGCTGGCAGCCGCACATCCTCACGGTTAAACCCATCCGATATTATGCTTACGACGAAACGCTGCTGAAAGAGGCAGCGGGCAGTCCCATTTATCGAACCGGTTCTTTCGATCCGACCCGAATTCTGGCGAAATTAAAAAAGCCTGATTTTACAGAAAAAAAAAGAGCTGTCTCGCAGGGGAGCTTTTGGGCATCCGGGATTCGCCAATTTTTTATTCCGGACAGCAAAATCGGGTGGTATCCGTTTGCCTGGCGTAAACTGGTTCAACTGATCCGTCAGGTTCAGCCGGATGCGATCCTTTCAACTTCTCCGCCTCTCACGGCCCATTTATTGGGGATGAAAGCGAAAGTCCGATTTAACCTCCCCTGGCTTGCCGATTTCCGTGATTACTGGCTCGGCGGAGAATTTGTGTACACACCCACGGGCATCCACCGGTTTCTGCACCGTAAATTGGCGGTTCGGGCCCTTCAAACAGCAGACGCCGTGGTCTCCGTTTCCGATCCCATTCAACAGTCGCTTCTAAAAATAAAGGCTTCCGCGGCCCAAAAATATTTTGTTATTCCGAATGGATTCGACCCGGACGATTTTGAAAAAGTTCAACCTAAAAATAATTCAGAAAAACTATTTTTGTACATGGGGTCCCTTGGCGGCGCCAATGATCCCGGTCCATTTTTCAGGGCACTGGGCCAATTAGGCCAAAGAAATCCGGCTGTTTTAAAAAACTGGAAAATCCTTTTTATCGGACAGCCTCTGGCGCCGCAGAATCTCCCTGCTCACGTCGCAGAGCAGGTCGAATTTGTGCCTTATGTGACGCACCCAGCCGCAATCGGTTATTTGAAAGCCGCCGCGGCACTCTTATTCACACTCTCCGCAAATGTGAACCCCGGATTTGTAACCGGAAAAATTTTTGAATATATTGCCAGCGGAAAGCCGATTTTTGCGATCTCACCCGCCGGTGTCGAAGCGACTAAGATTTTACAGGAATATAATTTCGGAAGAGTGATCACGGATTTCAACATTGATCACATTTCTGCGGAATTAGGCTCATTCCTGGAGACTGATTTCGGAAGCGCCTCCGGAAAATCGATCGAGCGGCTCCGGTCGCGGTATTCCCGAAAAAAACAAACCCAAAAACTGGCGTCTGTACTGGATCGATTAGAAAAAACGGGACAAAAGTCACAAAATGGATAAAAACGCACGCCCTCCCGGTGAAAGAGGGACAAAGGCAGGGCATGCCCGAAAAAAGCGCCCCCTGGTCGTTGCCCACCGGGGTTCTCCGTTGGAATATCTGGAAAATACAAAAGAGAGTTTTCAACGGGCGATGAATTTGCAGGTCGATATGATCGAGTTAGACATTCAGGAAATCGCCACGGGAGAGGTGGTCGTGTTTCATGATGAAGATTTGCAGCGGCTCGCCCACAGCCCCAGGCAAATTCGGGATCTCACATTAGATGAATTGAACGGGATTGAGATTCAATCGTTCAAAAATAGACGGTTTCTAAAAGGGAAAATTCCTTTATTTTCGGATGTGCTCGAGATGCTGGATCATCGGACAGACCTGGATGTTGAAATTAAAGGGCTTGACATTCGAAAAACAAACCTCGTGGTTCAAGCCGTTCACCTGGTTGAGACGCTGAATCTGGAAAATCGAATTTTGTTCAGTTCCTTCAACTTTATGGCGCTGTTTTATGTGCATCGCATGAACCGCCTGATTCGTACGGGATTTTTAACGGATTACCCCGATTTCTATTTTGCAGTTGAAGCGTTTATTCCAAAACGGTACCGGCCCGATGCGCTCATTTTCTATTCTAAACGGACGGATGAACGCCTGATCCGGCGGGCATTGCGGGATTACACCGTGATGGTATTTACCGTGGATGATCCGGATGAGATGCGAAAATTTGCCGCGTGGGGTGTGGACGGCATTATTACCAATCGGCCCGGGTTTTTAAAATCCCTGCTAGACGAGAGGCAAGGATTTTAATTTTTGCTGTTGTGAGTTTAGAAAAATCTGACAGACGATCGTGAAAAGTGAGGACATATGAAAGCACTGATAACAGGAGCCGGCGGGTTTATCGGCTCCCACCTGGCTGCGGTATTGCTCGCACGCGGGCACACGGTTAGAGGGCTCTTTTTGCCGGGCGAAAAGACCTGGGGGATGGAAGATTCCGGAATGAAAGTGGTAAGGGGAGACATTACAGATCCCGATACCCTGAAAGGGATTGCGGATGATATCGACACGGTCTTTCACCTTGCTACCCGGACCCTGGATTGGGGTACCAAGAAACAGTTCGAAGCGGTCATGGTCGACGGGACCAAGAACCTTCTTGCCGAATGTGCGGGAAAGATAACCAGGTTCATCTATTTTTCTTCTGTCGGGGCCATGGGGCTTGGCCGTGACCTTCTCGGTGTAACGGAAAATTCGGCCAGGCGTTATTGCGGGGTTCCGTATTGTGACACAAAGATCGATGCTGAAGATGCTGTTGCGGATTTCTGCGGGAAAAATGGCATGGAATTTACAATAATCAGGCCCACGAATGTAACGGGTCCGAAAAGCGTGTGGGTCACCGAGATCATAGAGGCCTTTCTGCGAGGGCCTTTCCCCTTGATAAACGGCGGAAAAGCTCCCGGGGCATTTATTTATATCGACAACCTTGTAGACGGTGCGATCCTTGCGGCCGCATCGGAGAGAGCCCGCGGGAGGGTCTATTTCTTCATGGACGATTATGACATCACGTGGAAGAACTACATTGTCCGCATCGGAGAGATGGTCGGGAAAAAGCCGTTCGGCAGCCTTCCGTTCGCTCTGGCATGGCGCATGGGAAGCATATGTGAGACCGTGTGCGTACCCTTGGGAATAAGGCCGCCGATGACCCGCCTTGCAGCCGGGGTGATGGGAAAAATTCTCGATGTCGACACCAGCCGAGCCAGGACGGAACTGGGCTGGAAAACGCGGGTGGACCTGGAAGGCGCCCTTAAACACATTGAAAAATGGGTAAAAGAGGTCTATCTGCCGGAACGGAACATGAAAAGGAGAAACTAACGATCTTTTTTGAAGGCCTTCTCGAAGAACAAAATTGACCGGATAATTTAAGGAAAAGCACAGGCATGAAAAATAAAATAGTGGCTGCAATGTTCGAAAAAATTGCAGACGTGCTGGAATTTCAGGGGGAAATCCCATTCAAGGTAAACGCCTACAGAAAAGCCGCCCGCGTGATTGGTGAGATGCAGGAGGATATCGAGGACGTCTGGCGGGAAGGGCGGCTTCGGGAAATTCCCGGTGTGGGTACCGCTCTGGCGACTAAAATTGAGGAGTACCTGACAACGGGTAAAATGACGAAATACGAAGACGTGGTCTCTTCGGTTTCGGCCGATTTAATTGAACTGCTGGAAATCCAGAATCTCGGTCCCAAAACGGCGGCGCTGGCCAATAAGAAATTGGGGGTGGAAAATTTAAATGATTTAAAACGGGTCATTGCAGATGGGAGTCTGGCGAAGCTGCCGGGGATGGGGGAGAAGAAGGTGGAGAATATTCAGAAAGGAATCGAGCTGTACGAGCGGGCGCGTGCGCGCATTTCCATCGGTGTGGCGCTGCCGCTGGTGGAGGAGCTGATTGCCGAATTAAAATCCCGAACGCAGGTCAAAAAAATCGAGGCGGCCGGATCGACCCGCCGTATGCGGGAGACCGTGGGTGACATCGATATTCTCGTCGAAACGGACCGGGGAGCTGAGGTAATTCAGGCTTTTGTGCATTTGCCGAACGTCACACGCATTTTGGCGGCGGGCGATACGAAAGGAAGCGTGATTGTGGGCGACCGCATCCAGGTGGATTTGCGGGCGGTTGGAAAAGAATCTTACGGCGCGGCGCTGCAGTATTTCACGGGATCGAAGGCGCACAACGTTCATTTGCGCGGTATCGCCAGAAAGAACGGCCTGAAAATTAACGAGTACGGCGTGTTTCGCGGAGAAGAGAAAATCGGCGGTGAAAAGGAGGCGGATGTTTACCATGTGCTGGACCTGGTCTGGATTCCGCCGGAAATGCGGGAAGATCGCGGCGAAATTGAATTGGCGGCTCAAAACAGGCTTCCGCATTTGATCGAATTGAAGCACATCAAAGGGGACTTACATGTGCATTCCCATTGGAGCGACGGCAAGGCGACGATTGCGGCATTGGCGATTGAGGCAAGACAGAGGGACTACCGGTACATCGCCGTCTGTGATCATTCCAAATCGGCAAAATACGCGCACGGACTGGAAGAGGAACAGGTGCTGGAAAAAATAGAGGAAATTAAGCAGATTCAGGAAAATGTCCCGGACATTAAAATTCTTTCGGGGGCGGAAGTGGACATTTTGGCGGACGGCTCTCTGGACTATCCGGATGAAATTCTCGCACAATTGGATATTGTGGTGGCGGCAATTCATCAGGGATTCAAACAGCGGGCGACGGAACGGATGCTTGCGGCGATGGAAAATCCTTACGTTTTTATTTTGGCGCATCCCACCGGCAGATTGATTTCCAGACGGGAAGGTTACCGGCTGGAGCTTGAAAAGGTGTTTCAAAAAGCCGCCGAAACGGGCACGATACTTGAAATCAATTCCTATTACGACCGCCTGGATCTCTCGGATGTGAATGCCCGCCGGGCAAAAGAGATGGGAATCAAACTTTCCATTAATTCCGACACGCATGAATTGGCTCAACTGGATGCGATGAAACTGGGCGTGGGCGTGGCCCGCCGCGCCTGGCTGGAACCGGAGGACGTGATTAATACATATTCGCTGGAAAAATTGTTAAAATTGCGGGATGAAAAGAGGAAGGGAAGGTAAACACAATGAAAGCAGCCGTTTTGAAAGATATTGGTGAAGTGGATGTGACGGATGTTCCGTTTCCAAAAATTGAAGCCGATGAGGTGCTGATTCGGGTGGCCGTGGCGGGCATTTGCGGCTCGGACGTGCACGGATTTTCCACAGGCCTGTACGAGCCGGGGATTGTGATGGGACACGAATTCTCGGGAACCGTCGCTGATGTCGGAAAAGAGGCCCTGAAATTTAAAAAAGGGGACCGCGTCACGTCTAATCCGGTGCTGGCCTGCGGGAAATGTTCCTTTTGTAAAGCCGGGAAATTCAATCTTTGTGATGATATGGGGACAATAGGCATCACACATCCCGGTGCATTCGCGGAGTTCATCAAAGTCCCTGAGCAAAATGTGGTTGCAATCGGTCACACGGATTTTGAGAAAGCCGCCTTTTGTGAACCCTTATCCGTGGTGGTTCACGCCTGTGAAAAATCAGGCATTCATCCCGCCGAAAAATGCCTGGTCATCGGCGGAGGGACCATTGGAAATCTGTTAACGCGTGTGTTGAAATTGAAAGGCGTTGAACAGGTCGTGTTGTCGGAACCGGATGATTTCCGCAGAAAAATAGCCCAAAAATATGCGGATGCCGTTTTGAATCCTTTTGAAACCGATCCGATGGATTTTTGTGAAAAAGAATTCGGGCAGCTCCCGGATGTGGTGTTCGAGTGTGTGGGTCTTCCGGCGACCATTCAGGAAGCGGTGCAGGATGTCATCAAAGGCGGAAGAGTCATTATTTTAGGCGTCTCCACAGAATCTGTTGAAATGGATTTTTTGGATATGATGTACAATGAAAAGGCCATTCAGTCGGTTTTTTCCTGCACACATGAATTTATGGAAGCCGCGGATCTCATTCGTTCGGGGGCCATTAATCCGCTCGATCTGGCGACCTCCAGAATTGCGCTTTCGGAGATTTCCGGGAAGGGATTCAAAAAGCTTACGGGAGAGAATCATGAAATTAAAATTCTGGTCAATCGTTTTGTTTGAATGAACCCCCTTTGGGTCATTCGATTGCTTTTATTGCGGCTTTGCCGCGCCTGAAATAACCGGTTAAAGAGAGAAAGAGGAGGAAAATTTTATGGGAAAAATAAGTGGTGCCGAGGCGCTGCTAAAAGCGCTCTTGATGGAAAAGGTTCGCTATATTTTTGGAATTCCGGGAGGCCAATGGATTCCCTTTCTGGATGCGATTCATCGTCTGGGGAGGAAAGAAGGGCTGGAATTTATCATGACCCGCCACGAACAGGCGGCGGCTCATGCGGCAGATGCCTATTCCCGTCTGACCAATGAAGTGGGGGTCTGTTTGGGGACGGTGGGTCCGGGAGCGGTCGATCTGGTGCCCGGCGTGTACGAAGCGTACTCGGAAAACAGTGCTATTCTGGTGCTGACCGTCCAGGTGCAGAGCTGGAAAGCCTATCCCGACACGGGCTCCACACAATACTGCAATCACAAAGATCTGTTTGCGCCCATCACGAAATGGAATGCGGTGGTGTCTCACTGGCGTCGGATTCCCGAATTGGTGCAGCGGGCTTTCCGGTCGGCTCTCAGCGGGACGCCCGCGCCTGTGCACCTGGATATTCCGGTGGATGTGCTTTTTTACGAAGGCGATGAGGATGATCTGCAATTTTTGCAGCCCGAGAATTACCGGATCATGAACAAGCCGTCGCCTTCGCCCGGGGATGTGGAGCGTGCCGTGGAACTGATTCGGGCATCCGAAAATCCCCTGATTCATGCCGGCGGCGCCGTGCAGCGGTCCGGAGCTTTCGCGGAATTGAAGGCGCTTGCGGAACGCCTGCAGGCCGCCGTGACCACAACCGTCTACGCCCGGGGTGTTTTTCCGGACAATCATCCGCTGTCGTTTATTCCCATGGGTTACGGTTCCATTTCGGCTCAGTCGGAGGCGGACCTGGTCATCGATCTGGGCGCCCGTCTCTGCGCGATGGACATGTGGGGACGGGAACCGGCTTGGGGATTGCCGGAGGCACAAAAATTCATTCAGGTGGACATCAACCCGGAATCGATGGCGCTGAACCGGCGGGTTGATCTGGCGATTCAATCCGACGTGGGCGAATTTTTACGAGCGGTGTTAAAACGCCTGAAGGAGGAAAATATCAGGCGAAATAAACCCAATGAGCGTCTAAAACAATATCGTGACACCGAAAACGTCTGGCTGGAAGAATTTATTGAAGCCGGCCGGTCGGATGTAAAACCCATTCACCCGCTGCGGCCTGTGGCGGAATTTAAAAACCATTTTTCGGAGGATGCAATTGTGGTTCTGGACGGCGGAAATTCCCAGGTCTGGGCGACTTATTTGACCAGAATTAATCGTCCGTTCAGCTTTCTCGCACAATCCGACAGCGGAATGCTCGGCGGCGGTTTGTCGAAAGCCATTGCAGCCAAACTGACCTTTCCCAACCGTCCCGTTTATCTGCTGACGGGCGACGGGGCGTTTATGTTCAATATCCAGGAAATGGAAACGGTTAAACGATTCAATCTCCAAATTATTGTGGGTATTATGAACGACCGTGCCTGGGGGATGATTAAAGCGGATCAGCCGGAGGGACGCTACATTGGCGTCGATTTTCAGGATGTGAAATTCGCGGAAGTGGCCAAGGGCTTTGGCTGGTACGGTGAGAGAATTTCCGAACCGTCGAAAATAAAACCGGCTCTGGACCGGGCGGTGAAATCCGGTGAACCGGCCCTGCTGGACATTTTGGTCGACCCGGCTGCGAATCTTAAAGTTCCCGATCTGGAAACATTGGATGCCGTCTGGCTGGATGGCGTCATTTAAAAAAGAAAGGATTAAATCATGTTATTAGGATCAAATGAATGGTGGGCGGAAGCCATGAAAATCGTGAATTCGGATGAGACGTATTATCAGCTTGCAAAAAATCTTAACAAAAGCTACACCTTTAAGGTGCTCGCGGAACCGGAGAACGGCATTAGTGAAAACATCATCATGGGGTACAAGATTGAAAATGGGAAAATAGTGGATCACTGGGAGGATGAGCGTCCTACGGATTTTGTTATCGCAGGGCCTTACAAAGTCTGGTACCAGATTCTGAAAGGAAAAATGGGGCCGGTCAAGGCCATGACCATGCGTAAACTGAAAGTCAAAGGGCCGCTGCCGGAAATGCTCAAATATAATAAAGCGACGCTTCGGTGGGTGGAGCTGCTCCGGACAATCAAAACCGAATTTCACGGAAATTATGAATGAGACCGGAAAGGCTCCGGTTCTGTAAATCCCCTCTTTTTCGAGGGGATTTTTTTATTGTCCCGAAGTCTCTGGGCTTATCGACTTTAGACCTTCCGCATACGCATCCATTTCGGCCTGACTGCGCTTCTCCGTGACGGCGATCAGCAGCGAATTCTCCAGGCCGTAGTCAAACCGGGATAAATCGATTCCGGCAAGAATATTTATTTCTTTCAATTTTGAACGAATGAGTGAAGCAGAAACCGGGGCTTCAATCACAAATTCCTTGAAGAAGGGTCGGTCGAATTTTAGTTTAAATCCCGGTATTTTCGAAATCTGTTCCGCAAGATAATGACTTTTTTGGACGCACTGATTCGCCACCTCTTGAATGCCCTGTTTTCCCAAAAGGGAAAGGTACACGGTGGCTGCAAGGGCATTGAGCGCATGGTTGGTGCAGATGTTGGACGTGGCCTTTTCACGGCGAATGTGCTGCTCGCGGGTCTGGAGTGTCATCACGTAGCCGGTGCGCCCTTCGGAATCGACTGTTTTGCCCACAAGGCGTCCGGGCATTTTGCGTACCAATGCCTGTTTTACCGAGAATATTCCCAGATAAGGGCCGCCAAATGCCAGCGGATTGCCCAAAACCTGCCCTTCACCCGTGGCAATGTCCGCATTATATTGACCGGGCGGTTTTAGGAGTCCAAGTGAAATGGGGTCGTTGGAGGTCAGCAATAACGCCCCCGAACGGTGGACAATGGGTTCAATTTCTTCCGTTTCCTCCAGAATTCCAAAAAAATTGGGATGCTGAAGAATCACGCCGGCCGTGTTTTCGGTTACGGCAGATTTCAATTTGTGCAGATCCGTACCGCCATCCCGCCCCAGATCAATTTCGTGAATCCTGACCTGCAGCCCGTGAAGGTAGGTGCGGATGACACGGCGGTAAAAGGGATTGACACCCCGCGACACCACAATTTCAGGTCTGTTTTTGGTGTGAAAGGCCATTAACGCCGCCTCTGCCAGTGCCGATCCGGCATCGTACATGGAGGCGTTGGTCACATCCATCTCCGTTAAATTGGACATCATCGATTGGTACTCAAAAATAGCCTGGAGTGTGCCCTGGCTGACCTCCGGTTGATAAGGCGTGTAGGCGGTGTAAAACTCGGGCCGCAGCAAAATATGATCGATTGCGGCCGGAATAAAATGATCGTAGGAACCGCCGCCCAGGAAACAGGCATAATCATAAATCGATTTGTTCTTTTTTGAAAGCGTTCGCAAGAGTTGAAACGCTTCCAGTTCAGAAACCGGATCGGGTAAATTGAAATCCTTTCGAAACCGAACATCTTCGGGAATCGTCTCTAACAAATCCTCGAATTTTTCGACGCCGATTGCACGGAGCATCTCCTGCTGTTCGTCATCCGTATTGGGAATAAATGGCATAAGGCACTATTCAATCAGATTATGATAGTCATCTGCTGTGATTAGCTCTTCGGTCTGTTTCATATTAGACAGCTTAACTTTAATGATCCAGCCCTCACCGTAAGGGTCCTGGTTGATCAACTGAGGATTATTCTCCAGATTTGTATTGACTTCAATAACCTCTCCCGAAACGGGCGCAAACAGGTCCGAAACTGTTTTCACGGCCTCGATGCTTCCGAACGGTTCCATTTGTTGAATGTGATCGCCGACATGGGGAAGTTCGACGAAAACCACGTCTCCCAATTCTGCCTGGGCATAATCGGTGATTCCTATTATGCCCACATCGCCCTCGATATAAACCCATTCATGCTCTTCGGTATACAAAAGATCTTCGGGGATTTCCATGGTTGCTGCTCCTTCATTTGTAAAGTTTATGACCTGTCAACCAGCAGTCTTTAATGTCCCTTTTTAAATTCTTCCTCAGCTTGAAGTATTTCGATAAAACGAATGTCATATTTTCCATGCCAAAATGCCTCATTGGCTAGAACTTTTTGATGAAATGGAATGGTGGTATGAATCCCCTCGATGACAAATTCTTCAAGGGCTCGTTTCATCCGCATGAGGGCGTCTTCCCGGGTATTGCCGTGGGCAATGACTTTTACAATCAGAGAATCGTAATAAGGCGGAATGACATATTGGGCAAAGACATGCGTGTCGATCCGAATGCCGGGTCCGCCCGGCGCGTGAAAGTCGATAATTTTGCCCGGTGACGGCCTGAAGTCTTTGTCCGGATCCTCGGCGTTAATCCGGCATTCGATGGCGTGGCCCCGCATCTTGAACAGTTTTTTCATCCGGATTTTTTCGCCCGCCGCCACACGGATCTGGTCTTTGACCAGATCCACATCCATCACCATTTCTGTAACCGGATGCTCCACCTGAATGCGGGTGTTCATTTCCATGAAATAAAATTTTCCGTCGGTGTCCAGCAGAAACTCCATTGTTCCGGCACTGCTGTACCCGCAATATTTTGCACCTTTCATCGCCAGCTTATTCAGTTCCTTTCGCATCGCCTGTGTCACAACGGCCGAAGGAGACTCTTCAAGCAGCTTCTGGTGTTTTCGCTGAACGGAACATTCCCGCTCGCCAAGCGCCACAATATTTCCGTGGTTGTCCCCCAGAATTTGAACCTCGATATGGCGGGGATGCTCAAAAAATTTCTCCATGTAAATGGCATCGTCCCCAAAAGCCGCGCCCGCTTCGTTTTGTGCCATCTGGAAGGCATTTGCCATCTCGGAGGGTTCCCGCACAATGCGCATTCCCTTTCCGCCGCCGCCGGCGGAAGCCTTGAGGATAATCGGATATCCGACGGAATCCGCCAGTTCTTTGGCTTTGTCCGCATTTTTCAGAATGCCTTCACTCCCCGGAATGACGGGCAGTCCGGCTTTTTTCATCGTTTCCTTAGCCAGAGATTTATTCCCCATCTTTTCGATCAGTTCCGGTGTGGGGCCGATGAATTGAATGTCACAGGATTGAGCCACTTCGGCAAAATGGGCATTTTCCGCCAAAAATCCGTAACCCGGATGAATGGCATCGGCATTGGTCACTTCCGCGGCGCTGATGATCCTCGGAATACTCAGATAGCTTTCCGATGACGGCGGAGGACCGATACAGACCGCTTCATCGGCAAAACGGACCGCGAGCGATTCGGCATCCGCCTCAGAATAAACGGCGACCGTCTCGATGTTTAATTCCTTGCAGGCCCGAATAATTCTCAGAGCAATCTCACCCCTATTGGCAATCAGGATTTTTTTGAACAAAGGAAATCTCCTCTAAGCGATTTGATTCAGGCGCTTCTAATAGGTTCGACCAGAAAAAGAAGCTGATTGTATTCCACCGGCTTTGCATTTTCAACCAGAATATCCACAATTTTTCCGCTCACTTCGGCTTCAATTTCATTCATCAATTTCATGGCTTCGATGATACAGAGGACTTTCCCGGGTTCGATGGGATCACCGGCTTTCACATAAGGTTCTGCGTCGGGGGCAGGAGATCTGTAAAAGGTGCCCACCATGGGGGATCGAATTTCGATGAAATTTTCTTTTTTGGCCGGTGCGGGCACCGGAACAGATGCGGGCGGCGTAGTCTGTTGCTCCGCTTGCGGAACAGGCTGCGGTGCCGGTGCTGCCTGTACGGCGATTTGTGCCCCGGACCCGTTGCTGGGCGTCAGCCCTTTCACAATCTTGACCTTTTGCCCCCAGCGTGAGACTTCGAGTTGGTTAATATTACTTTGTTCAACAATTTTGACTAATTCGAGAATCTTAGATGCTTTCATAAAACGGCCTCCTAAAATGGCCTGCCATTAAACACGTTCCACATATGTTCCGGTACGCGTATCGATTTTTAAAATTTCTCCCTGTTCAATAAAAAGCGGCACCTGAACAACAGCTCCGGTTTCCAATTTCGCAACTTTGGTTGCCCCGGATACCGTGTCGCCTTTTACGCCGGGTTCGGTCTCCACAACTTTTAGTTCGACAAAGAATGGCAGTTCAATTCCGATGGGTGTGGTTTCGTTAAAAAGAATTTTCACATTTGCAGCTTCTTTTAAATAATTCTTGGAATCTCCGATTAAATCTTCGGTGACAGCCACCTGTTCATAAGTTTGTTTATCCATGAAATAGAAAAGGGAGCCGTCACGATATAAGTATTGCATATCTTTGCTTTCAACACGCACATCGTTTACTTTTTCATCCGAACGGAAGGTGCGCTCAATGACCCGGCCGGTTTTTAGATTTTTGATTTTTGTACGAACAAATGCGCCGCCTTTCCCGGGTTGCACAAATTGGAATTCCGCCACTTGCCAGAGATGATTGTCGATACTCAAGACCATTCCGTTTCGAATTTGGGAAGCCTGAACCATAAATACCCTCCAATTGTAAATGATGCGGCTAAATTCACGAATCTGAATTATGTTGAAAACCTTGAAAATATAATAGTCTGAAAATTAAAAATCAACAAAATTTAACACAAAATCGTCTATTTATCAATGAAAATATTTTTATTTTTTGCTTGATGGATGGCAGAAAAATCGTTCTATTTGGATAATGTTTTAAATAAACTGAAAAAAGCGAAGTTTTTCTTGAATTTCGGCGTTATATTGTTGTATATTAAAGACCGTTTTATAAAATCAAAGGGCATCTGATGAAATCGTTTGAAAAGCTTCTGGTGAGTCATTGGCTCGTCGTTTTTATGACAGTCATTTGTGCGGCAGCGGGGTACGGTTATTTTATCTGGGTGAAAGGCTATTCGGCACCGGCGCAGGTGTACGGCAACCCCCTTGTGAGCACGGGTTTCGGCGCCGGAATCGGTTTTTTCTTTGGTCTGAAATTACGGACTATTTTTCGAAACAGACAATTAAAAAATGAGGATAAATAATGAAGATTTTATTCATTGCATTTGGGTCCGTTCTGGGCTTCTTGTTGTTTTCCCAATTTTTGATTATTTTAAAGGCAAAACGCAAGAAGGGCAAAAAAGTTGAAGCGATTTCGGGGCAGATCGGTTCGAAAATTCGGCAGGGTGACAGCGTGCTGCTGTACTTTTTCAGCGCCTCCTGCCGGGCCTGTAAAGCACAAACGCCGATCTTTCGGAGCGTGCAAAAGCAGTTTAATAATGCGTTTGAGGTGGATGTCGCACAGGAAGGCGACATGGCTAAAAAGTTCGGCGTGATGGGCACGCCGTCTATCGTGTGGGTGAAAAACGGAATCATTCGGGAATTCTGGGTGGGGCTGCGCCAGGAGGACCAATTGCTGGCGCTGCTTCAGCAGGGTTAGGCCAATCGGCAGTTATTCAGCGGCGGGCGTGAGGTTATCCACAATTATTTCACAGGCGCCGCCCGTTGCAATTGTGCTTATAAATAACTGGTTACAAAATACAGGCTGTCGATCGATTTTCAGTGTTGTCGTTTTCTTGCGACATCCAGAGGAAAATTCGTTTAACTGCTGAGTAAATAATAAGATAACGCCGGGGCATGCGGGCACTATTATTTACAGTTCTGTAATTCTTTGCTGTTTTTATTGAAACTTAGGAAAAACACGAAACAGGTTCCGGTTCAATTCGGCTGTTTTAAAAGTTATCCACATTTTATTAACAGCTTTGCGGCCGTGAATGCCTATCAAATATAGAACCAAAATAGCGGTTTCCATCTAAAAAAGTTCACGCAGAATCCTTAAAAACACAATTGGATGCAAGGCTTGTTCAAGTTTCAGAAAAGCGCTTTTTTTCGCCGTAAAAGGTCTGTTAACAGCCCGGTCGGAAAAACGTCCGGAATCGCACGGTCTTCACATTTTAACAGTGCTGCGGTGTATTTTGCATTTGCAGGCATTTTTATCATCGGTTTCCTCACACCCAACCTCTCCTTTTCGACATCAGTTCCAAACTGGAATGGCCATGGGAAAATTGATGGTTTGATTCGAAAGGGAATCGATGCCACCATCGTTCAAAAATACAATCTCTCGTACGCTATTTTTGACATGCTAATCGCTATGAATCCCGACGACCCCAGAGGGTACTTTTACAAGGCGGCCGCCATTCAATCAAAAATGATGGATCGGGAAGACTACAGCGAAGGGAAGGGATTTCTCAAAAATATCCGGAAAACGATTCGTATTTCGATGAAAATATTAAAAAATCATCCCGATGACGGATGGGCTTCTTTTTATGCCGGCAGCGCCTACAGCTACTATGCCCTGTATCTGATTCATGAAAAAAAGTATTTTAAAGGATTGCGTTTGGCTCAAAAAGGAATTCACTATTTGAATAAAGCCGTTTCAAGCGACAGCACGGTTTACGATGCCTATCTGGGCATCGGCACATACGAGTATTGGAGAAGCCGGAAAACGCAGTTTTTGAAATGGCTGCCGCTGTTCCCCGACAAAAAGAAAGAGGGCCTTGCCAAAATAAAACTTGCGATGGAAAAGAGTAAATACGCAAAGGGGGTTTCGTTAAATGAACTCGTCTGGATTGAAATGGACCGGAAAAACTGGCGTGCGGCCATTCGTTTTGCCGAACGGGGGCTTGCCCAATATCCCGGAAGTCGCTTTTTTCAATGGCCGCTGGCCGAAGCCTATTACCAGGGTCATTTTTATTATAAAGCCGCCAACGCATTTGCTCAATTGCTGGACAGCTATTTAAAAGAGGATTTGCCAAACCATTACAATGCCGCTATTTGTGCCTATAAAGTTGCCCTCAGCGCCTTTTTTGATCACGACTATAAACGCTCGGAAGAATACTGCAGGAAATATTTGTCCTTTCCGAATCCCCAGGCTTTGGAAAAACGTCTCGCCAAAAAGGAAAAAGAAATTCGAAAAATCCTCAGTGAAAATCAGAAGATTTTAAAGCGGAAAGCAAACACTTCAGTCCCGTGAAGCAGTCTTCCGGATGCAGACCGCTTTGCAGTTTAATTATTTTTGATTTTTTTGGCCCGAATCCGGTTTAACAGTTCCGTCATTTCCCGGCTGTCCGGCGTCTCCCGATCTCTGTCTTTGTAGACATTTAAATAATGTTCGATCGCTTTTTGGGCCTCCGGATACCGCTTCCGGTCGAAATTAATTTTGGCCAGAATAAAATAGGCGTCTGCTGAATTTGGGTTGATCTTTAATGCCTGCTGAATGGCGGCATCGGCGGAATCCGCTTCGTTGTTTTTGTAATAGGCCCAGGCAAGATCGCGAATGGCGAAGAGAGAAAATTTGGGAAATTTTTGAAACTGCTTCAGCAGAGGAATCGCTTTTGAATAATTATGGTCCAGCAGAGCTTCCTTTCCCCGTAAATAATCGAGTATGAGTTCGGCCCCTTTTGATTTCATTTCCTTCTGATAGCTCTTGGCCTCGAGTTCCTGAATACAGCTTTTAAATAATTGAAGCCGGTGAAGTTTAACGGCATTGAGCGCCTTCAAAAAGATTAAATCGGGTGCCCGATCTTTCCCCTGTGCGAGAATGGCTAACGATTCCCTGTATTTCCCGGACTGATAGAAGATATAGGCTTTAAGGGCAGTTACCTGCACGGATAAATCACCTCGGGAACGAAGCCGTTCGGCTTTCGCCAGATAGTCAAGGCTTTTTTTAAACCGGCCTTCAGATAAATAAGCTTCAGCCAAATGAAAATGGACGCCCTCCGCCAGGAACGACGGCTCTTTTGTCAGTTCCGGACGAATCCTCAGAGCCTCTTTAAACTCTTTGATCGCTTCATCATAACGGCCGATCAACAAAAGCAATTCCCCCAGACTATCATGAGGATTTGCCTCGTCCGGTGCAATAAAAATGTATTTCTTAAAATACTCTATCGCTTCATCCGTATGGCCCTGCTGGCTCGCCAAATAGCCAAGCATGTTATAGGCCATGGCGTAATTGGGGTTTATTTTAAGGATGCGCTTATATTCCTGTTCCGCTTTTTTAAAGTCCCTTTTTTTCATCGCAATAGCGGCTTCTCTCCAGTGGGGCTCAATGGTGTTGTCATACTTTTGCAATAAGCTGTCCAGATAAGCATTTTGCTCTTTTTGGGTTTTGGCCAGATTCAGATAAATAATCCAGCGCTCGCGCTGTGAAACGTTCGGGGCAAGCGCTTTTGCCCGTTTTAAATACTTTTCTCCCAGATTTTTTTGAGCGGTGTTCATTTGGTAGAGTTTGCCCAGATACAGGCAGGCCATGGCAAAATTTGAATCCAGAGAAACAGCCTTTTTAAAATGGGTTAGGGCTTCATTATTGTACAGCTTATTGACCGCTTCTTTACCGAGCAGATATTCTTGATAAGCCGCACCGGAACGGGTTGTGACCGATTTAGGATGGTAGAGAAATAAATACCAGACGCCGGCCAAAGCGCTCGCAATGACCAGCACGGTGATCAGTTTTTTCAACATTTTGTTTTCAACATTTCTTTTTAAATCCAATCTTCCTGTGCCAATGAAGCACAAAATTCCCGGTATTTATTTCGATCTCCCCCGATGACAATTCATCGTGTTAAGTTAAAATATACGAATTTATTGAACGGGTGTTTCACGATTTCCGAATCTTTGAAATCTTCAGCAAAACAAACGTGATGTCATCATTCTGGGGCATGCCGTCCAAAAAAGCGAAAATGCTGTCGAAAATATTCTGCTTCAGCTCTTGCAGGGAACCGCCCGGATTTTCCGACAGAACCTTCTGCAGAGAGGCATCGCCAAAAAAATCACCCTTTCGATTCATGGCTTCAACCAGCCCGTCGGTGTAGAAGAAGATAATGTCCCCGTCTTTCAGGGAAATGTACTTTTCATCGTAGCGGAAAGGCCGGATCGGGCCGAGGGGAAAACGAACGTCTGTTCGCGGCAGTTGAAAGGCCGCGGCGTCTTTTGTGCGAAGGATAAAAGGCAGGGGGTGGCCGGCGCACGAGTAGCGAAGAGAAAAATCGTTCATGTCCAGCAGGCCGTAAAACAGGGTCACAAACATATTCTTTTCCAACAAGCCGTACAGGCGCTCGCTGCTTTCTTTCAGCACAAGTGAAGGGGTGTGGTGATCCCTGGCTTCCGAATGAATAATCTCTTTGGCCGCCACCATTGCAATGGCGCCGCTGATGCTCTTTGCCGAAACATCGCCAATGGTGATTCCCATTTGATGAGAATTTCCGGCCATCTCGATGAAATCGTAAAAATCGCCGCCGACCTCCTGTGCCGGAATTGTATGGCTTAAAATTTCGACCCCCGGAATCGACGGATGCGTTTTGGGCAGCAAATGATCCTGCATTTCAGAGGCAATTTTTAGATCGCGGGTGATTTCCGCCTGGTGCGTCAGTTGTTGATGCAGCGTCGCATTTTCCACGGCGATAGCCGTCTGATTGGCAAGTGTTTTCAACAATTGAATATCTTCTTTTGTGAAAGACGCATTCTCCAGGCGCGCCCCCAACTGAATGCTTCCGATGAGGTGATTTTCGTAAAGGAGGGGAATGGCCAATTCGCTGTTTAAGGCGCTTAAATCGTTTATGAGCTTCCGGTTTTCAGGAAGATTTGCCAGATTGCTCTTCAGAATGGGGACGCGCTGCTGACTTAAAACCCGGATTAAGGCCGAGCCGGCACCGATTGATCCGGGATCGTCATCAACGTCTTCCGAAAAAACCTGAAAATTTGATCCGTTTGGATTCTTCACGGAAATCGAAACATGGCTTACCCGGAGCGTATCGCGCAGCTTATTGATGAGAAAACGGAGCAATTCATCCAGTCTTAAAATTGAGATAATCGCTTCGGAAATCTCATCCATTGTTTTGCGGTAATCGTACCGTTCTTTGAAAAACGTCCGATCGACGAGGGTTTGAATCCGGTCTCGAAGCGGGTTAAAGAAATAAACAATAAGCAGAGCCAGCACAAAGGGAAGCACGGGTGAATTGGTCAGGCGTCTGGACGACGTGAAGGCATCCAGCGTGGCGATTAAAATCACGTAGAACAAAGAGATAATAAAGGTGGTCAGTGTGTAAACGACGCTTTTGTTAATCCAGATGTCGATATCCATGAGTTGGAAGCGAATAATGGCGTACGCAAAAGACAACGGCACAAAAACCATCGGGATGACACCGACCAGCAGGTATTGCGAATTTTGCAGGAGAGAGCCGAGAATAACGCCGAAAATGATGAAGGGCACCAGCCCGAGAATAATGCCCCACAAAATAACCCGGAGTTTGCGGCGTATGTGGTGATCTTTGGCTTGCAGAAAAGTGTGGATAAAACTAAAAATTCCGAGTGTGAAATAGAGGACAAGCAATCCCCAGCTCGGCCAGTACTTCAGAAACGGTTGAGAGGAAAATTTTATGAAATAGGAGAGGAAATTGGGCAAAAACAGAAGTGCCGGCAGAGAATAAATCAAATAAAGTATTTTTGGATTTTTTGAAATCCAGGGTTTCGGCTCCGGGAAAATCAGGAAAAAGTGCAGGAAGAATGCGGGTAACAGGAAAAGAGAAAAGGTCCCGGCGCTGTGAACAAACCAATCCACCCAGTAATATGAATAGGGCCTCAGACTGCACACGAGAAACAGAAAAAAGGAGGTGTTCATCAGGAAAAAAAGTGTGGCGGCGGGGTCCTCCGGTTTAAAAAGAAAGACGAACAATCCGACCAGAAAAAAAATCAATCCGATGATGGCGTAGTAATAATAAGAGGCACTGACCAGACGGTATTTACCCAGTTTAAGCGCTATCGTAAAAATGCGTTTGTCTCTTTGAATTAAATAGGAGATGGTTTTGCCGATTTTTTGTTTCATTAAAACTCTGCCGGCATCGGATGGGAATTTTACAATTTGGTGGGCGATCCCTAAAATGAGATCGCCCGGTTTTAAACCCGCCTGCGCCGCAGGACTTTTGGGCGTTATTTCGGTTATTGCAAGATTCCCCTTGGTGTAAGAGGATGCGATGCCGTCGTAGGGTTTCTGAAAGAACATGTCTGCAATGCTCAATCCGGCAATGGCAAGCGCAAAAAGGCCAATGGCTAAGATGGAATATTTGCGTTTTTGAAATGTCATGACTTGCCGGAAAACATCCGAATTTCTCTGTGGCGCTGATTAATGTACTGAAAAAGCCTTTTTTCCCCGGAATAGGGCAATTTTGTGAATTCAATGGCCAGGAAAGGCTGATGGGTGTCTTCAAGCCAACCGCAGCGGCGCACCACGCCCTGTGCCTGAACCTTTCCGAAATCAGGAATATCAAGCTCGATCGGATTTAGTTTTTCGCCCACGGGAGGCGTCACTTTTTCCTCCGACAGGCGGAATGCAATACCCCCGAGGCTCACGTCTTTAATCTGGCCGACCTGAAGCAGAATGTCCTGATACTTGACGGCCACTTTTACGGAGTTGGTCTGAGCCGGATGCACCCGCAAAAAGCGGCGTTTCTCGGCTCCCTGAAACGTATCTGCCATGGTGCCTCCCTGTTAAAGTTAAGTAAAATAAATCAAAAATCGTTTAAAAATCAAGCCTTTTTGTGAATATCCGGGGGGCGGAAAAATTACTTGGGAAATCTGCCTTTTTTTTTGTATATTAAAAGCTGTTTTAAATAGAATTACCACCGAAGTTTTTGAGGGTTTATGGGTTTTGTAAGGAATTTTGCGGTCACCCTTTTTTCGCAGGGATTGGTTTTTTTTGCCGGTTTTTTAAACGGCGTGATCATCGCCCGTGCGCTGGGAAGAACAGGCCGTGGTGAGTATGGTCTCGTGGTTTTTTTGGCCACGGTGCTTCTTGTTTTGTTCGGGGAGGGCGTGCACCGCGCCAATGTCTATCTGACCAGCCGGGATAAATCCAATCTGAATATTTCAAAGCTTTTCTCAAATTCTGTGGCGTACTGGGGCGTTGTGCTGCTTATTTTTTCCGGACTCCTGGTGCTGCCCGGGCATTTGTACGGATTTATTTTACCGGGATTAAAACCTCTTTATGTGCGTATCGGCATCGGCGTGGCCTTGTTCTTTGTGTTTAACCGGAGTATTCAAGGCATTTTTCTGGGATTGCAGCAATTCTGGCATTACAATTTGTCGTATATCGGCCCCACGCTTGTTTTCTTTGTGTTAAATGCGATATTCTATTTTACACTCAGCAGCATGATCACGCGGACGGTACTGCTGGATTATTTCGCGGCGATGAGCTTCGTGTTTATCGTCTCTCTTCTGATTTTTAAGCGGGAACACAAGATCCGTTTTAATCCGAATTTGAAGCGGTTCATCGGTGATTTGTCCATCAGCAGCCGCGCCACATTGGCGTATCTGATGATCTACTTGCTGGTTCAGTCGAATCTGTACATTGTGAATTACAAAGCCGGTCTGGCACAGGCAGGACTTTTTGCCGTGGCAATGAACATCGCCAGCCTCATTCAGCGTGTGCCCAATGTGGCAGGCACCGTGCTTTTTCCGAAAGTGTCGGAAAGCAGGGGAAACTATCAGATGAATCTGACGCTGCGGGTGACGGTTGTTGCGTTTCTTATCGGTGTTCTGCTGGTTTCGTTTTTTTACTTTTTTGGGGAGCAATTGATTGTCTTTTTCTACAAAGAGACCTTTCGTCCTTCTTACCAGGCTTTGGTCTGGCTGTTTCCGGGAATTCTCGTCATGAGTGTGACCTCTATTTTAAATATCAATCTCTGGGGACGGGGATTCCCGAAAGTTTCGATTTTAGCGCCATTTGCAGGCCTGGTTTTGGATGTGACGTTCTGTTTAATCTTAATTCCAAAAAGAGGCATTGTGGGTGCCGCACAGGCGGCTTCCATTGGATTCACAACTTTTGCTGTCATCATCATCGGCTATTTTTTATGGACGTATCGCGGAAAATGGAAAAGCATCGAAACCCGTCTTTGAGAATTCTCTACATCTCGCAATATTTTCCGCCCGAAGTGGGGGCAACCCAATCGCGGGCGTTTGATATGGCCTATTATCTCAGTGAACGCGGTCACAAGGTCACCGTTCTTTGTGAATTCCCGAATCACCCGAGCGGAATTCTGCCCGCCCGCTACCGCCGTAAATTTTGGGAACGCCGGAGAATGCGTCGTTTTCGCGTGTGCCGCTGCTGGGTTTATGCCACACCCCAAAAAACATTTGTGACGCGCCTTTTATTTTATCTTAGCTTCATGTGTTCCTCAATTGCGGCCGGACTGTTTTTGCGGGACAAATTTGATGTGGTGTACACCACGTCGCCTCCCCTTTTTGTGGGGGTGAGCGGTTACATTTTGAGCCGGTTAAAAAATGCCAAATTTGTCTTTGAAGTGCGGGATTTGTGGCCTGAGTCGGCGGTGGCGCTGGGCGAACTCAGAAATCCCGGATTTATTAAGCGGGCCGGGAAATTGGAGACGTTTTTTTATCGAAAAGCGGAAAAGATTGTGGGCGTCACATCCGGAATTTTGGAAAATCTGATGAATCGCGGAGTGAATCCTGAAAAATTGCAGCTCATTAAAAACGGCACAAACATCCATCTGTTTAAGAATAGAGGGGATCATAAAAAGGATGACCTCAATTTACGCGGCCGATTTGTGGTGGGTTATTTTGGAATATTCGGTCTGGCGCAGGGAATGGAACAACTCTGTGAATTGGCCGAAAGGATGAAGATTTATCCGGATGTTCATTTTCTGTTTGTCGGGGACGGCCCGAAAAAGCAAAACGTGCTGGACCTCAAATCGGAAAAGCAATTGACAAATCTGACGATTTTAAACGAAATCCGGAGAGAGGAAATCGCCGAATATATTTCAGCCTGTGATGCCGCTCTGGTGCCGCTGAGAAAAAATGAACTTTTTACCGGGGCGCTGCCGTCCAAAATGTTCGATAATATGGCCTGTGAACGTCCGATTATTTTGAGTGTGGCGGGAGAAGCGCAAAAAGTTCTGAAAGACGCGGAGAGCGGCATTTTTGTGGAACCGGAAAATACGGCACAAATGATGGAAGCCATCCTCAAATTAAAATCCGATCCGGAATTATGTAAAAGAATGGGGCGAAACGGCCGCCGGTTTGTTGAGAAATATTTTTCGAGAAAGAAATTGGCCTTAGAATTGGAAGCCTGTTTACAAAGAATTCGGAATTTTAGCGGCCGTGAAAATTTTGAGATTTAAAAATCGGGGCAAGTCAAAAAAGAAACGGGTAATTTCTGAAAAATAAGAAATTCAATTTTGATTCATCATAAAAATGCATACATTTTCTCATAAAAATATTAAGGTTCATCCCAAGTTTTTTGTTTTAAAAATTAGTGAAAAATTCGTGCACATTCGTGGGCCTTTTTCTTCCCACGAATTGACACCAATGGCAGTACAAATCCACGCATTTCCGGCAATAAATAGTTCATTTCATTTTTGTCTGGAATGATTGCTGCTAATTGTTTAAAAAGTATGCATTTTCGCGATGAACCTCAATTTTTGGGGATGCTGATTCTTGTGGTTTTATTTTAGAAGAAAGAAATTATTATTGACTTGCCCCGAGCTTCAGCTCGGGGATAGGAGGATGTAAAACAAATCCGGGCTTCAGCCCAATGAATTGAAAAATTAAAAAATGCATTTCTTGGGCTAAAGCGTAATTCGGTCACTTCGACAGG
>BDTM01000014.1 GCA_002898015.1 bacterium BMS3Bbin03 | reverse complement strand
CAACTTAAATTTGGAATTTAGCAGAATTTTCTTAAAAATAAAAAACATATCGTCCCTACGGGACTTAAATCGATTTTAGTATCATTGTACTACAAACATTTCGCCCCGCTGGGGCTGTGTTGTAACTTATAATTTTTGAATAGGTTGATGCCGACACAGTGAAAGCGCCGTTAGGTGCGACATGTTTGTAGTCGCATAAATGCTTTGTCTTTTTGAGTGCCGTTAGGTACGACATGTTATTTTTGTTTTTTTGTTTTCCGAAAAGCAAGATTTGTCCTGAATAGTAGAAAATACGAAACAACCATTTGTAAATACAGCGTATACAAAATCTTAAATAGCAATTAGGTTGACGCCAATGGCCGAAGGCGGACTTCCTTTTTTTCAAAATACAACCACTTCATCCTAAACAATTCTGTTTTTCAAAACGTTTCAATTCTTGAATTCCAAATCCGCGAAGCGGATGGCATCCGGTAACACCAGATGTAAATCTGTTGAAAAAGAATCTCTCCCAATAAATCCCAAGCCCCCGCAGGCGGGCGAAATCCCTCTATTATCTTCCTGATTTATCCCCGCAGAGGATGCCATCCGGCAGTAACGCAGCCCGCATTCGGCTAAAACCGTAAGAAAAAACCGAAAATTCCCCGGGGGCCGGTAAAATCATCCGTATCTCCGACAGGGGAGGGAAATTTGACGTAGTGGTAAGAGAAATTCACGTGAAAACCAAGTGATTTGAGGAGTGCTATGTCGAAGCCTGTTCCCACGAAAATATCAAAACCCATCACATTGGAAAGGGTTTCCGGGAATTCTGCGTCACTGTGGGGAATCCCGAAAACCAGCCCGGCCCCGTAAGTCACACAGGGCATGAAGAAGGCATCCGGAACCAGGCGATGTTTGACGGAAAGGGTGACGGGAATGAGGGTGACCGAGTCGATTCCCTTTGCCGAGACCTTTTTTTGACGCCAGTACCCGACTGTTTGTTTTAGGAAAAACGTCTTTGTCATCGATTCGCTTATACTGAAAGAAAAATAAGGGGTGGTGTGCGCACTGCCCGAAAACAGCGAGGCCGTTTTCTGGTGTTCGGTGGCGTGCGGCTGCCACTGCCCGGCGTAAAGGCCGATCTCCGCTTTTTGTGCGGCAGCCGGCGTCAGCAATAAGCTGAGATACAAAGGCATAAACAAAATCTTTTTTATTGTCAAGGGTGCTTCCGTTACCTTTTTTATCTTTCCCTAAACGGGATACTCCAAATTTTGCCACCACTTTAATTCGAGATCGGGGAAAAGAAAATCCCGTTTTTTTGAATCATTCACATAGATTCGATCCGCGTCGGATAATGTCCCGGAATGAGCATAAATTTCTGCAATATCCACAATTCGATTAAATTCACGCACGTGTTCTTCAAAACGCATCTCGGCGTAATCTCTTGCCGACCAGGTGCTGATCAAAAATTGCCAGTCGGACGCCTGAAGCAGCAGCAGCTCCCGGGCCGCCTGTTTCAGGATGTTCTGCAATTCAGGATTGTTTTTCCAGTCGAGTTTGGACAGGATGTCCGTCATCCGCTTTTCGGCATTGTAAATGTGGGACCAGGTCCAGCTTGTGTCTTCATTCAGCCAGATGTAGTGGTAGCCGCCTTCACCCCAGGAACCCTCCGGAATGGAGATGACTTCGACGGGCTTCTTATTGTCCAGAATTTCCGCCGTATTTGCAAGCTGAACTTCGTCGTCGTTTGCCAGCCTTTCCAGAACGGCTTTCAGGAATCTCGGCCCTTCGAACCACCAGTGCCCGAATAATTCTGCGTCGAAAGGCGCTACCAGCGCACCGATACGGCCGGTTGCCGCGTGATGTTCCCGCAGTGTGTCCTTTATCAGATGGACAAAATGATCGGCATTTTCCGGAATACGGCGGTCGGCATTTTCGGCGGAGTATTCTTCCTTGTCGGCCAGATCACTTTTGGGGCTCGTGACGCGCCAATAGCGGTGGCCGCCGGGGAAGTGTTTTTTATGGAAATCCAGATACCAGCTATCGCCCGGGTATCCCCATTCTCCCGACCAGACCTGCAGCCCGGTTTTGGGATCCCGTGTAAAAATCGCCACCGGCTTTTTAAGCTCCGGATTGGAACTAACCAGATAAATTTCATAGGGCGATTTTTCCGTGTCCTCTTCCCGCACCGTGATTTGTTTCTCAAATTGTGCCCACAGCTTTTTTAGCGCTTCAAATCGGTCGATGTAAACCCCGATCGCTTTGCCTCCTCTGAGTAACGCCGAATCGACAAAGAAATATTCGATCCCATTTTCACTCAGAAACTCGTCCACCCCTTTTCTAAGATAAGGTTTTTTCCCGAGGGCAGACTCGACCGGCGGCACCCATTCGTAGCGGGGCCGGTAAGCCGCTTCGGGCAGCCAGATGCCCCGCGGCGGTTTTCCGTAATGACGGATATGCGTTTTAACGGCGGTTTTGACCTGGGCCTGAATGCTGGTATCGAGACCGAGAAGCGGAAAATAGCCGTGCGTCGCGCCGCAGGTGATTAAATCCAGATAGCCGGCATCGGATAGCTCCCGAAACGCGCCGACCAGATCGTAATGATAGATCCCGACAAAATCCGAAAGTGTCTTGCGGTAGAATTTTTCCCACATCACCGCAAGTTCATGCAGGTGTAGATTGCCGTATTTTTTAAATGTGATCTGGTCGTCGATGGCGGCCTGGATTTTTTGATGAAGATAAGATTCAAATTCCGTCTTAAAACTCTCGTCTGCCAACTGTTCGGTTAGAACAGGCGTAATGCCGATCGACATTTTGGGGGCGATACCCTCTTCGCGAAGTTCATTTAAGGCAGTTAAAATAGGAAGATAGGTTTCGGCGGCGGCTTCATTCAGCCAGTCCATTCCATGGGGCCATTTGCCGTGCGATAACACATAAGGCAGATGCGCATGGAGCACAAATGTGAAATAACCAATTTTATTCTTTGCCATTGGTGATTCCTCGTGTTTGATTAATTCTCTGACGGGGGCTTAAACCCGAATGAACGGTTTCGGTCTTCCCCATAAATTTTAATTTCTCCGAATTGTTCTTCGTATTTGTGCACGTTTTCCTTTAATGCCTGCAAAAATGATTTTGCATGTTGGGGTGTCATAATAATTCGAGCGTAAACCCTGGCTTTTGGCACCCCCGGCAGCATTCGCGTGAAATCAATGACAAATTCGGCAGGTGAATGACTGATGAGCGCCAGGTTGGAATAAATACCCTCCGCTTCTTTTTCACCTAATTCGACATTGATTTGCTGGGGTTGATTTTGATTCATTCCGTGCCTCCTTTTTTAAGTCTTTAAATTATATAAAAAATATCCTAATTTGTCAATCAAATTAATTGATTTTTTAAATCTTTTAATATAAATTAGAGACAATGTCTATTTTTCTCGAAACTTTACTCGATGCCGTTAAAGATAAAAACGATTTAAACTGGTAAAAAAAATACGTGAGCAGTCGGAAAAAACTCTTTTTAATTGATGGTTCTCATCTGGCTTACCGGGCCTATTTTGCGTTTATTCGGCGGCCTTTGATTAATTCAAAAGGCGAAGATACATCCGCCGCTTTTGGGTTTGCACAATCTGTTCTGAAAATATTAAAAGAAGAAAACCCCGATTACATCGCCGTTGTGTTCGATACGCCTGAACCGACCTTCCGCCATAAACAATTTCCGGAATACAAAGCCACACGGGAAAAAATGCCGGATGAAATGGCCGATCAGCTCCCCCGGATCCGGCAGGTGATCGAGACCCTCGGGATCCCGATTATCGAAGTGCCCGGGTACGAGGCCGACGATGTGATCGCGACTCTCGCCAGGAAGGCCGAAGAGAAGGGCATTGAAAGCTATCTGGTGACGGGGGACAAAGATTTTTTTCAATTGGTAAACAAGCATATTAAAGTTTACCGCCCCCAGCATACCGGAGACGCCGTCGACATCGTGGATGAAGAATGGCTGCAAAAAAAATGGGGGTTGAGGCCGGAACAGGTCATCGATTATCTGGCCATTGTGGGCGACACGAGTGACAATATTCCGGGCATAAAAGGACTGGGTGAAAAAGCCGCCAAAGCACTGATGCAAAAATACGGCACGCTTGAAGAGATTCTTGCCGCTAAAGAGACGCTTCCCGGGAAACGCTGGAAGACGGCGCTGGATCGATATGCCGACGCCGGCATTCTTTCCAAAAAATTGGTCACAATCGATACCCGCGTGCCGGTGGATACCGACGTTGAAAAATTCAAAGTGAAGAACGGAAACGAAGAGGCTGTGATTGAACTTTTCAAGCAATTGGAATTTAGAAGTTTGATCGACCGCTATTTTTCCAATAAAAAAGAACTGGCCCAAAACTACAAAACCATTGCCACCCGGGAGGCCCTGCGCGGTTTAATCATTCAATTAAAAAAAGCAGCCGATTTTGTCTTCGATCTTGAAACAACCCATATAGACCCTTTACGCGCGCATCTGGTCGGGTTTTCCTTTGCCTGGCATGAAGGTGAGGCTTATTACGTTCCCGTGGCCGCCGGTGAGCGGGAAAATGCGGTTTCGATCGGCCCCTTGTTTCAATCGATGCAGTCCGCCTCGCAAAAGGATCAAAAAGGATTGCCTTTGAAAAAGGTCGTCGAAGCGTTGAAGCCGCTGCTGGAAGATCCGCAGCTCAAGAAATGCGGGCAGAATATCAAATACGACATGCTCGCGCTGACCCGGCTCGACATTCAAGTTCAGGGCGTCGATTTTGACACCATGGTGGCGTCCTATTTAATCAATCCTTCCAGTCACCAGCACAATCTGGACAATCTCAGTTTCGAATATTTAAACTACCGGAAAATCCCGACGAGTGCCTTGATCGGGAAGGGGAAAAATCAATTATCCATGCGGGAAGTGAGCGTTGAAAAGGTCGCTTTTTATGCGTGCGAAGATGCGGATATGACGCTCCGGCTGCGCAATATTCTGGAGCCGAAGCTCAAAAAAGCAGAATTGTACGATCTTTTCAAGCAGGTTGAAATGCCGTTGGTCACCGTTCTCGTGACCGTCGAAAAGAACGGTGTCGCCCTGGATACGAAATTGCTCAAAGATCTTTCGGTCCGGGTGGGGAAACAGCTTGATCAATTGGAAGAAGAAATTTATGATATGGCCGGGGAGCGATTCAACATCAATTCGACCCAGCAGATGAGCAAAATCCTGTTTGAAAAATTGAAGCTCCCGAGGGCGAAGCGCACCAAAACGGGCTATTCAACCGATGTCTCCGTATTGGAAGAACTGGCAAAAATTCACCCGATACCGCAGAAGTTACTGGAGTACCGTCAGCTTGCAAAGCTGAAATCCACTTACATCGATGCCTTACCGAAACTAATCAATCCTGAAACAGGACGCGTGCACACCTCCTACAATCAAACCGTTGCGGCCACCGGAAGACTTTCGAGCAGCGATCCGAATTTGCAGAATATTCCCATTCGAACAGAATTGGGGCGGGAAATTCGTAAGGCGTTCATTCCGGGGAAGAAGGATCATGTGATTCTGGATGCGGATTATTCACAGATTGAACTGCGGATCATGGCGCATTTATCCGGGGATGAGAACCTGCTGGCCACATTTGAAAATGATGAAGATGTTCACACCCGGACAGCCGCACTGGTGTTTGGTGTTGAGCCGGAGGAAGTGACGCCGGACCTTCGCCGGAGGGCAAAAGAGATTAATTTCGGAATCATGTACGGCATGGGCCCTTACGGTCTGGCCTCCCGGCTGGAGATTTCCACGGAAGAGGCGCAGCAGTTTATTTTCAATTATTTTGCAAAATATCCGGGGGTGCAGGATTTTATTCAGCACACCATCGAAGAGGCGAGAAAAAAGGGTTACGTGACCACACTGCTCAATCGGCGCCGGTATCTTCCGGAGATTCATTCGGAAAACCGGCGTATGCGGGAATTTGCCGAGCGGACGGCGATTAACACACCGATTCAGGGAACGGCGGCCGATTTGATTAAAGTGGCCATGATTAACATACACAACCGCCTGAAAAAAGAAGCGCTGAAATCGCTGATGATCATGCAGGTTCACGATGAACTGGTATTTGAAGTGCCGGAATCGGAAGTGGCACTCATGAAAAAATTGGTGCGTGAAGAAATGGAAGGCGCCATTCATCTCAATACGTCCATAAAAGTCGATCTGGGTGTGGGTGCCAATTGGCTGGAGTCGCATTAGCGGATTACCGGTCAACCCTCTGTTTTTTTCAGGAAAGATTTTTGCTCGTCTGCTGCGGAATTGAAAGCGCACCTGCAAAGGGCGTGGTTGCGATTTAAAAATCCGGTTGGCACGGCCGGCTTCAGGTCTGCACCGGATACGATCAGAAAGGCATCACAATGGAATCCATCAAATATATCGATAGTTTCGCCTCCATCGGCAAGTGGCCGGTGAAAGATCCGGAGGCGCCGTGGACAGTGGAAAAAATGCTTGAAGACATGAAACGGTGCGGGATTCATGCGGCATTGGTCTTTTCAAATCTCGCCAAAGAATTGCAGCCCTCGGTCGGAAATGAAATCGTTTCCGAGGTGTGCGATCAAAATCCCCGCCTCATTCCCTGTTGGGTGGCACTTCCTTATCAGACCGGCGAAGCTCCGGAAGGATCAAAATTTGTGGAAGAAATGCTCGCCCGCGGCGTAAAGGCCGTGAAAATTTTTCCGCAACTGCACAAATATGCGCTCAACGAACGGACGGCGGGTAATCTTCTGGGCGCCCTGCAGGAAGCTCAAATTCCGCTGCTGATCGATGCCGGTCAATATGATCCTTTCCGCCAGATTACCTGGGAAGAGGTGGAATGGCTGGCTGTTTCGTATCCCAATCTGGACATTCTTCTGCAGGCGGTTCGCTGGGAGTCGACGCGTTACCTGCTGCCGCTGCTCCGGAAATTTATCAATCTTTACGTTGAATTTTCATCCTATCAGGCCAATCGTATTATTGAATTTTTGATCGAAAAGGTGGAAGTCGATCAGCTTTTGTTCGGCACACAGATGATGGAAAAAAGTCCGGGTGCGGCAAAAGCGTTTATCGATTATGCGGATATCGATGACAGCGACCGGCGTAAAATCGCAGCGGGAAATCTAATGCGGCTCCTCAATCTGGATGAATTTCCGCCGGATTATGAGGCTGCGCCCGGCGGAGATCTGATTTTGGAAAAAGCCCGAAAGGGACTTCCCATCGACGACATGGAAGTGATCGACGGACACGCGCACATTGCCGAGAAAGGCCATTCGGACAATGTGATTGCGGTGATGCCTCAGTCCGATGCGGCCGGCGTGGTGGATCGAAACAAGCGTGTGGGGGTGGCCGTTACGTGCGTCAGTTCCTGGACGGGAGTCTGGACCGATTCCGAGCGGGGCAATGAAGTCACCGGACAGGCCGTCCGCGATTTCCCCGGGCAGATCATCGGTTACGCCACAATTAATCCACTCTACGTGACAGACCCCGGCGCGGAATTGAAGCGTTGTTATGAAACATTGGGGATGAAAGGGATGAAGCCCTATTTTCCCCGGAACAAAGTTCCCTACTCCGATAAATCTTATGAAAAGTGGTTTCAATACGGGAATGCCCATCGACTTTTTGCTTTGATGCACCCCTCCGAGGATTTTGTGGCTGAGATGGAGTTTTTGGCCGCAAAATATCCCGAAATCTCCTTTCTTTTGGCCCATTCCGGATGGTCCTACGAAGTGGCACGGAAACACGTTGGGTTGGCAAAACAATTCAGGAATGTGTATTGCGAAATCACGTACACCTCCGTCACAAACGGCGTGATTGAATTTATGGTTCGGGAAATAGGTTCGGAAAAGGTAATTTACGGAACGGATTCGCCCATGCGAGACCCGATCCCCCAATTTGGCTGGGTCGCTTATGCCGATATTTCAGAGGAAGATAAACGGAACATTCTGGGACGCAATATGAGAAAAATCATCGACCGCTGCCGGATTCCGGGTCGGAAATAACCCGCCGCCGAAGCGATCAGGGCTTTTTTAAAAGAATAGCGATTCAGTTTGGTTTCTTTTTGCCACGAAGATACCAAGCCGCAGAGGAAAGAATGGAATTAGAAGATTTGTGGTTCATCGTGAAAATGCGACCTTTTTTCTACTAAGGACGTGCTGTTATTCATTAAATCCAAAACTCACCCCCTAATTGGTAGCCAAGCCAACGTTGGCGGCCAGAGCTTCCCCCTCTCCCGCCCGGGCGGGAGAGGGGGAATGAAGGGGTGAGTTTGAAGAACAACAATAGGCAAATTAGCCTGAGAGAGATTGAAAAGTAAACAATAATCGGAAGAAAAGATATTTATAAAACAAACTATTTTTATTTTGATATTCATTCAATCAGAACCTTGCGAAACAAATTATGTTATTGAAATCAGTAATGCATTCATTCGCGAAAACGATAATAGGATTATTCCCGTTTAAATCGCTTTCAAAAAATGAACGAATGGATTAAAATGTACGCATTTTTAAGATGAACCAGTCTTATTTTATGATCTTAGTGCCTTTATGATTTTGCGGTAAACAGAGACCTGAAGAGTTGCAAAAAATCAAAAAAAAGACTGCGCAAAAGAACACCAAAAACCGAGTTTAGAATTTCGATAATCGCATTTGGAATTTTGTAAATAGGATCAAACGAAGTATCTCACTTTCAGAAAAGGACTTGTAAATGGAATTCGGCCGCCCGGCAGTAGATTATATCGTCATTGGTATTTACTTATTGTTTATGTTGGGAATCGGATTTTTCTTCTCCCGATTTATGAAAGGAGATAAAGATTATTTTGTCGGCGGAAACCTCATCCCCTGGTGGGTCTCCGGCGTTTCTCTTTATATGACGCTCTTTTCGGCATGGACCTTCAGCGGTGCGGCAAGTTTTATCTACAACACGAGCTGGTTTGGCGTTCTTTATTTTGTGACATGGCCGATTTCTTTTTTTATTGGATTTCGTCTCTCCGCCAAACGCTGGCGCCGGACCCGGATGACTTCTCCGGTGGAGTACATCAAGTCGCGTTTCAATGAAAAAACCCATATTTTCATTGCGATTCTCATCGCATTGACGATGGCGTATTGGCCGGCCCAGAACCTGGCTTCACTGAGTAAGATTTCCGCCCCCGCTCTTTTCCCGCATTCAATGGCAGCCATCTACATTATGATTGTGGTCATCGGAATCATCATTCTCATTTACACTTTTTCCGGGGGGCTTTGGGCCGTGTGTATTACGGATGTGGTGCAATTTCTTATTTTAATCGCGGTTTGTGCCGTGCTGTTGCCCACCATATTTTTGTCCGGAGACATCGGCTCGATCGGAAATTTCCTTCATAAAATACCACCCCTGGAATTCACGCACGTGATTCGAGGCAAGACCGAGTACACCGTTTGGTACCTTTTTGGTATTTTATTTGCAAATATTTTCGGAATGTTCGTCGGCGCAAAAGCACAGCGTTTTTACAGCGTCAAAGATGAAAAAGCCGCCATGAAAGTGGGCTGGCTGGCCTTTATCCTGTTTTTTACCGTTCCGATTCTCTTCGGAATCCCCCCCTTGATCGGACGCGTGCTCTGGCCGAACATTCAAATGCTGCACTATTTTTCAAATGTCACCAAACCGGATGAAACTATTTTCATCGCAGTGGTCATAAAATATATGCCGGCTGGCGTGGTGGGTATTTTTCTGTCCGCCATGATGGCGGCTTCGATGTCGGCGATGGACAGCGTCTGGAATGCGGCTTCGGCGATCATTTCAGTGGATATTTACAAAAATATTTTTAATCCGAAAGCAAGCAAACAAACCATCCTTCGTGTGGGACGCATTACGACGGTGGGGCTGGCACTTGTGGCAATTATCATGGCTCTGGTCATTATTCGCAGTCAGTACGGTTTGTTTACTTTTACAAACATCTTCTTTGGGCTCACGGGTGTGCCGATCGCCATCCCTCTGTTTTTGGGGATCATGTCCCGGAATATCTCCCGCTGGTCGGCGTTTTCTTCGATTGTCGCAGGGATCCTCATGGCGTCCGTTGCCAGATTTGTGCTTCATTATTCCCTCGGGCCGCAGTATATTTCTACAATTGCGGTTACATTGATTTTTATTTATTTATCCAATCCATTGGGGAGACTTTATCTGTCCGGCAAAAAATACGCATTGTACATGAATCTCTTTTTGGGACTTGCCCTGTGGGTGTATTTTTTCACGATAAACAGCAATCCCAATCTGTCTTTCCGTTCAATCCCGATTGTGCTTCATTCCGGCGTGGCACGGATTCTAATTTCCGCGCCCTTCTGGGCGACTGTCGCCGCCGCTGTGTTTTTTTATATCTCACAAGGCTTTTCAAAATTGTACGCCCAAAACTTACAGTCTCATTCCGAAGCCTTAGATGCCTTCTTTAAAAAAATGGATACCCCCGTGGATGTTGAAAAGGAAGTTCTTGCCGCCGGTGCAAAAGAGGTCAATGTTTTTCCTTTGGTCGGCGGAATTGCGCTGGCCTTTGCAGGCCTCTCGTTGACCGTTCTTGTTTTCCCCGTTGCGAGAACGAATATCGGCGTAAACATTGGTATGGCCGCTTTTTTAGGGGTGATTGGTGTTTTAATGCTGCTGTCGAAGAAATTGACCCAGGGGCACGACTCATAAAATTAACAAAAGGAAATTTGCCATGCACACGAGAAGGAAATTTTTGGAACAATCGGGCCTGCTGTTCGGCATCGGATTACTCGATCCGTTAAGATTTATCCCTGTTTTAGAAGATCAAACGAAGTTTACGAATCCCCATCTTTACTTCAGTTCTGCAGATCTGTCGTTCATGAAGAAAAACCTGAAGCGTCCTCTGTTTGAAACCTTCTGGCAGGAGACATTGAAGGCAGACATTCAATCCGACAAAAAGTTTCTCGAATATGAAATTAAATTTAACAATCAAATTCGCCATCTTCTCAGGGCGGATCAAATTCTTCAGCGGGCGGCTTTTGTGTTCGCCATGACGGGGAATGAAACACACGGGGAGCTGGCAAAACTGGCCATTCGGAAAATTTTAGAATTTAAAAAATGGGATTATTTTTTGGAAGCCGGGAAATATGTGATCGGTTTGCAGCGGGCGCCGCTGACCGTAAAATCACTTATTCTGGCCTATTCCTACCTGAACGATTATCTTCCGCCGGCTGAAAAGGAAGAAATTCTGAAACAGCTTCCGGGAAAGGGCATCGAACCCTGCTATCGAAGTTTGTACGGGATGCTGCATCCCGAAAAGGTGGTTGGCTGGGGATTCGATCCGGAAAGCAGTTTTTATGAAGTTCGGGATATGAAAAATTGGCCGGTCATTTTACGGCACACCAATCTTCGGGCGGTTCCTCTCAGTGCGCTCGGTCTGGGCACCCTGTTTTTGGGAGACCGTTCACCAAGAGCATCCGAGTGGATGAAAGTCGTCAAAGAAAGTTTTGATGATTTTTCGACCACCTATAAACCGGACGGCAGCTATCCCGAAGGCACAAGCTATTGTCAGTACGCCAGCCAGGAGTTGGTTATTTTTCTGAATGCGCTGTACCGCGAGAGACGAAAAGACTGGTACAAAAGAATCAACTGGCCGGGGGTCATGGATTTCTTTCTGATGACAACCATGCCGTCGACGACCCACCCGGAAGGGCATGTCAATTTTGGGGACGGCGGCGGCGGATTTAGTTCCGATATTGGTTTCTGGGTGGCGAAGATGTATCAGGACGGAGAAGCCCAATTTGCGGCAAAAGGGTACAGTCAGCGCCACACGCCTTTTTCGCTCCTGTGGTTCAACCCGGAAGCGCCGGCGAAAAGGCCCGCGGGCAAATGGTTTTACCGCCGCTTTGACATTGGCTGGGTGGTTGTGACCGCCGGTTTTAAGGCGAAAAATTTTCTGCTGGCGCTTCGGAGCGGCGGTCCGGCAAACCATGAGCACGCCGACCGCAACAGCATAATTTTAAAATGCTATTCCGAAAATCTTTTTGTGGATAATTGGCATCCGCCGTACAACCATCTCAATCCCGCCTGGATCCTGCGGACCTCTCCGGCACACAACACAGTGCTGATCAACGGAAAAGGCCACGAGTATGTCAATGGTCTGGAAGGGACAAACGCCTCTCTGGCGAGAGCGGAAGTTGTTCGCGAAAAAATCACAAAAGATTATGCAATTGTCAGCAGCGACGCCGCACCGGCCTACCGGCTGGTCATTAAAAATGTTAAAAATGTGATGCGCACATTTTTAGCCGTCCCGGAACTGAAATTCCTGGTGGTCGTGGATACACTTAAAATGGAACAGGGAAAAGCCGCATTTCAGGCCAGGTGGTTCATCGACAATGAAGACGGCGAGGGAAAAATTGAACTCAACGGCAGCCGGTTTGTCTTTATTCGGCCGCAGGCTTTATTGATGGGGGTTTGTGCGGGTGATCACGGCGTGAAATTAACGCAGAGTACTTTTCCGGTTCCGAAAAAATTCGGCGTATTTCCTTACATGGATGTCTCTGCCGGACGTAAAGGACAGCGGATCACTCTGATCACGGCTGCCGCGGCACTTCAAAAAGGAAGCGCGCCGGCGGGTCTTTCGATCCGTCCGGTGGAGTCGGGATGGGAGGTGACCGGAAAAATCAGCGGCAAAGAAATCCGGGTGACCGTCTCAACACAGACCCTTATACCGGTTCTTTCGGTCAAATCGGCTTGATCCGGACCCGCTTGCGCCGATGGCCGGCAAAAAGCACTTGACAATTTGTCACAAGAGGTTTAGATTTAAAATGATACTGGCGCGGCGAAGCCGCAGAGAATGAACACAAAACACGCAGCAAGGGCACAAGTTAATGGATCCAAAAATTAAGATTGGAATTGTAGGGGTGGGAGGACACGGCCGAACCATCCGAAACGCTATTCGGAAAAGCGGAAGGTTCGAGGTGGTGAGCTGTTACGATCCGAATGAAGCGGCTTTGAAAGAGGCTGCGGCTGAATTTGGCTGTGAAGCCGCCGTTTCCGATGAAGCGGTTTTCACACATTCTGAAATTACGGCTGTGGCGATTGTTTCGCCGAATCATTTGCACCGGCGGCAGGCGGAATTCGCCGCTGTGCAGGGGAAACATATTTTTTTAGAAAAACCGATTGCCGGCACGGTAGAAGACGGCGAGGCCATTGTAAAAGCCGCCCGGAAAGCGGGCGTCATTCTTGAGGTTGGCCATCACTTCCGAAAGTTCCCCTCTTTCAGATTTGCAAAAGAAATCATTGAATCCGGAAAGCTTGGGCAGATCATCGCCGTTGAAGGGAATTTTTCGGCGCCTTCGGGTTTGAATGAAAAAGTCCCGGCCTGGAAAACGCAGAAGACGAGTTGTCCCGTGGTGCCGCTCATGCAATTGGGAATTCATGGTTTGGATACGCTCTATTACCTGCTGGGCCCGATCGTGGAAGGCTTTTCATACCAGCGTCACGCCCGGATGAAGGGAGATACGTTGGACAGCAGCGTTTCGCTTCTGAAATTTCAGGACAATGTCTTCGGCACATTTTCAAGTCATTATGTCGTGCAGCAGGCGTTTTATATCCATATTCTGGGGACGGAATACAATCTATTTGTCGATTTTAAAAAAGCCGTTTTGATTCGCGTCTCGGATGGGCGGGATGAACGGCTGCAATACACATTCACAAAACCGGATGATGAGCCTTATCTGCAGGAGATTCAGGAATTTGCAGACTGCATTTCAAAAAATCACGAACCGGAAGTCCCGGGTGAAATGGGGCTGAAGAACTTGATTGTGTTAGAGGCTTTGATTCAATCCGGCGAACAGGGAAAATCAATTTACATTCCGCGGCTTTATCCGCAGTATTTTAGCAAACAGGAGATTTAAGAGATGACGATCCAGGAGAGCTTTCAAGAAATTAAAACTATTGTAATTCCGGCCGCGGGTACACCCGTATTTAGAACAATTGTCGATGAAATCCGGAATGAAATCGGGACATCAATTCGTGTGCGTGAACAAGAGAAGCCTCCTGAATCGCCGCGCGCGGGTGAGTTTGTCGTGTGGGTCAACGATGAAAATGCCGTTTCGGAAAATAAATCCGTTCAGAAGAGCCATCGATTATTTTTTCAGATGAACGGGGATGGCTCTGGAAGTTTGAAAGCATCCTGGACCTCTCTTCTTTATGCATTGTGGCGAAAGGTGTTTGAGGAGATGTGGGGCGACGCGGTTTCGACGGTTCAGGCGGGTCAAACCTGGAAAGTGCCCTTCCGGTGGGTTCGGGCGGAATATGATTTGCTGATTACACAGACATCCCGCACGGTCGGGGGCGTCGACCGGGAAGCCTATTTCCGGGAAATGGCGCGTTTGGGATACACCCACGCTGAAGTGAATGCCCTCGCCGGACCGGTGCCGGCGGAAACGGGCGTGCCCGGTGAAAATTACCCCCGGTTTTACACGTACTGTGCCGCTCCGGATCAATTCGTGGAGACCCATTGGAGCAAGGGCACGTACTCGGAGGATTATCTTCAGGCCAATCTGGAAACCCTGAAGAAGAATGCAAAATTGGCTTTGAAATACGGCCTGCATCCGGGCATCCTGGCATTTGAGCCCCGCAACGTCCCGGAAACCCTGTTGGAACGCTACCCGATGGTACGGGGGCCGCGGGTGGATCACCCCTTCCGGAGCTTTAAACCGCGGTACACGCTGAGCACCGCTCACCCGCTGGTTCGCGCGTATTACGCCGAGCTCATGCAGAATCTTCTGAAAGAAGTACCGGAATTGTCTTACATGACGATCTGGACAAACGACAGCGGCGCCGGAATGGAGCACACCAATTCGCTTTATGTGGGGAGAAACGGCGGTGCATTTTTAATCCGCGAGTGGAAAACCCACGAGGATATCGCCAAAGCGGCCGGTGAAAATGTGGTTCGATTTTTGAAAACGTTGAAAAATGCCGCCTCGGAAATTAACCCCGAATTTCGGGTGATTTTACGAATCGATCCGCTGAGTGCGGAAAAATCCTACATCACGCCGCAGTTGGAGGCGGGTCTGGATCTGGAAAGCGCCACGTTTCTGGCGAAGAACTGGGTGCAGCCCTACCATCACGTCTTTTACGATGATCTGAAAGAAGTGACGGAAACACCCTACCTTGTGGATTTCTGGCCGGAGGAAAAACAGGAAATTGAATCGCTTCGGCGTACGGGCAGCGAGGGTCACATTGTCGTCACATTCGGTGCTGCAAATACGTTCGAGCCGCTTCTCGGAATCCCGTTCCCCTGGCTGGCCGCGGAAAAGCTCCGGGCTTTGACGGCCGGCGAAGTCCGAAATCTTGCCGCCCGCGGGGGGATTGTGCCGTCAGGCTTGGCGCCCTGGAATATTAATCAGGAGATGATTCGCCGGATCCAGCTCGGAGATTCCCGTCCGGTCGATGACATCATTCAGGCGATCGCTGAAAACTGGGTGGGTAAGCGGAAAGAGACGCTGGTTCGGCTCTGGCGGGAAACGGATGCGGCTATTCGTGCGTATCCCATTCCTGTGACACTGTACTCCGTCTGGGCATTTCCGTGGTATCGTTTCTGGGCACGGCCGTTTGTGCCGAATATTGGAGCGATCCCCGAAAAAGACCGGGAATACTACGAACGCTTCACGCTGGTGACGCCGCACAATCCGGCCCGAGTGGATTTTGCCCAGGATGTGCTCTTTAAATTGTGTGATCAAAAACGGGCCGTACAATCGATTCAACGCATGGAAAAAAATCTTTTTCCGCGCATCCATGCCGCCATCGATCTGTTGAATCGAACAATCGGGGAGATCCCGGAAAATGATCCCGCACGATCCGTGTTTATCGATCAGCGCGACCGCATTCGCGGCTTAAAAATCTGGTTTCGTACGCAGAAAAACGTGGCGGCCTGGATTGCAGGTGTACACGGCTATCTAAAAGCGGAGACGCCGGAAGAAAAATCCCACTGGAAACAGGTGACCCATGACATGGTTTTGGACGAACTGGAAGATGCGCGGGATCTTCTGGATTTATGGGAGCATTCCACCACCCGGTTTATGGCCGTCTCTTCTGTCGGCGAAACCACTTTTATTTACGGCGAAAATCTGGGCGACCTGATTCGGAAGAAAATTGCCCTCATGACCGGCCGGGAAAACGACGAACCTTACATCGATCCGGATTACATGTGGCGGATTCCGGGTGTGGATTTTGAAGAATACAGGCAATATCTATGATCACCGTTGCGGCGAAGCTGCCGTTTAACCGAAAGGCGCACCATCGCTTATGAAAGTGATTCCGACCCCGTTGGAAGGCGTTTTAATCATCGAGCCGAAGGTCTTTGAGGACGAACGCGGATTCTTTTTTGAAAGTTATCACTACGATCGTTATGCCGAGAACGGCATTGCCGTGACATTTGTTCAGGACAACCATTCGCGCTCGGTTAAAAACACGCTCCGCGGATTGCATTATCAGGTGAACCCCGGCCAGGGCAAGCTGGTGCGTGTGGTCGTGGGCGAAGTGTTTGATGTGGCGGTGGACATTCGCCCCGGATCGCCCACATTCGGCAGGTGGTTTGGCGCCTTTCTTTCGGCGGAAAATAAAAAGCAGATGTACATTCCGGTGGGTTTTGCCCACGGATTTTGTGTGACCAGCAAAGTGGCCGAGTTTGAATACAAATGCACGGCGTATTATTCCCGGGAAGATGAACGGGGCATTCTGTGGAACGATCCGGACCTGGCCATTGACTGGCCGGTTAAAAATCCGGTTTTATCTGAAAAAGACAAAAAAAATAGTTTATTTAAAGATGTAATTTCTGCCGTTTAGAGTTTTGCAAGCACAAACAGGGAAAAGCCGGTGCAGCCCCATTAACAATTTTTGTTGGGGAAATTTTATTGATTTATTTGAATTGCCACGCTCTTCAGAGCGTGGATGAGAGATAAAAAAGTACATCTCAAAAGGGGTTTTAACCCCGGTTCATTCAATTATCTGGGGTTAAAACCCCGAAAACAAGAAATGGATTTTGATCCATGAGCTGAAGCTCATGGCAATTCAGCTTAGGTTGGCGCGGATTACCTGCGGCAGAGAGCTCTTCCTGTAGCGAACAGGTTTGCTGTAGGTGGATCAGAAGATGTATTTTAGAATTTTAATGTCTTCGGAACTTTGTAGCAAACAGATATCAGAAGCGTTACAAATTTTATAATGTGTTTATTAAGAACGACATAACATAAAGGCCGGGGAAGTCCCCTCTAAAAAGAGGGGATTTAGGGGTGTGTTTTTTTCATGCCCTGCGTGTTCAATTGACGATTTTAAAAGGAACGGATGGCACACACCGTCTGCCTACGGCAGAGATTTTAATCCGGAGAAGAATATGTCCAGAAGAGCACTCTGGTGGTTCATTTTTTTGGTTTTCATCAGCGGCTTCCGGGTCTATGCACAGGATGCGTACAAGAACGGCGTCCCTGTGTACTCGAAAACCCCGCCGCAGGACTATTTCCGGGAATGGTTAATCTGCGGGCCGTTCCCAAATCCTTTGCCGCCGGGCGTTACGAAAACCCCCCGCGATTCGACGGCGTTGGGATTTGACTGGGATTATCTGGCCGGGCTGGGAGGAGAAACCGGAATTCAACCCTATGAAGGCCTGAGCGTGTCCCGGCCGGATGGACAGAAAGTCACCTGGCGCCGAATTCGATCCTACTTCCCGGAAACCGTTTTGAATCTTTACCTGAAGTCACCCGGCAGCGCCGTTGCGTATGCGGCCGCTATTGTTCGTGTGAAGAACGACCGGGAAGTGATGGCTCGAATTTCTTCCGCCGGCAGCATGCGGGTCTGGCTGAACGGCGAGCTTGTTCTGGATCACAACACCCCGGGGGCAGGCGCTCCGAATCGCGATTTTGTGCCGGTCCGTTTAACCGCAGGCGACAACCTGTTCCTGCTGAAAACAGCCGAAAGAGCCGGCCGCTGGCGTTTCAGTTTCCGGTTGACGAGTATTGCGGATGCTCAGAATGATCTTTTTAAACAGCTTCCGTATTTGATCCGGCCGACGATTGAAAAAATCCCCGAGGGCTGGTCTATTTTTGCCGGCCGAAAGTATGCGGTGGAGCTTCTTCCGGAAGAAAAACCGTGCACATTGACTATTTTTGCTCCGGACGGACATACGCCGGAAATTACCATCCAAACCATCCTCGGTTCATCCGTTTTTTTGTCGCGCACGGATCCCCGGCTTATCCCGGGGGATCATCTCGTTTCCTGTCAGATCTTTCTTCCGAACGGACGCGTGGCTGGGGAGACATCCTGGTTCACGACCGGTGAACCCGAGTCCGTTCAGACGATCCTGAAAGATTTTCAGGCGGTTCCGCCGGCCGATACAGCCACTTTCGAAGGCCGGTCTCATACGCTTATCCGGAAGGGTCTCTTCTCTCAATTAACGGACGAATCAAAAAAAAGAAACGTACCGGCGTTTCAGAGGGCCCGTTTGAAGGATGTGGTCCGCCGCTTTCAAAAATGGGAAACACACCTGCGGGCCGACACCAGCATCTATGATCATATTTTGCCGGCACCACAGCGGGTGATATTAAAAAAAAGGAAGCATTTTGAATGGAGCGGTTCGCCGGCTTTTGTGAATCTGACAAACGGAATCTGCCAAGCGGATGTGGATCGTTTGCAAAGGACATTGGGAGAGAAATGGGGTATTTTTCCAAATATGAAAAACGCACCGGGTAACGGCAAAAATGTCCTTCTGGCCACCCTTCGTCAATCGGATCAACTGCGAAAATGGGGTAGGGCTGTTCCGGCGCGATTCGCTAACCGTGAAGCCTACCGGCTGCAGATTTCCGCCGATGAAATCTTGTTAATCGGCGCTTCCGATGCGGGGCTTCACAACGGCTTGGTGACACTCAACCAGCTTGCGGGCCGGTGGCGCTCGCTGCCGGCGGCCGTGATTTCGGACTGGCCGGCTTTTCCGGTCCGGGCGGCATACATTCATACCGGCGGGCCTCTCACGGAAAAAGAGCGGGCGCGTCTTTTGCAGTTTATCGATTTAAAATACAATCAATTCGTGCTGCCCGATTTTCGCTATTTTCAGTTAGATGATCCCGGTGAGCGGGCTCGCGTGCTGGACTATTTTAAGTTTTTGAGAAGCTACCACGTCGAACCCGTGCCGTATGTGACGCTTCCCGGTTCAGAGGATGACGATGAAGGCATTTATCTCCGGGATGAACCCCTCATTTTTCAGGCGGGAAAAGCGCAGTTTCCGGTGGAACATCTCGTCAATCTTCCGGACACACGGCCGTTTTTGGCATCGGGTAAAGAAGGGGATGAAAATCGAATTATTTATAAGAAGGGCCGGGATTATGAAATTGTTTCGGTGAACCCTCCCGCGTTCAGGCTGCTGCCCGGCTCGGAAATTGCCGACGGAGACACCGTTTATTTTACGGGTGATATTTTCGACCGGCGTGCAGACCGCTTTCAAAAACCCTGTCCCTCGGAACCCGCGGTGTACCGGAACCACGAACAGGCCGTCCGGGAAGTCGTTCGTTTACTGCACCCGCGCACCATTCATATCGGAGACGGCGAAGTGGGACTGGTGAAAACGGACAGCCGCTGCCTGAAACGCAATCAAGCCGGCTACGAGCTGTTCGCCGGTCAATTGAATCAGGCGTATCAAAATGTTCACCGGGCGGATCCGGCAATCGAGGTGCAGCTCTGGGCGGATTCGGTCAATCCTTTCCATTATGCGGCATACAAGCACCTGGAACAGACGGCGGATTTGTTAACCCGAAAACTCATTCTGGATGCACGGTGTGATGCGGATGACGGCGGCGGAAACCCGGACGCAGCCGGGCGAGGGACGGCTTTCTTCCTGTCGAGAGGATTCCGGGTGCTGGCGGGTGCGGGAGAGCACCTGACGAGCCTACGGGACTGGGAAAAGGTTTTGAATCGGTACGGCCGGAGCAACCCCCAAATGTTGGGAATCCTTTACAACGGGCAGTCCGGGAAAGAATGGGGCGGGGTTTCCGCGGCAATGACCGGCTGGCGCGGAAGCACCTGGCTGACCCGGTGAAGCACGATTCCGGCTGCGGGAAAAGGGAGTTCTCATTTCAAAGCATTAATCCGGAGTCAAAAAAGCAATTATTTGAACAAAAACGACGGAATAAAATGGAACAGGCCATGATTCGTTTTAAAAAACTTCATGAAAAAGCGGTACTGCCGAAATACCAACACGCTTCCGATGCCGGTGCAGATTTGCATGCGGTGGAAGATGTGATGATTCCGCCGGGTGAGTGGCGGCTTATTCGGACGGGGCTGGCGGTAGAACTTCCGGATCGTCCGGTTCAGGGCTTTGAAACGCCGGGCGGCTTTCAACTCTGGATGGAGGGGCAGGTGCGCCCGCGTTCGGGATTGGCCTTAAAAAAAGGCATTACGGCGCTCAATGCACCCGGCACCATTGACGCAGGATACCGGAAGGAAATCGGCGTGATTCTGGTGAATCATTCAAAAGAAGATTTTATCATCCAACCCGGGGACCGGATTGCCCAACTCGTGTTTAACCTGGTGGTACGCCCGGCCCAAATGGTTTTTACTGAAGCACTAAACGAAACGGAGCGAAAAGGGGGGTTCGGGCATACCGGCACCGGTTAACGGCCGTTCCGTTTTTGATGCAACTCTAACCAAAAGTGAGGCATAATCATGTCAGAATTTCGGCACAACCTGATCACAAATGAATGGGTCGTTGTGGCCACTGAACGTGCGAAAAGACCGAGTGATTTTGTGGGTTCGAAAACCCCCAAAACGATCCCCGAATATAGTGAAAGTTGTCCCTTTTGCCCGGGAAATGAACAACACACGCCGCCCGCTCTTTATCGTTACCCTGCGGAGGGGGATTGGAATATTCGTGTCGTTCCGAATAAATTTGCCGCCCTTAAGCCGACGGACAGTCTCGAGCGTGTGCAGGAAGGGCGCTACCTTAAATTCGGGGGCTTCGGTTACGCCGACGTCATCATAGAGGCGCCCCTCCACAATCAAACGCTCGGCACACTTTCTGAAGACAATGTCCTGCATGTGATGAAGGCTTATAAGGCCCGTTACGACAGCCTGTCGGCCGATGAGCGTGTCGATCTGGTCACGATTTTCCGGAATCACGGCGTCCGCGCAGGGACTTCTCTGGAACATCCCCATTCTCAAATTATTGCCACCCCGCTGGTGCCCTTACGCGTGCGTGCGCAGTTGGAGGAAACACAGCGATACTCGGCCAATTTAGGCAGTTGCGTGTTTTGCGACATCATGAAGGAAGAAAAAAAGGATGGGCGCCGGCTGGTTCTCGAAACGGATTATTTTGTGGCATTTGAGCCTTATGCGTCCCGATCGCCCTTTGAAACCTGGATTTTGCCCAAGCGCCACCAGTCGGTTTTCGGAGCCATTCATTTAAATGAGTTAAAAGATATGGCCCATTCCGTCCGCACAATTCTCGGGAAAATGCACCGGGGGCTGAATAATCCCGATTACAATTTAATTTTGCAGTCGGCCCCGACAAAAGAAGAAGATGTGGATTACTACCACTGGTACATCCGGATCATTCCTCGGCTAACCACGCCGGCGGGATTTGAAATGGGCACGGGAATTTACATTACAACGGCCTATCCGGAAGAGACGGCGGATTTTCTGAGAAAGGTAAAAAATTAAAACAGACAATCAATAGAGAGCTGTTCTCAAATTTGTCTTTGTGATTTATATTTGAGAAAAACAGGATAAAACGTATGAAGCAGTTACGCATTGAAAAAGAAAATACGGATCGTGTTTCACTAAAGCGCCGTATTCGAATGAATATTATTTTAAATGCCCTTCGGTCGAATGGCTCTCTTTCCCTGACCGAACTCTCCCGGCAGACGGGTTTTAATGTGCCCACAATTACGAATCTGGTGAAAAAGTTGGAAGCGGAAGATTACCTGATTCGGGAGAAAAGCCATGGGCCGGGCCAGGGACGGCCCCCCCAGTGCATTCGCATCAATACCTCTGCGCGTTATGTCGTCGGGCTGGATTTGGGCCGATTTAATACGAACATCATTCTGGTGGATCTCAGCCGGAAAATTATTTATAAAAAACGTTTTCATACCTTAAATCTGCAGGAACCCAAAGTGATTGATCAATTGCTTAATGAAATCACGAATGCCATTCAGGAGAGCGGGGTAAAATTCAGCAAAATTCTGGGTGTGGGAATGGCGATTCCCGGATTGGTCAATTGTAAATTGGGACGCAGCTACACTTTCTTAAATTTTAAAGATAAGCCCATTCGGGATGTCTTCGAGAAGCGGCTGGATCTGCCTGTTTTTATCGAAAATGATGCCCGCTCGATGGCGCTCGGTGAACTCTGGTTTGGCCTGGCAAAAGATGCGAAGAATGCCCTTTGTCTCAACATTGGCTGGGGAATTGGTCTGGGCATCATTACAAACGGGCGAATTTATTACGGGAATGATGGTTTTGCCGGTGAATTCGGCCACATCCTGATAAAAGAAAACGGTCATTTATGTCAATGCGGGAAATACGGCTGTTTGGAAAGTCTGGCTTCCGGGCGGGCGATTGCAGAACAGGTGCGCCAAATCGTCCGAAATGGGAAGGATTCGATGCTTCTGAAACTGGTCGATGGAAACATCGATATCATTAACGCAGAGACTGTGGTTCGTGCCGCTCAAATGGGGGATCAGCTCTCCATTGAGATTTTTGAGCAGGCGGGGAAATACATCGGGCAGGGACTGGCGATTTTGATTAATTTATTCAATCCGGAAGTGGTGATTCTGGGGGGCAGGGTTTCTCAGGCAGGGCGGTTCCTGTTGAATCCTATCCAAACGGAGGCCAACAAACGTGCGCTGCCCCACATCAGTGAACGGGCAAGAATTGTGGTGTCGGAATTGGGGAACCTGTCCGGGGCGCTTGGTGCCACAACACTTGTCAAAAAGGAAATATTTGAGACGGCCCATCTCGATGTCAGCGGGTTGGTGTGAGTTTTACCGGTTTTAACGGGCCTCAATTTTAATCTCGATCTCTGCTTTATCCTCGATCCCGGTCTGAAAATCCACATACGGGCTTTTTTCGACAAGGGTATTTAAAAAATCTCCGGGGCGGCCGTTGATGAAAACAGCCTTTGCAACGTGGTGTTCCGGCAGAAGGATGTGAAACCGGGCATCCGCCCGCGGCGCCTGTACGGACAGACGGATTTGTCCGTCTCTCAGATCAAATGTGTATGCCACGGAACGGCCCGAATTTTTGTAACCGATTTGAACATCGGCGTGCGGGATGCCGGCGGCCGCCCATTTGGGTGAAATGAGAATCTTCTCATAAAGCTTCTGCAGATCCTGAATGCCCACCAGGCCTTCAAAAAGCGCATAAAGCATGGTACTGGATCCCCAGCCGTCGGTCGGCATGGCTTCCGGACTCGTGCCGGTATCGATGGAGGCAGGCGTTCCGTCCGGAAAGTACCATAAATAGGTTTCGCCCGTTCCGGAAATCAAATCGTAATAGCGCTTTAAAATGTCAACCCCGTACGCCTCAAAACCATGATCAAAAGCGGCCCTGGCCAGTTCGCCCCCGACCAGCGGGAAAATCCCGCCGTTAATGTAAGCGCCGGCGACCAGCTTTTCATCGCCGAAGATTCCGCTCGGGAAAGGCGGATCGATTGAGAACCACTCAAAAATTGCCTCATTTTGCGCCTTCCGTTTTAGGTATTCCTGAAGAATAGAAACCGCCATCCCGTGTGTGGTGACGCCGCGGTTAATGGCCATCGGATTGCTCAAACTGAGCTGCGCAGACTCGTCCACACCGGGGATTTCAACCGGCGTAATCTTCAAAAAATGGGTGTAAAAATTGCCGTTCCAGCAGAGTTTGTTTAATTGCGTTTTAAGCATTTCCGCTTTGTTTCGCCAGAAATTTGATTTTCCGGTTTGATTAAAATAATTGTACAATTGCGCGAGCAAAAGAAATGCTTCATAATAGCCGCTGTTGTCGCCGTGCATGACGCCCCAGTAGGTGTTTTCATCGATTTGAAACTGCAGCCAGTCGTGTTTGCCGGCGGTGTAGGCGAAGTCCCAGGTGTCGATGGTGTAGGCCCGCTTGACCAACTGAAGCGTTTCATCCCAGCGCCAGGGATGTTTCAGCACGTACCCGAGTGCCTTTTCCAACTGGGGGAGCAGATGTTCCATCCAGAGATCGTCGCCGGAGGCCTGCCAGCTCAGGAAGGCGGCTTTCACAAACCGGTATTCCACATCGGCTTCCACCGGCACACGGACGTATTTTGTCCAGTTTTCGCGCTCACAGGGAGGTTTTTCGGGAAATGTGGCAAAATAATCAAAAATGCGCCCGTTAGCGGCTTGCGTTTCGGCAAAATGTTCGACGACGCTTTTTATGTCGGTTTCAAAATATTTGAACCCGCGCATCATATCGGAATAGTCCCGAATCCAGATGGCTCTCGAATCCGGGGAGCGGTACCCTCTGATGGGTTTGTTGTCGATGAGCACATCCATCGTGTCTTGCATCAGAAAGGATTTTATTAAGGGATAAAAATTGTCGATAAATTGATTGCCGGTTTTTACAAATACTTCCTGAGACATTTTCCTCACCTATCTTATCTCTGAGTCCGTTTCCGGTCGGCGCGGCCGCTTATCTCACAAAGGCCGCACTAAATCTAAGTTGCCGGATCGCCCTGATTTACCGGGGTGATGATTTGATTCTCTAATGTATAAATTTCTTTGTGAAATGCAATATCAAAAATAAAAAGGTGATGAACAGATTTTTTTTAAAATGTTAAAAACTTAAAAAAGTGTTTGATTTTTAGATTTTAATTACTTAAATTTAGCCAGAAATTTTGTAAGATATTTGTTTATTGATTTTATATAAAAAAGGTTACAACTATGGTGAATGAATGGTTACCCGTTTTCATATTCATGATAATTATGAGTGTTGTTGTTTTTGTTATTTTAGCCGGTACTGCGTTTATCGGCCCGAAGCGGCCGAATCCCGTTAAACTTTCCCCTTACGAGTGCGGTGTTGAACCTGTTGGCGAACCCCGGACTCGCTTCTCTATAAAATTCTACATGATCGCCATGTTATTTATTATCTTTGATCTTGAAGTTATTTTTTTCTATCCCTGGGCGGTTGTTTTCAAGCGCTTCCTGTCCGGGAGCAGCTTCATCCTGATTGAAATGCTGATTTTTGTCGGAATTCTTCTTGTTGGGTATGTTTATGCCTGGAAGAAAGGAGCTCTGGAATGGCAGTAGGAAGCAAATTGGGCGATAATATCTTTACCACCACAATAGATAAATTTGTGAATTGGTCCCGAAAAAATTCCCTGTGGCCCATGCCTTTCGGAACGGCCTGTTGTGCCATCGAATTAATGGCGACTTTGGGGCCGAAATACGATATGGCTCGATTCGGAGCAGAAGCGATCCGGTTTTCTCCCCGGCAGTCCGATTTGATGATTGTGGCCGGGCGCATCAACATCAAAATGATGCCCGTTCTTCAAAGAATCTACTTGCAGATGTCTGATCCCAAATGGGTCGTTTCGATGGGCGCCTGTGCTTCCTCCGGCGGGCTATTTGATACGTATTCCACTATTCAGGGCATCGACCGTTTTATCCCGGTGGATGTGTATGTGCCGGGCTGCCCCCCGCGTCCCGAGACATTGCTGGATGCCGTGCTGAAAATTCAAAAAAAGATTGAAAAAGAACATTCATTAAGCAGGAAACGGGCGTAAACGATGGGTGAAGAAAAGAATCCGGTTATCGAGCGAGTTAAAAAAGCGTTTTCGGATCAATTCCTTGGGGCGACGGAAGCCCTCGGTGAAGTGACCATTTCCGTGAAACGGGATAAGATCGTCGATATTCTCGGCTTCCTGAAAGAGGAAGACGATCTGAAATTTGAAATGATGATGGACCTCTGCGGTGTCGATTATCTTGAAGCAGGCGGCTTTGAACGATTTGCTGTGGTTTATCATCTTTATTCGATGACTTACAATCGGCGCCTGCGCATTAAGGCCTTCATTCCGGAAGGAGATGAACAAATCGACAGTGTGATTTCTCTCTGGGCGGGAGCAGACTGGCCCGAGCGCGAAGTATTCGATATGTTCGGCATTACGATTAATCATCATCCGGATTTGCGCCGTATTCTCTGTCCGGACGATTTCGAGGGACATCCTCTGAGGAAAGAATTCCCTGTGGAAGGAACCGGTTACCGCGGAAAGTTTGAAAAAATCACACGAGACATGGCTCAATAGAGGCAGACCGTTATGGAAAAATCGTTTGACGCTTTGATCGATAAAGAACAGTTTGAATTTGAATACAACCCCATAGAAGAGAAGATGCTCCTGAATTTCGGCCCTTCTCATCCCGCCACGCATGGGACACTTCGTCTGGTGATGGAATTGGACGGTGAAGTGGTGGTTAAAGTGAGTCCTGAGCTTGGGTACTTGCACCACGGCTTTGAAAAATTGGGAGAACATCGCACTTACAATCAAGTGGTGACCATTACCGACCGGATGAATTATGTCTCTCCTTTGAACAATAATTTTAGCTATATTCTGGCCGTAGAGAAATTGTTCGGAATTGAAGTTTCGGAAAGAGTCCAATATTTCAGGATGATTCTGGCAGAATTGTCTCGGATTGGCGACCACCTCGTCTGTATGGGCACGCAGGGGGTCGATCTTGGCGCCTATACGCCGTTTTTGTATCTTTGGAAAGAACGCGAAAAAATTTATTATTTGTTTGAAATTATAAGCGGCACCCGTTTAACGGTATCGTATGCCCGAATCGGGGGCGTTCCCCGGGACCGGGATGAAATTCCACCGATATTTTTCCGGCAATTGGATGACTATCTGGAAAACTTTGGAGCCACATTGGCTGAAGTCGATCGTCTGCTCACCCGGAACAAAATCTGGTTAAATCGTACCAAGGATGTGGGGGTGATTTCGAAGGAAGATGTGTTCCAGTACGGATTAACCGGTCCAGTGATGCGGGCTTCCGGTGTTGAATGGGACATTCGTGTGGCTGAGCCGTATTCCCTTTATGAGACGGTCGATTTTGAAATTCCGGTCGGTGATGCGGGCGATGTTTACGACCGCTACCTGGTGCGGATGGAAGAAATGCGGCAGTCGATCAAGATCATCCGCCAGGCGCTGGAAAAAATGCCGCCGGGAGAGATGAACGTGGATTCCGATACTAAAGTTATGCTGCCCAAAAAAGAGGCCGTCTACAATTCAATTGAAGGCCTGATTCACCAGTTTGAAATTATTATGACCAATCGCGGCCCCCGTACGGGTAAGGGTGAAGCCTACGTGCCCACCGAATCGCCCAATGGGGAACTTTCTTTTTATGTGATCAGCAATGGCGGAAACGGTCCTTATCGCTTCCGTGTACGTCCTCCCTCATTTTACAACTATCAAATTTTGCCAAAAATTTTGGAAGGGAGACTGCTTTCAGACACGGTCGCTATCATGAGCAGTTTGAATATTGTGGCGGGTGAGATGGATCGGTAAGATCCGGCAGGTGGTTCACCGGAGTCTCATAAAAATAACCGGCTTTTGGTTCAGATACAAATGCAGCAACAGCAAGGAGCAGGGCACAGAAAATGGCAGTAGAATTTTCGGAAGCAGCGAAGCAGGAATTTAGTGAAATCTTAACGCATTATCCCACAAAAGAGGCGGCGATGCTGCCCGTACTTCACCTCGCGAAACGCGAATTCGGACATGTTTCCACCGAAATTATGGCTTACATCAGCGAATTGCTGGAATTAAATGTCACCCGAATCGCAAATGTGGTCAGCTTTTACACCCTTTTCCCGGGCACACCCGAAGGAAAATATGTGATTCAGGTGTGCTCAACACTCTCCTGCCAGTTGATGGGCGCCGAAACGGTTGTCGATCATGTCAAGAAAAAATTGAATATTGAAGTCAGTGAAACTACACCGGATAAGAAGTTTACATTGAAGAAAGTGGAATGCCTGGGTTCCTGCGGAACGGCACCCGTTATGCAAATTAACGACACTTATTACGAACAACTCACTGTTGAAAAAATTGATAAAATCCTGGATAGTTTGAAATAAAAGACATTCAGAAAAGGGTCTTGAATGCACGAACTATATTTTCTGAAAAACCGGGACAATCCGGAATCACATACAATCGAGTTTTATCTGGGTCACGGCGGATACGAAGCGCTGAAGAAGACGCTGAAACAATTCGCCCCCAAAGAGGTCATTGAAGAGGTAAAAAAATCGGGTTTAAGGGGCCGCGGCGGCGCAGGTTTCCCGACCGGGATAAAATGGGGATTCGTCCCGCAGGATAATCCTAATCCGAAATACCTGATTTGTAACGCCGATGAATCTGAACCTGGGACATTTAAGGACCGCTACATCATCGAGCACGAACCGCATATGATGATCGAAGGCATTGTTCTTTCGTCGTACGCCATCAATTGTCATCAGGCTTATATTTATATTCGGGGCGAGTTTGTCGCCGGCGCCGACATTCTGGAAAAAGCACTTGCGGAAGCTCGGGCAAAAGGATTTGTGGGAAAAAATATTTTCGGATCGGGTTACGATCTGAATATTAACGTGCATCGCGGCGGCGGGGCCTACATCTGCGGGGAAGAAACGGGATTGATCGAATCGCTCGAGGGCAAAAGAGGGTGGCCGCGGCTAAAACCGCCGTTTCCGGCGATTGTCGGATTGTTCAACAGCCCTACCATCATAAATAATGTGGAAACACTCGCAAACGTACCCCTCATTATGGAACGGGGCGCCGACTGGTACTCGAAGATTGGGTCCAACCCCAAAAACGCCGGACCGAAACTCTACTGTGTGTCCGGGCATGTCAATCATCCGGGATTGTTTGAATTTCCGCTGGGAATGAATTTAAAAGAGCTGATTTACGAACACGCCGGAGGAGTCTACAAAGCCCATCAATTAAAAGCGGTTATCCCCGGCGGGTCATCCACACCGGTTCTCCTGCCGGATGAAATCGATGTTGCGATGGACTACGATTCACTCATGTCCATCGGAACCATGCTGGGCTCCGCCGGAGCCATTGTGATGGATGAAACGACCTGCATGGTGGATGCCCTTTACAATCTGGAACGGTTTTATGCACACGAATCCTGCGGCCAGTGCACACCGTGCCGTGAAGGGACGATGTGGATGGTCAAGCTTCTGAGCCGGTTAGAACACGGTGAGGGTACGGTCGATGACGTGGATTTGCTGAAGGATGTGGCGGGCAACATCATGGGACGCACGATCTGTCCCCTCGGGGATGCGGCGGCCATGCCGGCCAAAAGCTTTGTGCAGAAATTTAGAGATGAATTCATCGAACATACCAGGCAGCATAGATGTCCGATAACGAAGGATAAGAGTATAAAGGGTACCGATGCCAACGCTTAAGATAGATGATCAGGAAATTACGGTAGAACCCGGCACATCTGTACTTAAGGCCGCAGCGAAACTGGGCATTGAAATTCCACATTATTGCTACCACCCCGCGCTCAGTATTGCCGGAAGCTGCCGGATGTGTCTTGTTGAAATCGAGGGACACCGGAAGCTGGAAATATCCTGTGCCACAACCGCCGCAGACGGAATGGCGGTGCATACGGATACGCCGGCAGTCAAAAAGGCGAGAAAAGACATTCTGGAATTTTTGCTCATCAACCATCCGTTGGATTGTCCGGTTTGCGACAAGGCCGGTGAATGTGACCTGCAGGATTATGATTATAAATACGGCTCTTCGCACAGCCGTTTTCCGAAAGAGGATAAGCGTGTGCGTCCGACGAAAGCGTTCGGCGGCAACATTCGCTATGTGACGAATCGCTGCATTTTATGCACGCGGTGTGTGCGTTTTTACAAAGATGTTGTCGGTGAAGAGGTTCTGTTTGTGGAAAACCGGGGCTACCGCAGCGAAATTTCCGTCTTCCCCGGAAAAGAATTGGGCGATAAACTGGATGGCAGCATCACCGAAATTTGTCCGGTGGGCGCTCTCCTGGATGAGGATTTCATTTACCAGGCCCGGGTGTGGCATCTGGATCATGCGAAAAGTGTGTGTCCCGGGTGCAGCGCCGGATGTAATATCGATATTCAAACGCAGCACAATAAGATTTACCGGATTCGAAGCCGTGAAAATCAGGCGGTGAATCAGCACTGGATTTGTGATGACGGCCGGTACATCTTTCATAAATTTGAGGATCTCGAACGTATCGAATCACCCCTCAAACGTGCCGGCGAAAAACTTAATCCCACCAATTGGGAAGAAGCGCTCTCGATTATTCACGACAGAGTGGTTCTGATCAAAAAATCCGACGGGGCAAAGGTCATCGGGGCGGTCGGATCGGTGTTCGCCTCCAACGAAGAGAATTACCTGCTGAAAAAACTGTTTAAGGAAGAAATAGGAACGGATCGCCTGTATGTTTACACCGGTTTATTTGACGGTGAAGATGTCACTTACAAGAACGGTTTTACGATTCGGGCCGAAAAAGCCCCTAATCGCAGGGGGGCTGAAATTATTTTCGGCAAGATCAAGTCCGACCTGTGGAAGACAATCGATAAAGGGGAGATAAAAGCCCTTTACTATATCAATGCCGACAAGGATTTTAAATTGACAGATGCACAGAAAAATATTCTGAAAAAATTAGAATTTCTGGCGGTGCAGGATTTCTTCTTATCGGACATTGCAAAATTAGCCAACGTGGTGCTTCCCGGATCTTATTTTGCAGAGAAAACCGGCACATTTACAAATGTTCAGGGGTGTACCCAAAGATTTACAAAGGCTCTGAAATTGCCCGGTTTGGCAAAAGAAGATTGGGCTATTTTAGTGGATTTGGGCAGGCGGTTCAACAGCGAATGGAAGATGCTTTCCGCTTCGGATGTGATGAATGATCTGGCCGAAAACGAGGCGGCATTCCGTGGAATTTCCTATTTTAAATTGGGCGATCAGGGTATATGAATTTAATGAAGATCGATACTTAAGGAAATAAAATGACGCAAACAGGGAATATCATTTTGGATGTTGTGATTATCGTAATCAAAATTGTGATTGTCCTGGGTGTAAATTTGACGATAGTGGCTTATTTGACGCTGGCTGAGCGCCGTGTGAGTGCCTTTATGCAAGACCGGCTGGGCCCCAATCGCGTCGGGCCGGCGGGCTTGCTCCAGCCCATTGCCGACGGTATCAAATTCTTTACGAAAGAAGAAATTATTCCCGCTCAAAGCAGTAAATTGATTTATTTAATGGCGCCTTCGTTTGTGCTCTTTCCCGCTTTCTTGACGTATGCCGTGATTCCGGTGGGTCCCACATTTTCAGCCTGGGGATATTCTTTTCAGATGGAAATTGCCAATTTAAATATCGGCATCCTTTATATCCTCGCTTTAACCTCCTTTGTGGTGTACGGCGTTGTGCTGGCGGGCTGGTCTTCAAATAGCAAATATCCTCTGATAGGCGGTTTGCGGTCGGCGGCGCAAATGATCAGCTATGAATTGCCGCTCGGACTGTCCATAATCGGGGTTTTAATGATTGTCGGCTCCCTTCGCCTTAGCGAAATTGTGAATTTTCAAACGCATCTTCTGTGGGGATTTTTACCGCGCTGGAATGTGGTGCTCCAACCGCTGGGATTTTTAATTTTTTTGATTGCGGCTTTTGCCGAGAGCAATCGACTTCCGTTTGATATGGCCGAAGCGGAACCCGAACTCGTCGGGGGATACCACACCGAATACGGAAGTATGAAATTCGCATCGTTTATGTTAGGGGAATACGCCGGAATGATCACATCCGCCGCCTTGATGACCACTTTGTTTTTTGGCGGTTGGGATTTTCCGTGGGTCAATGAAAGTGCTCTGGGTGTGTGGGGTATTCTTCTGGCAGTCATCGCCTTTTCGCTGAAGACAGGTTTCTTTTTATTCTTATATTTGTGGGTTCGCTGGACTCTGCCGCGGTTTCGATACGACCAATTAATGCGGCTTGGCTGGAAGATTTTACTGCCTCTGGCCCTTGTCAATATCGTGGTTACGGCAATTGTGATGGCCTTTTTGGCGTAAGGGCTGAATGGCGCCTGCAGGAAAATTGATTGAAGTTTTTTAAGAGTTACGGGATGTTCTGAAATAGATCGAGGTTTTTATGAACGTCAAAAATGTAAAACGTGTCACCATAAAACCCAATATTTGGGATTTATTATATATTCCTGCAATTATCGGGGGTCTGTCTATTACGTTTAAGCACCTTTTTAAAAAACACATCACTCTGGAATATCCTGATGAAAAATGGTTTCCGCCGCCCGGCTACCGCGGAGCCATTCGTTTGAACCGGGATGAGTTAGGGCGTGAAAAATGTGTGGCCTGTGAGATGTGTGCCACGGCCTGTCCTGCGAATGCCATCTCGATGCAGGGCGGCGCGGCCCCGTGGGATGACCGGGAAAAATATCCTATCTGGTATAAGATTGATATGCTGCGCTGTATTTTATGCGGAATGTGCGAAGAAGCCTGCCCGGAGGAGGCCATCGAATTAACCGTTATCTATGATTTTGCCGATTACACCCGGGAAAGTTTAATCTGGGACAAAGAGCGATTGCTCAAGAACTACGATCTCACAAAAGATGGAAATTACTACAAGAGACAATTAGAGGAAAATAAAAAAAGGTAAATTTGCTCATGGTCACCGTTCTTCTCTATCTATTTGGGATATTAGCCATCCTTTCGGCATTGGGAATGGTCTTTCATAGAAATCCGGTTTACAGTGCGTTATTTTTAGTGGTCACATTCTTCAGTCTGGCGTCGATTTACGCACTGTTGGGCGCACAGTTCCTGTCGATTATTCAGGTAATGGTCTACGCCGGCGCCATTATGGTGCTGTTTGTTTTTGTGATCATGTTACTGAATCTTCGGAAGGAAGTGCGGCTGCCCATTGGAAAACCCGCTCAGGTTATCTTCGGCGTCATTTTTGGCCTGCTTTTGTTTGTCGAAGGCTTGTTAATTATTAAATCCGGTTCCATCTCCGGCACATTAGGCCGTTATCCCCAAGCAAAGGTGAACGTCATCGGCAACGTGGAAGCGCTTGGAAATCTTTTGTTTACAAAATACCTGTTCCCCTTTGAGTTAGCTTCGATCATACTTCTTGTGGGTATGATCGGCGCCATTATTTTGGGACGCAAAAAGATGCCGAAAGAACTTTAGTAAAAATAGAGGAAACCATGATACCCGCAACCAATTTATTGATTTTAGGAGCCATTTTATTCTCCATTGGGGTAATCGGTGTGTTAATACGCCGAAATGCAATCGTGATTTTCATGTCCATTGAATTAATGTTAAATTCCGTAAACTTAACATTTATCGTTTTAGCAAGACAATTACATTCTCTGGACGGACAAATATTTGTCTTTTTTATCATGACGGTTGCGGCTGCGGAAGTTGCGGTCGGCCTGGCATTGATTATTTCCGCCTATCGTTTACGTGCCACCATTAATGTGGATGAGATTAATCTCCTTAACGGATGATTCCGGCACAAACGGCAAAAAATGAATTTTCAGTTTTGTAATGAATCTTAAATGAGGCACAATTATGTTGGAATGGATTTGGTTGGTTCCCTTATTTCCGCTAATCGGCGTAATTATAAACGGTCTGTTCGGAAGATATCTTGGGCATAAGATAGTCGGAATCCTCGGAAGCACGATGATTGGCCTCTCTTTTATTACGGTTTCGATCATTTTTGTTGATTTGCTCAAGCTTCCTCCGGAACACAGATTTTTCACAAAGACCCTTTACGATTGGATTGTCGCCGGTAATTTTACGGCGCAGATCTCGTTCCTCGTCGACCCGCTTTCCGTTGTGATGATGCTGGTCGTCACCGGTGTCTCTTTTGTCATTCACATCTATTCAATCGGCTACATGCATGGAGATAAGGGATACAGCCGGTTTTTTACTTATTTAAATTTATTTGTTTTCGCAATGCTGCTGCTGATCACAGCCGATAATTTTTTGATGATGTTCGTCGGCTGGGAGGGTGTCGGCCTTTGTTCATATTTGCTCATCGGATTCTGGTACGGCGATAATTACAATGCTTATGCCGGCCGAAAGGCATTTGTCGTCAACAGAATTGGTGATTTTGGCTTCCTGTTGGGGATATTTTTTATCGTGGTTACCTTTCATTCCGTAAATTTTCAAGAAGTCTTCGGTGCCGCCGCCGCCAAGTACACGATTGGTGCACCCATCATTACGGTCATTACCTCGCTGCTGTTTGTGGGCGCCATGGGGAAATCTGCGCAGATTCCGCTTTACGTGTGGCTGCCGGATGCGATGGCCGGGCCTACACCGGTCTCCGCCCTGATCCACGCGGCCACGATGGTCACAGCGGGTGTTTATATGGTGGCGCGTGCGAATGTGCTTTACACACTCTCGCCTATTTCCATGGCACTGATAGCGGTGATTGGTGTGGCCACGGCCTTTTTTGCCGCCACAATGGGCATGACACAATTCGATATTAAGCGCATGCTGGCGTACTCGACCATCAGCCAGTTGGGCTACATGTTCGTGGGTGTGGGCGTGGGCGCTTTTGCCGCCGGCATTTTTCATTTGATGACGCACGCTTTCTTCAAAGCCCTTCTGTTTATGGGCGCCGGCAGCATCATGCACGCCATGTCGAACAGCACGGACATGCGAATGATGGGCGGTTTGAAAAAAAAGATGCCCATTACGTATTGGACGTTTTTAATGGCCACCCTTGCCATTTCCGGCATTCCGGGGTTTTCCGGTTTCTTTTCAAAAGATGAAATTCTGTGGCAGTCGCTTGCCGGTGCTTACGGCAATTTTTGGATCTGGCTGGTGGGTGTGATCACGGCAGGACTAACGGCTTTCTACATGTTTCGCGCCGTGTACATGACGTTCCACGGGGAACTGCGGGCGAAAAAAGAAATTGCGGAACACGTCCATGAAGCGCCTTCAACCATGACCGTTCCACTCCTTATTCTGGGCGTTCTGGCGGTCATCGGCGGTTACATTGGGATTCCGAAAATTCTGGGCGGCAGCAACCCCTTCGAGCACTTTTTGGATCCTGTGTTTGAGAAAAGCCTGGAAATCCGTCATGCGGCAGGCCTGGTTCCCCATATAAGCGGAGAAAGCGCCCGTGTTTTGGAATTGCCTCTGATGGGATTGACGTTTGTTATTGTTCTGGTTGGAATTGGTTTTGCTTATTTGATGTACCTGAAAAGACCGGAATTACCGGGAATCTGGACAAAAAAAATCAATTATGTGTATCAATTGGTTTTTAATAAATATTATGTGGATGAAATTTATGAAACGCTGATTGTAAATCCAATGGCGGCCATTTCGGAGAGCTTTTTGTGGAAATTTGTGGATGTGAAAATTATCGATGGATTTATCAACGGAACCGGAAATGTGGTGCGCGGAACCGGTCGGGTTGTTCGAAAATGGCAAACGGGCTTTGTTCAAAATTATGCTCTGTCCTTTGTCATTGGTGTGGTTATCCTGGTGTTCTATATTGTTTTTATGTAATGGTGAAATCAAAAAAAAGCTTTTCAGCGGAGTTTAGCCGATGATAGAATTTATGCAAAATCACATTTTAACGATCATTACATTTTTACCGGTTTTTGGGGCCGTTATTCTGCTTTTTGTCCCAAGAGAAAAAGATGAATTTGTCCGGTATTACACCCTAATCCTGACCACGATCGTCTTTTTGATTTCACTCCCCATTCTGCTGGGTTTTCAGTCCGGTACGTCCGCCTTTCAATTTGAAGAAAAAGCGAACTGGATTCCTTCACTTGGGATTCATTACCATCTGGGCATCGACGGCATTAGTTTATTGATGGTCATGTTAACCACTTTCCTGATGCCGATTGTGATTCTCTCCTCCTGGACGTACATCCAGAAACGCGTCAAACAATACATGATGGTATTTTTGATGCTGGAAACCGGCATGCTGGGTGTTTTCCTGTCGCTGGACATGATTCTCTTTTATGTCTTTTGGGAAGGCATGTTAATTCCCATGTATTTTATCATCGGTGTGTGGGGCGGTCCCCGCAGAATTTATGCCGCCATTAAGTTCTTTATGTATACAATGTTCGGCGGCGTATTCATGTTGGTTGCCATCATCACCCTTTATTTGATTCATTATCACGCCACCGGTGTGTACAGCTTTGATTTTCAGGATTTTCAATCCGTGCTGTTGCCCGTGCCGACGCAATTCTGGCTGTTCCTGGCGTTCGCCCTGGCATTTGCCATTAAAGTGCCCATGTTCCCATTCCACACATGGCTGCCGGATGCCCACGTAGAAGCGCCGACGGGCGGAAGTGTGATCCTGGCGGGCGTTTTACTGAAAATGGGAACGTATGGTTTCCTGAGGTTTTGTTTAACACTGTTCCCGAATGTCAGCACCGAATTTGTGGGTCTGATTTCCGTGATCGCAATCGTCGGTATTATTTATGGCGCGCTGGTCTCTATGGTTCAGCCGGATTTAAAGAAGCTGGTGGCCTATTCCAGTGTGAGCCATCTTGGATTTGTGATGCTTGGCATTTTTGCGCTGAATGTAGAAGGATTGCAGGGCGGCATTATTCAGATGCTGAATCACGGGCTCTCCACGGGGGCTCTCTTCCTTGTGGTCGGAATGATTTATGAACGTCGTCACACACGCCTCATATCCGATTTCGGCGGGTTAGCGAAGCAAATCCCGATATTCGCGACATTTTTCATGATTGTCACCCTTTCTTCCATCGGATTGCCCGGATTAAACGGATTCGTCGGCGAATTTCTGATATTGCTGGGTACATTTCAGGCGAATGAAGCCTTTGCAATTTTTGCGGCAACCGGGGTTATTTTAGGCGCCGTGTACATGCTCTGGATGTTCCATCGTGTCAATTTTGGGCCGTTAACGAAAGAGGAAAATAAGAAGTTAAAAGATTTGAATCTAAGGGAAATATTTGTCCTTGTTCCGATTGTACTTGTGATTTTCTGGATTGGGGTGTACCCGAAGTATTTTCTGAACAAAACGGAAAAGTCCGTTGAGGACTTGTTGAAAAATCGTCAGGTCAGACAGGAACAGGTGTTATTGCTTGAGAAACAATTGCCGGTAAATTTTGTTTTGAAGGGGATTTCATCAAAATAATTTTTTACGGATGATGCATTAGTAATTCTGCTGTGCGACTATTAAGGAGAAAGAATGGACTTAATCATTCCTCAAATAAATTTTTCGGCTATCGCTCCGGCCCTTACGGTTATGATTACCGCTGTCGTGGTATTGCTGATTGGCCTGTTTTTCCAAAAGGTACAGAGGGAGCTGTTGGCCATTGTCGGAATCATCGGTTTAATTGTCAGCTTAGGTGAATTGGGAAGAATGTGGGGCAAGGATATCACCGGTTTTGGCGGCATGGTCGGGAATGATAATTTTACGATTGCCTTTCAAATGATTTTTATTATCGCCGCTTTTCTGGCCGCCTTACTGTCGCTGAACAGAATTGAGGACGAATATGTGAGTTACGGGGAGTTTTACGGGCTTCTTTTATTTGCCCTCTCGGGAATCATAGTGATGGTGCAGGGATTAAATTTGCTCATTGTGTTTCTGGGCCTGGAAATTCTATCGATCAGTCTGTATATTCTCACCGGATTTCGGAAAATGCGGGCGGATTCCATCGAAGCCGCTCTAAAATATTTCCTTTTGGGGGCGTTTTCAACCGGGTTCCTGCTTTATGGCATTGCCTTAATTTACGGCACCACCGGCTCGTTTTCATTTAAAGGTATTTCGAGTTATGTCAATGCCAATGGTTTTACAAATGTCCTGTTTGTGGCCGGGATAATTCTCTTTTTGGTGGGCCTGGCATTTAAGGCTGCTTTTGTGCCCTTTCATCAATGGACGCCCGATGTGTACCAAGGCGCCCCGACTCCGATTGCGGCCTTCATGTCGGTGGGTGCCAAAGGTGCCGCTTTTGCCGTGTTGATTCGGCTTTTTGTCTCGGTCGCCGCCTTCTCGACCCGGGAATGGACCATTGCAATCTGGGTTCTGGCGCTTCTCACAATGACCATTGGCAACGTTGTGGCGATTGTCCAGCAAAACATCAAACGGATGCTCGCCTACTCCAGCATCGCCCATGCCGGCTATATTTTGGTGGGTGTTCTTGCCGGGAATGAAATGGGGCGATCGGCCGTACTTTTCTATCTAATGGCCTACACGTTCATGAACCTCGGTGCATTCGGTGTGGTATCCTATCTCGGAATTTCGCATAAGGTTGAAAATCTGCGCATCGAGAGCTACCGCGGTATTGGGTACAAATATCCTTTTGCCGCTCTGGCAATGGCCGTGTTCATGTTTTCGCTGGCCGGCGTTCCGCCAACGGCCGGTTTTATCGGGAAATTCTACCTGTTTAGTGCGGCCCTGAAAGCGGGATTTGTGTGGCTGGTTATTTTAAGCGTTCTCAATGCGGTTATATCCGCTTATTACTATCTTCGCGTGGTTGTGGCCATGTATATGCAGGAGCCTGAAGAAGGAAAGGTGTTCGAATTGCCGGCCGCTTCGTGGGGGGTGGGATTGGCCCTTCTTTTGGCCGTGCTGGGAGTCCTTTATATGGGAATTTTTCCATCCAGCCTCATGCAGCTCTTCCAGAAAACGGCTGAACTGATTTCGATGCTGTAAACGGTTTTTTACAGGGCAATCTTTAAAAAGCCGTGCCTTTCCTGATTTTCAGCCCCCTCCGATTGTGTTGCCGAAAACAATGAGGAATTCGATGAACGCCAAAACAACAATTATGCTTGGACTGAAGATAATTGTCTTGACTTTCCTTCTATTCGTTTCTTATTCGATAGCCTCAATGGCAGTCGGTTTGACGGATTCCACACAAACCGCTGATCTAATGGGCGCGATGGCGGCTCTGCTGGCTGTGTGCGCTATTCAGACCGTCGTTCTAAGTTATCCGATTATACGATCCCGATGGGACAGATGGCGACTGGTCTTAACGATCTTTCTCGTGTTCTACGGAGTGATGACATTCTTGTCTCAGATCGAGACTGTTGTGTTTCTCAGATATTTGGTGGATGTTGTGCCGGCTGAGATTATTCCCAAACTGTTCATGCAAGGGGCTATCATTGCAGCGCTGTTTTCGCCATTAGTTGTTCTGATCCACGGAAGAATGAAAAGGGCCGAGGAATCACAGGAAATAAATCGACGCCTGATCATGCCCCTGATGGAATGGGTCTGGAAACTGATATTGATTGCGGTTATCTATGTGGTTATTTACTTCTCATTTGGCATGTTTGTCTTTCGGCCGCTGGCAGGCGAGGCATTTCAAGAGTACTATGCCGGCCTCCAGTTGCCTTTGTGGATAATTCCGTTTCAGATGGTAAGAGCGATGATATGGACGGCTCTGGCACTGCCGATAATTCGGATGATGAAAGGTAACTGGTGGGAGGCTGGTCTGGCAGTAGCTCTGTTGTTCTCAGTTCTGATGGGGTCCCTTCTTTTGCTGCCGAACCCATATATGCCCGATACAATACGAATGGCTCACTTTGTAGAGGTATCGTCCTCAAACTTCTTATTCGGCTGGATTGTCGTCTGGTTATTGAATCGCCACCACGGTTCTCTGTTCGAACTATTTCGGTGGTCAGAAAAAACCGGATAGACGACTTCGGCTAAAAGCGGATATGCGGTTCGCTTACGCTTGCCCAAACCCCTACAGGCTTCGCCTATCTGCAGGATGTTATCGGAAATGGTAAACTTTAAAACTTTGAATACCTATGAATATGCCAATAAATGAAAGATTCCTTTTTTCATGGAGCGGCGGCAAGGATAGTGCTATGGCTCTTTACGAACTGCAAAGAACCTATAATTATGAAATATCAGCATTGCTGACCACTGTAACAGAGGGCTACGATAGAATCAGCATGCATGGCGTTCGGCGTATTCTTCTTGAACAACAGGCAAAGTCTTTAGGTTTTCCACTCGAAAAGGTCTATATCACGAAGAATGCATCCAATGATGAGTATGAGACAAAACTAAGGGGCAAATTAATCGACTATAAAAGTCAAGGTATTTTATCGGTTGTTTTTGGGGACATTTTCTTAGAGGACTTGAGGAAGTATCGGGAAGACAACTTATCAAAAATAGGGATGAAAGGAATTTTCCCTATATGGAAAAGGGATACGACTGAACTTGCCCATATATTCATAGATTTGGGATTCAAGGCAGTTATTACCTGTGTTGACTCAAATGTTCTTGATAAACGATTTGTCGGTAGAATCTATGATAAGCAATTTTTGCGTGAGCTCCCTTCCAACATTGACCCATGTGGCGAAAACGGAGAATTTCATTCGTTTGTATACGATGGATTGATATTCCGAGAAAGGATAGCATTTACAATAGGAGATATCGTTTTGCGAGATAACCGCTTTTACTTCTGTGATTTGATACCTGTCCGAAAGGAGAATAAATAACTATGATAAAAGCAATTTTTGCATCCGTCATTGTTATTCACGGATTCATTCATCTGATGGGTTTTGTGAAAGCATTTCAACTTGCTGAAGTAAATCAACTTACACAAACTATTCATAAACCCGTCGGTCTCTTATGGCTAATTTCCGCATTATTATTCATCACGGCAGCAGTCATTTTCTTGTTAAATAAAGATTGGTGGTGGATGATTGCAGTTCCTGCTCTTGTGCTTTCGCAAGTGCTCATCATTCTGTATTGGCAGGACGCTAAATTTGGCACGATAGCCAATGTGATTATCCTTGCTGGAATCGTCATTGGTTATGGGGCTTGGAGTTTTAATACAATGTCCAAAAATGAACTGAAAATATTTGTCACATCTGCAACTTCCGGGAAAAAAGTGGTAACAAAAGACATGCTTAACGGTTTGCCGCCGATTGTTCAAAAGTGGCTCGAACGTTCCAATGTAACCGGCAACGAAGTGATTTACAGCGTTCATCTCAAACAAACCGGAGAAATGCGCACTACCCCGGATGGTAAGTGGATGCCCGTTGAAGCCGAGGAATGGTTTAAAACGGAAAAACCCGCGTTCATCTGGATTGCGGACGTTAAAGCCGCGCCGGGAATACATCTTGCCGGAAGAGATAAATACGAAAACGGAAAAGGGTACATGCTTATTAAGTTACTTTCCCTTATAACGGTTGCCGATGCCAAAGGAAAAGAAACAGACCAAGGAGCGATGTTGAGGTATCTTGCAGAAATTGTTTGGTTCCCCTCAGCCGCTTTGAACGATTACATCCAATGGGAACAGATAGACTCTACAACGGCTAAGGCCACGATGAGCTATGGTGGAATCACCGCCTCGGGTTTGTTCAAGTTCGATGCTAACTACAAAGTAGTCAGTTTCGAAGCCAAACGATATTATGATCGTAAAGGCGGAGCAACTCTGGAAGACTGGTTCATACAAATAGAGCCAAATAGCTACAAAGAATTTGAAGGTATCAGAATTCCCACAAGACCAACTGTTACTTGGAAATTAAAAGAAGGTGATTTTACTTGGTATAAACTGGAAATTACGGCTATTCATTATAACCGGATCAAGGATTGAATACCGGTTTCGCCTGACAGCAGACATGCGGCTGCGCAATGCTCCGCCCAAATTCGGCATACGGCGAACTCTGTATATCGATAGAACGTAAATAGTGGCTGAACGAAAACGTAACACAAGCCTCCGGCTTGTGAAATTTGATTTAACTAATTCTTTGTTTCTGCTATCAAACGGACGCAAGCAGGATGCTTACGTTACATTTTTCAGGAGTTTTCGTTCAGGCACTATCTATTAGCTCCGGAGGAGGGACTTGAACCCCCGTCCCGACCCGTCGGGATAACAGCCACCCGCCCCGTTATTCTTCCCAAATAAATTCGCCTTGAATGACCTTTTCAATTACGGAATGGCTCTTTTGGCGTTTCAGCCAATCCTCCCAGTATTGTGCCTCTTTTCTGTCAGAGAAATCCTTCTTAAATACCAGATGCCAGGGTCTGCCGCGTCTCGTCCAACCTTTGTGGGAAGTGTTGTGAAAATGAAGCCTGAGTTCGGGATCATATGAAATACCAATGTAATAACGAGACAGCTTTTCAGAAAAGAGAATATATAGATAATAGGATTTCATCTTGAATCAAAAAAGCCTCTTCATTATGAGGCTTCTTTTTAGCTCCGGAGGAGGGACTTGAACCCCCAGCCTAGTAGTTAACAGCCACCCGCTCTGCCAATTGAGCTACTCCGGATTATAGTTTACTTCTGTCTCTGTTTTGCTTAACATCCTGTTGCCTTGAACCCCCATCCCGACCCGTCGGGATAACAGCCACCCGCTCTGC
>BDTM01000013.1 GCA_002898015.1 bacterium BMS3Bbin03 | reverse complement strand
GGACCTTCTTCCACAGCCGTTTCGGCCTGTCCGTTGTCGGGGGCCGCTTCCTGCACAACAGTTTCAGGCGGCTCGGCCGTCTCTGTTGGCTCGACGGTTTCTGTTGGCTTGACAGCTTCTGTTGGCTTGACAGCTTCTGTTGGCTCGACAGCTTCCTCGACTTCTGCTGTGGGTTGAACCGGCTCACCACCTCCTTCTGTTGGATTTTCCTGGTTTTTGTTCACTTCTTCATTCTGAAGTGAAGTTTCATTTTCTTGATCTGGCATTTAGTTTGTCCTCCTTTTATTTTGTGTCCCTTAGTGGGACCGAATAAGCAATCGATTTATCCCAGAGGTTGGCAATCTCGTCCATAATGCGATCGCCGATCTCCTGGTAAAGCTCCTTCCGGGGACCGGTTCGATCCAGGTATTCGCGAATCGGAATCCGTCTGCCGAAACTGACGATGATTCCCGGGTATTTCAAAAAGCTGCGGCGCAGTTTGAATGTGCCGTAAATACAAACGGGAATAATATCGACTTTATTCCGCACAGCCAGCATTCCGACTCCGGATTTGGCTTTCTGAAGCGCGCCGGTTTTGCTGCGGGTCCCTTCCGGAAACATCATCAGCGAGCGTCCGCTCCCCAGCACCCGTTTTGCAATTCGAATGGCTTTCGGATCAAAACTGCCCCGTTTTATGGGAAAGGCATTGAAAAATGCGGCCAGGTCTTTGATAATAAACCATTCGAAAATTTCTTCTTTGGCAAAATAGTAAATTTCCTGCCGAATGATGGATCCAATGATAAGCGGGTCCACAAATGATTGATGATCAGACGCAAAAAGAACAGGCCGGTCTCTCGTTTCCTCAACGGGGCCCATAACTTTTAACCCATAAAAAACGTTAAAAATCGATTTCAAAATTATTTGAGCTATAAAGTAAAAAAATCTCAACGAAAATGCAACCCTTTTTGCTTAATAATATTGTAAATCTCTTCACCCTGGGCTTCAATCGACAAATTGGTTGTGTCGATTTCGACGGCATCTTCCGCCTTTTTCAGCGGGCTGATTTTTCGGTTCGAATCAATCTCATCCCGCTGTTCAATATCGGCAAGCACTTTTTCCAATGAAATCCGAATGCCGCCGGCCCTTAAATCTTTCAGCCTGCGTTTTGCCCGCTCCAACGGGGAAGCCACCAGGAAGATTTTCACATCCGCCTGGGGAAACACAACCGTCCCAATGTCCCGGCCTTCCGCCACAATCCCGCCATTTTTCCCGATTTCCCGCTGTAATTCAACCATCCGGTCGCGCACGGCTTTCACACGACTCACACGGCTGACCAGCCGGTCGATCTCCGGCGTGCGGATTTTATCCGTCACATCTTTGCCGTCCAGAAACACACAAATCCCACCGGCATCGGGCCGGAGCAGGATTTGCGTCTGCTCCGCCAGGCGATTTAACGCCGTCTCATCGTCGGGATCAATTTTTTCCTGCAGCACCTTAAGGGCAAACGCCCGATACATGGCACCCGTATCCAAGTACAAATAACCCAGTTTTCGGGCTAATTCTTTTGCTGTGGTGCTTTTCCCGGAACCCGCAGGCCCGTCAATTGCCACAATCAGATGTTTTGATTGTCTTTTGCGATTCAAGAATTTAATCCTTCATCCTCAATCCTTTTTCTTCCTTGGTAAAAATCCAGCCGACAATTTTGCCAATATCGATTTCCTCGTCTTCCAGCCAGTACTGGCGATCCTGATCGTACTGGGAGCTCGTATCGTCCGGCGGGACGGCTTCAATTTCGGCAAAGATTTTGGCAATCCGGTTTTTCCAGGTCCGAATATTCGACGCCCGAAGGTCTACCCAGCCGTCGTGTGCCCATATATCGATTTTTCCGGGCTTTATTTCGATCACATCCTCTCCGCGGTAGGGCGGAATTTTGACGACCGGACCGCGCAGAAGATGCAAGCCGTCCGGCATTAAGATGGGAATGCCGATTGAAATAATCCGTGAGCGCAATTTCGCATCCGTACGAATCATATTCGCCAATTCCCGGGAGAGTGCTTCCTCGTCGGCGCTTTTCAAATTTTCCATTGTGCGGACACTTTTCCTTAGAAGATACGCTTCGTACAAGAGCTTCGATAATCTCGGCGGCCCCAACAATTCAAAAGCCACACTCTCCACCCCGTGCGCTTTTTCAAGCGCCTCCATTTTCTTAAGCGCCGTGTGACGTAAATATCCGGCCCGATAGGTCGGCCCCAAGGTGGCATTGTCCAGCGCATTTATAATATCATATCCCGTATTGCGGCCTTTTATTTCATAAATGACATTTCGTGCAATTTCTTCGGGAGTGACATATTCCATCTGGCCGCTTGTGGTGAGGGTCATAAATTCCGCCTTCGAGAAAATACCGTTTTCACCGGTGTCGATAAAAACCGATTCCATGACCCCGTCTTTTAGCTTTCGCCAGTTCAGTTTTTCCTTCAGGTCGAACTCCCGCTTCAGCCGCATGGCGTTTTCAGGATCACAGTCGAACAATTCGATCGCCCTGTTTCCCTTTTTGATGGGACCAAATCCAATGCGTTTCCAGGCGATGGCTGCCGTCGGTTTAATTTCCTTTGTGATCGGCGCATCCGGTGTACGAGCCATTAAGAAGAGGAGCAGTGTGTGCGCACCGGCCACCGAGGTCTTGCTTAACAGGACGCGGGACGGTTTTTCTTCGCTGTGGGTGTAGGGAATGTTCAATCCCATGCCCCCCGTGCCGCTTGTGCCGATCTTCAGGTAAATTTTTGTCTTTACGCGCATCATGACTTCATACAAAATCTGCACATGGCGAATGAGCTGCGGAATGTACAGCGTTATGAGCAGCTTTTCCATTTCATTCACCAGCGCCGTGGTATTGGCCAAACCGCTTTTAAATCCTTTTAATTCTTTCCGCACCCGGTAATATCCCAGGAAGACATCTTGATAGGCCAGTGCCGTCGCAGAATTAATGCTGTCGATCACGATTTGCGGCCGGTATTTCTGAATGGTCCGGTACAAGTGTGAGTGAATTAAAATTTCCGGGGTGAGATCTCCCAGAACATCTTCGATCAATTGTTCCCGGTATTTTTGATTTTCGATGATTTCGGATCTGGAAATGCCCTGCAAAGTGTCACGAAGAAAGATATTCCCCCAGGAAGGCGTCAATTTGATCTTATGATTCGGATTCAACTTTTCCAATTTCTGAACCGCTTCTTCCGCTTCCTCCCTGGCCAGAGAAGACACAATAATTTCTTTCGGTTTCTCAGAGATTAGCCCGCGGCAGATCGCCGATCCGACCAATCCCCATCCTCCTAAAACCAGCACCCGTTTATCTTCTATTTCCATGGCAACCTCACTATTTTTTTGAGCTGCGCGATTTCTTCCTCTTTTAAATACCGCCACTCGCCGGGCTGCAAATCTCCGAGCTCCAGAGTGCCCAAACGCGTCCGCTTGAGAGCCGTCACGCGATTACCAACCGCCTTTATCATGCGTTTCACCTGGCGTTTAATCCCTTGATGAAGCGTCAATTCAACCACGTGCGGAGACACCACACGGACACCGGCCGTGACAGTAACACCGCTCTCAATGGCCACACCCGCCTGCAGTCGATGAACCATTTCGGGCGTAACCGGCTTTTCAACGGTCACATGGTAAACCTTGTCGATTTTAAACTTCGGATGAGCGAGACGATAAGCAAGCTCACCCGAATTTGTGAGAATCAACAGACCTTCCGCATCAAAATCAAGGCGTCCCACAGGATAAATTCGATAAGGAACGTTTATAAAATCAAAGACTATTTTCCGGCGGAAATTATCCGAAACGGTTGTGAGACAATTTTGGGGTTTATTGAATAAAATAAGAATCTCTTTTTCGGGAAGTTCAACCGGCTGCCCGTCAATTTCAATCCGGTCATTCCGGGGTTCAATTTGGACACCGAGTTCCGTCACAATTTTATGATTCACCTGCACCCGCCCCTGGCGAATCAGTTCATCCGCCTTGCGGCGAGAGCAAACCCCCGCATTGGCAATCATTTTATTCAGCCGAATCATCTGTTTCTTCTTGTAAAGATTCCTGCCCGGCCGCGGCGGTCTGCTCCGGTTCGGATGGAAAAGCCTCTTCCTCCTGAAACGCTTCTTTTTCTTTCAAAAGCGCTTCAATTTCAGATTCTTTCGGCAAATCGGACAGATCATTCAGGCCGAAATAGCGCAAAAACTCATCTGTTACTCCGTACAAAAGCGGACGCCCGACCGCGTTTGCGCGCCCTTTAATGGTGATGAGATTCCGTTCCAAAAGTGTTCCGATAACGCCGTCGGAATTGACACCCCGAATCTGCTCGATCTCAACCCGGCTGACGGGCTGTTTGTAAGCAATCACAGCCAGCGATTCAAGTGCGGCCCGTGAAAGCCTTTGCCGGCTGCGTGTTTTAAAGAGCTGCCGAATCCACTCGTAATAATCGGGCCGGGTCACAAATTGAAAGCCGCCGGCCACCTGAATAATCTTAAAGGCATGGGATTCTAATTGCTGATTGAGAATTTCGATGTGCCCGTTTACTTTCTTTTCGGAGATGCCTAAAATTTGGGAAATTTGTCTGCCCGGAAGCGGTTTGTCGGATGAAAAAATTAATGCTTCTACAACATGCTGCCAATCGGTTTCATCCATAAAAATTAAATTTCCTAATTTTGGATATAAGGTTTGAAAATCCAGATTTCTGAAAAAGGCGCCGGCTGTTTAACCCGTATTTCACTCGCTTTTATCATTTCCAAGAGCGCCAAAAATGTGGCAATCAGGATCATTTTGTCCCGCAGCGGTTCGATCAATTCCCGAAACGACACCTGCTCTCTCCCCGCCATGAAATGTTTGACATATTCAATTTGCTCATCCACCGAAACCTGCTCTGTAATCACATGATGATCGGGTCTCTCCCTGAACCGTTTTAAGGCTTGATTGAACGCGTAAACCAGATCAAAAATGGTCACCGTCCCCGGCAGCGTTTCCTCCGATTGAAAATCGCCGAAGTCGTATTCCTGCGGTATCTTTGCCACCATGGTACGCGAGCGGCTTTCTTTTTCACCCAATTTATGGGCAATCTCTTTGTATTTCCGATATTCAATCAGACGATCCACTAATTCCTGGCGGGGATCGACCATGTCCTCCGCTTCAAACATGGGTGTTTCGGGAATGAGTGTATGCGCCTTAATGTGCATCAGCGTCGCCGCCATCACGATAAACTCTCCCGCCACGTCTAAATCCAATTGCTGCATGAGCTGAATGGTCTCAAGATATTGCTTTGTGATCAGAGCAATGGGAATATCGTAAATATCCACCTCGTTTTTATTGATTAAAAAAAGAAGCAGATCAAGCGGCCCCTCGAAATTTTGAAGTCTTATTTTATACATCCGGCATCCGCCCGATTTTCATCGCCTCCCGAACGGCTCTCATCGTTTCCTGAGCCTCCTTGCGGGCCCGTGTGTTTCCGTCTTCAATAATGTCCCGAATCATTTTACGGTCTTTTTCCAGTTCCGCCCGTTTCTCACGGAAAGGCGCCAGATAACGGGCCAATTTATCGGCCAAATTCTTTTTGCAGGCCACACAACCCAAAACCCCTTTTTTGCAGTTTTTTTCAATCTCGGAGACTTCCGCCGCATTGAACTTTTTATGATACGTGAAAACCGTACAAATCTCCGGATGCCCGGGATCTCCCATTCGAATCTTCTGCGGATCGGTAACCGCCGTGCGCACTTTCTTCTGAATCGTCTCCGGATCGTCTGAGAGCAGGATGGTGTTCCCCTGCGATTTACTCATCTTGGAAGCATCCAGACCGGGCAGACGACTGAAGACGGTCAACATGGGCTGCGGTTCCGGGAAAACTTTTCCGTAGAGTGTGTTAAAACGCCGGGCAATTTCACGGGTGAGTTCGATGTGCGGTACCTGATCCTCCCCCACCGGCACGTAATGAGCCCGGTAAATCAGAATGTCTGCCGCCTGAAGCACGGGATAGCCCAGGTGTCCGAACGACACGCGGTCTTCCAGATGAAGTTCCCGAATTTGTTCTTTGACCGTGGGATTTCGCTGCAATCGCGGCACGGTGACCAGCATTGAAAGCAGCAAAAAAAGTTCAGCGTGCTCTTTGACATGGGATTGTACAAAAATGACACTTTTTTCAGGATCGATGCCCACGGCAAGCCAATCGATCACCATTTCAATCGTATCCTCCCAAATATGGGCTGTCTGTTCCGGCGCCGTCGTCAGCACATGCCAGTCTGCCACAAGATGAAAGTTCTGAAATTTCTCCTGATTTTTGACCCAATTCTCCAGCGCGCCGGTGTAATTTCCCAGATGAAGTTTTCCCGAAGGCCGCATGCCGCTTAAAATTCGTTTCAATCCTGCCATTGACGATTTCCTGTTTTCGGTGTTTTAATCGGACATATATAAATAGGGTTTCCAGCGGGTGTCGGCAATACCGATAAAGTACTGAATAAACATTAAGTGGTTTGGCCTCCTGGGTTTCTTGAGGAGATGCATCCGGACTTCTTCCGGTGTTCGATTGCCTTTTTTAGCGTTGCATGTTTTACAGCAAGCCACCAGGTTTTCCCAAGTGTCTCTTCCCCCTCTGTCTTTCGGAATCACATGATCCACCGTTAAATCGCCCTCATAAACACCACAATACTGACACCTGTAACTATCGCGTTTTAGAATATTCTTTTTGGTCAGCAAAATTCGCCTGGGCGGAACTTTAACGAACCGGCTTAACCGTACAATGCTGGGTACCGGAAGCCGTCGTGTGACCGACTGGACATAAAAATCATATTTCTCGATAAGCTCAGCCTTACCCAGATACACCAGAACGATCGCCCTTCTGGCCGTACAAACGGTCATCGGTTCATAATTCTGATTTAAAATTAATACATGTCGATTCAACATCTTAATCACGACTCAACTGAATTAATAATTACGGCAAAAAAATATTAACTAAATTTAACCGAAATTGATGCCATAATCAAGCCTTTTTCATCAAATACGGTTTTAAAACTTCTCCGCTTCATCAATTAACATGATTGGAATATCATCTTTAATGGCAAACTTCAACCGGCAATTATGGCAAATCAGGACCTCATTCTCATCATCATACTCCAGATCGCCCTTGCATTTCGGACAGGCCAGGATTTCAAGCAATTCTTTGTCCAACATGATTGTCTCCTATTTAAAGTTTGACCTTAATGTATTTAAGAATTTTTCGGGCGCCCGGGTGGGTCTTCGCTTTTCGTTTAAAAAGGCAAGTGTCGTCTCACCCTCCGCAAGTATCTCACCCGTTTCCACCTTAGTAATGATATAATTTAAAGTAATCCGGGCTCTGGGAAGTTCCTTTACCATCGTTCGCAATTCCAGCAGATCGTCGTAATGCGCCGGGCGAAAGTATTTACAGGCCACGTTCACAATGGGCATGAGGATGCCCTCCTTTTCCATTTGGGTATACGGATACCCCAAATCCCGCATGAGCTCCGTGCGGCCGCATTCGAACCAGGCAAAATAATTTGAATGGTGCGCAATTCCCATTTGATCCGTTTCGACATACCGCACACGAAACCGTATTCGATTTTCGATCATGACGATTCTTCCCAATATCCGATTTTTCGATATTTCCGGTACCGTTTTTCCAACAATTCGTCCGTCGGCAAAGCCAGTAATTCTTCCAGCCGCTCGGTGATGACGGTCTCAAGAATTTTAGCCGCTTCATCGTAATTGCGATGCGCGCCGCCCACGGGTTCCGGAATGATTTCGTCCGCAATTCCCATTTCCAGAAGGTCTTTTGCCGTCACGCGCATGGCTTCGGCGGCCTCTTTGGCTTTTCCGGCATCCCGCCAGAGAATGGCCGCACAGCCCTCCGGAGAAATGACCGAATACCAGGTGTTTTCCAGCATCAGGATTTTATCTCCCACGCCGATGCCGAGCGCCCCGCCGCTGGCGCCTTCCCCGATTACAATCGTTAAAATAGGCACCGGTAAATGGGACATCTCGAACAGATTTTTTGCAATAGCCTCCGCCTGCCCCCGTTCTTCGGCGCCGATTCCCGGATAAGCCCCGGGGGTGTCGATGAGTGTGACGACCGGCCGTTTAAACTTTGCGGCTAATCCCATTAATCGAAGGGCCTTACGGTATCCTTCCGGATTGGGCATTCCAAAATTCCGGTGCAGCTTTTCCCGGGTGGTCCGCCCTTTTTGATGCCCGATCAGCACCACGGGAAGGTCCCGAATATGTCCGACCCCGGCCACAATGGCCGGATCGTCTTTAAATCTCCGGTCGCCGTGGAGTTCTAAAAAATCAGGCATCATTCGCTGGAGGTAATCCAGCGTGTACGGCCGCTGCGGGTGCCGTGCCAATTGAACCCGCTGCCAGCGTGTGAGTTTGGCATAAATCTCTTTCCGCAGCTTTTCGGCTTTCGCTTCCAGATGGCTGATCTCATCCTGAAGCTCGACATTTTCAATGTACGAGTATTCCTTCATGCCCTGGATTTTTTTCTCCAGTTCAACAATAGGGCGTTCAAAATCAAAGACAAATCCATTCATAAAAAATACCTAAATCCTAAAAATTGATTTTGCCAGAATCTCCACATCGAAAAACGGCGAATAATTTTTTAAATAAAACAATTCGTATTTTTCTTTTTCAATCTCACTTAAATTTTGGGCCCGATACAATTGCACCAGGCCCGTGATCCCCGGCTTTAAGTGAATTTTATTGTGATTCCGGTTGAGAACGGGTACAATCTCAGCACCCACAAAACTTATTTTTCCGATAAACACATCCTTTAATAAAGGAATTTTTTGCCAGAATTTCAAATCAGAGAAACTGCCTTGAAATTTTCCGAGAACCGTGACGGCCACCGGCTCTTTTTTTTCCGAAGCAATCACAACGGTCGAAAGGGTCTGTTTTTTCAGACCCCAATAAAAAATAAACACCGGCCACAAGAGCAGAAGGCCAAAAACGGCCCCCGCTGCATCCAGCGATCGTTTCAACATGCGGTACGGATCGTGTCCCAGTTTGTAATCGATGTCCACAAGCGGAATATCGCCGATATGATCCACAGATGAGCGCCCGATAATGACTTCCGCATCGCTGGCGGCCATTTTAAAATTAACGTCCGACCCTTCTGCCTGAGAAATAATTTGAAGAATTAAGTCGTAATTCAAACTCCCCGAGGAGAAAATGACTTCCCGGATCTTTTCATTCCGGATAATCCATGGGAGATTTTCCAGTGTGCCTAAAATCGGTACGGCATATTCACCCCCGTTTTTTTCGGCGGGAAGCACAAGCCCGACCACTTCATAGCCCGTGTCCGGCCGCTGCCGCAGGCGGGTGATTAAATTTTGCAGCGCGGCGCCGTGCCCCACCAGAACCGTTTTCTTCCGGACAAAAGCATCCTGAAACGACTTCAAAAAAGGCAGTTTCCGGGATTTTGCCAGCAGGTGTACCGCCAGCCGCCAGCCCGGCAGCAAAATGAGCGCCGCCAATCCCATCACAAGCACGACCACTCTTGAAAAAGCAATTTGCTTGAAAAAAAACGTGAAGGTGCCGTTGACGACCAGCCCTAATAATATGGCGCTCATTGCTCTTGAAAGCGAGAATTTTTGCCGCTCATAAAGATCAAAAAAGTAAAAACTCGCCAGCCAGACGGCTGAATAAATAGCGTCCACAATAAAATAGTCGGACAGGTGCGCCGGAGAACCGAAACGAACGATGAGTCCGATGATCAGGGCCAAATTCAGAAACAGCAAATCCACAAACGGCAGCGCCAGCTTTTTCAACAAGCGGATCAGGAAACTGATCCCGCCCCGAACCGCAATTCCCGTAATCAGGAACCATTGGGGCAGAAACAGATACTTTCCTTTAAAATGTTTCTGGACAAATTGGAGCATGGCTTTGTAAAACAGCAAAAGCGTGTCCCGCTCACTTTTAATCGAACTGGCGCCTTTGTAATGGATAATCTGCGTTTTCGGGACGTAATAAATTTGCCAGCCGGCTTTTTTAATCCGGAAACACCAGTCCAGATCTTCACCATACATGAAAAACCTTTCATCCAGCGCGCCCACCTGTTCGTACACTTCCCGCCGCACCATCATAAATGAGCCGGAAATGGCATCGACTTCAGCCGGCCGGTTGGGATCGAGATACGTCAGATTGTACCGGCCGAAAAGCCTGCTTTTGGGGAAAAATCCATCGAGCCCGACAAGCTTTGTAAAGGCCACCCACGGCGTGGGAAAACTGCGCCGGCAGGCCAGTTGCAGCGTACCGTCGGGATTCAGAATCCTGCATCCGGCCATTCCCGCCTCCGGATGGGTGTCAAAGAACCGAATCAGCGTTTCAAATGTGTCTTCCTGAACAATCGTGTCCGGATTCAAAAGCACAAGGTATTTGCCCCGAGCGATTTTCAGAGCCTGATTATTGGCCCGGGCAAACCCAATATTTTCAGTATTCTTCAGAAGAACAACCCCGGGAAAGTTCTTCTCCACGATTTCGGAACTTCCGTCGGACGAGTGATTATCCACCACAATGATTTGCGAAGAGATTGACCGGGTGGCTTTTTTTACGGAACGGAGTGTCTGGGCGAGAAAATCCCGGACGTTGAAATTAACAATAATAATAGAAATCAGGACGTCCATTCACTTCTACTCGACTTTCGCAAACAAACTGAGATATTTTAATTTCCACACCACCCAGGCGGCCTCCCGCACGATTTGTTTGCTCATTTTAGAGTGCCCGATAAACCGGTCCACAAAAATAATGGGGATTTCTTTTAACCGAAATCCCAGCTTCCAGGCTTTAAAATCCATTTCAATCTGAAACGCGTAGCCGTCCGATGTGATTTTATCCAGGTTAATTTTTTCCAAAACTTGCCGCCTGAAACACTTGTAGCCGGACGTACTGTCTTTAATCGGCAGCCCTGTGATCAATTGGGTGTAAAGATTTGCAAAATAACTCAGCATCAACCGGGAAAGCGGCCAGTTAATGACGTTCACACCCTGAATGTACCGGGAGCCGATTACCAGATCGCAATCCTGAAGCGCATGAAGAAAATTGGGGATTTCCCGCGGATCGTGCGAAAAATCGGCATCCATCTCGAAAATATAATCAAATTTTTCACGGATTGCAAATTTGAAGCCCCGCACGTAGGCAGAGCCCAATCCCAATTTTTTTTCACGCACAATAAGCTGAATATTCGACTGGGTCTTTTGCAACTGCCGGACGCGGTCGGCCGTGCCGTCCGGAGAATTGTCGTCCACGACCAGAATAGACAGCCCGGTAATTTTCAGATCGAGAACCGTTTGACAGATGAGCTGAATATTCTGGACTTCATTGTAAGTGGGAATGATAACAAGTGTTCTCTTATCACCCAGAATTTTATTGATTTCAGCTATCTTTTGAACTTTCCATTTATAGAACGGAAAGGATGCGTCGAATTCCAAATAAAAACTCCTTATTTACCCGAGTTGCTGTTTTAATTTCAAAAGCGCTTCATCGACAGACATAAGATGAACACCCAATTCTTTTTCGGCTTTTTCGACAATGAAGGCGGCATTCATCGGGCGCGGCGCCAATTGTTTGAGATGGCTGGTTTTGCCCCGCTTGATGAGCAGCGCATTCAGGCCAAAGATTTTCGCGATTCTGTGTGCAAAAGAATAGCGGTCAATCGCCTCCCTTCCCGTGAGGTGGTACACCCCGGCGGCCCGCTTTTCGATCGCGACACGCAGGGCTTCTGCAAGATTATCCGCCAGCGTGGGATTTCCGGTCTGGTCGTCCACGATGGTCACCTCCTGATTTTTTTTAAGCGCCGAAATCAGCCACAGCACAAAATTAGGCCGTACATTTTCACCCGTGCCGAAAAGTGTGGACGTACGCGCGATAAAATAAGAGACGCCCATTTTCCGAATCGCAATTTCCGCCGCCCATTTCGATTTGGCATAGAACCCCCGGGGATCGGGCTTGTCCTCTTCCCGGTACGGGCCGTTTTCTCCGGAAAACACGTAATCCGTCGAAATGTGATACAACAGGGCCCCGGCCTCTTTTGCGGCGGCTGCAAGATTTTCAACACCCGTGACATTGATTTCCCAGCAAAGGTCCTTTTCGATCTCGGCTTTATCCACATTTGTATACGCCGCCGTATTCACCACCACCGTCGGTTTAAACTGCTGGATCACACCATGAACAGAATCAATTTTGGTGATATCCATTTGCCGGTAAGGCACATTTGTTGAAAATAAGGCCCTCGGTTCGATACTCACACACAAGACATTTTTATTGCCAAAATGTGCAGAAAGTTCTTGCACGACTTTCTGCCCCAGCAATCCATTGCATCCCACCACTAAAATACGTTCCGCCATCCGTTTCCTTCCGTTAAAACGGTTTAGCTTCATTGTAATCGTTCAGCGCTTCATCAACCCGAAGATAGATTGTATCCGCTTTCGATGTACTCTGAAATGTACAATTTAATCCTCCCGCCACATTACCGAATTTTGCCGCCTCAACAGGATCTTTTGTTTCAATATATTTTGCAATAAATCCGGCGGCAAACGAATCCCCGCAGCCCGTGACATCAACCACCCGTCTGACGTTTAACGCCTTTAAATAGTGCACAACGGGGGTTCCTTTTTCTAAAAAAGCCAGAATGGACCCTTTCGGCCCCAGGGTCATATTTAAAATATTTTTGCCGATTTGCACCAGTTCTTCCGCAAAACCGGTATAATCCTCCAACGCCGTCAGAGGACGCGCGGCCAGTGTTTCGGCCTCTTTCTCATTCATCTGCAGGAAATCCGGCATCCGAACCCATTCCCGCCAATTTTCCGGCCTCCGGTAAAATCGAGAGCCGTCCTCATTTCTGCCGTAGGCAAGACTGTGAAAATCCATGTACAAAAAACCGGTCTTCTCCGTGACCAGTCTTTGACACGTTTCAAAAGTTATTTCATAACCGGAAATGAAATTCAGAAGAATAATATCATTTTTCACAAAAGGCCGAATAGCCTCAAACGGCAGCGGAGGCGGGATGAAATTGGAAATCTCTTCCCTGTGTTCCGGTGTGAGATATTTTAATGTGACCCGATTGTTTTTTTGATTAATTTTACGGATCCCCTCTTTTCGAACATTCGGAAACTTCTGGCTCAGGAGTTCCTGAACGGCATCCCAAACATCGTAACCCACATAAAATACAGGCTCAAGAACAGCCTTTTCCTTTAAAATTCCGGACAGATAAGACAGTGTGTAATAAATTCCGCCCCACCCATAAACGGGTTCACCTTTATAAGGATAAATAGTGTCCCGCACAATCGTTCCGATTACCGTGATTTTAGGCATTATAATTTCGATCCCATTTCCCGGAATTTCAAAAGTTTTTCCTGCAAATCCGGCCGGGTCAATGCCAATATTTCGACACTTAACACGGCGGCGTTAATCGCACCGGCCTTGCCGATCGCCATCACAGCCACCGGAATTCCCGACGGCATCTGCACTTCCGAAAGAAGCGCATCGATCCCATTGAGGGCCGAATTCGGCAGCGGCACGCCGATCACAGGGCGGGTCGTCTGCGCCGCCATCACACCGGGAAGGTGAGCCGCCATTCCGGCCTGCGCAATAAACACCTGCACGCCCGCAGATTCCGCTTCCCGAATGTACTCGGACAGTTTTTCGGCATTTCGATGCGCCGATAGAATTTGAAAATCGTAAGAAACGCCGAAATAATCCAGGTACTTTTGGGTGTGCGCCGCTGCCGGCGTGTCCGAAGCACTCCCGACAACGATACTGATCAGCGTATTTTGCTTCATTCGTGTTTTTCCTTCTGAATATCGGCTATCGTCCTGAATGACCGCGCCATCACAGTCAGTTGGCGGAGAAAGGGCAATTTCCCGTAAATACGCCCCGGACTGAAAACCGCACAGTCAATAATGTAGATTCGACCGGTGGGTTCATCATAAAAAACGTATTCCTGAAACGGGCCGCCGGCCACATTTTTATCATTTTCCCACAAGCCATTCACCTGATACGCACGCCTGCCGTTGAAATTGATCACCTTGAATTTTACGTATTTCCGGTTCACCCTGTCACCCCCATAAAACCAAACACCGATGGAATCCCGTTCGTTCAGAATCCAATCCTTCGTCATCATCGAGGGATTGTCTGTGTTAATCCACTGCACGTACAGCCATCGTTCCGGATTCCGCCTGCGAAAAAATACAAATCCCGAGTCGGGGGATGCCCACGCCAGAGAATAATCCGGCTGGAGCCGAATGGTCCACTGATATTTCCGGAGAAGTTCTTTCTCCAGTTTTTTATTTTCATATTTTGTAAACATTTGGGCTTGCACTTGTTTCCTGTAGTGGCGGTCATAAATGTTAAAAATTTGGTCTTTATATTTGATTATTTTTTTAGCCAGGGAATCCGTGTTCACAGAGACCAGAATCAGCAGCACCTGGTCTTTCGCCCATTGGTTTTCTTTTTTGAAAAGAAAATTCTTTCCGCTTTTCACGTCTGCAAGCATTTCGGAAGAAGAAATGCTTTTTCTGACCAGATCGGCTATTGGGCCTTTGGATTCAAGGGTGGAGACAAACAACAGGTTCCGGTGCAGCGTGTAACGGTCCAGTTCATTCGAATTCTTGATATACCGCAAGCGAAAATATTTCTCATATTGAGGGGTCACCACCCCTTTACTGAAAACGGTTTCCAGAGGTTTTTGTAATTTTTCCCAGACGGAAGGCGGCGCAAAAACATAGATGTCCTGTTCCGGCCCCACACCGGCCTCTCTTTTGTAACAACTTGTAAAAGCAAGAGAAATAACCAATAATACCAACAGCAGATTGAGTTTACGATTCATATTTTTCTCCCTTCTTTTTGCCGGCCAGAAGAAACAGCACGGCGCCGGGCAGCGAGCCTGTAATCGTCATTAAATAGGCCAAAAATTCCATTGCAGCCGCCAATCCGGCGACGATACCCACCCGTGCAAACAACACAACTCCCGATTGTTCACGAACGCCCAATCCCCCGATCGAAATGGGCAAACTTGCCAGAAGCGCAATTAAAGGGATAAACAACATAAAAAATTGAAAACCGATATGTGTGTTTAAAGAGAGCCCGGCAAAATAATGGATGCCGATTCGAAATAACTGGACGAAAAAACCAATCCCCATTAATTTCAGCAAAAGCAATTTTGCATGTCTGAATTCATGAACCACCTCGTACAAATCGATGAACTTCCGAACAATGGATTCCGGAAAAAGCCAGACAAAAAACGGGTGAAATTTTTTGGCCAATGATCGATTAAAAAACAGTGTAAAAAGCAAAATCCAGAAAAAAAGAGTCACAATCACCACAGGAATAATCGTCTTTAAATAATTTTCTTTTAAAATGAGCAGCCCGCCGATGAGCGATAAAACCGTCAGCATTGAAAAGCCGATAAATCGATCCAGAACAACGGTTGAAACCGCACCGGCCGTTTTCGTCGTGGCGCGGGATGCGTAATAAATGCGAAACACATCGCCTCCCAGATTGCTGATGAAAAAATTATTAAAAAACAGCCCGATAAAATAGATCTTAACGGTCTCCCGGTAAGAGATCACCATTCCGCTTTGCCGCATGAGCAGATACCACTGCAATGATCCCAGAAAATCGCTCACCAGAAAAGAACAGATACCGACGGCCACCCACCAGAGGTTTGCCCTGGAGATCTTATCTAAAAAATTTTCGACACCAATTTTTGAGAGCAAAAAATACAGTAAAACAACACTGACAAGAAACTTTAATAAAAAGAAAAGTGCTTTCCGGCTCACAATTTCCTCTTTTGTAAGATGTAAAGCATGCCGGAACCATTCCCTGTAATTCCGACGATTCGAGATAACCAGGCCACCAAAAAACCCCTGAAATAGCGCACGGGCGAAAAAAACCTGGACGGCAGTATGCGTGCCATTCGAATTTTTTCGCTCAGCAGCGCGTTGTAAAAATAATCGAGACCAATCTGTTTTTGATTTATAATTTTCCAGCCGGTCCGCCGCACCAGTTTCTGCATCTGCGCCGGCGTGATGTGAAACAGCCGTCTGGGAATGTCCAGAGCCGCCCAATCTTCTCTGTAAAAATAGAAATCCAGCGAACGCGTATTGGGAATCGCAATGAACAGAAATCCTTCGGCTTTCAAATGACCGTAAATTTTTTCCAGCACCGTCACCGGATCGTGAAATCGGGAGAAAGAATGCCAGAATGTAATCGCATCAAAATAGTCGATTGTGGCGCCGGACAAATCTTCAATCGACCGCAGGACCGGCAGTCCAAGGGTGCGGTGCGCAAAATTCGCGTACTTTTGAATGCGTTCGACCCCCATCACTTCCCACAGATGGCGGCGCATAGCGTATAAAAAATCGCCGTTCCCGCATTCCACATCTAAAATTCGCCCCACACCGGCAATTTTTTCGAGCTGTTTTCGTTTCCAGGAAATGGCGTAAGGATGCACAAACGCGTACAGCTTCTGGAAAAAATCCTGATGGTTCGCTTCAAATTCCAGAAAGGGGTTGTGAATATCGATCGGATAATAATGATCCTGATTTTCCAGCACCGGTCTCGGATTGACATAAAGAGCCCCGCAGTTCCGGCACTTCTCCAGCCGGTATTTTTTTTCATACGGGAAAACGTATCGATCAAATGTCTTTAAAAAAAATGTGGCTTCTTTCGTGCCACATACCGGACAATCTACTGCTTCAAACCGCTCTCCAGCCACTTGAGCGTCCCTTTCAAATCACACACCCGGTTCACGCCGAATAAGAAGTGTTCCAATACAATGCTTCCGCCGTACATCTCACGGAAGATTGCGGAATCCGGAACCCTTCGAATCGATTGTACGGCCCTGTGTTTTTTATAAATTCGAACCGAATGTCCCACGACAAATCCAATGGCCCTCACCACCGCCCAGGCTCTTTTGTAATCTAATTTTGCGAGCGAAAACACCAGCGTGACGCTTTCGAATAAAAACCGAACCGGCACCAGCCACAAAAGGGTCTGTGCCGAATAATTCTTCAGGAGCATCACCCAATTGTTGCGGTGATTTAAGTACATCTTCTGATAGGCTTCGTGCCCCAGAGAATAGCCGGAATAATGGTAAACCACACTTTCGGAATCGGAAGCCACCCGGTAGTTTACCAGATGCAGCCGCCAGCTCAGATCGATTTCTTCCATGTGGGCAAAAAAATCTTCATCCAGGAGACCCACTTTTTGAAGCGCACGCATTCGAATGATCATGGCCGTCCCGGAGGCCCAGAAAATCCGGTAGCGTCCTTTGTACTGATTTTGATCTGTCTCAAGAGAATCGAATATCCGTCCGATGGCAAACGGGTAGCCGAAACGGTCGATCAGGCCGCCCATTCCGCCGGCGTAGTCGTACTTTCCGGAAAAGCGCATGGATAATATTTTGGGCTGACAGGCCCCCACATCCGGAAATTCTTCCATGCACCGCACCAGCGGTAAAAGCCAGTTCCCCCGGACTTCGGTATCATTGTTCAGCAGCAGCGCGTAGGTTGTTTTCACCCGCCGCAGCCCCGTATTACAACCCCCGGCAAATCCAAGATTCCCGGAAGTTTTTATGATTTGACAGTCCGGCAAAATAGCAGACACCTTTTCCGCCGAGAGATCTGAACCGTTGTCAACGATTAAAACCCGGAACGGAACCTTTTTTTCATTTTTCAAAGAACGCAGACACGTGTAGAGAATGTCACTTTTCCCGATATGCGGAATTACAATGGTGACCGGAGACGGCGTCTTCTCATTTTCTTTTTCATTCATTTATTTTTTCGGCTGAACCGGAATCACACCGGTACTGCCCATAATTGAATCTGTTCCGGTTTTTGCAAGCTGCCGCCGCAAATTTCTAATAATATCCTGCGCCTGACGATCGTTGGGATGTCCCTGCAGCCACTTTTGCATGAGTTCGATTCCATCGGTATAGCGCTTGAAGCTTCTGTAATAATCCAGCAGCCAGACATACGCTTCCACGCTGTTCGGATGTTTTTGAATAATGGCTTTCGCGCGTTTTTCAAATTCCCCGGGTTCCCCGGCATCCCAATACATTTTCCCAATCGAGAGCACCACCCGGTCGTCATGAATGGGAATCAATTTTTCCGGCATCAGGTATTCCATTCGATTCAGAACTTCAATCACATCTTTCATCTTCTTTTTCATACGGTAGTAAGCCGCCAGCCGCAAAAATGCCGAGCGATAATTGATCAATAATCCTTTGGTCTTGTAATCCAGATAAACCTTTGGGTTATTCAAATTGCGGAACAGAAATTTGTGAAACAGGTTTTCCCGCAGGCGATGGGCACTAATCTCGATGCCTTTAAATGGAATGACCCTGAACGCCATTCCGTCCATCCGAAGATACGGATTCAATCCGACCTTGTTTTTATCGGACACCGTAACGGCGAAATAGATGGGTTTTCGCCAATTATCCGCCATCATGATATTCAAAACCATGATGTCCTGCACCCGGAGCGCCCGTTTTGCAACCGTTGGCTTGACGATAAATTCGATTTTGCCGCTGGTGTTCAGGGGCTTTTTCGGCATTTCATGGTATTTTTTCATTTCTGCAATTTCATCGTTATAGACTGAATCCGGTACATTGATTTCGACCGTCTGCGCTTTGGGCCAGGGATAAAGGCCGATATTATTAATAAATTTATCCTGCAATGAGATCGGTACTTTCGGCTGCCGGTATTTCAATTGTTTGATGTACCACGGCGTATTTAAAAGCGATAAGTTCACCAGACGTACATCCGTGCGAATATTTTTAACATATTGAAGATACCAGAGCGGGAATGTATCGTTGTCTCCGTTTGTAAAGATGATCCCATTGGGCTCGCACGTCTGAAGAATATTGTAGGAATAATCGTACGGGACGTAATTTCCCGAACGGTCGTGCGAATAAAAATTAAACGCGAACATATTAATTGGAATGGCAAAAGCCAGAGCCAGGAGGGAAACCAACAGCGCCGGCTTTAATATCGCTTTATGCTTCTTGAGAAATTCCGAAACCGCATCCATCACCGCGACGGCCCCAATGCCGATCCAGATGGCAAATGCAAAGAAACTCCCGACATACGAATAGTCCCGTTCCCTGGGCTGTGGATTTTCCTGATTCACATAGAAGACAATGGCGAGACCCATCATAAAGAAAAGAAAAAGAACGGCCAGCCCTCGCTTCCAGTCTTTTGTAAAATGGTGAACGGCACCGATTATGCCCACTAGAAACGGCAGTCCGTACAAGCCTCTGAGACTGATAATTTCGGAAATATAGCCGTCTTTCCCGATCGTCGTGCCCGTGCCGATAAACTGCCAACTGAAATAGCGGACGAACATCTTGTTGATTTGATACTGCCAGAAAGGCGCTTTGCGGGCAAAAATGGTCAAAAGCAGGCTGTTTTCACCATATTGTTTTCGCGCAAGGTAATTCTTCAGAGCCGCCCATGTATCCGGGTCATTTTCGTCGATGGGCGGATTCATCGACGAACGAATATAAATGAGGATATAAGTCGAATAGCCGATGATAAACAGCAGCGGGACAATCCACCACATTTTAAAGGCTTTCCGGTCCACTTTATACAGATAATAAAGACTGCCCACCAGAACAATCAGAAATGTAACTTCAAAAAATTTCCACGCCGTATTCTGATGTGCAATGAATTGCTGATAAGACATCGTGCTTGGATTGTAGTGAAAAAACAGAATATAGAGCGTAAGCGGAATACCGGCCTGCAAAAGCACGACCCACACCAGGCGTTTCATGGACAGGTTATTTTCAAAAACAATCACTATAAAAATAAACGGAAAAACCAATAGATTCAACAGGTGGACGCCGGTTGATAACCACAGAAGATAGACAATCAGAATCAGCCATCGCTCGTTGCCCGGCCTCACCGGATTGTCTTTCCAGTAGAGGACAATCCAGACGGCAAGCGCGGTGAACAGCATGCTCATGGCGTACACTTCCGCTTCAACGGCATTAAACCAGAAACTGTCCGAAAAGGCGAATGCCAGGGCGCCGATGACAGCCCCCCCGTAAACAATCCATCGATCCATGGCATTTTTGGGCTGACCTCTCCAGATGTTGGTCAGGCGGACAATGATCAGATACAGCAGCGTAATCGTGAGGGCGCTCGATATCACAGAAATAACGTTTACGCGCCACGCCACATTGTGAATTGGGAAAAACGTAAAAAGTCTGCCAATAATCGTAAACAGCGGGGCGCCTGGAGGATGCATGATACCCATCGTGAATGAAGCGGCGATAAATTCTCCACAATCCCAGAAGGACACATCCGGTGCTATTGTTCGCAAGTAGGCCAAAATGGCCACTACAAATACACCAATTGCGACCCAGCGATTCACAACTCGATTTCGATTCATTCGGTTTCTTCCTCCAAGCTATTACAACTAATTTTGTTCACCTTCACGATTTATCTGATTTTTCTTCAGCTTTCTTTTTGTCTTTTTCTTCGGCTTTTTTTTCGTCTTTTGCGGCAGCCTCTGCTGTCTTTGGCTTCTCTTCGCTTTTTTCTTCCGCCGGCTCTTTTTTCTCCTGTGCCTGTTTTTCCTTTTCTTTCCGGTCTTTTTCCAGCTCCTCAACAAAATTTAACTTCAACTCGGAGATGGCTCTCTCCAGAACCCGCTTTTCGTCGTCGCTCAAATTTCCCATGGTTCTGGCTTTAATCATATCCAGCATGTCGATCGAAAGCTGCGCCTGATCTAAATCGCGCTCAATTTTATCGGTTAACGGATTCTTGATCTTTCCCATTTGCTGCCAGGCGGCCGATTCAAATGTCATCACCAATTGTAAGAAGAGAATTACATTTTTTTGATCAGTTGAAATATCCTCTGCCATGGTCTACCCCTTCCTTATTTTTGAGTTCATTCGAAAAACAATTCTTTCAAAATAACTTGCGGTTTTTAACCAATTTTTATTAGACCATATTTGTCCCGGTAACGTTCCAAAAAGAATTCCCGAACGCGCGGGTGATCGTTCATTTTCAGCGGCGGGTCCGACTTGACCAGTTGAAACGCTTCCTGTCTGGCTTTCAGCAATAAACCCGCATCCTCGATCACGTTTGCCAGTTTCAAGTTCGGCAGTCCGTGCTGGCGCGTCCCGAAATATTCTCCCGGCCCGCGCATCTTTAAATCCACTTCGGCCAGCTTAAAACCATCCGCGCCGGACTTCATCGCCTGCAGCCGTTCCCGGGCATCTTTTGAGATGGGCGAATACGCCAGCAAAATGCAGTACGCCTGCTCCGTACCGCGTCCGACACGGCCTCTCAACTGGTGAAGCTGGGTCAGCCCAAAGCGCTCGGCATGTTCGATGACCATAATGGCGGCATTCGGCACATCCACACCCACCTCAATCACCGTTGTGCAGACCAGCACTTGAATCTTTCCCTGTTTGAAAGCTTCCATAAGGGTCTCTTTCTCCCCCGCCTTCATCCGGCCGTGGATAAGACCCACTGAAATACCTTTGAAAGTCCCGGTTCGGAAGGCCTCATACGCTTCGGCGGCGGCGCGCAGATCCAATTTTTCGGATTCCTCCACCAGCGGGAACACCACGTACGCCTGCCGGCCTGCTTCCACCGACTTCCGCACAAATTTGTAGATCTCCTCCCGGTTTTTCTCCGGCCGCCACGTGGTGATGACCGGCTTCCGGTTCGCCGGTTTCTCATCCAGAATGGATATGTCCAGGTCGCCGTAAACGGTGAGTGAAAGGGTTCTGGGAATCGGCGTGGCCGTCATGACCAACACATCCGGCCGTGTTCCTTTTGCCCGCAGGCCCGCCCGCTGCAGCACGCCAAACCGGTGCTGTTCGTCGATGACCACAAGACCCAATTTCCGGAACGCCACCGTACCCTGGATCAGGGCGTGCGTACCGATTGCCATGTCCGTCTTCCCCTCCCGCAGCGCCTTCAGGGTTTCCTCTTTTTGTTTCTTTTTTTGGCCGCCCGTCAAAAGGGCCACCTTCACGCCCAGATGCTCCAACATGCGATAAAAAGTCAGGTAGTGCTGCTCGGCCAGGATTTCCGTCGGTGCCATTAGCGCCGCCTGGTAACCATTTTCCACCGCCAGCAGCATGGCCACCAGCGCCACGACCGTCTTTCCGGAACCCACATCGCCCTGGAGCAAACGATTCATGGGGGCCGGATTTTTCATATCCGTCCAGATTTCCCGGATCACGCGTTTCTGCGTTTCAGTTAATTGGAACGGAAGCTGTTCCACAAGGTTCCGGGTGCGTTTTCCTACCCGCACAAATGCAATACCTTTTTCCTTTTTCCGAATCGACCACCGGCGGTACGCCAGCATTAATTCCATAAAAAACAATTCTTCAAACTTGAGGCGCTGAATCGCCGCACGCAATTGTCCGCCCGATACCGGAAAATGAACGGCGTTAATTGCCCCCCGCCTTCCCGGAAAATTATATTTTCTAAGCAGCGCTTCCGGAAGATTTTCAGAGATAAACGAAGAATAATCTAAAAGCGCCCGGTACAAAATCCGGCGCAATCCCCGGCTGTCCAGGCCCGCTTCAACCAAATCGTGCGTGGTGGGGTACTGCGGCAGAATTTTCCCCGTGCTCAGCTTTTCGCTGTCGTTAAAATCGGAAATCCTGTCGGTGTCCGGATGCGTCATCTGAAAACCGCCGAAAAGCCGCACCTTCCCGCTTACAGCCAGTTCTTCCCCCAACTGAAATTTGTTTTTTAAGTAGAATCCGCCTTTAAACCACACACAATTGAGCTCTCCGGTCCCGTCATAAAGCCGCAGCACAAACCGGGATTTCCGCCCGGGCAGCATCCGAAAAGAGGTCACTTTCCCGATCACCGTCGCATCCGTGCCCGCACGCAAATCCCGAATGGGCACGACCTGCCGCCTGTCCAGGTAGCGCCGCGGGTAGATTTCCAGAAGGTCTTCGACGGTTTCGACACCCATTTTTTCAAGGAACACCTCCCGCTGTTCACCAATCCCTCTTAAATAACGAATGGAAGATTTTAAAGGATTTTTTTCTACCATTCATATCGGACCGTGTACGTTGCCTTTGCCAAATTGTGTGCCCGCACACTTATCGGAAATACAATCGTTTGGGAGTCTGTCTGATTGTAGGGTTGAGATGCTTTTACAATTTTCCATTCGCCGCGTGGGGCGTAATTTAAATGTTCAATCGCATCGACCACAATTAAGTTGTCTTTAAAATTTCGAATCTCTATTTGGTAAGTTTCTTCTTTAACGTTCCGGCCGATTTTCTCCACTTTTATCCGTGTGCGTTTACCGTGAATATCGAATGCGTTTCCCACTTCCAGTGTGACCGTTCCGCCTTTTGAAGTATGATCGATCCAATCCTCACCCAGGAAAATGGCGCTCTCTTTCGTGTCTTTCTGGTAAATACGGAATTTCCCCGCCGGCAGCGGCCGGCCAACGCCCTCTTTTTCACTATTTTGAAAACGGATAAACACCTTTACCTTTTTGCCCCAGCGCTGACCATCAAATTTGTAAATCTTTTTAAACTGAACCGGCTTCGGACTGAACAGGGGAATTTGCTTGGTTTCGTTCTGTTTGAGCGTCGTCCGGCCTTTTAAATTGTAAAGGTGATACTCAAACGCCGCCCGCTCTGAAAAACGGGACGGGATGGCTTCAACGGCCGCTTTTGCCAGCCGCCTGCCGTAACCACGAGGGACCCGCCGGGCCGCACGGTGAGGCTGTCCGGCGATTAGTTTCAATTTTGTGTCCTTGAACAGCGCCCCCGAATGATTTTCCAGACTCACCCACCCGGATACGTCCAGCCGGTTTTCGTTTTGCGAAAGCATCCCCACATACTCGGCGTGCCAGCTCATCCCGGAGGTGAGATATTCTACCTGTAGGGTTCGTTTTCGGGTGACCGGTTTCTTCAGCAGCCAGATCAGTGTGGGCTGCGTAATGAGCCCCTCCGGTAATTCCGGAAATTGGTACCGGACAATCTCATTCGATTTCACGGCGACAATATTCTTCTCCGGCGTTTCCAGGATTAAGGCCCCGCCGACACCCAACAGCTTCCCTTTCAGGACTGATTGATCTTTCAAATGAAGTTCAACCACACGGTCAATGTATTTTTGAAACAATTTGCCGATGTCAACCAGATCATATTCAAAATTCTGCTCCAAAATCTCGTTTGTGTACCCGCCCAGCCAGCGCACATGCACGGAAGTGGGATCGATCTTGGCCGGCACATTTTTCCACCGAATCACTTTTTCTCCGTGTGTCGAATCCACAGGACGGATCTCTTCCACCAGCGCCAGGTTGGTGTTGTACACCGTCACCGATGTACTCCTCTGCTGTGCGTTTGCAAACGGCGTTAAAATCCGGAAAGAGAAGATCAAAATAATCAGGAAATAAATTTTTTTCATCACACTACCCTCCCAAACTTTTTTTCAACTTCTCCAGATCGGTCTCGTAGGCCGCTTTTTTCTGCTTTTCTTTTTCCACGATTTCCTTCGGTGCCCGCTTCACAAAATTCTCGTCGGACAGTTTTTTCAGGGTTTGTTGAATCAGATTTTCAAGCCGGTTCATCTCTTTTACGAGCCGCTCACCCTCTTTTTTCAGATCGATTAACCCCTCCAGCGGGACGTACACTTCCGCTCCCTGAACCACCGCCGAAGCCGCCTGCTCCGGTTTTTGCTGAAGTTTTTCGTAAACCTTAACCGTTTCCACGGCGGCCAGGCGACGCAAATACAGGACGTGGGCCGTAATCGCTTTTAATTGGATTTCATTGAGATCCGTTAAAATCACATTTGCTTTGCGGGTTGGCGGCACATTCATTTCACTGCGAATGTTCCGCACGGCGCCAATCACACCCTGAAGAAAATTCATTTCGGCTTCGGCTTCATCGGATTTTAATGCGTCATCCGCTTCCGGCCAGGGCGCCACAACGATGCTTTCGGCATCTCCGTCCGTTCTGATCTGCTGCCAGATTTCTTCCGTAATGAACGGCATCACCGGGTGCAGCAGCTTCATCGATGTTTTCAAAATCCGGATTGCCAGGTTCAGCACCCATTTTTTGGCTTCCAAATTCTCCTTTTGGTACAGACGCGGTTTAATGAGTTCCAGGTACCAGTCACAGAAGTCGTGCCAGAAGAAATTGTAAAAAGCAGACAGGGCTTCGTTGAATTTGTAGGCTTCCAGCGCTTTTGTAATGGTTTCCACCGCCTTTTGCGTGCGGCTCACGATCCAGCGGTCGCTGAGTTCCACAAAATTCCGGTTCCAATGGCTGCGGAGATCAAAATCCGGATCGATTGGGTTTTCATCCCGGTTCATCCCGACAAAGCGAAAGGCATTCCAGATTTTGTTGGAGAAATTCCGCCCCATTTCAAACTTGCTTTCGGACAGATTAATGTCCTGCCCCTCGGAGGTCAGCATAATCAATGAAAACCGAATCGCATCGGCGCTGTATCTTTCCACCATTTCCAGCGGGTCGATCCCATTGCCGAGCGATTTACTCATCTTCCGGCCTTTTTCATCCCGAATAATGCCGTGAATATAGACATCGCTGAAGGGCTTTTCGTCCATAAATTCCAGGCCCGCCATAATCATTCGCGCCACCCAGAAGAAGATAATGTCCTGCCCCGTGACCAGCACACTCGTCGGATAAAAATAGCGCAGGTCATCCGTTTTTTCGGGCCAGCCCAGCGTGGCGAAGGGCCAGAGCCAGGAAGAAAACCAGGTATCCAGCACATCTTCATCCTGGCGGATCTGGGTGCTCCCGCATTTTTTACAGGTCTCCGGTTTCTCCCGGCTCACCATTTCGTGTCCGCAGTCATTACAATAAAACACCGGAATGCGGTGTCCCCACCAGAGCTGGCGGGAGATGCACCAATCCCGAATATTGGTCATCCAGTTTTCATACACCTTTGTCCATTTTGCTGGGACGAACCGGATATCGGCCTCCTGCACGGCTTTCAGCGCCTTTTCCGCCAGCGGCCTGATTTTGACAAACCACTGTTCGGAAAAATACGGCTCGACCACTGTGTGACACCGCTGGCAATGCCCCACGGTGTGCAGGTGCGGCTCGACCTTTTGCAGCAATTTCAATTCTTTCAGTTCTTCCACAAGCGCTTCGCGGCATTCAAACCGGTCCATCCCCCGGTATTTGCCGGCATTTTCGTTCATTCTGGCTTCCGTGTCCATTACAAGAATTGCAGGCAATTTGTGACGGCGGCCAATTTCAAAATCGTTGGGATCGTGCGCGGGGGTCACTTTCACGGCTCCGGTGCCGAATTCCGGATTGACCTGCGAATCCGCAAGGACCGGAATTTCCCGATTCAACACCGGCAAAAGGGCCGTTTTGCCAATACAATCTTTGTAGCGGGCATCCTCCGGATGAACTGCTACGGCGGTGTCTCCGAGCATGGTTTCGGGGCGCGTGGTGGCAACCGTGATAAATTGGTTCGAATCTTTTAACGGATAGCGGATATACCAGAGAAATCCCGGCTCTTCTTCGTGAACGACTTCTTCGTCGGACAGTGCCGTGCGGCAGCGCGGGCACCAATTAATGATGTATTTCCCGCGATAAATGAGTCCCTTTTCATACAGATGAACAAACACCGCCCGCACCGCCCGGGAGTAAGCTTCATCCATTGTAAAGCGTGTCCGGGACCAATCGCAGGAGGCCCCTATTTTTTTAAGCTGATTAATAATCAATTCACCGTACTTTTCCCGCCATTTCCAGACGCGTTTCACAAACGCCTCGCGCCCCAAATCATGCCGGGTTAAACCCTCCTCTTTCAAAAGGCGCCGTTCCACCACATTTTGCGTGGCAATCCCGGCATGATCCGTCCCCGGCAGCCAGAGGGTTTCAAAACCTTTCATGCGGTGAAAGCGGATGAGAATGTCCTGCAGGGTGTTGTTGTACGCATGGCCCATGTGGAGAATTTCCGTCACATTGGGCGGCGGGATTACAATTGTGTAGGGCTTTTTTTCAGGATTGGATTTTGCACCGAAATAATCCTTCTTCAGCCAGAAATCGTACAGCCTGTCTTCAACCGTTTTCGGATTGTAAACCTTTGGAATTTCATTACTCATGCACTATCCTTGTTCTGAACATGCAAACATCGACCACGCATCAGGGGTTGTCCCACTGATTTTAACATAAAAAAATTAAGTTAAATATAAAAAAAAACCACTTAATAATCAACTCATTATTTAAGTGTCACATATTCCTTTGATTTAAAAAAAATTGCCACAAATTCACAAATTAAAGAATTAAAGAAGAATCAGGGTTAATTGGTCGTGCGATATTGAACGGGTGACAGTGAATTACGAGAACTCACCTCCTGATTGCCGGCAAAACCAATGTTTCTTAATTCGTGAATCTGTGGCAGAAAAATGGCATTTTTGTAAGCCACCTCACAGATTTTGCCTTATGTTTTGTTTATCTTGTACATGAAATTTAATTTATCCTGAATTAACCTGAAATTCAAATGAAAGGAGAAAAAAATGAACGCAACAAAAACCATTCGCCGAACGGCCGTTTCCGCCGTGCTGGTTTTATTCACAATCGCCCTCATCAATCTGAAACCGGCCTCGGCGCAGGAGTGGTCGCTGCAGCAGGTTGCCGCAAAAGGAACGTACGCAGAGACCGTGGCTAAAGTGAAAAAGGGGATCGCCAAAGGCGGAATGATGGTTCTGGGAGAGATTAATCAGGGCAAGATTCTTTCCATGACCGGCCTGAAACTAAAAGCCGTTTCCCTGTTCATCGGGAATCCGACTATGGGAAAGAAGCTTTTTTCCGCCGATCCCGGCGTGGGCATTGCCGTTCCGGTGCGGGTGAATATTTTCGAAGGAAAGAATGGAAAGGTCTATGTGAACTACGTCAAGCCATCCGTACAACTTGCGCCTTTTCAAAACAAAGCGGTTATTATGGCCGGCAGCAAGCTCGACCAAAAATTGGGAAAATTACTTTCGATGCTGGCGAAATAAAAACAAATAGGGACAGGGACATCCGCCCAATGACAACAGGAAACATACTGCACCGGGATTCTTCGGGATGTTCCTTCCCTATTTATTGTTACGGAGCGAATCATGAATCGAAAATTGACATACCGGACACTTCTGTTCAGCGGTTTTATTCTGCTTTTTTCGGGAGTCAGTCCGAACCTCTTTGTGGCTGCCCAGGCCGGCTATTTTAGCATGCCGGCACTCATCCTGATTGTTCTGCTGCCGGCGATTGCGCTTCTCATTTTTACGATACTCCTGGCCCGGTGGAAAAAGGAAAATGTTCTCGTGAAAACCGCCCTCATCGGCGCCCTTGCCGGCGCAGCGGCCACAATCGGACTTGAAATTGTGCGGGAAACCGGCTTCCTGTTGGGCGGAATGCCGGGTGAATTGCCGAAGCTCATGGGCGTACTCATCACCAACCGGTTTGCACAGGGTCCGAACACTTATTCCAATTTCATCGGCTGGTCGTACCACTTCTGGAACGGGGCCAGTTTTGGGATCGTCCTGTCGGTTTTGTTCGGACGCGTGCGATGGTTTTATGGAATCGTATTTGCGCTGTTTATCGCAGCCGGTTTTCTGGCGAGCCCCGCCACCCTGGCCCTTGGTGTGGGCCCTTTCGGTATCGATTTCGGATGGGGGTTCCCGGTCACCGTCGTTTTGGCACACGTCGCTTACGGGGCTGTTTTCGGACTCATCGAGCAAAAATGGCTGCCCGATGAGAGCGGTGTCTTCCATGCATTAAAGCGGCTGGTGTTCATTCGGCACACAAATCTGTCACCTAAAAAATAGGTACGAAATGTCAAATTTGTTTATTCTGTTTCCTGAAAAGAATAATCGTATTGATAACCATTTGAAATACGAAACAACCATTTGTAAATAGACTGTGTATAAACTATTGGACAGCCATTCGGTTGACGCCATCCTCCTTCGGCGGAGAGCTCGGCCAGTTGGCGGGACGGGGTGTGTTATTCTGTTTTTCGGCCGGATTTAAAAAATGGCGAGATAGTTGAATCGGAAACAACACACCCCTAAATCCCCTCTTGATAGAGGGGACTTCGATTGGGTGCAGAAAATTAAAAGGGTCATTAAAGGATCATTGGGACCGCGAGGCCAGACTCCACTCTTCGGAGGGGAGTTTTGTGCGGCCCTGCTTAAAAAGTGTTTGAACGAAAACAAACAATTCTTAAATTATGGCTGTCATTTTGAATCCGCCGCAGGCGGGTGGAGCCATCTTTAAATTTTAGAGTCTATTTCAAAGTGACGTGATAGTGCTATCTCAAATCCGAAAAAGTTCTGTGATTCAAGAAAAGCGCCGTTAGGTACGAAATGTCAAATTTGTCTATTCTATTTCCTGAAAAGAATAATCGTATTGATAACCATTTGAAATACGAAACAACCATTTGTAAATAGACTGTGTATAAACTGTTGAACAGCGCTAAGCGTGACGCCAATTACATACGGCGGATACGCTTACCGCAGACGGGATGGGTGTGTTATTCTTTTTTTCGGCCGGATTCAAAAAATGGCGAGATAGTTGAATCGGAAACAACACACCCCTAAATCCCCTCTTGATAGAGGGGACTTCGGTTGGGTGCAGAAAATTAAAAGGGTCATTAAAGGATCATTGGGACCGCGAGGCCAGACTCCACTCTCCGGAAGGGAGCTTTGTGCGGCCCTGCTTAAAGAGTATTTGAAAGAAAACAAACAATTCTTAAATTATGGCTGTCATTTTGAATCCGCCGCAGGCGGGTGGAGCCATCTTTAAATTTTAGAGTCTATTTCAAAGTGACGTGATAGTGATATCTCAAATCCGAAAAAGTTCTGTGATTCAAGAAAAGCGCCGTTAGGTGCGAAATGTTTATAGCACAATTTCTCTGTTCATTTTGAGTGCCGTTAGGTACGAAATGTCAAATTTGTCTATTCTGTTTCCTGAAAAGAATAATAGTATTGATAACCATTTGTAAATAGACTGTTTATAAACTGTTGAACAGCCATTAGGTTGCCGTTAATTGCCAACCGGCGGAGAGCTCGGCCGGCTGCCGGACAGGTTTTGCCTGGTCCTCTTGTTTTTTTCGTGTCCATTCGTGGGAGAAAAAGCGGCCCGCCAATTAAACACAAAATCATCTGTATTTGAAGCATTACAATAAAGATTAAGTTTTGCCGGATTTTTTCAAAACAGCCGTCATGCGATTCAACAGTGTAATAATTTGATCGATTGTCGGATCCAATTCCTGTTTAAGGAAGGGTGAGACATCGCCGTAACGCTTTAATTTCTCTGATTTTTCATCGATTAAAACAGACCAAAAGTAACTGGCACTTCCATTCAGGGATTGAGACAGCAGATCGTTTGTTGAAATCAAATTCAATCCCTTTTTGGCGGCGGTAATGCGCTCCAAAATATTATCAAAGATTTCCTGCAGGTTTGAGATTTGGTCGTCGTCCAGATCAACACGAAACGAGTACAAATGTCCGTTGTAGCTCCTCTGCGCTAAAATCAGCCGGATCCGGAAGATGTTTTCTTCCAAAAGCCGTAAAGCAATACTCACACTGTTTTTTTGCGCCTGATTAAGAAGTGTATTTTCATTTTCCATTCAGAACCACCGATTATTTTTTTAGAAGTACAGCCTATTTGTGATTGCAAAATCAGCAGCGGCAGAAGTTAGAAACAGGAATGATCCGCTAAAATCAGCGAAGTTTGCCGGATGTTACCGCTGTGGTTTCTCCTTTCTTAAAAACCGCCACACCAGTCGAATGGCCCGGCTCTCTTCCGCCGTGATTTTTTCCTCCTGAAATCGATAATCATTTTTACGAATGAAAGAATTCAGGTGCACGAGCTGCGTTTGAAGCTTCTCTTTCTCAAACGCGATCAGTCTTGTTTGAAGTGTTTTTGAAGACAGGATTTCCAGAATAGCTCTGAAATGCTCTCTGCACAACCCAACACTTTTGTCCAGAGCTTTCCAAAACTCTTCAATAGTAAGATCGCGGGCAAATGCCCGAATCATTCGCCGTTCACTTTCCCGGTAATCCAAACAAAGAGGACATTCGGCGGCGCCTGCCGCCGCTTTTGGATTTTCAATAAACTGCAGGAGCAAATCTTTAGCGATAATCGTCAGTCCCAGCATATCGCCGATTTCCAGGAATAATTTTGTGTGCGATTTGCAAAGTCCGCCGGCGCGCCGAAACTTGTTTCGAAGGCCGGGGTCATTCACGTTTTCATAAAAAATGGAATCGATATACCGTTTTTCCCGTTTCCCCAGTAACAGGCAAACAGGACACTGATGGGATTTACAGGCTTCTTCCAGATCGAAGTAAAGATTATCTTTTTCAATCACAGGGAGCTGATTTTTGATTAAAAACGGGATATGAAGATTTTTCATGGTTTCCGGAAATGATCCTTTTCAATTATTTTCGTCATCAAAACAACGCATTGGTACAGCCTCGCAGCGGTAAACCCTAAAATTATTCCGGGAGATTGAAAGCTTCCGGACAGAATGAACTGCCCTGCCAAAAGTGACCGTTAACCTTTCAAATTAAAACAAAATAGGTCAAAAATCCAAGAAAAAATGCCGGACAACGATATCGATAAAATTTTGGTTAAAAAAGATTGCAAATGAAGATTCAAAAAATGAATTAATGATTCAGCCGCAAAGGAAAGACAGAAATATTAAGCGATCGGTGGAAAGAAATGACCCGCTTTAGATTTGCTTTTTTATTCCACATCCACCATGGAATAATTACTTGCACGTACAATAAAATAGGAACTGAGTTTTAGTTTTGCAGATAAATAATTCGCGCACATCGCCACTTGGCCCAACTCGGTTTTTTTTGCTCATAAAAATTCCGTTTTTATTATTCCGTACCAAACAAAACATCATCGACGGCTCCCTCCAATCGATGAATCATCACCCCGGCATCCCCGGCAGCATCCCAAACACAGATGATTCGTCAGGAATAAGTACCAACAGCAGATTAATGGAAAAGAAGAGGATTAGGGCTCAGTAGGTGGTCAATTTCAGCAATTCAGCAACAGGTTTTCAGGTCGAATATGGAAGGAAAATTCTTTCAATCAGATCAAGAACCCAACCCCAATAATACTGACAATGAGAATATATAAAAAAAAACGAGATGTCAAGCATTTTTTTGAAAAAATGGAATTGTTACATAAAATTAAAAATAAGCCCCGCCAAACACACAAAAAAGACGAAAAGGTAAAGCAGTGCCGTCAAAGAAACACACCAATTTTTAAACAATTTTTCTATTTTCAACCAACTCAAATCCCCTCTCAAGAGGGGATTCTTCTCAGCCCGCCAAATCCACAAAATACACAAAAAAGACGAAAAAATTTAACCGCTAAGCCCGCCAAGAAAATTCGGGCATCGTCTGAAAGTTGAGAAATCTCTGTATCTTATCCCCAACCTTCGACCCTGGCACCCTCCCCTTTGCCAAAAAGGGGAGGGCCGGGGGGGGTACTCTGCCCTGCAAAACACACAAAAAAATCAGCCGCGAATGCGCGAATTATACCTAATTCCCCTTTACCAATTTACGAAACATCCTGTTGGGTGGAGGAGATTTGTTAGCCTGCATTACCGCAACATTACTTCAACAGCAATAGCTTCTTCGTGGCCGTAAATTTTCCGGCGTGAATACGGTAGAAATAGACGCCGCTGGGAACACCCTCGGCATGCCACTGCACCGAATACTGACCTGCTGCTTTCTCACCATTCACCAGCGTTTCTACCAGTCTGCCCCGCACATCGTAAATGGCTACTGTCACATAGGCCGTTTGAGGCAACTGGTATACAATCGTTGTGGTTGGGTTGAAGGGGTTGGGGTAAGCTGAGAATAGAGTAAAATTCTCAACAATAGGCATTTCAACCCAAAAACCCTTGCTGAATGGCTGCCAATGACGTCTCAATTGTTTAGATGTCAAAGCTTCTCCAACAGCCACTTTTCCATGAAGAATAAAAATACTTTCCGGATATTTTCCTTCTAATAAAGCCAACATTGAATGTGCAGTCTCCTCGTTATTGAAACCTTCTGAATAAACCATAATCAAGTCAAATAAGGCCTCTTCTTCGGCAGCACTATTTGAGAAAGTCTCCTTTATTTGGGTTAACTTCTCCTTGGCTGCAATCCAATGTCTTGTGCGAATAAGCTCGGAAGCCTCTAATTGCAATGCCTTCGCATATGCTTCATTATTGAATTTTTGGCTTGCAAGACCATATTCCGTTTCAATTGAAGATAAGTAGTTTAAATAACTGGATTCTTTGATAATTGAATTCGCTACTTTTGCTTTCCAATATGTTTTATGTATTTCCATTAAAATATATGGAGCATAAATCGAATTGTAGTATTCTGAAAAAAGATTTTTCATAAGATTATAGGCCGATACGTAATTACCTTCTTTTCGCAGATTTATGCCATAGATTAGCTGTTTAATTTCGGGATAATAGGCAGTTTTATTTGGGAAATCTCCCATTGGTTTACTTAAATTTGGGTTACTATTCAAATAGCACCAGCACAATATAGTGCCACCCTGATAAAAATCGCCCCAAGGAATTCCAGGAAATCCCCACCAATTATTTTGTGCGTAAATTAATCCATTACTTTCATAAATTTCATAACTTGAATTATTGTAAATGCTATTGTAGCCTCCGTGATTGCAATCATATCCCATATCTACAGTACTTCCGGAAGTTACAACGCCTCGGTAATTTCCTGTAATCATATTGCCATAGATATCGGGACTTGTATTTTGAAATTGAAGGGCATCGGCACCCGGGTTTTGAATAGAGGTGTTATTACAGATATTAACCTCACCATAATAAGATGTGATCCCCGCCTGTGAGTTATTTTTGATGATATTATCCTCAATATAGGTGACCCCCGAATTATAAAGATAGATCCCCCAGTTATTATGTTGAATGGTACAGTTTTGAATTGTTCCCCCGGAACCCGATGAAATTTTAAGCCATAGGTTGCATATTGAACAATATTATGCTCAAAATGACCAGAGAATTGCCCTCCTTCCATCCATATGCCGGCCCAACTGCCCGGACTGGAGATTGAAGATGTAAATATAACTTCATTACCGACACTACTTAATGTGGTCAGGCGTCCATTTATAATTAGTTTTCGATTACTAGCGAAATTGATTATTTTCCCACCGGCAATATTCAATGTACCACCGGACATCACTCTTATATCCGACGTAATCGTCATGTTCTGCAGCCATGAAATATTACTTGCTAAATCAATCTCATCTGTTGAATGAGCATCTCCCAGAGCCTGTTGTGTTGATGAATAGAAACCCATAATTTCTCCTGAACGCATTAAGCGAATATCCGGGTTTATGGTCATGTTCCCATTAAACACAATACTGCCTGCCCAATTTTTTATGATTTTATGACCATTTAAATTTACAATAACTCCATCTTCAAACGTAAGAGTCACTCCATCCGGCACATAAACATCGCCGGTAAGGTTTACCGTTTTTATCCATGATTCGTCATTTTGAAGTGTACCTGATGTCGTAATTAGAAGACTGTAAGAAACAACCATTTTTTCACTCGGGTTAACCCAGGCATATCCGTGGGTTGTATCTTCCGGATCAGCCTGAAAGCCTCCGCATATAAAATTCCAGTTGCCAAGTCTGTTTTTGATTTCTTGCAAAAAGCCGCCTTCATCAATATTAAAATCGATTGGATATTTACTGGCAAGTGTATCCAATGTACGCTGACGATAAATTTCACCATCGCCACAATCACTCCAAATCGCCTGTCCATCATTTGATTGTTCAGGGTCCAAATATCCTGAAATATTCCGCTATTAAATTTAAAATCAGCGCTCACAATTTTTATATTTGGATAAAGAGGAATCCTTGATATATCCCACTTCAAAGCAGTTCTTTCGATATCCAGGACATCGACGTTTTTATAGTAGTCGCATCCTACCTCCGAAATGCCATCCCGTTTTCCATAGGCTATTTCCCCATTTTGTATTTCCTTGACGGCAGTGGTTTGATAGAGCAGTTTACAATGAACTGTATCGGCCGGCGTTTCGTACTGGTTGTTTGATATCTCTGCATTGAGTCTATTCCCCGTGCCCATGGTAATTATTTGTAAAAATACTAAAAGAACAAAACCTGCAATTATCCATACATACTTCATCTGATATTTCCTCCGTTTTTCGAATTATTACATTTTAATTAAAAAAGCATAGATATTTCCACTGCGCAACAAGGCACCTACTGTTGCAGAGCCCGGAAGTGAATCTATAAGATAGGAGATCTCGTCCTTATAAGAAATCACAGGAAACAAGTATAAAACATAGCAGTGAGGATTTCTAAAGGCGTACAAATAGTCCTTCCAAACCTCAAAGCCGCTTGTAGGTCCATCTTTATGAAAATATCTGGATACAGCCTTTTGGTGATAATCAATGGTGTTTTTGGCGGCATCTATGGCAAGCCGCTTATGAAATTGATCGCTGTCAAAACTGATCTCCCCGGTCCCCGAATTGTTATTATCCGAATCGGGCACAAATATATAGAGCTTTATGTTTTGAGGTGACGTGCCGTGGTACCCTACCAGAGGAGCAAAGGTTGTAAATTCCTTGTCCCTGATCTGAAGTGCCTCCATAATGTAGCGGCTTGGAACCACGGGCGTAGCCGGCATTAGATATTCATAACAGACTATTACCTGACTTTCAACCCCCTGAAAATCTCCCTCAAAATAGATAGTCATATTTTTAAAAGAAGGAATAGTTAATGTAACCGCGCTGTCCAGTGTCACCGCGTTTTCGCCTTCTTTAAGCAATAATGTATCGTATCCGATCGTTCGGAATTCTTTATCCTCAATCTGAAAAACGAGATTTAATTCCCCCTCGTGAGCAGGAACGGCTTTTTTGAAGGGTTCCAGTGGCGTTTTTACCCTTTCACATCCCGCCATGCTGAAGATGAAAAAAATGGCCCAGAAATACATTTGATATCTCTTCATCATTGTCCCTTTATAGATTATCTACAATTATTATTTTTCTCAATAAAAATAACTTTTTACTATGAAATTTAAACACCAAAAACCCGAACCAGGCGCACTCCAATTGTAGGCCCAATTCGGGTTTCTCTTTGAAAATTCTCTTTTTGTGATTACTCACCAAACAAAACATCATCGGTGGCTCCCTCCATCCGATGAATCATCACCCCGGCATCCCCGGCTGCACCCCACACATGGATGATTCGCGTAAATGTGAAGCTCAATCAAATTAATCAGAAAGAAGAGAAATTGGGTTTAGGTGGTCGTTTTTTTAAACGTTCAAGAGCAGGTCGTCGTCTCAGCAATGCGAGAATATCTGGCGCAATTGGAACAGGAGCCCAATTTCACTTGAAATGACACCTCAATGTAAAAAAAAACAAAATGTCAAGGATTTTTTTAAAAAAGATGAATAATTTGGTATTGAAAGACGGGGCTCCCTCGCCCCGTCTTCCATCACTATCATTATTTCAGCAGCAAAAGCTTCTTCG
>BDTM01000012.1 GCA_002898015.1 bacterium BMS3Bbin03 | reverse complement strand
TGATCCAGGCGATCCCTTCAAATTCCGATAAAAACATGCCCGTGCCCGGCATAATCTGCATCAGTCCCATTGCACCCACAGGCGATGTCACTTTGGGATCCCAGGTCTTTGCGCTTTCATGGGTGATTGTCGCACAAATTAAATCGACATCCAAATTTGAGTATTTGATACTCATTTCATAGATTTCATTGGCAATATCGTACCTTATATTCGACGGCATCTTTGGGTTGTATTGCCTGATTAACTTCATGACCTTTTGAATATTCGTCTGCCGCACGGCGTCCACATTCATGGCAGCTCGAAGGTCATTGACTATTTTTTCTATGTTTTCGACTTGACGATTCGATCTATCAAAATCATAATATCGAAATGTGAAACCAGCCGCCGACATTCCCAATACCAGCCCCGTAACCGCTAACACCATCCAATAGCTTCCATTTGACTTTTTAGGTCTCATTGTGACATGGCTCCTTCAGTTTTTCAGGAAATACTATAATAAATTGCAAGATTTATGCCACTTCGCGCGTTTGCAATTGCGAATCCTGCACAAGAATTTCTTTTGCCAGTTCCAGATAAGCTTTTGCGCCTTTACTCCTGGGATCGAATACAAGCGCCGGCTGACCATAATAGGGTACTTCTGCTAACCGGACATTTCTCGGGATGTACGTATCGAACACCATTCCCTTTAAGGTGTATTTGACCTTTTCAATCACACGTTTGGTTAAATTGCTCCGCATATCAACCATTGTCAGCAAAAATCCTCTGTACCGCAGCAGCGGATTATGTTCTTCCTTCACTGCCCGGGTCATTTTTAAAAATCGGCCCAGCGCTTTCAGGGCGTAATATTCACACTGAATCGGAACAATAATGGAGTCGGATGCAATCAAAGCATTGTAAGTCAAATTCCCAAGTGACGGCGGACAATCCGTGATAATAAAATCGTACGCATTTTTGATGCTTTTTAAGGCGCCTTTTAATCGCGATTCAGCCGCCGAGCCGATTAAACGGCGCTTTTCTTCCTCATCAGACCACACATTGCAGGGAATGACATCCAGATTTTCAATTTCGGTTTCATGGATGGCCTCCCGCACGTCCACAGATTGTGTGAATAGTTCCAGAGTGCCGGCCTTTATATCGTATCGGCTCAAACCGAAACTTGCCGCAATTCCACCCTGCGGATCGACATCCACGAGAAGAACCTTATGGCCCATCGATGCAAACGATGCCCCCAAATTCACCGCCGTCGTCGTTTTCCCAACGCCCCCTTTTTGACTGGCTATGGATATAACCTCTCCCATAAACCCTTTCCTTTCCTCATTGTTTTCACAAGCCTTCTGCACCATTCAATATTTTTATCGACATACTTACAAAAAAACCATAGCAAAAATTTTGGGCATAGATCATTTTCAAAGGATTTAATTATGCTTTCTTTTGAGTGTTTTCTTTTGTCCGGATTTCCAAGGCTTTCACAGAAGAAGGAAAAATGGTTTGCTTACAGGGTTTCATATTTGAATTTACTTTAAACACACACGACTGCCAGGAAGAGATCTCCTGAACCGCCTTCCACCCCTTCAATCGTCCGCATTTCGCATGGATGATTGTGTTCCCGGAGAAATAGACATTGCCCGTTTTATCTTTGTTGAAGACTTCCAGCATAAAGTAATTCTGACTCGGCAGTCTAAGCTGGCTGATTTCATAAATTCGCCGGCCAACCGGTGTGAAGGTTAAGGATGTCGCATTGTTTTTTTCGGACAGAATATTATAAATCATTTGTTTTAATTCGGTTATTTCAAATGGTTTCTCAATATAATGAAGCCCGCCCTTTTCGCTGACCTCCTCTTTAATCTCCGAGGAACCATAGGCTGTCATGACAATCACCTTCACATCCCGATGATGATTGAGAATCACATCCATCAGCTCCAGTCCGCTGGCACCCGGCATGTGCAGGTCCGTCACCAACAAATCGATGGGCTGTTGTTGAATCACATTCAGGGCTTCATCTCCGGAATTTACGCAGATCACATGAATATCTTTCTGGTCGCGTGTGAGGCTTCTGGAAATGCTCCAGGTCAAATCTTCTTCATCATCCGCAATTAAAACCTGCTTCATTGCGTTTACATCCTTTCAATAAAATCCGGATTGGCACATTCGTTACCTGAAGGTTGCAAACAATATGCCGCAAAAAAAGCAGAAAGTGTTTTACATTGATGTAGAGTGTTTCGAAGTCGAACACTTCTTTCTAATTGTTTATTTTGGAATTAGAAAATTACAATTTTGTTCTTGAAGATTTCTCAAGAATGAGACAAACATGCGGAAGGAAACAGACGCCGCATCTGTCTGAAATTCGGTCAGATTTAAGGGAGTTGGGAAATTTACTTCCAGAAGCGGCGGTTCAGCCAATCACCGGAATCAAAAATTGTGAACCGGCATTACAAACAACGGCATATTGCCTTTATCATCAATTGTTTTCACTTCTTTTAATGCTTTATAATTCGCTTTAACATAGAATTTACGCTTCATTTTCTGCGTAAACCGATTTAAAACAGCCATTCGCCGTTCCTGCAACAGGCGTTGTTTAAGATTTTTCTCCACCTGATCGAGCGGGATTATTTTCGCCGATTTTTTTCCGATGACCCGGAAAATGGAATACCCTCCGTGAGGCGGGCCGCCCGAAATTTCCAACGGCCCGTACAAATCCCCCACTTTAAGCCTGAACGCAATTTCGCCGATTTTGCCGTGGCCGCTTTTCCGAAAATAGCCAAACTCCCCTCCTTTTTTGGCTGCCCAAGTGCGAATGGAATACTTTCGAGCCAGACCGGCCATATTTTCCCCATTCCCAACACGCCTCAGGAGTGCGTCGGCCTGTTTTTTATAACGAACCAGTATTTCACGAATATCGACTTTTGCGGGGTCAACAAATTCGTCCGGATGTGATTTATAATAGGCACGAACATCTTCATCGGTCACGGTTACCGTATCCAGCAGAACCATCATCATCTTGCTGTACAACACATCGTCACGCTTTTCTTCAAATTCCTTTCTGGCTTCCGGCCGGCGATCCAATCCGCGTTTTAAAGCAATCTTTGCCAGCGTCGCATTGCGGATCATCACACCGATGTCGTTGTACAATTTTTTGGGACTTTTATAAACCGGACGATTCATGACGGGGATGTCCTTCAATCGCTGCAAGAAATCACCTATTGTCCAATAGCCTCCTTTAAAGGTAAGGAGCTTGTCGCTTAGATGATTTTGCAAATTGGAATGAAGCTTATTGATTTCCTGATCGAACACATTCGGCATATAGGGCGGCAGCTTTCGGGGATTTTCTCCGAAAATCTGTTTGAATTGATGATTTAAATAATAAAAGGCTTTTCCCTTAAGAACAACCTGTTTGGGCTCCATAATCTTTTTCACATATTTTGAAGCTAATTTCTGCTCTTTTCGAAGGCGGATTTTATGGATATAATCCTTTTTATGCGTTTGAAAATCATATTCTGTCGGAATCACCTCTTTCCGAATGTTCAGCACCTCAAGAATATGATACCCCCATTTTGACCGGATCGGCTCCGAAATCTCATCCGGCTTCAAATGATACATGGCATTTTCAAGATTTTCATCCATATCCCCCCAGGAGACCCAGCCAAGGTCGCCGCCGTTTTTTGCCAATTTTTCATTCCGAAAGGTTTCACGCGCAATGGTGTCCCAATCTTCCCCGTTTTCAAGACGATCGAGCATGGCCTTGGCCTCTTTATATGTTTTGGCGTAAAGATGCCTGACATGATATTTAACCAGACTTTTCCGGTAAGCCTGCCGAACTTCTTCCTTCGAAACGGACACATTATCGTAAATTTCTTTTCGATACAATTCTTTGACGGCAGCCTGTTTTCGGTAATACTCAATATATTTCCGAACTTTCGGGTCTGAGGCCAGCCCCTCCTTTTCGGCTTCACGGGCAAATAGAATACGCTGGATGATATGATCGAGCTGGCCCTTCTTGGAGGCAAAGCCCCTCTTTGGCCGCAGCGGATACGGAAACAGTTCATAAGAGATCTTAAAATCGTGAACCGTAATGTCTTTATTGTCAACCGTTGCAATCACGGTTTTATCGGTTATTTTTTGAGAGATGTTCTCCTTTTTAGAGCAACCTGCAAGGGCAATCAGGAAAAGCAGAAACACACAACCGAAAATATATCGTAATTTCATAAAAAACTAACCTCCGGAATTGTCACTCAATCATATTTTAAACTCTACCGTACCATTCAGGCATAGGGTTACTGCAAAGTTCCAAAGTCACTAAGGTCATAAGCCAAATCTTTTAATCCGCCTGCGGTGGAGAGCTCCGCCAAATTCAAAAGCGCCAATGTCAAATAAAATACAAATGACCCAATTCCTCTAAATCCTATTTCCGGTTTGCATTTGAATTTTGAGCTTCATTTGACATTCGGATTTTTAGATTTGACATTAACTGCTATAAGAGTTAGTGCGCTATTTTTCATTACTACATTTAATTTAAAAAAACCAAACATTGTTCCCGCCAAAAAAATCGCTGCAATTACTTTTGATTTTTTAATAAATTGCGGAGAACCGTCTGCAGGATACCGCCATTCTGATAATAGTCGACCTCGACAGGCGTGTCCAGGCGAACCAGAGCTTTGAAAGTCTTCATGCTTCCGTCTTCGGCTTTGGCCTGAACAGACACATTCTGACCGGGTTTTAGACCATCGGAAATTCCTGTGATGCTGTACACTTCTTTACCGGTCAGGCCGAGAGAATCTTTATTTTCACCCTTTTTAAATTGCAGCGGCAGTACACCCATGCCAATCAAGTTGCTTCTGTGAATTCTCTCGAAACTCTCTGCCAGAACGGCTTTCACACCTAAAAGCGCGGTTCCCTTTGCAGCCCAGTCGCGGGAACTGCCGGTGCCGTACTCTTTTCCGCCAATCACCAGAAGCGGCGTTCCGTCTTCTTTGTACTTCATTGCCGCATCGTAAATGAACATTTTTTCACCGGTCGGAAGATAAATTGTCCAACCGCCTTCCGTGCCGGGCACCAGTTGATTTTTTATCCGAATATTAGCGAACGTCCCCCTTATCATAACGTCATGATTGCCCCGGCGGGAGCCGAATGAATTGAAATCCTTCGGCTGAACACCCCGTTTGATCAAATATTTTCCGGCGGGGCCCTCCGGCGGAATAGCTCCTGCAGGCGAAATGTGATCTGTCGTCACCGAATCACCGAGCAGAACCAACACACGGGCCTCCCGGATGTTCTTTAAAGGAGGCACTTCGAGCGGCATCTCTTCGAAAAACGGCGGATTTTTAATGTAGGTTGATTTTTCATCCCACCGGTATATTTCACCTTCCAACAGGGGCAAATCCTTCCAGTGTGCACTTCCTTCGTACGCAGCCGCATATTCCTTTTTGAACATTTCCGGTTTGATGGCGGTCTCCGTCGCATTGAAAATTTCTTTTTGAGACGGCCAGATATCTCTCAGATACACGGGATTTCCGGTTTTGCCGTAACCGAGCGGTTCATTCTCAAAATCAATGTCAATTCTTCCGGCAAGAGCATACGCCACAACCAATGGCGGAGATGCCAGATAATTTGCTTTTACAGCCGCATGAACCCGCCCCTCAAAATTCCTGTTTCCGCTCAGCACCGAACAGGCGACCAGGTCAGCCTTCTTAATGCCCTCTTCCACGGCTTCCGGCAGCGGACCGCTGTTCCCGATGCAGGTTGTGCAGCCATAACCGACCAGATTGAACCGCAGAGATTCCAGATACGGCATTAATCCCGCTTCCTTGAGATAATCCGTCACCACACGGGAACCGGGTGCCAGACTCGTTTTTACCCAGGTTTTGGTCTGTAATCCTTTTTCTACCGCTTTTTTCGCCATCAACCCCGCGGCAATAACCACGGATGGATTGGATGTATTCGTGCAGCTGGTGATGGCCGCGATGACCACAGAGCCGTTTTTCAATTCGACCGTTTCACCCTCCATGGCGACCGAAACGGATTTTTTCAGTTCTCCTTCGGATAGAGCAAAACCACGCTCTTTTACGGGAGCCTTCAATGTCTCATGAAATTTTAGTTGAATTTCTTTCAGCCGAATACGATCTTGCGGACGCTTGGGACCGGCCACACTGGGCTCAACCGTACCCATATCCAATTCCAAAATATCGGTGTAATCAGGCTCCGGCGTCTCTTTTGTGCGGAACAAGCCCTGCTCTTTGGTGTAGGTTTCCACCAATTGCACCAGCTCTTCGGGGCGTCCGGTTAAACGCAGATACTGAAGTGTGGCTTCATCAACGGGGAAAAATCCCATTGTGGCGCCGTACTCCGGCGACATGTTGCTCAATATCGCCCGATCCGCCAGATTCAGTTTTTCCAGTCCGGGGCCAAAATATTCTACAAACTTGCCGACCACGCCTCTTTTCCGCAGTATTTCTGTTACGGTTAGAACCAAATCAGTGGCGGTAGCACCCTCCGGAAGCTCTCCAAAAAGTTTCATTCCCACAACCTCCGGGATCAGCATGTAATAAGGCTGTCCCAACATGACGGCTTCGGCTTCGATTCCGCCAACGCCCCAGCCCAGCACACTCAGGCCGTTAATCATTGTGGTATGAGAATCGGTTCCCACCACCGTATCCGGGTAGGCCATTATTTCACCATTCACGGGGCGGGTCATGACAACTTTTGCAAAATACTCCAGGTTAATCTGATGAATAATGCCCGTGTCCGGTGGAATCACGCTAAAGTTTTTGAAACCCTTTTGTGCCCAGCGCAAAAGGGTGTAGCGTTCCCGGTTGCGCTCAAATTCTTTTTCCGCATTAAAAAAGAAAGCCTCCGGCGTGCCAAACTTGTCCACTTGAACGGAATGATCAATGACCAGATCCGAGCGAACAATCGGGTTGATTTTGGCTGGATCCCCTTTGAAGTGATTCATGGCATCCCGCATGGCGGCCAGGTCCACAACCGCAGGAACACCTGTAAAATCCTGTAAAATAACCCGTGCCGGCATGTAGGGGATTTCTTTGGGTTCCACACTTTTGGCATCGTAAGCGATTAGTTTCTTCACGTCGTCTTCGGTTACAAGCCGGCCATCTTCATTCCGCAGCACATTTTCCAACAAAACCCGGATGGAAAACGGTTTCCGGGAAAGGTTGACCAATCCATCCTTCTCCAATTTTTCAAGGCTAAAATAAGTATAAGATTGGGCACCCACTTTCAGCGCGGCCTTCGCGCCAAAACTATTTTTTAAATTCTGATACATTTAAAAACTCCTTTTTTAAACTTTAATGTGTTTTAAAGATTCTTTTGCTCTTGTAAAAAATCCATATTAATTCTAATAAATTTAGTGCATTTTTACAAGTGCTTTTTTGGAATTTCATTGGAATCGGTAAATTTGTCGCAGGTATGAAGCCGGAGGCGATGCGGCGGAGGCACCCTCACGCGTACCGGGGTTAAATCATCACTTATGGGTGGGCTGCAAAAAAAGACTGACATCTCACAAATAAATTTTTAATCTTTCCTGTATGGAAAGATTAATAACGCCATTAAAGCGAGAGAATGGCGTGAAAGAACCCGCATAGATAAAAACACTTATCGAGACAGCAGGTAACCGCGGTCGAACCTGTATTTCCAAACAATTGTGCCGGCTATGGGCTTTGGTTGCCCGTGGTAAACCGCGGGGCTGTGAATAGAAAGGATGCTGAAGCGTCCTGCTGTGTCAGCGTCCTTTAGGGCGCTTCCCATTTTTAGCCTGATGGTTCACCATCAGGTGCATCTTTGTTCTTAAAATAAACGTATCCACCCATAAGTGAGGTATTAGGTACAGAGTCGCCACCAAATCTCGAGGGCGCTAATATCCTAAAATAAAGATTCTAATTCAATTTTTTACTTCGTGGCCGAATCGCTGCTAAATAAAAAAAGAGAGACCCACGAATTTTCACAAATGATCACAAATTAAAGAAGGCAGGACGCATTCTAATGTCATTGTGGCTAAATCATTACAAAAATCGTTAATAGGCTTGCACCGGTTTTTCCCCGGTTAATTATAAACGATTTTCTTAAGAACAAATAGTACATTTTCATCAACCCACGATATTTTATTCGGATTATCAAAATGCCGAAGTAAATTTTTTTTAAACTTTCGGAGTGCCTCTTCGAATTCGTCCGGCTCATACAAAGAAAAAGTGGAATAATGATGGTTTACTGCCCGGTTTACAAGCCAATTGATAGAAGCGGTTCGATCGTATTTAAAATATTTAATCGCCGCCAAATTAAGCAGATGATGCGTTTTAAATTCCCGAATGAAATCGTCTAATTCATAAAGCCGGGTTTCCCGTTCATAAAATTCCGGAAAAAATTCCCCCCAAATATTGCGCCTGTTCTGACTTCGTAATCGTGTGTAAATAAAGATAAATCCATTCTCCTGAACGGTCCGTTCGGCCTCCCGAACAAAATCCGATAAATGAAAATGATGGACGGCATTAAAAGCAAATAATGCGGTTAACATTTTTGAATGAAAGGGTAAGTGTTCGGCAGACGCTCTTAAAACATGGACTTTTGAAAGGGAATGAACCGGAATATTCCTGATCAATTCTTTTAGCATTTGCGGGCTAAAATCAACAAAATAAAGGGTGAGTTTTTTCTGAAACAAATTGACCAACTGAAGACCATAACGTCCAACGCCGCAGCCAATCTCTGCCGCAACAATCTTTTCAAAATTCTTTAACTGTTTCTGGACGAAAAGAACAGGCTCGATATCCGTTGTGCGGATGTTTTTATATCTTTCAGCGATTTCAAAAAAGTGATAATAAATTCTATTCACTTTTCCACCTCCTCACAGGGTTTTTAACAATCCGATATTCAGGTGAAATGAGTGCAATGCAGATTTTATAAAAAACAGCCGACTGCGAAATTATCACAATTTTTTTACGCTCAAACCCTCTGAAAAGTTCTTCCTGAACCCATAAAAAGGAATCGCAGGCGCAAAGCCCGCTTTATGCCTATTCTTCCTTTTCAAATTCATCTTTTGACGCGCTGCATATCGGGCATACCCAGTCATCAGGCAAATCCTCAAACATTGTTCCAGGTTTTATTTCCGCGTCTGGATCGCCTTTTTCAGGATCATAAACATAACCGCATATACTGCAAACATACTTATCCATTTTACTCCCTCCTAATCGATTTTAAATTAACTTTCCGCCTCTTTTACCGGCTCGAATTTTTCATTTCCCGCCGCTTCCAGTATTCATACAGAACAGGAATCACAAACAACGTGAGCAGTGTCGATGTGATCATTCCGCCAACCATCGGTGCAGCAATGCGTTTCATCACCTGAGAGCCGGCTCCGGTTCCCCACAAAATTGGCAAAAGACCAAATATGATTGCAGAGACGGTCATCATCTTGGGGCGCACGCGTTTGACGGCGCCATCCACAATTGCCGAATGTAAATCCCCGGGAACATTCATGTTTCCCAGTACTTTCCGCTGATTGTACGCCTGGTCCAGGTAAATCAACATTATCACCCCCGTTTCCGCGGCAACCCCCGCCAGCGCAATGAAGCCAATACCGACGGCCACACTCATATTGTATCCTAAAATATACGTAAACCAGACGCCCCCCGCAATAGCAAATGGAAGCGATAACATGATGATCAAACTCTCAATCACATTACGAAAATTTAAATAAAGCAGCAGGAAAATAATAACCAACGCAATCGGAATCACAATTTTCAGCCGGGCTTCGGCACGTTTCATGTATTCAAACTGGCCGCTCCAGACGATGCTGTAGCCGGCGGGGAAACCAATCTTTTCTTCCACAATCCGGCGCGCTTTCTTGACATAAGATCCCACATCGACGCCGCGAATGTCCACATAAAGCCAGGCTGTCCGCTTTGAATTTTCGCTCTTGATCATGGGCGGACCTTTGTGAATCCGAATGTTGGCCACTTCCGAAATGGGAATCTGTGCCCCCGAGGGGGTGGAAATGAGGATCTGCTGCAAGGCGGGAAGATTCTCTCGAAAATCGCGATTGTAACGTACATTCACCGGATAACGCGCCAGTCCCTCGACCGTGTGGGTCACATTCATTCCGCCAATCGTCGACATAATTACATCCTGTACATCGCCCACCGTCAATCCGTAACGTCCGATGACTTCCCGATTAATTTCAAAATCCAGGTAATTGCCGCCGACGGTTTTATCCGAAAACACGCTCACAGTTCCGGGCACCTGCCGCAGCACCTGGGAAATCTGCTGTCCCAATTTGGAGAGCACGGTCAAATCGCTGCCTAAAATTTTCACCCCCACGGGAGTTTTTATGCCTGTAGAAAGCATGTCAATACGTGTTTTAATGGGCATTGTCCAGGCATTGGTGAGCCCTGGAAATTGAATCGCGCTGTCCAATGCGTTCACTAATTTCTTCATGGTCATGCCGGGCCGCCACCGGTCTTTTGGTTTCAGGGTGATCGTCGTCTCAATCATCGACAGCGGAGCCGGATCGGTCGCTGTTTCAGCCCGACCGATTTTTCCAAATACATGCTCCACTTCGGGAAAGCTTTTGATGATTTTATCGGTTTGCTGCAATAATTCTCTGGCTTTAGTAATACTAATTCCGGGATCAGTGGTCGGCATGTACAGCAAATCTCCCTCGTTAAGCGGCGGCATAAATTCCGATCCAATCCGGCTGTACGGAAAAATTGTCGCCAACAAAATAAAAACTGCAATCAGGATGGCCCACACCTTGAAGCGCAGCACAAATTCAATCACAGGATGATAAATTTTAATCAGGAAGACATTAATCGGGTTTTTGTGTTCGGGGATAATCTTATTATTAATGAGGTATCCCATCAGAACGGGTACAAGCGTAATCGACAAAAGAGCCGCTGCCGCCATGGAATAGGTTTTCGTGTAAGCAAGAGGCTTAAACAATCGGCCTTCCTGAGCCTGAAGTGCAAACACCGGCAAAAATGAAATCGTAATGATCAATAGCGAAAAGAACAGCGCCGGCCCCACCTCTTTTGAGGCATCGACGATTAATTGCCAATGTTCCTTTTTTCCATCCTGCAGTTCCAAATGTTTATGGGCATTTTCTATCATCACAATGGCCGCATCGATCATGGCGCCAATGGCAATGGCAATCCCCCCCAGCGACATAATATTGGCATTTAACCCCTGCAAAAACATCACCAAAAACGCAAGCAGAATACCCATTGGAATCGTAATAATCGCCACCAGAGCGCTTTGAAAATGGAGCAGAAAAAGAATGCTGACTACTGCGACAACAATGCTTTCCTCGACTAATTTCCCTTTCAGTGTTTCAATGGCACGATAAATCAGAGAGGACCGGTCATACGCGGAGTGAATAGTGACCCCTTCCGGAAGCCCTTTTCGGAGGTCTTTTAGTTTCGCTTTGACCAGGTTAATGGTCTTCAACGCATTTTCACCGTATCGCATCACAACCACCCCGCCTACAACTTCACCCTTGCCATTCCAATCGGCAATTCCACGCCTGAGCTCCGGGCCGATCTTCACATGAGCCACATTTTTGATTTGAATCGGATTCCCGGAACGATCCACGCCCAATGAAATCGCCCGGATGTCGTCGACGGAATGAATGTACCCCAATCCGCGAACCATAAACTCCGTTTCAGCCATTTCAATCAGGCGGCCGCCCACATCCCGGTTGCTTCGCTTTAGCGCCATTCGCACACGTGAGATAGGGATACCATACGCCAGAAGTTTGTTGGGATCCACTTCCACCTGATACTGTTTCACAAATCCTCCCACGCTGGCTACTTCTGCCACACCGGGGACACTGGTCAGTTCGTACTTTATATACCAATCCTGAATAGAGCGAAGCTGGCTTAAATCATGATTTTTGCTTTGCAGGACATACTCATAAATCCAGCCGACACCGGTGCCATCCGGACCAAGCGTTGGCGTGATGCCGGCGGGCAATCGACTGGAAACGGTATTTAGGTATTCCAGTACCCGGCTCCTGGCCCAGTACAGATCGGTGCCATCCTTAAAAATAATGTACACAAATGAGGTTCCGAAAAAGGAGTAGCCCCGGACAACCTTTGCATACGGCACAGCCATCATTGCCGTGGTCAGGGGATAGGTCACCTGATCTTCCACAACCTGGGGTGCCTGTCCCGGATATTTCGTGTAAACAATCACCTGCACATCACTGAGATCCGGAATGGCATCAACCGGAGTATTCAACAGGGCGTACAGGCCCGCCGCACCAAGGATTACGGCAAACATTAAAATCAGAAACCGGTTCCGAACAGAATATTCAATAATTTTTTCAAGCATATAGACTCCAAAACAATAATCAGTGCCGTAAATAACATATGAATTGGGGGATCAATCAATAAAACGGAAGAATTGAGAAACCGGAAATAGTATCATTCCACCTGCTTTTGTACTTCCAGCATTTTCTGAATCGCTTCCTGCAGCCGGCTTTCGGAATCGAGCATGAATTGCGCCGATGTGACAATCTCTTCATTTCCAAAAAGGCCGGACAAAACCTGAACTTCATCCTTGTTTTCGACCCCTAATGCCACATCTCTGGGTTGAAATTTTCCCTCTCCCAACACAACAAACACCACATTTCGTTCACCCGCTCGAATGACCGCCTCCGTCGGAATCACAATCGCATTTTTTCGCGTTTTTCCGTGGAGAGTGACATTGGCGTACATGTTGGGCTTAATTTTAAATTCGGGGTTGGAAAGAATCACACGGGCATTCACACTTCGCGTTTTTTGATTTAAATAAGGATAAATATAGGAGAGCTTTCCATGATAAACTTTCCCCGGAAATGAATCGAAGGTAATTTGAACCGGAAGTCCGGTTTTTATCCAGGGGAGATCATTTTCATAAATGGCCGTATTAATCCAGACCGTAGAAAGATCGGCAATTTTGAAGAGGGGCATTCCGGCTCGAACATAATCCCCCTGAAACGCTTTCTTTTCAATGACGAAACCGCTTCGGGGCGCAAAAAGAGCCATGGTTTGTGAAATTTTCCCCCGTTTTTCAAGGGCTTGAATTTCTCTTTCAGGAATATCCCACAATCGCAGGCGCTGGCGTGTGGCTGTTAACAGAGTTTCGGCGCCCCTTGAAATATCCGTAAACGGGCTGTTGCCAACCAATTTTTTATTCTTAAGTGCAAGCAGATATTCCTGTTGTGTGGCCACCAAATCCGGCGAATAAATATCAAGTAACGGCTGTCCGGAGTTGACCCATTTCCCTGTGTAATCGACATACAACTTTTTAATCCAGCCGGAAATTTTAGTTGTCACGATGCTTATTTTTTGTTCGTTGTAAGTAACCGACCCGATTGTCCGGACTTCCCGGCTAAAATCTTTTCGACGCACTTTCATCATCCGTACACCCATATTTTGAACGGTTACCGGATCAATCGTGATCGTTCCCCCTTTACCGGCCTTTATATCTGCCTCGTAAACCGGAATCAGGTCCATCCCCATTTTTGATTTTCCGGAATGGTCATAAACCTCGGTGGGATCCATCGGCGCCTGCCAGTACAAAATTTTGCCCTTCTTCTTCGCTTTTGATTTTTCAACCGGCATCTTTCCCGTCGATTCACTTGTATCCGTAGTCTCTGCTTTTTTTACGGGAACCAGAGTCATCCCGCAAATCGGGCACTCCCCCGGTTCTTTGGAAATCACCTGTGGGTGCATTGGACAAGTGTAGAGTTGAGCGGCTTTTTTTGCGCGATTGTGGTCGACGGTGCTTGTTATTTTAGACACTTTTTTGGGTTGAAATAAAGCAAATGCGCCCCATCCGATGGCAATTCCAATAAAAAGTAATGCAGCTCCCCAAAAATATCTGTATGTTTTTCGTATCATTGGTTACCCTTCAAATCACATTTCTATCCGAATGCACGACCTTACAAGCCGCACATCATTCATTTTTCGCGGATTTTACCCCCTGTTTTTCTTAATCCCTTAATTCCTTTAAAAAAGTTTTTTCCCAACAATCGCTTCCAGCTCAGCTAAATTTTTTTCGAAATCTGCCAAAACCTGGTCATACTGGATTTCGTATGAAAAGAGCGTACGCTGATTATTGAGCAGTGTTAAAAAATCGACCTTCCCGACCTGGTAGCCCATTAAAGCGGCGTTTAAGGATTGAGACGCCTGCGGGATAATTCCGGTTTTAAGAAGCGCCAATCGTCTTTTGTTTTTCTCCATCAGTGCCAGCGTATTTTCTATCTGAAAATCAATATTATTCAAGGCATTTTGATAACTCTCTTCAATGCTCCGCTTTTGCAATCTTGTTTCTTCTAATTTTTTTGATTGTTTTTTGGGGAAATAAACAGGCAGATTGACCGAAACCATTGCCGAAACATAATCAACGCCCGGCATTCCGTTTCGGAGCCTATTCCGCTGAGTGTAGGCAATACCCAGACTGAAATCCGGCAGAAAATTCTTCCGTGCCAGTCGTATCATTTCCCCGGATTGTCGAATTTGTGCCCTCAGCATTTTCAAAAACGGACGATTTTTAATGACCAGCTTTTTCAGGTTTTGACGGTTCTCCGAAAGCGAATCCATGCGGATCGATCGGATTTTGCCAATGGGCTTACCCGCCGGACGGTTGACCAGACTATTCAGCTTCGCCTGAAGGGATCGCCGTTTTTGCCGAAGGCTAATTTTTTGATCCAGTAATTTTGAGCGTTCCACCTGGGCTTTCAACACATCTTGCTGAAGCCCCTTTCCAACGGCGTACCGGGTTTCGGCAATTTGCTCAAATTGCTGCAAAAGCTGCACGTTTTTCTCGGTCACAATAAGCGTTTGATCGACGGCAAAAAGGCTAAAATACGTTTTTTTAATGGCAAGCTTCAGCTGATTTTCCAATTCTTTCAAGCGAAACTTCTGTCTCTCGAAAGATTCCCTGGCGATTTCTTTCTTTAGTCCCAATTTTCCGGAAAACGGAATTTTTTGCATCAAGGCAAACTGCTTCCCTGTCATGGGTTCTTGATCGAACACAAACGTGTTCACAGGCAAATTCATCAGATTTACACTTAGCACGGGATCGGGGAGAGCCCCTGCCTGAGGAATTTTAGACCGACCGGCATCCACAGAATATTTAGCGGATTTTAATCCCGGGTTGTTTTGCAATCCCATTTGGATAAATCGCTCGAGAGAAATACGCTTCAAATTTGGTCCCTCCTGCGCAGCAACAAATGGTACAATTCCCATAAACATAATCAGCAGACCAGCTTTTCGTCGCATTATTGTTGTCATTTTTTTTCGCCTGGGTTGGGGATTAAAATTAATCGGGCAGCCAGACCAAAGGTGATCCGACTGCCCCCTTTTGGCTATTTGATATATTTCTTGGGATTATTTTTGAATTTTGTAAGATCTTCTTTTGCGCAAAAGTAGTAGGTTTTCCCCTTGTAAGATGTTTTAAATTTAGCTGTCTTCGGATTGATTTTCATACCGCATACGGGGTCAATAACACGATTGACGGATTGTTTGGTCACACTTTTCATCTCATGCATCTGTCCGGATTTTTGCGAGCTCCCCATCATGTTGTGCTCCGTTTTGCCTTCTTTCATCATGGAGACATATTTCACAGGGTCTTTCTGAAATTTGGCTTTTTCAGATAGACTGCAAAAGTAATAGGTCTTTCCCTTGTACGTGATTTGCGCCGCCGCTTTTGATAACGGCATTTTCATGTTGCAAACAGGGAAGTCACCCATTTTCGCCTGTACATCGTTTGATTTCTGAGATTTTTCTTGTGCGAATCCCAATGACGCTGCAAACAATACAACCAGCACTGCACTGACAATGCGTTTTGCAATCATAATAAATCTCCTTTTGTTTGTTCATAAATAAATTTAATGTTGACCATAAAAGTCAAAATTTATGCCAAAACAAAAAATGATATAACTATTTATTTATTAATGCATATTCTTTTAGGCAGATATTCATAAAAATAAGGAAGTGTTGTTTATTCTTCAATCTTGGGGAATATTCTACAATTTTGGGATGGTTAGGAATAGTGGAAAAGCCTTTGAGATTTTTAAAATCAAATTTTTTCAAGAATAGTTGTAAATAAAAGTGGACAAACGGAATTAGGCTTTACATATTGTATATATGTAAGTTACAGAATTATTTTTAAATATTCTTAAAATATTTTTGCATTTT
>BDTM01000011.1 GCA_002898015.1 bacterium BMS3Bbin03 | reverse complement strand
CCCCCAAGGTGAACCTTGGGGCTAAATAAAAGCAAGGATTCTAAAGAATCCTGTCCTGATTGATTTGACACCAACTATCAGCATCCTTCAGGATGCTTTCTTTGCATTAGCCCGGAGGTTTACCTTCGGGCAAAAACAGAAAAAAATACGGATTTAATTTAATTGAACACCCCAAGGTGAATCCTGGGCTAAGTAAAGTAAGGATTCCAAAGAATCCCGTCACGATTTATTTCCAAAAAAATCCCGCAGGCACAAGGCCCGCGGGGATGTATCGTTTTCTGCTTCAGTTAACCGTGATGCGTCATTTGACACTATTTCATTAGGATCATTTTCTGGGTCGATTTAAATCCATTGACCGTTAGTGTGTAAAAGTAGATTCCTGACGGCAAATCGGTTGCGGCAAAAACGGTTTCGTGGGAACCGGCTTCCTGATATCCGTCCACCAATGTCTGAATCCGCTTGCCCAACATGTCGAACACAGCCAATTGAACATGTCCCGATTTTTTCATATCATACGCAATCTTGGTGGTCGGGTTAAACGGATTCGGGTAATTTTGCTGCAAACGGTAATCCTGAGGCAGCATGGCGAATGGGAGTTCATTCACATCGGTGAATTCTTCAAATACCAGCAGATTGTAATCGGCACCCTGTTCTGAATGCAGATTCGGATACACACGGCCGGCCGGTTGTGTGCCGTTGTCGATAATGGCGACGGCAAACGGGTAGGCTCTTGTGAGATCGTCAAAAATCACATCGTGTTCCGCATCTCCGGTGTTAAGAGCCCGCGAGATTTCCAGTGTCCAGTAGCCGTTTTCCCATTTCGCACCGGACAGCAGATTCGCCCGGGGCAGCGTGGTGTCTACCTTTTTACCGATATATTTAGGCAGTCTGTCACCGTTTTGCCAGCCGGCATTCGGATCGTAAGGTTTGGCCTGAACCGCCCATGTTCCGGGAAAGGGTTCCTGTGTAAAAGAGGTGTCGTACAGGGCCGGCGGATTGGAATCATGGTTGGGGCCCATCCATTGCGGCACCCCGCCCTTCAGGTTGCTATAATAGGTGGAACCGTCTCCGTCACCGTGGCGTCCGCCATCTTCGTTGTAATTTCCCCCGGCATCTTTGTAGTTGCCGTCCGTATATTTGTCATCTACGTGACCAAATGGCCAGGTGCGTGCTCCTTTTGAATGCCACATATCGCCCAATTCGCCGGTTCCTAAATATTTACCCCAGCGCTGCCGGGTGTTGTGGCAGGTCGTCATACAGCCTCGTTCTTTAAAGCCCTCAATTTCCGTAATGGGCCAAAAAATCCCGATTCTGTCTTCCCGTGTGAGGTCGGTTTCAGCCGTGGTTTTCCAGACGCCGTTCTGATAGACAAGTTCCTGCCGCCGAACGGTGAATGTCGGATCGGCCCATTTGGCCAGGAGATAAATATTGTTTTGATCGTAGAGAACCTTCAGCTCGGTGCTCATGGCCGATTGGTTGACACCCGCAATGACCATATCGATTTTACTGGGCGTTGCCAGGTTCCAGACGTCGTCGGCAACCCCGTCCAATACCGGCGGACTGGTTCCGGAAGGAATCCGTTTTGCCTGAACGGTGTTAATCTGCCGGTCATGGGTGAACAGCGGCATGTAGCTTTCCGCCCAGGCGGCAATCACGGAATCTTCCGGATTGGACCAGGTGGCCAGGAGCGTATCTACCGCGCCCTCGCCATATTTATTCTGATTGTGGCACATGGCGCAGGAATTGGGCATTTTGTATTTCAATGTTAAATCGGGTGTCAGCACATATTCACCGTGGTGAGCCACGTCGTACGCAACCGCACTTTTAGCCGATTCCGGATAGTGACAGGCGGTGCAGCGCCCGGAAGCATCGCTGCCGTCTGTCGGGGCGGGATTGTACGGATGCATCGTGTGTGTTTCAACAGCCGACAGGTCTTTGAAAGCGTAGGGACTTAAATGGCAGTCGAGGCAAAGAGAATTATCCTTAGGATTCAATCGCAGTTGGTGACCCCATTCCGTTTTATTGTGGGGATCATGGCAGGAATAGCAATTGACTTCGCCTTCTGAAGTGGGCAGTTCGTGGTTGTAAGACGTGGTGGCATGCGGTGTCCCTTTCCAATCGAGCCACTGCTGATGATGTTTTTTGGAAGCTTTGCGGGGATTGCCCCAGTAGCCGCCGCCATCGGTGTAAAAATTGGCAAGTGTGTCACCCGGTAAAAATCCGCCATGTGAGTCGTCCGTTCCCGCCCACGGGTAACTGAGGGTTTTTCCGTCCATGGTCCCGATGCTTTTCCCGCGGGAATGGCATCGCCCGCACACTTCGCCGGATCGCTCGGCGCCCAGGGATTTTGGATTTGCCACGCCGACACCCGTTGCCATGTGATTCCCGACGGCGCTGTAATGGCAATCCAGACAGCCCGTGTTGATTTCGTCAGGGGTTCCGTCGCCATCGTAATCGAATGCCAGGGCACTTCCAAGCGGGGAGCCATGGACAGCCTTTGCGGTGAATTCACCGTTGGCTGTGACGCTCAAAGACATTCCCGTAAAGTGACAGCCGGCGCAGCCCTTATCGAAACTTTTCCCGTGCGTCACGACGTCGCCGTAGCTGGTCGCGGCTGTGAAGATCGGCGTGTGCGTGCTCATGTCGTACCAGTGGTCAGGACTATATTGGACCCATTGATGGGTGGCTTCGTTGTATTGAATGGGCAGTACGTAGTAGCCGTCTGATAAAACGCCGCCCGAAGCACCCACGGGAATTTTCGTGATGTAGCGTTGTTTGTAAACGCCGCTGCCGCCGTAGGTCAGGAGTACGGTGTAGGTGATGTCTCCGATGGTCACCTGGTAACCATTCGTTTCATCGTACTTAAGTTTGGGGGCATTGGCACCAAAGACAGAAAAGGCGGTTGTCGTTGCCAGATCCAATCCGTCTTTGAAATCATCGATACCGTTTTGATTGGCGTCACAGATGACGCCGTGCTGGGGGATCATGGAACTATCGCCAATAACAGGGGTGATTCCGGTGGCATGGAACGTGTTGGCCCAGCCGGCCATGGAGGGTTTATCGCCGATGGGAAATTTATGGCAAGTCAGGCATTTTTCGGACGAGACAAAATCCTGAGCCAAACCATCGGGGAAGGCCATTCCCAAATATACAGCCGTGCAGCAAAAATACAACAGAATTTTTTTCATCTTTTTGCTCCTTTTTTTGATGTATTAATAAATGATGGGTTAACAGAAAGTCAGGCAAGCAAATGAACCACCTCCTTAATAAGGGATTGTTGGGGGTTATTTTTAAATGTAATAGAGAATCATTCTCTATTACAGAAAAAAGATTCATTGCAAACAGAGCGAATTCTTTCTAAAATGAACGTGGAGAAAAATAGAGAATATTAATTGACGATATGCAAATCAACTTATTTGGCCTGACATTCTTTTCAAATTCCTTCTAATTGAATGCTAAACCCACTAATTTGATACTTTTTATATGAGAGATTCCGGTATGTCGAGAACATCCGGTTGATCGGAAGTTCGTTGTGAATGAACAGAGGCAGAGGCGTTACGTTCGAGCCGCGTGCCCGGCACTTCTGAATACATTCCAAAAGCTGTTTTTTTATGTGCATATGAAAAAATCTATTTTAATGGAGAATAATTATCAATTACAAAACAAGATAATAATAATGTTATTAGATGTCAAGCTAAAAAATGCAGAAATACAAAAAATTAATCCCTATTTTAAATTGAAATAGAGAGCGATTTTTGAACTTGTTTTATGGATGTGAATTGGCTATATTTTACACGATCATTAATTTTAAACGAAAAAAATGAAATATCAAAATGACAACTGAAAATGCAAACTCTGTCCTAAATTTTTAAAAATGAAGGAGACTGCAGTGGTTCAAAAGAAGCGTCTTGTGGTGATTGGCGGTGTGGCCGCCGGCATGAGTGCGGCCAGCCGGGCCAGGCGAAGAAATCCGAATATGGAAGTGATTGTTCTGGAAAAGACCGGGTACATCTCGTATGGTTCGTGCGGCCTGCCTTATTATGTGGCGGACATGATTAAAGATCACAATAAACTCATAATCATTCCGCCCAAAATAGCCCGGGAAAAGCGAGGCATAGACGTGAGGCTTTTTCACGAAGCTGTTGAAATCAATCCTTCTGAAAAATGGGTGAAAGCCGTTCATTCTGAAAGTAAAGAGAGGATTACGTTTCCTTACGATAAATTAATTGTCTCAACCGGTGCAGGGGCTGCGAAACCGCCCATTCCCGGTATCGATTCAAAGCATATTTATGTGCTGCGCACCCTGACCGATGGTGTGGCGTTGAAATCGTACATCGATTCGGGTGTGCCCCAAAAGGCCCTCATTGTCGGCGCGGGTTACATTGGTCTGGAGATGGCAGAGGCATTCCGGATTCGCGGATTGGAAGTGACGATGGTCGAAATGCTGCCGAATATTTTGGGCACAATGGATGCGGAAATCAATGCAATTGTGGAAAACGAGTTGGAAAAAAAAGAGGTAAAACTCTACAAAGATAGTACGGTCTCATCATTTGAAGCAAACGAGGCAGGTGAAGTAAAAGGCGTGATTTTGGAGGATGGGCGCCGTTTAGAGGCGGACCTTGTTCTGGTGGCGACGGGGATCAAGCCGCAAGTTAAATTCGCAGAAGCCTGCGGAATTCAATTAGGCCCGACCGGTGCCGTTGCCGTTAATGAAAAGCAGGAGACCAATATTCCGGATATTTATGCCGCCGGCGATTGTGCCGAAGCCAGACATTTGGTGACGGGCAAACCGGCGTATATCCCGCTCGGAACCACGGCTAATAAACAGGGCCGTGTGGCCGGTGAAAACGCGGCGGGAGGCAAAGGATTTTTTAAGGGAATTGTCGGTACGGCTGTTTTTAAAACATTTGAGCTTGAAGTGGCTCGGACCGGCCTGAGCTCTGTCGAAGCGGAGAAGCACGGCTTCAATTTTGTCACGGCCGCAATTACGGACAAATGCTGTGCGGGCTATTATCCGGGGGCGTCGGCCATTACAATTAAATTAGTGATGAACAAAGATGACGGGCGTCTCTTGGGTGCCATGATGGTGGGTCAGAGGGGTGTTTCGAAGCGGATTGATGTATTCGCCACAGCGCTTTACAATAAAATGACCGTCGAACAGATTTCACAACTTGATCTATCGTACGCACCGCCATTTGCACCGGTTTGGGATCCGATCCTAATTGCCGCCAACATCGGGCTAAAGGCTCTGAAGAAATAGCAGAAGCCGGTATGGAAAGAATAAAAAAGTTTCATTAGATAAATTTTTCCCTTGACAAATAAACTTTTAGTATTTAAATTTAGGTGTCACTCTGTTATGAGTGACTAATTTTGGCCATTATCTTTTATCTACACCCTGCAATATTAACCGCGTATTTAAAAAATAGGAATAGTCTTATGAAAAGGCGATTGCTTTCAGGCTTGTTGACCATTCTCATATTAGGTGTTGGGCACTTTTCCTGGGCCGGCACAACGGGTAAAATTGCCGGGAAAATAATTGATGCTCAAACCAAGCAACCCCTTCCCGGTGTAAATGTAATTATTGAAGGTACCACAATGGGGGCAGCGACCAATCTAAAAGGAGAGTATTTTATTTTAAATATCCCGCCCGGAATTTACACCGTACAAGCTCAAATGATCGGCTACACACCTCTCCGAAAAGAAAAAGTCCGTGTAAACATTGATCAAACCACGTTATTAAATTTTCAATTATCGTCCACCGTGCTGCAGTTATCCAAAGCGGTGACGGTTGTGGCAGAGCGTCCTGCCGTACAAAAAGACAGGACCTATTCCATGGCGGCGGTGAGTTCAAATCAAATCCAGAGCCTTCCCGCGCAGGAGATGAGCGATGTGCTGCAGCTTCAGGCGGGTTTGGTGAAGGACAGCTTTGGCGCACTCCATATTCGCGGCGGCCGTTCAGGCGAAGTCGCTTATTGGATCGACGGTGTGGCGGCCACAGATGTTTATTCCGGAGACCTGGGTGTTCAAGTCGATAATAGTTCCATTAAAGAGATGCAGGTGATTAGCGGGACGTTCAATGCGGAATACGGCCAGGCGATGTCGGGAATTGTCAATATTGTGACCAAAGAGGGTTCCAAACGGTACAAAGGTCAGCTAAAATCTTATTTTGGTGATTACGTGACCCGGCATACCAGCCTGTTTCCACACCTGAATGTTATTAATCCGTTAGATATTCAAAATATGCAGGGCTCGATAAGCGGTCCGATTCCCTTCTCGAAGAAGAAACTTTTATTTTATTCATTGGGCCGGTATTTTTATGATAACGGCTGGCTCTACGGCAAGAAAATTTATCTCCCGCAGGGGGTTCCCGGCGACAGCAGTTGGGTGCCCATGAATTTCAGCAGACGTTATTTTTTTCAAACAAAACTAACCTATAAAATAAACCCTTCTTTTAAACTAAATTATCAGATCTTTTTTAATAAACACAATTTTCGCATGTACGATCAATATTTCAAATACAATCCGGAAGGGGATTACAAGCGTTTTGAGAAAAGTCTGACCCATCAGTGGGCAATCAACCAGGTGTTGTCCCAATCCACCTTTTATACATTGCGCGTGACGAATTTCTTTCACAAATATTATCAGTATGTTTATCAAAATCCATTAAGTACGCCGGATTACATTCGTGATTCGAAAGATTCAACGCTTTATCGGGTCAATCCCGCTGATCCGCACGGGTACGTGCATCCCGATTCCCTCAATCCGCCGGCATCGTACAGTTTGGCCAGAGCGGGGACGCAAATGGATCATTTTCAACGGAGCACCGGGTACTGGGTGGCGAAGTTTGACATCACCAGTCAGGTGAATATCCGGCATGAGCTGAAATCGGGGCTTGAATTCAGGCGATATACTCTGAAATACGACTGGTTTAGAATACAGCCCAGGCGTGTGGGATCTGAAGAAATTCGACCGTTTGAACCGGCGATTCCGCCCATATCTACCCCGTACCACGATGTTTACACCCACCATCCCTATGAATTATCAGGATACATACAAGATAAAATTGAGCTGAAAAGCATTATCATGAATATCGGTATTCGGTACGATATGTTTTATGCCAATGCAAAAGCCCTGGCCGATCCCAGCGATCCGGATATTTACTTTCCCGCAAAAGCCCGCCACACCTATAAAAATTACGCACCGGGCGTTCCCGACTCGGCGTTGGTGCCTTACACACTGGCCGAGCGTGAAAAATTCTGGTACAGAGATGTGAAGCCCAAGATGCAGTTAAGTCCGCGGCTGGCAATTGCCTACCCGATTACGGATCGCGGTGTGATTCACTTCTCTTACGGACATTTCTTTCAGATGCCTTTGTTTGAATATTTATACGCCAGTCCCGATTACAAAGTCACCCAGTCATCCGGCAGTTCGGTGGTCGGTAATCCGGATTTAAAGGCACAGCGCACGGTTGAGTATGAGATTGGTCTGCAGCAGGAAATCGTTAAAAATGTCGTTATGGATGCCACCCTCTTTTACCGCGATGTCCGGGATTGGGTTGGAACAAGCCCCCCGATCGAAGTGGCCATTCCGGGTGTCTGGTATTCTCAATATGAAAATAAAGATTACTCGAATGTGCGGGGCATCACCCTCTCGATACAGAAAAGGCTTGCCAACCACTACTCTGCCTCTCTGGATTATTCGTTCATGATTGCCGAGGGGACTTATTCAAACCCGAATGATGCCTTTAACGCCCTTCAGGCGAAGCGGGCGCCGCGGCTGCAGATGATTCCGTTAAACTGGGATCAGCGGCACACCGTGAATGCCAATATCGGATTTGGCGGCAAAACCTGGTGGGTCAGTCTGCTGGGTCGATTCTACACCGGTCTGCCGTACACACCCTCTTTTCGAAAGGGAACCCTCGTTGGGGCGAGTGCTTATTCCGGCCTGCGCGACAACAGCGCACGCAAACCGGACATCCTGACGTTCGATCTTTATCTGAATCGTAATTTCAAAATCGGCCGGCAAACCGTTTCGCTTTTTGCCAACATTTATAATTTATTCGATCGTAAAAATGCAACAAATGTCTATTCGGATACGGGCAAGCCTGATTACACCATGGAGATGCTCTATATCGGAAAATCCCCGGAGCGGGTCGGTACGGTGAAGGAAGTGTTTACGCACCCGGATTGGTACAGGCATCCAAGAGAAATACAGCTTGGTGCCGCCCTTAATTTTTAACCAAATGTTGAGTGGAATTATGAAACGATTGTTAGGCTTTTTGTTGGTGGTTGCTTTTTTATTCGGACCAATTTTCATCTGGGCTCAGGAGAAACCGCACGGAGAATTAAAAGAGCGAAAGAAAGGGGTTCATTCCGGAAATCAGATTCGAACCACTTTTTATAATACCGGGTTTATCGGGCGAAAATCAGGTGCGCCCAATGATTACGGCGTTGAGTTTCCGATTAATTCGGGGCACACGTACGTCGGTGATGCCGACTTATATGTAGGATCCGAAGTGCTTGTGCACGGCGCCGTGAAACATATTGTGGTGACGCCTGACGGGCCGGAGGCCGGGGCAAGGACGGGGCAGAGAGGTCCCGGAGGAGAATGGTTTACCTGGATGCCCCTGCCCGGGTACTCAAATCCCGATTCAAACAGTGTTGCGATGAGCCAGTTGAAATGGTCCTGGCCGGCGTTCTGGCCCGACAAGATGGCCGCCGCAACAGATCCGGGCTGGCCGGGTTCCTGGAACGGCTACTTTGGCAAGAATATTTTTAACGCCGATCAGGAAAGTTACTATGTCATGGATGATTATAATGACAAAGAGTTTGCATTTTATCCGGATTCCACGGACAGTTCCCGGGGGGGATTGGGCATGAAAGTAACTTCGCGCGGGCTCCAGTGGTCGAATGCGCTGGTTCAGGATGCCATTTTCTGGCTGTACGATATCAAAAACATCGGAACCTCTTCTTACGCGAAAATGGTATTCGGGGTGATGGTGGGGAACATGATGGGCCATTCCGAGAAGGGCGGCGATGATTATACCGACGATAATGCGGCTTATGATCTGAATACCGATATGGCCTATTCATGGGATTTTGACAATACCGGCGATACGGGTTGGACACCGGTGGCCTGGCTGGGATACGCCTTTCTGGAAAGTCCTGGAAATCCTTATGACGGAATTGATAATGACAATGACGGCCAAAACGGCCCGGGGCCCACAATCACAACCGATATGTTTAAACCGGTTACCTTGAATGCGGGTGATCAGATTGTCGTGATCGATTATAACACCTATAAAAGAACCGTCACCACAATGCCGTCCGACAGTCTGGTGATTTTGTTCAACGGCAGCAAAAAGGTGATTAAGCCCGGGCAGATTTTAAAGGAAATTCCCAATAATAATTTTGACGACAACCTGAACGGCATTATCGATGAAAGCGACGGAAGCCAAATTGAAATTGCCCCGGGCGTCTATCGAAATGTTTATTTATATGTCGGATTGAAATATAAAAATTATATTACGGGGGAGGGCCTGGATAACCCGATGATCGATGAACGCCGGGATGATGGAATCGACAACAATCATAATTGGGATATTTTAACGGATGATGTCGGGTTGGACGGCGTGCCGAACACCCACGATTTTGGCGAAGGCGATGGACGTCCGACATCCGGCTGGCAGCCCGGGCCGAACGGAAAATTGTACGATACCGGTGAACCGGGCGAGCCGCACATCGACAAAACAGACATCAACGAATCCGATATGATCGGGTTGACGAGTTTCTATAATTTTCAGCCGTTCAGCTTTGTGCCCTTAAGTGATGACCGGAAGATCTGGAAGTATTCGACACCCGGCTATTTGAATGCCGCCCTTCAGGATGCCGATGCGGACTTCATGTTTGCTTCCGGATATTTTCCGAGCAAACCCCAGCAAATTGAGCGGTTTTCAATGGCAATGGTGTTTGGCTGGGACCACGATGAACTTTTACGAAATGTAAAATGGGTGAAAGAGGCTTATGTCAACAATTACAATTTTGCGAAAGCCCCGTACTTGCCCTCACTTACGGCCGTTCCCGGCGATAACAAAGTCACGCTTTACTGGGATGATAAAGCTGAAATTTCTAAAGACCCCATCTCCGGTTACGATTTTGAGGGCTACCGCATTTACAGGTCGTCCGATCCCGGTTTTAATGATCCCACTCCGATCACAAACGGCTACGGATCGAAAACCTATATCAAGCCGATGGCTCAGTTTGATTTGGTGGATCAATATAAAGGGTTTTCGCCGGTGCCGGTGAATGGGGTGGAATTCTTTCTGGGTAAAAATACCGGACTTCAGCACTCGTTTGTCGATACCACCGCTAAAAATGGGTTTACCTATTATTATGCCGTGACGGCTTACGATCACGGCGACTCGGAACACGGTATTCCGCCCACGGAAACCTCCAGGGCAATCGCCATTGGTGCATCCGGTTTGGTGGTATCCATCGGCACAAATGTGGCGGTTGTACGGCCCGAGGCGCCTGTGGCAGGATACGTCGGACCGAATCCGGATGAGACCGGATTGAAGAAAAATGAAGGAAACGAGGGGACAGGTCATGTGTACGTAAAAATCATTGATCCGATGAAGGTTAAAAATGATAATACGTATAAAATTACTTTTCTTAAAAATGCCCCCAAAAGCATCATTCCGGAAGCCACCCGGTATGCGGTCATTAATGTGACCGACCCCGCAAATCCGGATACGCTGCTCGATGTCCCCTTCATGGTGGTCAGCAGCGACGGCGACACATTGGTGGATCGATCCCTTGATAAGGAAGGCCGTGATTTTTTCGACGGCATTCAGTTGCTGGTTAGAAATGACTGGAAAGTAAAGAAAATTGCCCAATACTCGGGCTGGTATCCTCAGCCGGATACGGCTTACATGATCTCGTTTGCGCCGTTTGATTTTTCCGGAATTAAACCGAGGGGCATCGATTATCCCCGGGATTATGAATTGATTTTTAATGATGATTTAACCGGCCGGTCGGAAGCTTTGACCGTCTATCAAAATGGTGTGCCGATTACCATTCCATCCCAGCAGACAAATTTTACGGTGCTTGATCCCGCTACGGGCGACACGCTGCACTATGCTTTTATTGATAATCCAATGCGCCCGTCATTTATTAAAGCGGGGTACTTTTCCAATTTGGACAATATCGTCTTTTTTGAACAAAAACCGGATACCTCTTTTATCACATGGTCACTCTCGATTACCGGCAATGATAGTTCGGCGCATCATCCGGGTACCGGCGATACATTACGAATTTTAACCACAAAACCCTTTAAAGCGGGGGATGCCTTTCTGTACACGTCCAAGGGCGCGAAAGTCAATTACCAGGCGGCCGTCCGGGATTCATCCCTGAATCGTGTTCGGGTTGTGCCGAATCCGTACGTGGTGGGCGCCACCTGGGAGCCTCCGAATCCGTACTCGAACGGACGCGGCCCGCGTGAATTGCATTTTACACATTTGCCGCCGCAGGCCACCATCCGAATTTACACGGTGCGGGGGGATCTTGTGGCCACGATCGAACACAATTCATCGATCTATGACGGTACCGCCGTCTGGAATATGCTGACGAAGGACAATTTGGATATTTCTTACGGCATTTACATCTACTATCTCGAAGCCCACGATGCGTCGGGCAAAAAAATAGGCGAGAAGATTGGCAGATTTGCGGTCATTAAATAAATTTTTTAAGCGTTCAAAAATAGTTGAGGCCTGAGAAATGAAAAAGTTTTTATTTTCAGCACTTGCTCTGTGTTTAATCTATACATCCTCGTGGGGACAGAATGTAACCAAGGTGGGAACCACCGCTGCCGCCTTTCTGAATATCGGTGTCGGAGCCAGAGCGGTTGCAATGGGCGGCGCTTTTGTGGCCATTGCCAATGATGCATCAGGATTGTACTGGAACCCGGGCGGTGTGGCCGTGATCAAAAACAACCAGGCAATCTTCAATCATTCGGAATGGCTGGCGGGCATTAAGTTTGATTTTGCCGGCATCGTGATGAATCTTGGGCAAATGGGGCGTTTGGGTGTCAGTGCAACGGTTCTGAGCATGGGCGACATGGAGCGCACAACCGAATTACAGCCGGACGGAACGGGAGAACTGTTCAGTGCCGGAAGTTATGCCATCGGAATTACATACGGGAAAATGCTGACCGATCGCTTTTCAATCGGCTTTACCGGCAAATTTATTCGTGAGCACATTATGAATACCGGCGCGAATGGGGTGGCGCTTGACATCGGTACGCTGTATCGAACCCAATGGCGGAATTTGATGATCGGAATGAGCATCACGAATTTCGGAACTAAAATGCACATGACCGGCCAGGACCTTTTGGTTCAGCATGATATCGATCCGACACGACACGGGAACAATCCTAATCTGAATGCAGATCTGCAGACGAATTCTTACGATTTGCCACTGATGTTTCGGGTTGGTGTTTCTTACGATGCCCTGCAATTCGTCAATGGGCACAGTTTGGTGGTGTCTCTTGACGCCTTACACCCCAGTGATAATGTGGAAAGTATGAATGTAGGGGCGGAATACGTGTTCCATAATATGGTCGCACTTCGAGCGGGCTATAAGGAATTGTTCTCAAGAGATAGTGAACAGGGGTTGACCGTCGGTGCCGGTTTCCAGCGGAGGTTGGTTGGAACCCTTAATCTGCAGTTGGATTATGCCTATCAGAGCTTTGGCCGGTTAACCAGCGTCAACAAATTTACCCTTTTATTGGGATTTTAAAAGGAGGTGATCATTTAACAAGTTGTCTTGTGCGAATTTGTTAGTGGCGGAAATCAATTAAAGGAGGGTTTAAAATGAGGAAAAGTTTGACAAGTATTTTAGTTATTGCATGGGTTGTCGTTTTTACAGCAGGCCTTGCTCTGGCTCAAAATCCCGTGACTTTTCAGGTGAATATGAGCATCCAGAAGCAATTAGGCAATTTTGATGCGACAACGGACAGTGTGGTAATGCGGGGTAATTTTGAACATTTTTTAGGTGCAGCCGATTGGGCAGGCTATGATTTTCTGCTGACGCTGAGCGGCACACCGGACGTTTATACTTTACAGGTTAATTTCCCTGATTCTGCTGTCGGGAAAGAATTAGAGTATAAATATGTAATCGTCCACAATGGAAAGGATACATGGGAAAACATAGACAACAGAAAAGTCACGGTTGCGACAGGCGGCTCGGTGCTGGATACCGTCTACTTTAATAACCGGAGTTCACTTGGTGTGACGGCTAATATTACGTTTCAGGCGGACATGACCGATCTGCTCAACAAGGGCTGGTTTGATCCGGCCGCGGATACCCTGTATGTGCTCGGAGGGTTTAACGGCTGGGCGGAAAAGCCGGAATACATGATGGCAAGAGATTTGTTTAATCCGTCGTTGTATAAGGTGACGGCAGCGATCGATGCGGAAGCGAACACCGCATTCGAATGGAAATTTCGGGCGGCGCCGCACGCGCACTTTTTGGACGCCGGATGGGAGAGTGGAGCCAATCACAAATTTACATTTACCGGAAATGATACCACGCTGGGAGCCATCAAGCCGAATATTGGTTATGCCGGTACGCCGCTTTCTCAGGATGTGACCGTGCAGTTTACGGTGGATGCCCGGAATGCGACAGAGACTTACCATAACAATCTTTTCCACAACATCAAAGGTGTCTGGATCAAAGGCGACAAACCGGAGTTAGGCGCCTGGGGCGGAAGCTGGACGAATGACGACACGACTAGTGTGATGGTCAAAATGTACGATGACGGTACGAACGGCGGCGATAAGGTCGCGGGCGATTTAATCTATTCCGCTCAGGTTCTCTTTACAGCAGGAACGATGTCGTCGATTCTGTACAAATACGGGATTGTTGCCGACAGCACGGACACGCTGAACGGCGGTGTCTCCTATCTGGACAATGAAGCCGGATTTTCCGTTAATCATACGGCTATTATTCCCGATGTGGGCCCCAATGCCGTATTGCCGCCCGATCGATTCGGGAGTCTGCGTCACTTAAAAAATCCGCACACGTTTACGGTGGATATGAGCGTTCAGGAGCAATTGGCTAATTTTGATCCGTCCAAGAACATCTTGGTGATGCGCGGTTCGTTTGAGAATGAGGCTTATCCCAATGCAGTGGAATGGAAAGGCAATGAATTTCACTTCTCACCGGTTGAAGGAAGCCCGAATTTGTACTCACTCACAATTCCGGTTGCGGATTCGGCGGTGGGCCAGACGCTGGAGTATAAATTCGTGATCGAGGATTCAGCCAATTGGGTTAATTTTGAAACGCAGGGCGGGACATGGGAAACTGTCGGCAACAGACAATTTACGGTCGTGGCCGGCGGCGATTCATTGCCCACGGTATTTTTTAACGACCAGAGTTTTGTCGGAAAAACCGCCAACGTCACGTTCCAGGCGGACATGACCGATCTGCTCAACAAAGGCTGGTTTGATCCGGCCGCGGATACCCTGTATGTGGTCGGAGGGTTTAACGGCTGGGCGGAAAAGCCGGATTACATGATGTCGAGAGATTTGTTCAATCCGTCCTTGTACAAATTAACGGCATCGATTACGGCGGAACCGAACACCGACTTCGGCTGGAAATTTCGGGCGGCGCCGCACGCGCACTTTCTGGACGCCGGATGGGAAGGCGGCGACAACCACACGTTCACCTTCACGGGTGCCGATTTAACCCTGAATGTGATTAAACCCAACATTGGCTACGCCGGTGTGGATCTTCCGTTCGACATTACCGTCCAATTCTCGGTAAATGTGAATGGTGCCAAGGATGCCTACAATAACCTGCCGTTCAACAACATTAAATCCGTCTGGATGAAAGGGGATAAACCCGAATTAGGCGCCTGGGGCGGTTCCTGGACGTACGATGATACGGTAAGTGTGATGGTACGCCTGTATGACGACGGGACTACAAAGGGTGACCAAACGGCCGGCGACGGTATTTGGACCACACAGGTGACTTTCCCCAAAGATTCCAAATCCGCGCTGCTCTATAAATACGGCATTGTGGCAGATGGCGTGGACACGGTGAATGGCGGCGTTGCTTATCTGGACAACGAAGCCGGTTTTGGCAACAACCACAGCATGATTATTCCGATTACAAACAAGTTTTACACGGCGCCGACGGATACTTTCGGAAGCCAGCGGGCAACGGCTGTCTATAGTCCGAAGGAGAATCTGCTTCCGACAAGGTACTCACTGAAGCAAAATTATCCGAATCCGTTTAACCCGACAACGGAGATCAATTATGATCTTCCCAAAACGAGCAAAGTTCGTTTAACCATTTACAATATGTTGGGACAAAAGGTGGCCACATTGGTCAACGCCAGGATGCCCGCCGGTTCTTATACCGCCACATGGAATGGCAGAAATGACCGGGGACTCCTGCTGGGTTCCGGATTGTACTTCTACCAGCTTGATGCGGGTTCCTTTAAAACCACAAAGAAAATGCTGCTGATGAAATAAGACACGAACTTCCATAAAAAGACGTTCTAACAGAAGAGGGAGGAGGCAAAAGCTTCCTCCCTTATTTTTTGAGTTTACCACGGGGTAACCCAAGCTCATTGCCGGCACGACTGTTTGGAAAGGCAGGTTCGACTTCATTGAACGGATCGTGGCTTTGGGGCTGAATCGTTACGGAATAAAAAAAAGAACGGCCCACGAA
>BDTM01000010.1 GCA_002898015.1 bacterium BMS3Bbin03 | reverse complement strand
AACAATCGGCTGCAAGGGGCGTTATGCCAAAACTAAATAATTTGGAGTGATTATGAAAAGAAGAGAATTTATTAAATATTCTACAGCAGTCGGGGGTGTATTTGCAATAACACCACTTTTTACATCTTGTGCAGGTGTTTATCGTAAATCTTTTAATGAGATTACCAAAGGAGTTAAAATACATAATTTACCGGAAGAAGTTACCGGAATATTGGGTTATGCCGCACTTTCTCCAAGCGGGCATAATACCCAACCCTGGATTGTAAAAGTTCAATCTCAATCAGAACTTATCATTCAATCGGACAAAACAAGGTGGCTTCCTGAAGTAGATCCAACAAATAGGGAAGAATTTCTTTCCCTTTCGGCTTTCGCAGAAACATTCTATATAGCTTCATTTGCTGCAGGATTTGATGTTGAATTAAACTTGATTGCAAAAGATTTAAAAGATGCTGACATTTTTCAAATTAAACTAAAAAAAAGTTTTCCTGAACAAGAAAAATATCTCGGATTGATTAAAAATAGGGCGACAACCAGAACTAATTTCGATAAAAAGGAAATTAAATCAGATAAAATAAAAGAAATATTAAATATAGCACCTGATAATATTTTTTATTTCCCCGTGGGAAGTTCTGAAGGTAAATGGATTGCTGAAAATATGCCGGAAGCTATTAAACAACAGACTTTTAATGACAAAAAACAAAAAGAACTATCAAATTGGTTTCGATTTTCAAAATCAGAAGCAATGGAACATGGAGATGGTCTTACCGCAGAAGCTTTAGGTATGAATTGGATGGTTAAATTTGTTTGGTATAATTTCTTTAATCGCAAAACGGCAATGGGTGAATCTTTTCGCAAAAAGGGTATCGAAATAGCCAGAGATCAGGTGAATAATTGTTCCGGATTTCTAATCTTAACCAGTGCTTATAATTCTCTCAACTCATTATTCGAATGCGGAAGACTGTATCAAAAAGTGGGACTTAAATTGACAGAATTGAATATCGTCAATCATACCATGTCTCAATTGTTAGAAGAAGCTCCCTGGTCTTCGGAGATACAGTCTAGTTTGAAATTAGATCAGCCAATTCAATTCGTGATCAGATTAGGTTATGGTGATAAAGCAAAACCCAGTATTCGAAGACCGGTGCAGAGTTTCGTTGTTTCATAATATAAGCCTAAGAAAATCACGCAGTTGACCGCCTTTCTCTGGCGCGATTTCCGAAGTTCAGTGGATTATTGTTATTTGGTGCTTTTTATCAAGTGTGGGTGAAATATGACGGCGGCAGCTTATGACTGGCGTTAGCCCTTTGAAAAATTGCCTTTTATTATTGCATATATTGTTAAATATCTTAAATTTATTTTAAGCTTATTATGAATTTGAAAATAAGTGAATTAATCACATGATATTTAAAGATTTGTTATGAAGACAAAGCACTTGTGTATACTTGGAGATTCCAGACGAATGGACGATGTTAATGATTCATCTGTTCATTTGGTAGTAACTTCTCCACCCTACTGGCAACTAAAAGATTACGGTTCAGAAGATCAAATTGGATTTAATGATTCATACGAAGAATACATTAATAATTTAAATTTAGTGTGGAAAGAGTGTTATAGAGTATTACATCCCGGCTGCAGAATGCTAATAAACATTGGTGATCAATTTGCAAGAGCTGTTTATTATGGCAGATATAAAATTATTCCAATAAGAACAGAAATAATAAAATACTGTGAGACAATTGGTTTTGATTACATGGGAGCAATTATTTGGCAGAAGAAAACCACTATGAATACAACAGGTGGTGCGTCTATCATGGGCTCATACCCTTTCCCAAGAAATGGTATTATTGAAATTGATTATGAATTCATTCTAATTTTTAAAAAGCCTGGCAAAGCTCCCAAAGTTGATCGATCGATCAAAGAACAATCAAGAATTTCAAAGGAGAAATGGAAAGAATATTTTTCAGGTCATTGGTATTTTAATGGAGCAAGACAAGACAACCATATTGCAATGTTTCCTCTTGAATTACCTAAAAGAGCAATAGAAATGTTTGCATTTGCTGGAGAAACAGTTCTTGATCCATTTTTAGGCAGTGGCACCACATCCTTAGCTGCTTTGCTGACCAATAGAAACTCCATTGGATATGAGATTAATAAAGACTTCTTGCCCGTAATAAAGCAAAAATTGAATGTGGACAAAAAGAATCTATTTTTTGATTTCTATGTTAAGGAGCAGAAAAAGCAAGAAATAGATTGGGAGCAAGAAATAAAAAAATCTAAATATATTTTTTCAGATCCGGTTAATTTTGACAAAAAAATTGATCCTAATAAACTTAAATTTGGCTCAAAAATAAGCGTTCAAGATAATATAGATGGAGCTCAGCGTGAAAAATATTATATTGTCAAAGAAATATTAACCACAAATTTAATAAAATTGAATAATGACCTTGTCATCCGATTGATAGGGGTAAAACCCGATAATGAAAAACTGAATGCCGCCAAACAATTTCTGTCAAACAAGATATTGAAAAGACAAATTTATCTAAAATATGATGAGCAGAAATATGATAAAAATAATCATTTAATGGCCTATGTTTATATGAAGAATAAAACCTTTATTAATGCTCATCTATTAAAAAATGGTTTTGGAGCTTTAGACACTGAATATCAATTTAAATACCTAACTAAATTTAAAGATCTACTCAAGGAAAATACATCTTATGAAAAGACAAATTAAAATTTCCAACAGTGAGATTAAACAATTATTGGGAATTGAATCATTTGAATTCCCCAAATATTCTACCCAAATCATAAACCTGGCAAATCAAAATGCACAAGGAACCCGCCCTGCTGTTGTCGGACAAATGAGTGATTTAATTCAAGAGTTTACAGGAAAATCGATTGAAGAATGGGAAAAGTGGTATTTGGAAACTCATCCAAATGCGATCGAAAATGCTGCTGAAAAAAATTACAAAAATGGTTGATAATTTCAAAGCAGTCATCGACCAAATTGATAGAGACATGATTACAAGTTGGGTAAAAGATTTAGTTATCATAAAGACGTTTATTGGTTTAAAATTCCATGAAGCAATTTTGAGTAAAACAGCAGCTATTTTCAATGCCTCTTATAGACTTTCAACACCTGAAGATGAATCAAAAGGAATCGATGGTTATATTGGAGATATGCCGGTAAGCATAAAGTCTGAAACATACAAAGCTAAAAAGAGCTTAAGTGAAAAAATAGACGTAAAATTTATCTATTACAAAAAAGTAAAAGATGGAATAAAGATTGATCTTTAAGGAGCTATTTATTAAAATTTAATGGTCTGGAAATATCTTATCCTGAAAAATTCATGCGCCGCCAGGGTTCAAAGACGCAAATCAATAAAAAATCAATAATCCTTTTTTAAGTGTTCCATGCCCCTCCCCCGTGGGCTGAATAATGTCAATTAATTTATCAATCTCAACGACATCGGGTAGCGGTATTTCACGCCTTCGCTTGCTTTGACCATGGCGATGATGGTGGCAATTACATCGAAAACAAACAGAGCCAGTAAAAGAAAAATACCAATGACGACAAAAATCAAAATAATCGAAACGACAAAATAAAGGGTCATACTGATCTGAAAATTTAACGCTTCCTTCCCCTGATCTTCAACCAAAGGATATTCGTCCCTTTTGAGAAGCCAGATAAGCAGGGGTCCGGCGATATTTCCGATGAATGGGACAATCAATCCGGCAAAAGTAGCCAAATGACAGAACATGGCCCACATGGTTTCATCTTTATCGATCACATGGGTTTGCACCGTAGTGGTTTCTCCGGCAGTATTTTCTTGCTCCATTTCGTTTCCTCCTCTTTTGTGATTTTTCCGTTCACAAAGTCGTATTACTATGAATATACGACAATTCCGGTAAATTGTTTTGAATTAATATTCTATTGATTTTCTAATTTATTATATGTAAAATAAATTTAATTATCAAAAAAATGCTCAATTAAAACGGCGGAACTGCTTCAGCAGTTTTCAAAATTTAAATTGACGAATAGCAAAGGACAGTATGGAGGATAACTCAGTCATCATCATCGGGGCCGGATTCGCGGGGCTTTCGGCGGGAATCTATGCCCAGATAAATGGTTACCGCACGCAGATATTTGAGATGCACAACTTGCCCGGTGGCTTGTGCACGGCCTGGAAACAAAAAGGCTACACCATCGACGGGTGTATCCACTGGCTGGTGGGTTCCTCTCCCCGGAGCGGAATGCACCGCTATTGGGAGGAAGTCGGCATTGCCAGGGGACGCGAGTTCATCGATATGGATGAATATATGCGTTACGAGGGTGCCGATGGGCGTACCCTCATCCTCTATACGAACGTGGACAGGCTGGAAAAGCATCTTTTGGAGTTTTCGCCGCAGGACGCCGTGCCCATCCGGGATTTCATCCAAGGTATCCGGATGTGCCTCGATTTTGACCAGCCCTCCGAATCAGACCCGCAGCTCAAACGGCTGCGAAAAAATCTTAAGCTTGGGCTGATTCTGGCGACCAAAGGGAGAGAGATGCGGAAGCGGATGAAGCTCTCAACCGCGGAATTTGTCATGCGCTTCAAAGACCCGGTGCTCCGCGAAGCGCTGCGGGAAATGTGGTTTCCGGAATTTTCGATGTTCTTTATGCTCTTCACCTTTGCCTACCTGCATAACAGGAATGCGGGCTACCCTATCGGCGGTTCCCTGCCCATGTCGCTGGCAATGGCCAGGCGCTACACCGGTCTGGGGGGAGTCATCCATTACGATAAGCGGGTAGAGAAAATCCTGGCGGAAAAGGATAAAGCCGTGGGCGTCCGGCTGGCGGATGGGACTGAGCACCGCTCCGGGCAGGTGATTTCCGCGGCGGATGGGTATACCACCCTCTTTAAAATGCTGGAAGGCAAATACGCGGATGAAAAGACACGTGAGCCTTACGAGAAATGGCCCGTCTTCCCGCCGCTGTTGTACGTGGGACTGGGGGTAAACCGCTCTTTTGCCGATGAGCCCAAAACGGTCTCCGGCATAAGTTTCCCCTTGCGCCGGCCGACGGAAATCGGGTATGCGGTGCGGGACAGACTGCCGATCCGCATTTTTAACCAGGATCCCACATTGGCGCCGGCAGGCAAGACCAGCCTGGTGGTGATGATGCCCAGCAGTTACGAGTATTGGAAAGAGCTGGCGCAGGATCGGACGGCCTACAAGGAGAAGAAAGACCGGATCGCGCGCACCGTGGTGGAACTGCTGGACCAGCGCTTCCCCGGTATCTCCCGACAGGTGGAGATGGTGGATGTGGCAACGCCGTTGACTTTTGAGCGTTACACGGGCAACTGGAAAGGCAGTTTCGAAGGCTGGCTGCTCACGCCGCAGAACGCGTTCACCATGATGAAGCGCATGCGCCAGACACTGCCCGGCCTGCAGAACTTCTCTATGTGCGGTCAGTGGGTTGAGCCGGGCGGCGGCCTTCCGACCAGTGTTATGTCCGGCCGCAGGCTTGTGAAAGCGCTGTGCAAACAGGACGGGAAAAAATTCCGGACGACAGTGGCATAGGTTAATGGGTTTTGACGTTCACGGCCGGCAATATATTGAACGAGGCAGCAATTAATTTAAGTTTTTGAAAGGAGAAAGAAGAATGATCTTCCTTATTTACTACGTGATAGGTTGGATAGTCGGGCTGGTGGCGATGTTCGTAACAGGCTCCACGAAAGATGTTTCGAGCGCTGCGTACATACTTCTGCTGTACCAACTCACCGTTACAGTCGGGTTAACGGGAATCCTGGGCGCGTACGGACACTTGTTCATGGGGGAGCGGGTCGCGCGCAGCATTGGATGGCATGAGGGAACTCTGTTTCAGGTCGAACTGGGATACTGCTGTTTGGGTATGGGTCTGCTCGGCGTCATGAGCTTCTGGTATAGAGATAACTTTTGGCTTGCTACGATTGTCTTTACAACCGTTTTTCTAATTGGTGCCGCAATGGTTCACATCAAAGAAATGGTTCAAAAAAAGAATTTCAATCCGGGGAATGCAATAACGACGATACCGGATTTTCTGATTCCGATTACGCTTTTCGTGCTGTGGTTCCTGGCAAAAAAATAAGGCAGTCGATTCATGAACAACATGCTAAAAAACAAAGAGATAAAGTATTCTCTTCTTTTTATCACGATCGTACTCATTACCACCTGGAGCTTTGCTTTTTACGCTTTTTCAAGTCCTGAAACAGTGCGTTTATATTTTCTGGTTATGCTTATTCCAGCCATCGTGGCCCTGATATTAAACTCCATCCGCTATCGGTCGATTCGATTGGTTTTTAGGCCCATAACGACGAGGATAAACCTAAAATCAATTTTGTTTTCACTTCTGTATCCTCTCTTATTTATTGGAACAGCGGCTATATTCGTTTTTATAATGGGTCTGGCTGAATTCGATAAAGATAAAGTATCAAATTTGATAACACAACTGCCTTCGATTGAAATGATAATAGCCGGATTCATTTTAATCTTTGGTGAAGAATACGGCTGGAGAGGATTTTTGTTAAAAGCGTTAGCTGAAGCCAAAGGGAAAGTATACGGTGCAATAGGCGTGGGTGTCGTATGGGCTGTTTGGCATGCACCCATCGTATATGGATTGGCAAAATTCACTCACATGAAAAATCCATTATTGCTAACCGTGGTACAGGTAGGCGCTGTCTTTGTTTTTTCAATGCCGTTTGCCTATTCTTATTTCTTATCAAAGAGCATCATTCCTCCGATGCTTTTTCATTTCATTTGGAATCTTTATAATCCCATTGTTCTCGGAAATATTTATCGAAACCATCCGGGAATTATGATTGGCAATATAATTTATATAAATGGTGAAGGCCTGGCAGGGATTATTTTAGGGCTGCCTTTTTTGATTTGGTTTATAGCCCAAAATAAAAATAAGACGATTGGGAAATCTAACAGATAAATGTACACAAATACGCGTTGCTTACAGAAAAGACGATTCGAAGGAAAAATGTTGCAGGCAAAAAACAAGAATTTCCTAACATTCACAATCCTCACGTATGTGGTATTCTGGCTGTTATTAGCCGTAACCGGCATCCTGATAGCACTGAAACTGCCGGCTTATATACTAACCATAATGAAAAATATATGCGCCTGGTCCCCAACTATTGCTGTTGCTATTTTATTCAGGAAATTATACCCGGGCACAACTGTAATTGATTATCTAAAAAGGAACTTCCTGTCAAAAGTTAATCCACTGACCTTTATCGCAATCTTAGCATTACAAGTGGGTGTATCCGTTATTGCCGTTCTATCATATATTTTGTTCAATAAATTAACCATAGGGTCACTCTCACTAATGAGCCCCGCTGCACTGCTGCCGACTTTTCTAATAATCATGACCAGCGGCCCGATGGGTGAGGAATTGGGCTGGCGCGGTTACGCTTTAAATGAACTGTTAAAGAAGAAAAATGCTTTCAAGGCATCCATTATTTTAGGTTTCATTTGGGGATTCTGGCATTTACCGTTATGGATTCTGTCGGGATACTCAGGAATCAATTTAATCCGGTACATTTTCTTCTTTCTTTTAGGGATAGTCTCTTTATCGATAATAATCACGATTTTTTATATCAGAAGTAAAAATATACTCATCGCTATATTGATTCATTTCCTTTTCGATTTTTTACTCAAGATACCGAATATAAATGCACTCCATCTGTTTACATACACAGCGAGTGTGTATTTTATTGCTGCGCTTCTACTATTATTAATCTTTAGAAAACAATTTTTTAAACCTGCTCCAAATTTGAATAATATGATTAGAGGTAATATAATATGACTAAACCAAGGGTGACTGAAACCGATCAGGGAGTTCAATGAAACTAATTGAAGATTTTATAAAGAAAGAATCATCGAGTGGCATATTGTTGATATTTGCGACTATTTTGGCGCTGGTATTCAGCAATACACCCATGTCAGCATGGTATCAATCCTTTTTACATATCCCAATGGAAATACGAGTGGGTGCGTTACATCTTGATAAGTCACTTTACCATTGGGTAAATGATGGTCTGATGGTTATTTTCTTTTTGCTAATCGGCCTGGAAGTAAAGAGGGAACTGCTGGAAGGCCATTTATCATCTTTAAGTAAAATTGCATTACCCGGAATTGCGGCTGTCGGCGGAATGGCTGTTCCGGCGGTCATCTATTTAATATTTAACCGAAACAATCCAATCGCTGTTAGCGGGTGGGCAATCCCGACCGCCACGGATATTGCATTTGCATTGGGCATTCTTTCTCTGCTGGGCAACCGGGTTCCGATTTCGCTCAAAATATTTTTAATGGCATTAGCCATTATCGATGATTTGGGAGCGATTATTATTATTGCTCTGTTTTATACCGCCGAGCTCTCTATCGTTTCTATTGTTGTGGCAGGCATTGCCCTGGCAGTCTTAATCACACTGAATTGTTTCGGCGTTTCGAAAAAAGCCGCTTACTTCATTGTTGGCATCATATTATGGGTGAGCGTTCTTAAATCCGGGGTTCATGCGACATTGGCAGGTGTGGCATTGGCATTTACGATTCCATTGACCGCAAAAGATGAAAACAACCAGCCGGTTTCACCCTTAAAAGAGATCGAACATAATCTCCATTTTTGGGTGGCATTTTTCATATTGCCGTTATTCGCTTTCGTGAATGCGGGAGTGAATATTCGACAAATATCTCTCAGCCAAATGTCCGGTTCAGTACCGCTGGGTATTATTCTCGGGCTATTTATTGGCAAGCAGCTTGGCGTTTTCAGTTTCAGTTGGCTTGCAATAAAACTTAAATTAGCAAAGCTTCCAAAAGACAGTCATTGGATGCAATTCTATGGGGTATCCGTATTAACCGGTATTGGGTTTACCATGAGCCTGTTTATCGGCTCATTAGCATTTGCAGATGACAGTGTTTTTCAATACACGGATAAATTGGCAATACTGGTCGCGTCATTCATCTCAGGAATGGTCGGTTATTTAGTGCTGAAAACGGGCAAAAAGACGCAACGAAAACAAGAAGAATAGAAGATGATGTACTTAAGCTATTTTGCCTCTGTCTTTGTCTGGCAGTTTCTAAATCCTTTCGGAATCTGGCAGAGCATTTTGCAGAATGGGGGTCAGGTAATTGCCATTCTGCGTTCTCGAATATCTAAAACGGATGTCCCTTCCTTCTCGATGTCGCTGCCTTTTGAGGGTTACTGGAGAGTTGCGAACGGCGGCATCGATAAGCCCACTTCTCACTCATGGAACATATTGAGTCAACGCTACGCCTATGATTTTATTTGCTATGGGAAAGATGGAAAAGAGTATGCGGGCAATGGCAGAAAAGCTGAAAGCTATTATGCCTTCAATCAGGATGTCCTTGCCCCTGCCGATGGAACGGTCATAAACGTTCGGAACGATATCCGGGATTATGCTCATGCAGGAACCGGCACAATAGACTTTCTGACCCGCGATATTCGCGGCAATCACTTGATTATTCGCCACGGGGAACATATTTACAGTCTTATTGCGCATCTTAGGAAAAATAGCTGTAGGGTCGGGCGGGGTGATTTTGTAAAACGGGGACAGGTGATCGGAAAGTGCGGAAACACCGGACACTCGACCCAGCCGCATATTCACTTCCACGTTCAGGACAACCCAAACTTTTATTTGGCGATAGGATTGCCAATTCTATTCAAGAATATCGAGATCGGGCATAATTCATCTTCGACATTAAAGAAAATAACACAGGGCTGCATTTCAAAGAACAGCAGAGTTCGCAATCTTACCGATGAGGAAGAAAATGAAGAATTGTTGAACGAATCTCCAGGGAAAATACCTTTTGCTAAAGGAGAATGGTTTTCTCTTTTCACCAGCTTCCTCAATGTGTTGGGCCTGTCGGTTTGGCTTTTCTTCCTGTTTATTTGGTTATTCCGGCCTGCGCTAAAGGCATTCAAGTTGATAATTGGCATAAGATGAGTCTTCCCTACGAATTAACTCCTGATACTTTGCAGCGGCCAATTTAATTATTTATCGTTTATAACAATAATTTTTTTAAAAATATCCATCCACAGGTCCGTGACATCAATATGGTTAAAACCGGCTTTTTTCAGATTGCCGAGCGTATCGCGATTGATATTGGCTCCGTACAAATACAGCGGGAGAGGATTTAGAACATCCATCGTCAGACCGAGACCTCTTTTAGAGCTTCTTACATGTTCCAGCATCACAATTTTTCCGTTTGGTTTGGTTACCCGTCGAATTTCTTTTAATCCCTGAACCGGGATTGGCACCGAACAGAATACGCAGGATGTTAACACACTGTCGAAAGTGTTGTCTGCAAAGTCCATCTGTTGAACATCCATTTTGATAAATGTAACATTTTTGAAAGTATTTTCGAATTTTGCCTTGGCTTTATTCAGCATACCTTCGCTAAAGTCGATGGCAACCACGTTCACGCCTTCAGGGTAATAGGGTATGTTCCTGCCGGTACCGACGCCAACTTCCAATACTTTACCGTAGACCTCTGCTATAATTTCTTCTCGCCATTTTTCCGAAAATTTTTGCATGGGTTTTTCCATCAAGTCAAAAATGATTGATATTCGGTTGTAGCGCTTTTGGATTTTTTCTGTTTTGGTTTTCATGTGATTATCCGATTTTATTAAATTAATTTCTCTAATTTCCCGCTCAACAGTTTTTAAAATATTTGTTATTATTTAGTTTAAAATACAACAATCATACCAGAATAATTAAACAAACGTAATTGCTTAAAACACAATGAATAACAGGTGCCGCTATTTTGTTTCTGCTTTTTTCCATTTAATAATTGTAGATTATTCTGCAACCCGAGGACCTGTTGGAATGGCAGGGTTCAATATTTTAAACCCCCACAATATCCCCACGGTTGGGGCGA
>BDTM01000009.1 GCA_002898015.1 bacterium BMS3Bbin03 | reverse complement strand
CCCACTAAGTAGATTAACTGTTAAGTTTTTGAAATCATTCGGCAATTTATCCTTTAGAACATCCAATGCTCTTTTTGTGTAGGCGGTTACCAAAACCTTTTTTCCATTTGCCAAAAGATGACAAATTAAATTGGCTATTGTATGCGACTTACCTGTTCCAGGAGGCCCCTGTACTAATACTTTGTTATCGCGCCGAGCCCTTTTAACTATCGCAATTTGCTCATCATTATACTTTTTAGGAAAATATATTCGATCATCACTGTTTTCTATTCCGTCATTTTTATGACCCTCATCCTTCTCCTTTATTCCAGATAAATCCGATCTGATTATATCATTAAGAATCGATATGTCAATATCTGCATTATGAGCGATATCATTAATTATATTTTCATATAGCGCAGTAAAGCTTCTCGTATTTCTTTTACGCAATAACAATGCGGGCGTATAATAGATGCTTGGTTTTTTAGGAATTTCCTGTGGTTTTGATAGGCTATCAACAAATACGCCTTCTGGGCTAAAGCGGTTTGAAATGATTGCCAGTGTTTCTTTTTGTATAGGATTAAAAATATCCATAGAAATATAATTATTCTTAACAAATTGTAACGCCTCATTTTCTGCATTAATTAGATTTTCTGAATTGAATTGATCCGAAAGATCGAGAATGGCATCCATTTCGATTTGTAAACTATCATTCAGCCCGGGCCTCACCACAAAAAAGGAATCCCATTTTGTATACTCAAAATCAATCTCCGCTTTAATTGTAATCACGTGCCGGCAAATCAATGGCGAGTCATCATTTTTCTTATAATTCAACAAGCCGATTCCAACGACCAGTTCATATTCTTCAGCAAATTGCTGCGCCTTATTATAAATTGAAAACAATTTCTGATAAATATCACTAATTTGCTTATATTCCTTATATTTTTCCTCATATTCCTCATATTTTTTCCAAAATTCAATGGAATCATCCATCCATTTTCTATCAACATATTCATTAAAGAGTCCTTTAATCTCCGGATTATCTTCTATTTTTTCTGTTTCTCCAATTTCATTTATTTGCACTTCTTTCTTTAAAATTGGAAAATCATCTCTATTTTTTAATGATTCTTTCTCAATCCATATTTTTAATTTCTCTGGTGGGTCTGGGAATTGAGGTTCTGTTGGTTCTGAGGGCTTAAAAACCTTTATCAAATAATCTGAATCAGATGATTCTTCCTTATTTATCACACAATCAATTAATTCACTTTCCGGAAAATTTGAAATCCAAAGTTTCTCTAAATAAATAGATTTTGCTGCGTCAATATCCCTCACAGCCCTGCTTCGAATCTTTGAGAATTCTAACAAATAATTGAATATTTGTAAATAACTATCCCTGTTCATTTTTATTATTGAACCCCTTTGATCAACCGTCGCTATTTAAATGTTCTGCTCCAATACTAATAATTCCATCTTCATTTTTCGAGACACCCCCTTTTGGTCTCGATCCAGATTCTAATGAAATCAAATATGCCTGGATATTTCTAATTGGCCATTTCATTTATTAAAACTTCCAATCATTATTGTCTTCCTTTATCTCTTTAAGCTGCTTTTCCAATCCCTCGGTAATCTCGCGTTCAATTGCTAGCGCTTTCCGGATTAGATCTGCTGGGTTCTCCTCCTGCGGTTTGTAGCGTCCCGCGGCCAGATTGTTTGAAATTCGTAACCTAACTATTACCTTTTCTTTGTTTTGTAGCTCACCCATGAGCCACTAAATAATTTGCGGCTCATATTTATCATTTTGTGAGCTATAAACTGTTTTGTGGCTCACAGGTATTATCAAGTTCTGTCTTCGTTGCTTACAATTTCAACCAAAGCGGAAAACATCCATCTGGCGCTGAGCCGGCCCTTTCCTTCCTGCAATACCTGCAGCAAATTCTCTTCTTTTAAGACGGATAACAGTCGTTTTGTCGTTGCCATGGGAATGCCTGAGCGCCGGGAAAAATCACCGGTTGTAAAAATCGGCCGTTCAAAAAGCGCTTCAATTGCCTGAACCGCATAGTGAGAATGAGTAATAGCCGGTACTTTCTGCTTCATGTCTTCATACAGTTCAAAAATTCTTCTGGCTTTGGCGGTATTCTCCCGCGCCTGTGCAATGAGCGCATGCAGGAAAAATTGAATCCATTCGTTCCAGGCTTCATTTTCCGAAATGGCGTTTAAAGCCCGGTAATACCGGTCCCGGTGTCGCTCAAGGTAGGCACTCAGATAAAACATGGGTTGGGAAAGTATTCTTTTCTCATATAGAAAAAGCGGCACCAGCATTCTTCCGATCCTTCCATTACCATCAAGAAAAGGATGAATGAGTTCGAATTGCGCCTTAACCACGGCTAATTGAACCAATTTTTCCTTTTCATTAAAATGGATGTATTTTTCCCAGTTGTCCAATGCTGCCGGTAAAACATCCGGCGATGGCGGTATAAAAACGGCCGATTCCATTCTGCTACCCGGCGGCCCAATCCAATTTTGTATGCGCCGGAACTCTCCCCGGGCTTTGTTGGCGCCTCTCACACTATCTAAGAGAATGCGGTGTAAATCACGGATCAGATTCAGGCTGATGGGTCTCTTTTCAAGTAGCTCCACTGCATGATACATCGCCCGACGATAATTGATAATTTCCTGAATATCGGCAAACTTCTCCGGTTCTATCTTTTGACCGGGTGCTGCTTCAAATTCCAGCACATCTTCCAGTGTAGCTTGTGTGCCTTCGATGCGAGAGGAAAGAACCGCCTCCTGGGTTGCCATGGGAGAAAGCAAGAGCGCAGGGTTCACCATTGTCTGCAATATTCCATCATAACGGGCCAAAGCCGCATTGGCCTCAGCAATCAATGAAATATGCGATACCCAATCTATTGATTCAATAGGTAAATCTTTTGGCCGATAAGGTTGTTTCATTTTCCCTCTATTTCTTTAAGCAGTTCTTCCAATCCCCCGGCAATTTCCCGTTCAATGGTCAGTACTTCCCGAATCAGGTCTGCCGGGTCTTCCTCCGGTGGTTTTTCGGTAATATGCGGTTTGTAGCGTCCTGCCGCAAGATTGTAGTCATTGCCCTCAATCAATGCCGCCGGTGCCCACCAGCAGCGGGGTATTTTGCTGTCCGGTTCCAGTAAGGCATTAGCTTCTACACCGGGTGGCTTGGTAAATCCGCTTTCCTGATATGCGCGCCACTGTTTTAGTAAATCGGGAATATTGTTTTTCTCCGGCGTCTCCGGTCGGCCCCCGCCGACAATTTTATCCGGGTCGTAACCGTCATTTTCCACTTCGTAAAACCAGACCTTGTCAGTATTCACTTTCTTTTTTGCGCGTCCGACCGGTTTCCGGAATATCAGGATTCCGGTTTTTACTCCGGCGTAGGGTTTAAAAACCCCTGCCGGTAAAGAAACTACCGCTTGCAGTTGAAAATCGGTGATCAGTTTACGTCGTAGTTCTACATGGGCTCGGGTGGAGCCGAACAGCAAGCCTTCCGGCACCACCACGGCGCAGCGCCCGCCCGGCGCCAGTGCTTCCATCATCACTCCCAAAAACAGCAGTTCGCTCTTTTTGCTGTTAGTAGGCAAATCCTTGCGGATGGATTCCCGGGGGATCACCCCGGCAAACGGGGGATTGGAGAGAATTACCTTGTATTTGCGGCGCAGATCCTCCTCAGTTAAGCCGCCCAACTCGGAAAGAGTGTTGCCGCGCTTAATCCGGGCATTGGGCACCCCGTGAAGCACCATGTTCATTTTGGCAATGCGCATAATCTGCCGGCTGACATCAATGCCGAACAGGGAACGCTCCAGCAAGTTCCAATCGGGAATTTTCTCACCCTTGCCTTTGCGGTAGGTCTGTAAATTAGGGATTTCTTTCTTTAGCTGTTCGATAAATTCTCTGGGCACCACGGTGTTTCCATTGTCATCTAATTGTTGTTTCGCCTTCGGGTGGGCTTTGACATATTGTTCCCACAGCCACTCTTCGCCGTAGATGGGAACTTCGCTGACACCCTCCGAATAGCAGGCTAAAATATATTCCACGCAATCGATGAGAAACCCGGCGGTGCCGCAGGCAGGATCATAAATAGTGTCGCCCAAATTCGGGTCCAGCATTTCCACCATCAGCGCACGGATTTGCCGCGGGGTACGAAACTGCCCGTTTAAGGCCGATTGTCCCAGGTGGGTGAGCAGGTATTCGAAGATGTCGCCCTTTTCATCCGGTCCCAGACGACGAAAGTTGATATCATCCAATTCGCTGATCACTTCTTTGAGCACATTTGGATCGGTGATTTCCAATACCGCATCCCGGAAATACTCCGCCACCTCCGGAGCGTCTTTTATCAGGCTGTTTGCCATATAGGGGAACACCTGGTCGCGCACAAAATAGCGCAACTTGTTTCCGCTCAGAAACCGCCAGTTTTGCCACCGATACTCTTCCGCCTGTCCGGGAAACAGTCTGACGCCGTTTCCTCCGGTTAATTTTTTCTTTAATTCCCGCTCACTCTCTTCTTCATCCAGCATTTTGAGGTAAATGAGATAGGAAATTTGTTCGATGTAGGTCACCGGATTGGTGACGCCGCCCGCCCACAAGATATCCGTGATATGGTCTAATTTTCTTCGTAATTTTGCATTCATGTATTAAGCCGCTTCCTCTTTTTTGAATACCGCTTCGTTCATTTCACCGATCAATTCTTTGAGTCCATTTTCACCAAAAAGCTCCACACCAATGGTGGCAGCGTTTAGTACCGAAAGCGGCGGAGTAAATAAATCATCCATTTTCACTTTGCCCTTTATAACGCCGCGGTTTTTGAGCAAGGTTAGATAATCGATCTGTTCCGGAGTGAATGCCTTTATAACAAGCCATGCCTGAAAATTATCATTCGTAATTTCTTCCTGCGATTTTACCTTGATTAGACCCAGAGCATGTTTAATGAAATCTATCAAGTTTCCACCGGGTTGCCGGTAAGCACGGCGAAGGTTTTCTTCGTTAAAAAAGAATCTTGGTGAATTAAGTCGTCTTGTTAATTCTTCTTCCTCTTCCCCTGTTAATTGATATTTTTCTTTCTCATACGCATTGGTTGCCAGCGCCTGGTTGCGGATTTTTTCGAGTATAGGGTCATCCTTTAGCGCTTTTTTTATGGTTTCTTTCCAGTTGGTCACGTAATCCCGTTTGTCAACTTTTTCGCCATCCGGCCCGACTTCCACATACGTGACATGATACAACCATTCATCGTCCAACCCCAGATCGATTAATTCCCTGTGAGGCCCTTTGCGCACGGCGGGTCGTCCTGTGCCGTAAGCGCCGCCAGTGCCGGTAAAAATATCGGTGTCACTGTCGTTAAAGTATTTGTGATTTTCAAAGAAATCGTAAATAACAAATTTTTGTTTATTGATGGGCGGACACGTGCGCGTGCCCCTGCCGCGCATTTGCTGGTAAAGAATGGGTGAACGCACCCGGCGGCACATCACCAGGTGCAGCACCTCCCGGCAGTCAAAGCCGGTGTCCAACATGCCCACGCTTACCGCGATCATGGGACAGGTTTCATATTTAAATTTACGTATCAGATCATCCGCATCGCTCACATCGCTGGTGATCACCGCAGCATAATTGCCCTTATGCTCGGGATGCAGTTCGTTCAAATATTCCGACAGGCGCGCCGCATGATGCTTGGTCATGGCAAAAATAATAGCTTTGCCTATACCCTCTTTTTGTCCTGGCGCCAGTTCCTGATAGTTCTGCCAGGCCAATCGGTCAAATTCCTGCATCATTAATCGGTTGGTTTGCGCATTGGTCCATTTACGTTCGAATTCGGAAGGATCGTAATGCTCGTCATCGACGTCCGCGCCTTCGGCGATGATGGTCGTGATACCGGTGGCGAATTTGTAGGGAACAAGAAATTTCTCTTTAAAGGCATCCTGAATGCGGTAAACAAAGTCCGGTTTTTGATCCTGGCAGTGATAGAAACGAAAGGTGTTGCGCTCGATATAGATGGCCGGCGTGGCCGTCAAACCGATATGAAAGGCATCAAAATGAGTCAGCGCGGTTTGCCAGGCGCCGTAAATGGAGCGGTGGCATTCATCTGCGATTACAACATCAAAATAGCCGCTGGTGAATTCTTGATAGCGGGAAATCATTGTTTGCAATAAACAAACCGTAATCTCTTTTTCCTGGCGCATTGTTCCCGGTTTCAGCCAGTAACTGCTGTGGGTTGTTAAAATATCCTGCAGAGCCTCAATTGCCTGCCTGGCCAATTGCTCGCGGTCAACCAGAAAAAGAACCCGCTCGGCTCTGTCGGCTTCCATCAAACGCTTTATATAAAGCGCGATCAGGTCAGTTTTACCGGTGCCGGTGGGCAGCTCCATCAGAAAGCGGCGTTTGCCCAATTCCAGCGTATGGTCTATTGCGCGCATTGCTTCCTGTTGATAGGGGCGCACCTGCCGTTGTTCGCCCTGTCGAATGTAGTAATCCGGAATTTCTATGCCAGCGAGTGCCACTTTATGCTTTCTCATGTGCACAATGTGCTCGAGATCGCGGCGGGAATAAAAAGAGTTAACAATGCGGGCGTCATCTTCTTTATAATCCCAAAAATAAATTAATTCGCCATTGGTGAGAAAAATGAATGAGGCATCTATGGCCTTGGCGTAAGGTAAAACCTGCTGCTTTGCAGCATAAGGTTGGAAGGCAGAACGTTTTGCTTCAATAACTGCTAACGGTCTCCCATTTTGATCTAATAATACATAATCCGCCCGCCCAATATTTTTACCTGTTTTAATTGGTTCGCCTTTATAAATGGCGCCGCTTTCAGATACTCTATTGGCACTGCCCCCATTAATAGAGAATTCAGTTAATACCTCTGATTTGTCAGCAGGATTCCATCCAGCCTGCCTGAGCAAATCATCAATAATAATTCTGGCATCTGCTTCTGTAGTGTGTTTTCCCAATTATTACCTTTTTTTATTATATTTGAGATTATTTCTCTTAATCACATTTTTTTCTTTTTTTCGCGCGTCAGCAATGCTGCCAAACTGTTCAATTGAAACGGTAGCTCCGGGTATTTCACCCAGATGTTCCTTTAGTCTATCCCGAACTCTTCCCTTTTGTGCAATACCCACATAATTGAGATTATCAGCTTTAGTTTTAATTCGGTAAAGAACTGGTTTATCGTTTGGCAATTGCTCTATGTCTGATTTGTTGTATTTAATTGTCCTGGCCATAACTTCCTCTCTTTATCTGTTTTTTGATTCTATTATTGCAAAAGCTATGCCAATGGCCAAAATGCAGAATTTATATTAAAGATTCAAAACACTCTGTAACATTCGTTACTTTTAGCCATAACTTCCGTGACTCTTTCAATATTCTTGAAGTCCTTTTCTGAGTTTTCTCTTCTTTTTTAATCATTCGATGATAAGTATCTTTCCTTCTATTTCAACTAAATTCCTTTGTCAACAATAGAATACTTTGCTCAAACGATTTTTCAAAATATGAAAAACGCGCAATCGCACCTGTCCCCAGCAAGTTCTGAAATCGTCTTTTTACTCCACCGGAATTATCCGGATCAAAAACCCAAAATCTCTCCAACACTGTATTACCTACAGAACCCAATGAAAATAGATATTTGAAAAAATAATCCGACTCTGGAAGAGAATAGCCAATTACTATTATATTTTCCGATTCTCCAAGTTCCTTTGCCGCTCTGGCCCATACATTTGAAAGTTGGATTTGTTGGCTTGTCTTATTCCATGTAGGTGGCACGATAATAGGTTCTGGTTTAACAAAATTACCGTCATATTTAAATTCCCCCAATTGCGAACTAATCGGCAAATAAACATATTTTTCGTTATTAAGCAATGCACTATGGCTTTTGAAATATTCCTCCAAATTCCAGGAAACAATCGTTTTCTTTTGGGGACAAAATGCCCAGTTGAGCGATCCGTGTAATTTTAATAACGGAATTTCATCTGTATTACTTTCCTTCCTCAATGAATAATTGGGCCTTATCCCTCTATGAGCAAAGGCATAGTCACAAGACAAATCATAATTAAACGTTATTACCGAAACCGTATGCTGCGGTCTGGCCTTTTTATTTAGAAATACTATTAAATCAACAAAATCCTTATAGGGCTCAGGTGGCATTATGACTTTTTGAAAAATTAGGAATTTTATTGTTTTTTCTATTGTTTTTGATATTAAAATTCTTATCGAATTATTTAGCCCAATAATTTCTCTTTTATTATGATTCGGAAATTTATTTAGAAGTTTTCCCATCTCAAAAGCCGCAAATACCGACTCAATATTGGTAATGTCAAGCTGTGATTTTGAATGAACCAATTGCAATGAGGCAATTCCATTAAATACTCTCCTAAAGTCATCTTCATATTCCCTAAATTTATCCAACTGCCATAATTTATGGGCAACATCTAAAAAATCTCTCATTAAAGGTGCACCTGCCTTTTTTGATGCACCCGCTCCTAATATAAATGTTGTTTTGCTCATAACTTAAAAAACACTTTCAGTTCTTCTGGTGCAATTCAATGCTTTACTTTTTTATACTCTATAAGACTTCACAATCTTTTGCTATCCCGGCAACTACTTTTTACCATGCCCCATAAATTCATTACTTTATTTCTATAGGCTCTTTTCTTTTTGCAACAAAATGCCCTTTTGCATTAAAATATTAACCCATTCTTGTTTATAGAAGTTTAGGCAAGAAATATCTGTTTATAGGCTTCACTTTTTCTTAGTTCTTTTGCAGTATTTTCCAAAGCTACTTCTCCTAACCTCAGCACATAAGCATAATCAGCAATTTCCAGAACCTCCTTTACTTTCTGCTCAACAATAAGAATACTCATGTGATATTTTTTATTTAGGCTTTCCTGAAAAAGTCATCGATTAACGGGAAAAACTCGGAGCATATTGGGTGTTCCGATTGAGAAATTCTTTCAAATTCCTGATAATTTTCCCAAATACACGCCTTGAAAATTGAGCAAAAAAACATATTGGTCATACTAACCGAAAGCTTCGCCCCAAACTCCACATCCCTACCAGCCTCCCCCCGTACTATCGGACGCACATACGATTGAGAGATACTCAGAATCCGATCGGCAATCCGATGGCCGACCAAAATCCTCCCGAAGCGACCGTCCATAGATACCCGCTAAAGCATCCCGCGGTATCTCCGGCGCCATTCGTACCCATCGATTCGTCCCATCCAACTCCTTCCCCAAATGTGTCTCAAATCCTTCAAACGATAGCTGCTCTGTGCCTGTATATCTTATCATCTCATCTCCAAGGTTTTTGACCCATTTCCTGCTAAATATATGGATTTCCAGCATTATATGCAATAACTATCTCCCTTAATTTATAATATATTAATACTTTTTCAGGAAGCCCTAAATATTCATACACATTTCTGGATACTGAGCTTGTCGAAGTATCCGGCTGGAACTTTTGGATGGTTGTAAACACAATGCCTCCGGACGCCACTTTTAACAGCTCTTTAAAATGCTCGCGTTTTTTAGCCTGAACCGGCTCCTGGCACAGCAATTGTTTGGAAGCGGCAAAGGTGTCAAAAAGCTGATCGTCCAGATCGTTGCGGTCGGTGATGACGACGATGGTTGGACTGTCCATTTTTAACACAATTTTTCCGGCATAAAAAACCATGGACAGCGACTTGCCGCTGCTCTGGGTGTGCCAGACCACACCGCCGCGCTCTTTACCTTCCTTTTGGT
>BDTM01000008.1 GCA_002898015.1 bacterium BMS3Bbin03 | reverse complement strand
AGCTGCTCAGAACCAATTTCTTCCCGGAAGCGTATGCCCTTTGAATGGTGTGGGATGATGTTCGCTTATTTCCGTCAATGCTTGCTAACAGCCTCTGTAAGCCTGAACTGAAGAAATCCGAGCAACGCCGGCCTGTTGTTTGAGCCGATTTGTTTGAGTCTTGTTTTTTATGCCTTAACTTCAGTGCAAATAATCAGCCCCGATGCTCAATGAAGGATTTTAAAAAAGCCAATCACACAACACAGCCGATAAAATCTTTCAGAAAATCGGCCCGGAGGAAATATTTTGCTTGACTTTTTGCCTTTAATATGTGCCTTTATATGAAGAAGACCAACCGAATAAAGCTTTTAACTTCTGTCCAGGATTAAACTTAAAAATCCATGTTGTCCTTTTAGGTTGAACATAAAATCCGCCGAATCCTGTTAATGTAACACTTTTTCCCTGTTTAAAATTCTCATATAATATATCGCACACAGAATCAAGCCATTCCGCAGCCACTGATTCATCGGTATCCATTCGAGATGCTAATTGTTTGACAAATTCTTTTTTCTCAATTCGATCAGACATTCTTGAGGTATTCCATTTTAAATGATATTGTTTGATTTTTCAGAAAAAGTAAACCATTAGTTAATTATTTTCATGTTCAAGTATTTTCTGGATATCTAAGCCCTTCTTCTCATCAGATTGATTCCACTTATAACAAACGGAATACATTCTTTCTAATTTCGCATTTCCAGTTTTTGTAAATCGTCTATTTCTTCGATTATTTAGTTTTTTCTCGATTCTTACCATACTCAAATCATGTGCATGAAAACTAAGAATCCTCAATATTCGATTTGCTTTGGATAAACTACCTTGAAAAATTCGTTCTAAATATGGTACATCCCCATTTTCCCAACGAAGTAAATCTTTCGGAAGAATATTACCCATTATTACCATTATTTCTACTACGGTGAATTCATTATGTCCCTTTAATGCAAGAGCACTCGCTTTCACTACCCTTGTATACAAGCTATCTTTTTTATAATTTTTTGACGTAATATTTTTCATTTTTAAAATATATCACTTAAAATAAGGTAAATATAATGATTGGTTTGACCGGCGCTGCCGTTTAATGTACTTTACGTGCCAAAAATAAACAACTTAAAAAATGCCACCGAACTCTGAATTTGTGCCCCTTCGACAGCGTCCGAGTTGATGCGTTTGTTGAACGAAGCCCCGTTTTGCGGGGCAGTTTTTTTATTCGTCCCTATTATCTTACTGATTTTCTCCCTCTACCGTTGCGAGTTTTGCAAAAGTGATTGAAAAATATTTAGTGAAAATGCGTTAACCCGTTGCACCCACATTAACCGGAAATTTTTAAACTCAGCGACGAGGGAAGTCCCCTCTATCAAGAGGGGATTTAGGGGTGTGTTATTATTAATGTTATCCAACAAATAGGTAACACACCCCGATCCGTCCGCCGGCTGGCCGACGGATCACCCCTCTTTTTAGAGGGGAATATTACTTAGGTGCGAAAAAAATAAATTGTCAGAATATCCCAAAAGTAATTTTTTTAGATTTATTATAATTCATTATAAGACAAGCTGTTAGATAAAACTCGCAACGCTAGAGTTTTCTCCAATAAAAGCCATAATATACCTCCAAAGAATCACACTTTAAAAAAGGAGGCATATCATGACCGAACTTCGTAAACGCATGACCGAAGACATGAAGCTCCACGGCTTCTCCAAACGGACTCAGGAGATCACCCTTTACGCCGTCTCAAAATTGGCCCGCTTTTTTAACAGATCCCCCGATGCCGTCTCTAACAAAGAACGCCATTAGAACGACCAAAAAATCCACTTGAAATGGCGCACAGCCACGCTTTCTCATAGAAATCCCGTTCTTAATCGGTGTTCCCTTCTTTGAATCCCATCAGAAACCGCCGAGCAAATTCCGAATGGCATACAACCCATCCCGTCTGGGCGGGAAAACTCGGCTCCACTCGCTTAAATCCTTATTTTGTTAGGCAATCGTCGAACGATCGTCATTCTTTCTACACGCCGATTTTTGCAATCAATCAGCGGACTCACAATGCTCAAGACGAGCGAAGATCACCTGTTCGCCAGTGCCGCTCTCAACAGTCGCCCACCATCTCCCTGCGAACGATGGAGTAATGGATGGCGGCGAAGAGAAGAAGGATGCCGCCGACAACGAAACCGCAGGCAGAAAAGGACTGGGCGAAGACGAATCCAAAGAGAATACCCGCAAGAACTAGAATGCCCGAAAGCGCAAGAAACGACTTCATAGAATAAATGTAGATAAACGGGAGCCAATGAGCGCCAACAAGCACTGCGAACGCAGGAAAAAAGACATTTTCATGACCCGCCGTGGTGGCCATGAAGATAAGCGGCAGGCCGAGAGGAATCGTCAAAGCAATCCATGTGTTCAGGACTGCCAGTCGGTTGGACCTGTCAGTTGGTGGCAGTCTCAAAAGCCGGGAACACGCCGTCGCGATTGGATAAATGAACATGCCGCCAATTAACAGAACCAACATGGCGGCAGGGATTTGGCTCGCTATGCCGAGAACGGCTGAGAGCAGCCAGAGGAGGCCCTCAACCACCAGGTAGACCGCACCACCCCAATGGCTTCGGCGATACTCTGTGTGTTGGTCATATTGTTCGGTCACAAACAATTCCGTTCTTGCACAGTTGAACTAAGCCCCGTTTTGCGGGGCAGTTTTTTTATTCGTCCCTATTATCTTATTGATTTTCTGCAATAAAAGCCATAGTATACTTCCAAAGAATCACCCTTTAAAAAAGGAGGCATATTATGACCGAACTTCGTAAACGCATGACCGAAGACATGAAGCTCCACGGCTTCTCCAAACGGACTCAGGAGACCACCCTTTACGCCGTCTCCAAATTGGCCCGCTTTTTTAACAAATCCCCGATGCCGTCTCTAAAGAAGAACGCCATTAGAACGACCCAAAAATCTCCTTAAAATAGCGCAAAGTCACGCTTTCTCATAGAAATCCCGTTTTTAATCGGTGTTCCCTTTTTTGAATCCCATCAGAAACCGCCGAGCAAATTCCGAATGGCATAAAATCCAACAGGCTTTGTCCCCGCCAGTTGGCCATTGGCGTCAACTTAAATTTGGAATTTAGCAGAATATTCTTAAAAATAAAAAACATATCGTCTCTACGGGACTTAAATCGATTTTAGTATCATTGTACTACAAACATTTCGCCCCGCTGGGGCTGTGTTGTAACTCATAATTTTTGAATAGGTTGATGCCGACCCAGTGAAAGCGCCGTTAGGTGCGATATGTTTGTAGTAGCATTAATGCTTTTTCTTTTTGAGTGCCGTTAGGTACGACATGTTATTTTTGTTTTTTGTTTTCCGAAAAGAAAGATTTGTCCTGAATAGTGGAAAATACGAAACAACCATTTGTAAATACAGCGTTTACAAAGTTTTAAATAGCAATTAGGTTGACGCCAATGGCCAGTTGGCGGGCAGGCGCTACAGGATTTAAATTCGGCTCCGCCATTTAAATCCTTATTCTGTTGGGCGCACCGCTCAACCTTTTCTGCCGGTCTGTTTCTCCCGGTATCGAGTAAGTGCTTCATCCAAAGCACTCTTGAACGCTTCAGGGTCATCCGGCGTGAAGAGCACCCGCCGGATATGGCCTTCGCTCTTGTCCAGCACGACGTGTTCCAGGAAGTTGGCCCAATCCAGCTTCAAGGCGGGCCGAAAGTTCTTCAGGTGCAGGTCTCCTTTAATGAGCCCATTGACCTCGGACTCGGATACGCTGATTCGCTCGATGTGGTCGAAAGGAACTGTCATCTGCCCGAACAGCGTGTCGAACTCCACGCGATTGTCGTAGATGCGGTACTCCTGCCAGAGGCTCTTGACCGTGCTCTTGGACGTGTAAATTGGTGTATCACTCATTTTGTTTACTCCTCCAGTGGATAAGTTCTTATTATTGTGAGTGTTTGTCGAATCCCAAAACCCCGCAGGCAGCAGGAAAGGGCATCGTTCCCAGCGGGGGCACCCCTGTTTTGGAGGGGTCGGCATGCTTTATGTTTATACTATTTCAAAATTTGAGAAAAACCAATGCGAAGGGCGATAGCAGGCAAACTTATCCAAATCGACCACACAAACCGGACAGCGCATTGGTGTTTCATTCATTGTTCCCTTACCGCGTATCCTGTCGTTTCATCATAGCGAGCATCATACCGATCCCTGCCCCAAGAGCAACCCCCACACCCGTTCCCAATGCAATGTTTCCGATTGCGACTCCGGCTCCGGCTCCAACCGCAACTCCCACACCCGCACCCAATGCCATACGCAAGCCTACGCGTTCAGTTGAACATTGGGAAGACGGATCGTTTTTTGAATTTTCTGTCATGGTGATGACTCCTTTTCTCTTCTTACGTGCTTTGCCGTAAAAAGATCACTCCCGGCGACCGGGGCCGCGCGGGCGGTCAGAGTTCGCTGCAGTGCCCGGCCGGACAGTTTTCAGTAGGTTCCCAATTCCTTTGCAAAATTGACGATCTGCCGAAAATCTTCCAGGCTCACGCTCGATGGCACCGAATGGTCAGAGGAGAAGATGTACCCTCCGCGCTCCTTCATTACTGGAACCACACGCTCCATTTCTGCCTTTATCTGATCCGGATGATTCCAGAATACCGCATTAATTCCACCGTGGAAAACCAGGTCGTTCCCGTACGTTCTCTTCAGGTGCACGGGATCCATGCCTGCTTTTACTTCCAAAGGATTCAGGGCGTCAAGACCGATCTCGATCAGTTCAGGCACAAACGGATTGATGTCGCCGCATGAATGCAAATGTGCCTTCACGCCTCTGGCGTGCGCCCAATCGATGGCGCGTTTGTGAAATGGTTTAATCAAGTCCCGGTACATTTGCACGGAAAAAAACTGAGTCCCTTTATATCCCATGTCGTCAGGCCATTTGACACTGTCGAAATGGTATCCGGCCTCCCAAACCATGTCCAGAAGTGCCAGGTGCGTTTCAAGTTCATGAGAGAACATATCGCGGCACCAGTCCGGATTCTCGATCAAGGCACAAAGGAGGCGCTCTGTGCCAACGATCCACGAATGCGTCACATCAAATCCAAACCAGAGCCCCGCTTCAATCCAGTACCCCTTTTTCCGCCAGTCGGCATAGTTCTCCTCAAGCCATCTCCAGTTGATGCGATCCCCGGTTGGTCTCATGCGGTCTTTGGCCAACTCCCAACTGGCCCGATCAACAATCCTGAAATCAAGAAACTCCGGTGTTGAGGCTGCATGCGTCCAGTTCTTCAGCGTGGCGCCCCATGCCGTTGTGCGGATTGAGTACTCATCTGTCTCCTCGACCACCCTCTCTTCAAAGCGGGGTGAATTGTCAACGCTGATGTGAACCACGTGGTCGAGGCCGAAATAGTCCACATAGCTGACGTCTTCCGGCATCCCTTCCCGATGCCACCTCTCGATCGTGGTCTCCCACGGACTGTCTATGATTGGAATGCGGTCCGCTTCCTGATGTTCGAACATTCGCGTGAACCGCTCTTTCGACGTCAATTCATTCATGTGCTGCCCTCTCATTCTGTCCAGCGGCTAAAGTCACCTGCCGATATGGAGCGTCCGTGGAATCGCGGACAGGTGCAACGATTTGTTGGACGAAGCCGCTATTTCGGAGAAAAAATATTCGACCATTCCCTTATTTTACTTTTTCCATGTGTTTTCGTTCAGACACGATATAAAGAAACCGTGTTCCGGGCTCGTCCCCGCCTGCGGAACGGGCAGGCAACAAACGGTTCAGATTGTGGTTCGCTCCGCTCTCACAATCTAACCTTATTTGTTAGGATGTTTTTCTCAAATATCATATTTTTCACAATTAAACCTAATCAAATCAGAATTAGGATATGAATCGTAGGGTCTTACATATTGTGTTAATGTATAAGGTAAATTGCATATTTTTAGATATACTTCTGTTACCAAATCCCTAAATTCTTCATTGGGATGAGTTAAATTTGAAGGTATTGCAGTAAAATCCATATTTTGAAATAACCAAGGGTTTTCAATATATTTTTTTATAGTGTCTTTATTATTTTTATGGTTCCAGCCATCATTACCAGGCACAATATCCTTGGAAACATGAGGTCTTGGTAAAGCTCCATATTTTTTAAACATTTCTAAAGAAAAATAAAAGGCTTTTTCTAATGCTATTTTATCCTCTTTTTCATTGTGACCAAAGACCATTAATGTCTCAGGTTCAAGATTATAAAATTCTATAAGTATTCTAATTGCATTTAAACAATCTTCCACTGATTGTGGTTTATGTGTTAATTTATATACTTTATAAGTAGAACCATCTATACCAAAACCAACCCTATAAAGACCTGCCGAAATTAATTCCTTTATAATTTCAGGGTTTTCTTTATGAACATTTAAAAATGACCTAACTGTAGAAAGTCCTCTCATTCGGATTTGAAAACCATCAAATATTTTTCTTAGGTTTTTTGTTCTTAGCGCAAAAATTAATAACTCCTTTGGGCTTTGGAACAAATCCAAATTAGACAGATAAAGCGAAATTGAACTTAGACCATAATTAATTGCCTTTTTTATTATGTATTCTAGATCTTCAATAACTATATCAATATTCCTATATTTCTCATTAATTTTAATAAATCTATTTAAATAAAAATTAATACCAGTTCATTTTGCAGCACAGAAAGTACAAGAATATTTGCAGTCTTGGGATAAATAAAAACCTTGTTATATAGATAAA
>BDTM01000007.1 GCA_002898015.1 bacterium BMS3Bbin03 | reverse complement strand
CTGTACAATTATGCCTTTTACCTGTTTGGATCGGCGGTACAAGCGGGTGCGTTGGAAGACCTGTCGCAGGCGGCACTGTGGGGAGGTATCGGCGCAGCCGGCCTGATTGCGAGCTTGTTCCTGCTTGGGAACCTGGTACCCGCGAACAGGTAATCCAATTACCTGATCAGATATGATAACCCTGGCCATCGTTGACCTCAATTTGTCGAATAACTTTAATCTGACCTCGGTTTTAACCGGATTCGCCGGTTTGTTCATGAAGGCCGTCATGCGACATGCGCCTTTCGATAGTGAAGCCTATGGCATTGGCGCTGTTTAGCAGGGCGATTTCAAACCGTTCCTAAAATAGTCTTGTTCTATTAGTCTATTTTATAATATATTATCTAAAATGATTTCAAAAACGCCGGGACACCCTTGAGGAGGTAAATAAAATGGAACGGATGGAAAAAGCATTTCAAAGCCAAAATAATAGCGCCCATCGAGCTGTATTGGTTACCGGTTGTTCTTCGGGTATTGGCCGCGCCATCGCAATTTATTTGGCAGAAAATGATTTTACCGTATTTGCAGCGGTTAGAAAAAAGGAAGATGCAGAGAACCTGGCGAAGTTACAAAAGCCCCATTTGATTCCAACCTATCCTCTTGATTTGACAAATCTGAATCATCTAAAAGGCGTTTTGGAGTTTGTAAAAGAAGCGTTAGATAATCGAGCGATAAAAGGATTGTACGCGATAATAAATAACGCTGGGGGCGGTAGTATAGCTCCGATTGAATTATTGGATTTAGACAAATTTCATATGGAACTGCAAACTCGAATTCTCGGCCCGGTTGCGTTATTGCAATCTTTTTTACCGTTGATTCGCGAGGCCAGGGGAAGAATTCTCTGGATAGCGACACCGGCACTTCTTCCAAGCCCGTATCTAACCGATATCCATGCCTGTGATTTTGCCGTCAATTTTATTGCCAGAACCCTTAAAATCGAATTAATGGCGTGGAATATTCCAAGCATCCTTATTCGCTGCGGCGGGATAAAGACATCTTCTCCTGACAGAATATACCGCATTTTGAACGAAAACATTAAAAAATGGCCCAAAGAGAACTATGAATTATATGCAGGAGCCTTGGAAAAAACACGAAAGGAATTCGAAGAATTCGATAAAAAACGTACCGACCCGACAGAGGTGGCAAAAGTCGTTTATAAAGCACTTATCGGCAAAAAACCCAAAAGAAGATACAGGGTTGGTTATATGTCCGGTCTCGCGGCATTTCTTGAATTATTTCCCCAAACAATGGTCGATTATATTCTGGAAAGAAGAAATAAATGAAATGATTCGGATTCCGGCGAACCGGACCAAACTCACAACGGCAGAGATTGAATAGATGAAAGGATAATAAAATGAGGCTGATAGTTTTTTTTGTTTGGCTCTAACAATTGTTTTTACCACGAAAAGTGTTGGGTTCGCACGAAATCAAAAAAAAGAACAAACGGGTACGATAAAAAGAAAAGTAACGGATGCCGATACCCAAGCCCCGCTTATTGGCACAAATGTGATTCCGGTCGGTACCGCAAAAGGAGCGGCAGCGGGGATGGATTAATTATTCGTGATTCGAAAGGTTCCGGTGGGAAGTTATGTTTTGCAGATCGATTAGATCGGGTATGAGCAGCTTGATGCATGGGATATCCATAATATTGCCGACTATTTTTGGAAAGATAACGAACAGAAACAGGATGAAGTTTACCGGTGGGGGGTGCTGCCTATTTTTGGGGTGGAATATGAGCTTTAATATATTATATTTAATAAAGATCAACCTGACTGAAACAGCGATGTGCGTATCCGAACGGGCAGTGCTGCGCAAAAAGTCTTTTAAAATCCGGATGTTCCGTTCGCCGTAAGTTCCGGCATGCCGGAAAGCAACTTCACGATAGGAGGTGCAGTGAAGACAGCACTCATTAAAACGTGTCTTCTAATATTTTTGGTAATCAGCAGCAGAGCACTATTTGCCGAAAATGTTGTCATTACTGTTTCAGATACGATTTATAATACGATAAACGCTGATTTTTTTGGAATACAGTATCACTCCAATACGTACAATAATAAAAACGCAACGGATAAATTGGATCTGCTTCATTTGCAGAGAATTCGTGTTTGGGCAAATATCAATAAATTTCATCCAAATCCGGACACTTGGAATTGGGAAGAACTTGACCGCAATGTTGAGGAGATATTAAATTCGGGCTATAAATTTATTTTATGTCTCTATCAAAGCGAGGAGTGGTTTATCGGATCGCCTGATAAACCCTGGTGGAAATATCCGGAAGCGCTGACTGAATGGGAGAATGCGGCTTATCAGCTTGCGGATAGATATAAAAACAATATTGATATGATAATTATTTTTGATGAACCGAATATGATGCATCAGGATAAAGCTTATTACATCACATTTAAGGAATGTGCCCAACTTTATATAAAAGCGGCCCAAAAGATAAAAGAAGTTAATCCTGATATTTTGTGCGGCGGGCCATCCGCTTTTGGAGGTTGGGAAAATGGCCATTGGGCCAAATATGTCCTGAATGAGCCGGATGGAACTAAATTCCTGGACTTTGTTTCCTGTAATATTTTTTTATCATGGGATGCAAATGATTCCGATGATACCATTATGGATAGAACTATTTGGTATGAAGAGGCTCCTCAAAAAATCGAAAAAATGCTGGGAGATAAATGTCCTTCCACACTCATATTGGATGCCTATAACGCCAGCGCACTCTGGAAAAAGGACGGTAAACTTTGGACAGACCCCAGAAACGTGAGTGCATTTGGGGGCGTGTATCTTGCAGCCGCTTTGCTCCACAGCGCCAAAGGGAAATTTAATGTGACACTGCATTGGGAAACGATTGGCGGATTCGGAATCCTTGACTGGTATCCGCAATTTAAGGAATTAGCGCCTTATTATACATGGAAATATCTAATTGATACAGCAGGCCTGGCGGATGGAGCACAAATTAGGGGCTGCACAACGACAGAGTCCCCCAAAGAGAATGCGCCGCACCAGGGCGGAATGAATGTCAATTTATACCGTATCCAGCCTTTCGCTGTTAGACGCACGGATGGGGGCATCAGTGTTATTTTGATTAATAAATATTCGATTGATACGATAACGGCTGCCGTAAACGTTCCGGATGGAATGACACGCTTTGCGATATACAGATATGATAAAACCCGTGTGACAGATTGTTTTTTACCTTTGGAAAAAGATTTCGCCAAACAGACTGTTGAATTAAACTGTCCGCCATATAGTGTCTCGATAATCAGATTTGAGACAGATAGTCCGGTTGGTATAAATGAAGATTCCGGTTCTTTATCGGAAGGATATGAGTTCTTACAAAATTATCCCAATCCTTTCAATTCTTCAACAAATATCGAGTATTCATTATCCAAGTCTTCTCATGTGCAGATGATTGTGTACAACCTGCTTGGTCGGGAAGTACGCCTATTGGTGAATGAGCAACAAAAAGCGGGCAAACATAAAATTGTTTGGGATGGAAGAGATGAACTTGGTAATCTATTGAATAGCGGAATCTACACGATTAGAATGAACGCAGATCACGAGATTCACTCTAAGAAAATAGTCTATCTCAAATAATGGCCCTATAGTCTGCCGGCTGGCGGCGGTACCGCAGGAAGGATTTTGCAATATTGATGTTCCGTTCGCTGCAACCCTTCCGCCGCGAATACGCAAAACGCCGGCCGTGACGTATTTTAAACGACATTTAATAGAATTGTGAGATTACAATGGGAACATTAACAATTATTTTCGCATTTGCGATTCTTATTGGCATCATCGGAATATTTATAAGAATTTCTATGAGAGTCCGTAAAGGCGGCGGAAGCATGCTGGTTGTCTGTTCGGGTGCAACGGATGCGTTTTATTCAAAAGATAAAAAGAAAGCGATCGAGATGATCGTTGAAAAAAACGCCGGGAAGAAGATGGAAGAAGAATCTTCTTCAGAACCAGAGCAATAAAATGAATAAAAATACCATCAATTTACAGGGAAATGGTGCTATCGTCGTCAAAGAAGCGCATGGTGGCGGCATTACCATCGACACAAACGATCCTGCCGATATTTTGCAAAAATTACAGCAATTAAATGATGCCCAGATTGCCGCCATAAAACAATTGGCAGATGAGCAAGCAGGTCAACTCAGTGAGGTTTTTAAAACATCGCTCCGTGATGTGGTGTCGCAAAAAAACATTGTTGGGGGAAGTATTTCGGCAAAATTGGTCAAAGTCGGTGATACTATTTACGAATATCATTATCATGATCACACCAAACCCGGCATAATCCCCAAAGCCCTGACGGCAAAAATCCCCAAAATCTCGCAGGACAAAATAATCGGGCGTGATGCCGAGCTGCATGATTTGCACACGCGCCTGGCGGACAATAAACAGGTTGTGCTGGTAAACGGATTGGGCGGCATTGGCAAAACAACCTTGGCGCAGGCTTACGCGGCCGCCTATTGGGATGAATACCGGCACGTCGCCTGGGTGAGCCAAATTTCTGAAGATGTGATCAGCGACTTTATCAATACCGAATGGCTGTTGGATGGTTTAAAAATACAAGGCCAGGAGAAAGAAGCCCGCAAACGATTTATCCGGATCATCACAGAACTGAGAAAGATGGATGCCGGGCCCAATTTATTGATCATCGATAATGCCGATCGTGAATTAGCCCGATGGTATGATTATTTGCCCGGCCAGCCCTTATGGCATATTTTAGTCACGTCTCGCGAGCGGATAGAGAAATTTGATGTCAAAGAACTGGATTTTTTATCCGAGGAAGAAGCCATCAATCTGTTTTTAAGACATTATGCCCGCGGCACAATAAGCCGGGAGGCAATAAAAGAACTGGTCACCCTGGTGGATTTGCACACGCTGACCATTGAAATTTTGGCAAAAACAGCTCAAACCCGGAGAACCGGCATAAAGCAACTGAAAACAGCCCTGAAAGATGATTTAACAGCCAATGTCTATGTAGACCACAAGGGCGGTAAAATTGAAAGAGTTACCTCTTATTTAAGCTCTATATTTACGATGAGCACATTAACCGGGGACCAACTATGGCTGCTCAAACAATTTGTCTGTCTGCCGGCCGAATTTCACAGTTTTGATCTCCTGAAAAAACTAATACGGCCCGAAGAGAGCCGAAAGGAGGCTGTTTTTTCCGAAATCCTGGAAGAACTGTGCGCCCGGGGCTGGTTATTGCAGAACAGTGAAACCGACAGCTACAAAATGCACCGTATTATTGCGGATGTGTTAAAAAGGCAGCACCCCGTCGCGTTGACCGATGTTGAAGCGATTATAGACAGTGTCACCGAAAAACTCCGCATCGACCAGAACAAAGACAATCCTGTGGATAAATTCACATGGATACCTTACGGCAAATCCGTGTTAGCGATAAATCCCGACAGTGATGATGCTAAAATATCAAAACTGCAAAACAATTTGGCATTGGTGCTTCAAGACCTGGGCGATTACGAAGGGGCGAAAAAGCTGTTGGAAAAAGCGCTGCGTTCGGATGAGGAAAACTTCGGCGCCGACCATCCGACCGTCGCGGTGAGATATTCGAATTTGGCGTTGGTGCTTCAAGACCTGGGCGATTACGAAAGAGCTTTGGAATTATCAGCACGGTCGGCAGCTATTTTTCAAAAAGTATTACCCGAGGGTCATCCCTATATTAAAACGGTATCTGATATTTATCAGTCTATAAAAGATCAAATGAAATAATGAATGACGGAGACAACGATGGAACCCCTGAGCACATTTCTCACAACAGCCCTAAGTTATATTCTGAAAGGCGCCGCACAAAGCAAAGCGGCCAAAACCGCCAAAGAAAAACTTCTGGGCAGTTTTTGGCGTTGGATACGGCCTTTTTTTATCAAAGACCTGCCCGAAACGGAGGAGAAGCCCGAAGCCCCTGAAACCGTAACGAAAGCGCATGAAAAATTATTGGAATTGATTCGG
>BDTM01000006.1 GCA_002898015.1 bacterium BMS3Bbin03 | reverse complement strand
AGAGAATTTTTTCATTGTACCGAAAGATGGTCTCCAGTGAAAATGGTCAAAATTAATACAGGTTTAATTATTCCCTAATACGATTCTAACAGTCAATCGCCATATTTATTGCGGGTTGTATTAAAAGTGGCACGCTGTTACAAATTTAGTCGGGAGAAATAAAGATGATTGGAAAATTATCAAACATCAAAGACGCATTATTTTTAGCGGGGTTGATTGTTTTTCTGGTTTTGACGGGTTTCGGAATGCTCCGGGCATCGGATAATGGGGCAGAGAAAGAAGCCGGGGGAAAGAGTCCGGCCGTCGTTTTCACGGGCAAAATTGCGGGATCTGTTTACGATTCTGCGAGCGGTGATCCTCTGCCGGGCGTCAATGTGATCATTGACAGCACCCGAATGGGAGCGGCGACCGATCTCGACGGACGGTTTTTTATTCGAAATGTCCCGGTCGGAAATTATTCGCTGACGGCTTCGATGATTGGTTACGCCAGGGTAACAATTAAAAACGTACGGGTGTACGGCCAAAAGATGGTCGTGGTTAATTTTGTACTTTTACCGGAGGCCATTCAGGGAGAAGCTATTGTGGTGGAGGCAAGCCCGCTTACGAATACGGAAGCTGCCTTGCTTCGGAATCGCCAGAAAGCAGAGGCCGTCAGCGATGCGATTAGTGCCGAAGCCATGTCGCACTTTGGTACGGGCGACGCAAGTGAGGCTATGAAACTGGTCACGGGGGCGTCGGTTGTGGACGGGAAATACGTTTACATTCGGGGAATCGGGGAACGCTACACCAACACACAACTGAACGGTGCCGCACTACCGAGTACGGATCCGGATAAAAAAGCCGTTCAAATGGACATTTTCCCCAGCAATCTTCTGGAAAATGTGATCATCGTCAAAACATTTACCCCCGACCAGCCGGGAAATTTTTCAGGCGGAATTGTCAATATTCAAACCAAAAACTATCCGGAAAATCTAACCATTCGATTCAGCTCATCTTCCGGGTACAATTCGCAGACGACTTTGAATTCCCATTTTCTGACGGCGGGCAGAGGGAAATACGACGGATTGGCGTTGGGTGCCCGAACGCGCCATATTCCCCGTATGCTTCAAAGTGCCGGGGCAGATGTGCCTGATATCGGATATGCCTGGACGGATCGCAGCAAGGCTCTAAAGCTGGATCACGTCTCGCGGGCCTTCAATCCCGTAATGGCACCCGAACTTCGAAAGGCGCCTGCTAATCAACGCTATTCCTTATCTGTCGGGAATCAGGGCAGTCTTTTCGGGCGTCCGTTCGGTTATCTCGCCAGCCTGACTTACAATCATTCCTTTTCATATTACGATAAGGGATTTGTGGGGCGCTGGCAATTGACCGGCAAGGTTTCCGAAGTGGATTCCCTGAATGCTGATTATCTGCTCTCAGACGAAAAGGGAAGTGAGGAAGTCCTGATCGGAGGACTGGGGTCTCTCTCTTACAAGCCCAGTCCCGATCACAATTTTCGACTGAATTATTTATTCACTCGAAGCGGGGAATCGACGGCACGGTATCTGGAGGGAGCATTCCCCCGTGATTTATCCGACAATGCGGTTTATGAGACCCGAACCCTTCGATACACGCAGCGGGAAATTCGTTCAACGCAGATACGGGGGGAACACTATCTGAAGAATTTTCTCAAAATGTCGATTTACTGGGAGGGCTCTCTCACCAACTCTTACCAAAAACAGCCGGATTTACGGTTTTTTACGGATAATTACACGCTTCGGAACCGGGGTGGAAAAATTGACACAATTTATGCTATACGGCCGTCAATCTACCCTGTGCCCACGCGCTATTTCAGAAATCTGAATGAGAACAACAAAACATTTAACCTGAAAACCTCCATTCCCTTTTCATTTCGAAAGGGCCTTACGGGGAAATTCAAATTCGGGGGTGAGGGCATAAATGCCAATCGAACATTTCTTGAAAGACGTTTTGAATATGAGCAGGATAAAATCAGGTATGACGGTTATCCCAACGAATTTTTTATGCCGGGCAACGTGGGGATAGTAGACAGCACACACGGCCTGTACCGCTTCGGAAATTATATTCGGGATGCCTCTGAACGGCGCGGCAATTACGGGGGAACGCAGACAATCCGCGCCGGTTTTGGAATGGTTGACCTGCCGGTTGTAGAGAGCCTTCGTGTCATCGCAGGAGCCCGGTACGAAACCACTCAAATGGAAGTGGCAAGCCGGGACACAAGCCTAAAACCGGGAAAATTAAAAACCGCAGATTGGCTGCCTTCATTAAATGCGGTGTACAATATCGTCAAAAATACCAACCTGCGTCTCGCCTACGGGCGTACGCTGGCCCGGCCGACTTTTCGGGAAATGGCCCCTTACGCCTCGTTTGATTTTGTCAACGACTATTTTTTTGTCGGAAATGCCAATCTTAAACGGACACTGATCGATAATTTTGACCTTCGGTGGGAATGGTTTCCAAATCCCGGTGAAATCCTTGCCGTAAGCGGATTTTACAAGCGTTTTAAAAATCCCATTGAACGGGCTATTTTAAACGTTAATGGAGAGGTTCAATTTCAGAATGTGGACAGGGCGACTGTGGTTGGAGCTGAATTTGAGGTGCGAAAACATCTGGGCAATCTGATCCCCCAATTGTCTCATTTTCAGTTGGGTACAAATGTGACGCTTGCTCATTCAAAGGTAACCATTCCGGAGGAAGAGCTGCTGGTGATTCGAAATGTCGATCCTAACGCAGACGACACCAGACCCCTGCAGGGACAATCGCCGTATATTTTGAATTTTGATCTGGTTTATTCGAATGAAAAAATAGGAACCGTTGCCACGGCGTATTACAATGTCTTTGGTGAACGCGTGGCTGCCGTCAGTATGGGCGGAACACCGAATGTGTTCGAACTTTCCCAGCCCATTCTTAATCTGACCGTTTCCCAGCATATCTGGAGAGGTTTTCTGTTTTCACTGTCTGCCAAAAATTTACTGAACCCTGCGGTTCGCAAGGTTCATCATTTTAAGGGTAAAGATTACATCTATGAAGAATACAAACGCGGCAGAAATTTTTCTGCGGGAATTTCGTACGATTTCAATAAATAGAGCGCTCTATTGAATGAAGTCAGCGGGAAAAGAAAGGAGGTGATTGGACAAAAAGCAGTTCAACCTTTTGAATGCAGCTAGGCAAAAAAATAGTGACGATCTGTTTTGTCTTTTTGCGGAGGAGATGTAGGTGTTAAATAAAAAATTACTTCTCATTTTATTCTTTGAATAAGTGAGAAAAAGACCATTTACAAAAATTGAGGAGAAAAATATGTTTCGCAAATGGGTTTCAATTCTTATGATACTGTTATTTCCTGCACCGGCGTTTGGCTCAAACATCGACATTCACGACAGTGATATTCAGCCGGGCGATCATGTCGTGTGGACATCGGACAACACGTATATTCTGCATGGGTTTGTATTTGTGGACAGCACGGCCACATTGACCATTGAGCCGGGAACAATCGTCAAGGGCAGTCCGGGTCAGGGCGCCAATGCGAGTGCGCTGATTGTTGCCCGGGGCGGGAAGATTTTTGCGGAAGGGACGGTGGATCATCCGATTATTTTCACGGCGCTGGCGGATGATGTGACTGATCCCAATGACATGCCGCTGGATGCCCGCGGGTTGTGGGGCGGTGTGATTCTGCTGGGGCGTGCCCGAATTAACACGGCGGCAAGTGTGGGACAGATCGAGGGAATTCCTTCGACCGAGCCGCGCGGGGCCTACGGCGGTACCGATGACGACGACAATTCGGGTGTGATGAAATACGTGTCGATTCGCTACGGCGGAACGGACATCGGCGCCGGTAACGAGATCAACGGGCTGACCTTTGGGGCAGTGGGAAGAAGAACCATCATCGACTACATCGAGGTGTTGAATAACAAGGATGACGGATACGAGTGGTTCGGCGGAACGGTGCAGACCAAACACCTGATCAGTGCCTTCAATGCGGACGACGGCTTCGATTATGATGAAGGTTTCCGGGGCAAGGGGCAGTTCTGGTTTGTGATTCAGTCGGATGTACTTGGAAACCGCATGGGAGAGCACGACGGCGGGACCGTACCGGAAGACGGTAAGCCCTATGCCATTCCCGGGATTTACAACGCCACGTACATCGGATCGGGGAAAAACTCCGGTAATGCGGCCAATGATCACGGCATCATCATGCGGGACAATGCCGGCGGCAAATATTACAACAGCCTGTTTACGGATTTTGCCGGAGATGCGCTGAACATCGAAGACCTGGCCTCGGGCGAAGACAGCCGGGCGCGTTTAGAGGCGGGTGACATTGTTTACCAAAACGACATTTGGTTCGGCTTTGGCGCCGGGGATGCGGCCGATCAGATGTTTCCGCAGAACTTTGTGCGGACTTCGATTACAAATGCCGCGAACAACAACCGGTTTGTGGATCCTCAATTGGAAGGCATCAGCCGTACGAACGACGGGAATTTGGACCCCCGTCCCAAAGCCGGAAGTCCTCTGTGGACGGGGTACACCTCCGTGCCGAACGACGGATTTTTCACCCCCGTCAATTACGTGGGGGCTTTCGGCTCGTTCGATTGGGCCGAAGACTGGACTGCACTTTCTCAACTGGGCTTCCTCAAAAAATCTACCACGGCTGTGGAAGAAAACAACCTGTCTGAGGCAGCTCCGCACACATTTGAGTTGAAGCAGAATTACCCAAATCCTTTTAATCCGGTTACTCAAATTTCCTTTGCATTGCCGGTCGGAGGTCACGCGGAATTGACTGTGTTTAACCTCATGGGTCAGAAAGTAGCGGAATTAGTGAATGAACGCCTGAATGCCGGGGCATACAAAACGCTTTGGAACGCAGCCAATATGCCGAGCGGTATCTACATTTATCAATTGAAAATTGGGGCACACCGGTTTACCAAAAAAATGACTCTGATGAAGTAAAAAAGAGTTCGTCAGAAAAAATCGGGTTGAGGACAAGAATCCAAAGTGACGGTAACGGATTAGGAAAATTCCAACTGCGACCGGATTTAGGACCTGTTGCGAACAACCCCACGGAGTCTGCCAGAGTGTTTGGCAGACTCTTATATTTTTAAGGGTAAAAAGGAAAGCACCGAGACCGGTAAAAGCATGATGGGGATTCAACATCAAAATTGATAATGGCAAACTCAATTTTGGAAAGGCCATTACGAAATCTGCCAAAAGATGAAACGCAAGAATTCTATTTTCTTAGTACCCGTGTCGCATTTAATATTGCCGGCAAAGCAACGCCCACATCGGCAAATACAGCATCCACATGGTGGCCGGTCCAACCGCTCCCATCGTCGGGAAGATCCCCTTAACACTCAATGCGAAGCCGATATTTTGCCAGACTGTGTGAAAGTCCCGATGCTTTTTGGGGAAACA
>BDTM01000005.1 GCA_002898015.1 bacterium BMS3Bbin03 | reverse complement strand
AAACAGGAAGGAGTGAGCCATGAACAAGAAATTTGGCTGTATGTTCATCATCATGTTTTTTATCTTGATTTCTACAAACTGGGCGCTTGCCCAGGGACGATGGCATTCCATCCGGTAAAATTATTGACCTACATCTTTTTCCTCCGTCTTTTTTCTTGACGACGGCAAGACCGGGGGGGCACGGTTTGTCGTATCCCGCCAGTTGAGACGCTCGGCAGGGGTGTGGTACGAACTGAATGGGACTAAAATTTTGATGGATCCCGGTCCCAGAAGCCTGGTTGCCATGGCCAAAAGCTGTCCCAGATTGGACCCCTTAAAACTGGACGCTCTCTTACTAACGCATCGGCATATTGACCATTCCAACGACATCAATATTCTAATTGAAGCCATGACCAACAGAGGAAAAGATAAACGGGGATGTGTGCTGGCTCCGCTTGACTGCCTGGAAGAGGATCCTGTTGTCCTTCGCTACATTCGCTCTTTTCCTGAAAAAATGGAACTCCTGAAAGAGAAAACCACCTATTCCATTCATTCCAAACTTCAATTCCGAACGTCCATCCGCCATGAGCATCCTGTGGAAACCTACAGAATTTACTTCCTTTTACCGGAAAGTCAAATCTCCCACATGATTGACACCGCCTATTTTGACGGCCTCCTGGAGGATTACAAAAATGCGGATATTCTGATATTACACGTCGTTCGGTACGAAAATCGAAACGATCGTGCCAAAGGCATTTACCATTTGAATCTGGACAACGCCCGGGAAATTATCAAAACCATTCGGCCAAGAGTGACTGTGCTTACGCATTTCGGAATGACCATGCTTCAGAAAAAGCCCTGGATTCTGGCCCAGCAGCTTTCCGATGAAATCGGCGTGGATGTAAAAGCCGCTTCTGACGGAATGACGCTGGATGTGGGGGAGTATTTGTAGTGGGTGAAAAAATAAAGAATTAATCCTGACCATTTTGCCAGTGATACCAAACAGCCGTATTCACTTTGGCCGGCCGGTCAAAACCGGGGACATAGGGTTTGATGTCCAATACCGGTGTGCCGTCAATGGCATCCAGGCCTTCCACCACGAGTCTGTTTTTGGATACCTGCAGGATTTTAACCAGGCGTAAACCAATCGGATTGGGGCGATATTGACTTCTCGAAGCGAAAACGCCTACCGGTTGTAAATGTTTTATGGATAAGGGCGCGGGGTACGTCTTTAATTCCGTTTTGGCTACTTTGTGAATGTGGAAAAGCACAAAAGCATGCGAAAAATGCTGCAAACCTTCCAGTCCGGTCTTGAATTCCGGGTCCAGAATAATTTCTGAAACGGCGGAACACTTTAAGCCTAATTCACAGGCAAATTCCAGCTCTCTGGGTTCCCTGAACTCGCACCTCACCCGCCCAATGGATGTGAATGTAATCTCTTCCATTTCAGACCCTTTATTGCTTTTGAATGTGATGCAATCAGAAATTCTATGGCCCGAAAATGCTCATAAAATGCCTGGCCTGATTGTATTTTTTTGTCACAAGCGCGTCTTTAATTCGGCTCACGTCTCTTCTTTGTGTCATTAGTGTGTGCAGCAGGCCGGCCCCTTCCTTGTCGCCAACCAGTTCAAATCGGAGAATTTTACCGTCTTTAATGCCGATTTTTCGGATCACGTTGTTTCTGCTGAAAAAGAGCTCTTCATCCGCTTTTTCTTCGGCGATCATGGCGCCTTCGCTGATCATGGGCAGATTGAAGTGATACAGGCTGTTCATGTTCAATCCGCCGTCGTAGTGTACGTTTTCGCCCAGAATATTAAAAGCAATGATTTGACCCTGTTTTACGGCTTCGGGATAAATGGCGTGGGGATAAATATTCCCCGTGATAAAATCCGGGACTTCGGCCGCATCGCCGCCCGCAAAAATATTGTCAAAATTCGTCCTTAAATAGGGATCAACCCGAATGCCTTTTTGTGTTTGAATACCGCTTCCTGACAGAAAGGAGATATTAGGCTTAATGCCGGTGGCGGCAATGAACAGATTTCCCTTGATGACTGTTCCGTCCGAAAGCAGCAGCTCTTCGGCTGTTTCCCGCCCCTTTAACAATTCTCCCTTGCGGTTGAGAAGCAATTCGATGCCCATGTCCCGGACAATGCTCTCCAGAGGTTCGGCGATATCCCTTGTAATCATTCGCGGCAGGATGCGGTCCATCATCTCGACAACCAGAACCGAAAGACCGATTCGTCGAAGGGTGATCGCTATTTCCATTCCGATAAATCCGGCGCCGATAATGACGGCCTTGTTCGCACCCTTGTCCACTTCCTTCAACAATTTGGAAACCGCTGTGAGCGATTTGAAATTGTAGTATTTTTCCTTGCTTTCCTCTGCCGGACATTCGCATTTTATGGGAATCCACATTTCACTGCCGGAGGCAATGACCAGGTAATCGTACTCAAGAAATCTCCCGTCGGTCAGAACAATGCGATTACGTTTCGGTTCAACTTTCCCGACTTCTGCCGATGTTTTGCAGTCGATGTCAAAATCCTTGCAAAAGTCGCGTCCCTTCCAGAAAATCAAATCGCTTGCCCCGCGCGTTTCCAGGTAATTTGCCATCAGCGGGGGAGAATAAGGCGGAAACGGCTCTTTCGAAAGCATGGTTATTTTTTCTTTGCAGCCGAATTTCCGCAGCGTTTCGGCTGTATTGACGCCGGCCGGCCCCGTTCCGATAATTAAAACACCGTGGTTCATTCTTTCTCTCCGTAGGTTTTTAAAACTTCAGCGATTTGGGATACCTGGCGGACGTAGAGAGAGTCCCCCCGCAGCAGCGGTGTGACATCCGGTTCTGTTTCAAGAATTTCGTCTTCGAAAGGGAGAATAAACAGTTCGTTGTACTGATTGAGGCTTTCTCCCGCCATCTTCTTAAATCTCTCGATTTCGTTATTGTGCCTGATTTTGTTGACCGCCAGATGAACATACGGGATACCGAGCTGGCGGGATAATTTTGCCGCGTTCAGTGCCACTTGATAGGCATTAAATGTGGGCTCGGTGATAATGACAGCCTGTTTAAATCCCCGCGCCAGCGCCCGCCCAAAGTGCTCCACGCCCGCTTGTGTGTCCATCAAAATCACTTCGCCTTCCCGCAGGCTGATGTAGCTCATAACGGCTTCCAGCAAAGCATTTTCCGGGCAGAGGCAGCCGGTGGCCGCCTGAATGACGCTTCCCATCACCAGCAGATTGATGCCGTCCTGTGTTTTCAAGCCGAAGCGCTCCACCACATCGGTCACATCCGGGTTCAGGGTCAGCATCACGCCCCAACCCTCGCCGGGCCGCGCGCCGGTTTTTTCCTCGATGTAATCCAGATTCCGCGAGGCGGGTGTAATTTCCCGGTCCGGCGGAAAGCCGAGTGAATAGGGAAGGTTAACCTGCGGATCTTCATCCACGGCAAGTACGTTGTACCCCTCTCGTGCCAGAAGTTTGGATAAAAGGGCGGTCAGCGTGGTTTTCCCGGCACCCCCCTTTCCGGTAATCACCACGCGGAATCCCTTTTCTTGTTTCGATTCTTTTGATCTCAGCGTTTCGGCAACGTCAAACATCTTCTGCCGGCGTTCCTTGTTTTCGTCTGGCATAAAATAATCCCTTCATATTACCTTGCAGGAAAGTACGGTTAAATTCCCAACGCCTTCCGTTTCTTTTCAATATGGGCCGCCATCAATTCGGCCATTCTCATGGGATCAGGCTCAACGGCAAATTTGCCGCCAACCACATTCTCCACATCCTCAGTTAATAGCTTTACGACATTTGGGCTTCCCATAATTTTGGGTGGAAGTCCAAGAACGGTGTACACGCCAGACGCCACAAAATAGGCGCCAATTGAAATGGCCTTCTGCGAGTACCACTCCGGAGCCGCACCGGCGATGGGAAGATCGGCGATGCCCACACCGAGGGCTTTGGCCAGTTCGGCCGCAATCACCAGAATCCGGGAGCAGTCGACGCACGAGCCCATGTGCAGAACCGGCGGAATACCCAGCGACTGAGCCACTTCCCTGAGCCCGTCTCCTGCGAGTTCAGCCGCTTCCGGTACCAGCAGGCCCGCTTTGCCGCAAGCAATAGCGGCGCAGCCCGTTTCGAGGACGAGGATGTCCCGCTTGATCAGCTCTTTGGTCAATACAATGTGGTTGTAATCCTGTTTAATTTTCGGATTGTTGCAGCCCACAATTCCCACGGCGCCTCTGATTTTGCCCGATGCAATGACATCGATCAGGGGCTGAAGGGTCCCTCCGAGGGCGGCTTTAATCGCTTCAACGGAGAACCCGGCCATCAATTTCATCGGATTATTCGGGATTTTCACCCGGTCGGGATTCCGATTGGGAAAGTTCTCAATGGCCAGTTTCACGATTTCTTTTGCAGTGTCGAATGCATTTCCCGGATGAAATTCTTTGTGGATGGCTCCGGGGAATTTGGCCTTTTCCGATGTGGAGATCACTTTTGTGTGGTAACAACCGGCTGTTTTTGTGATGGAAGGGAAAATACACTGGTAATCGATCAGCATCACTTCGACGGCACCGGTGGCAATGGCCAGCTCCTGGTTCAGCATATTTCCCGCAATGGGAACGCCCTGTCTCATCAACACTTCGTTTCCGGTGCAGCACATTCCGGTCAAATTGATGCCCTTGGCGCCCATCTTTTTGGCGTAATCCACAAGGTCTTTCTCCCGTGAAGCTTTTACGACCATCTCCGACAACACCGGATTGTGCCCGTGAAGCACGATGTTAACCATATCATTTTTCAGCACGCCCAGATTCACATAAGAGGATACCGGCTTGGGTGTTCCGAACAGCACGTCGGAAATGTCCGTTGCCATCATCGACCCGCCCCAGCCGTCGGAGAGGGAGGTTCGCAGGGCATGGAGCAGAATATTCACGTAATCGGAATCAACCCCCATGTGAACCCGGTGAGCCGCCTCGACGATTTCTCTGTCGACGCTTCTGGGGACAATACCCGCATCTTTCCAGGTTTTCCGTGTTTTTTCGGGAGGCCTGGACTC
>BDTM01000004.1 GCA_002898015.1 bacterium BMS3Bbin03 | reverse complement strand
TACACCTGAAAACAGCAATCGCTTTTTACAGAACGCGTGCTGTTAGAGGCAATATAATGGGTATTTTCGGACAGACACTATTTAAGTATATGTTCAGAAGATTAGAGAGAGATACCTGGCTCGACGTATTCCCCGATTCCGATTCTTTTGGCGGAAAAACAGATGTTCAGGGCCATGAATTCGTGTTCGAGCACGGTTTAACGGACGGTGTCGTTTTAGGGCTTGATTATTATCGTATGAAACGAATCAGTCAGAATGATAATCAAAATGTGCTGCAAATTGATTTGAATTTTGACTATTAAGATTACAAGGAGATTAAACATGAAAAGATTATTTTCAATCTTGGTGTTGTTAGCCGCAGTTTTAATGAGTTTAACAGCCAATGCAGCGAATAAGGAGCTTCTGGGTGCAGGCGCTACTTTTCCATATCCGCTGTATTCCAAAATGTTCCATAGTTATTATCAAGAAACCGGCATAAAAGTCAATTATCAGGCGATTGGTTCAGGAGGCGGCATAAGGCAGATCAGAAACAAAACGGTGGATTTTGGCGCTTCAGATGCTTTTTTAAGCGATAAAGAGATGAAGGCGTTTAAAAATCCGGTGGTTCATATTCCGATCGTTGCCGGAGCTGTTGTTATTTCCTACAATTTAACCGGGAATTTTAGTTTAAAGTTAACGCCTCAAATCATAAGCAATGTTTTTTTGGGAAAGATTACAAAATGGAATGACCCGCAGATAAAAGATTCGAATCCATCCGTGAAACTTCCCGATATGCACATTACGGTGGTCCATCGCTCTGACGGCAGCGGAACGACATTTATTTTCAGCGATTATTTAGGCAAAATAAGCAAAGCGTGGAAAATGAAGGTGGGTACCGGAAAATCTCTGGACTGGCCTATTGGTCTGGGCGCAAAAGGAAATCCGGGCGTTGCAGGTTTGATAAAACAAATACCGGGTTCAATAGGTTACGTTGAATTGATTTATGCTTTAAAAAATAATATGCCGACCGCCAGCATTAAAAATAAGAGCGGTAATTTTGTCGTTCCGGGAATTAAATCGGTTAGTGAAGCCGCTAATGTAAAACTGCCGGACGATTTAAGAATTTCTTTAACCAACACAGGAGCAAAATACGGTTATCCGATTTCGGGGTTTACCTATATTCTTGTGTATAAAAATTTGAAAAACGGCGGCTTGAGTTACAAAAAGGCAAAAGAAGTCGTGAAGCTTTTGTGGTGGATGACGCATAAGGGGCAGAAATATGCTATCCCGCTGCACTACGCCCCTCTTTCTGAAAAAGCTTTAAAGAAATCGGAAAAGATAATAAACGCACTCCGGTTCGACGGGAAAAACCTAAAATGAAAATGGATCGGTATTTTAAATCCATACTTTTCGGCGCAGCCATTTTGCTGCTTTTGCTTCTCACAGGGATATTTTTTACTTTATTAATCGGCAGTATCCCGGCGATTAAAGCTTCAGGAATAAAGTTTTTAAGCGGCACTTCCTGGAATCCTGTCACTGGCGTTTATGGAGCAGTCCCTTTTGTGATAGGGACTCTCCTGACTTCATTTTTAGCCCTTTTTATTTCTTTGCCATTCTCATTTTCCATATCGCTGTTTCTTGGGGAATATTTCAAAAAGGGAGCTCTGGCAGAATTTCTGAATTATGCGACCGATATTCTCGCCAGCATCCCTTCCGTTATTTATGGTTTCTGGGGGTTGTTATTCCTGGTGCCGATTGTGCGAAAATTTGAGTTGTCTTTTCATATTTTGCCTTACGGAGTCGGGATATTTACGGCATCTTTGATATTGGCAATTATGATTATTCCGTATACATCCTATCTGGCCAAAGAAGTCATATTGTTGGTCCCGCAGGATATAAAAGAAGCGGCCTATTCCCTTGGCGCAACAAGAAGCGAGGTTATCAGAAAGATTATTGTTCCGTATTCCCGTTCGGGAATTTTTGCCGGGATTCTGCTTTCTTTAGGCAGGGCATTAGGTGAGACAATGGCGGTAACGATGGTAATCGGGAACAGTAATCTTATCCCGGGAAATATTTTTAGTCCGGCAAATACAATGGCTTCTGTGATAGCGAATGAATTCACAGAAGCCACAAATGATGTACACCTGTCCGCCTTAATAGAACTGGGGCTTTTGCTGTTTATCATAACCGGCATAATCAACTTTATTGGAAATGAAATCATTAAAAAGCTAAGTATTAAGGGGTGACCGGATGCAGCGGCGTATAATTAAGGATAAACTCTTTGAGATAATTATTATTATCTTTGCATTGGTGTCTACCTTTCCCCTTATTTTGATTCTATTTCAGATTGTAAAAAAGGGGATCGCCTCCATTAACTGGAGTTTTTTTGTGAATCTGCCGCAGCCGCCCGGGGAAAGCGGCGGAGGTGTTTCGAATGCCATTTTGGGCACCTTTATTTTAATTGTTATTGCAGGCGGATTTTCCATCCTTCTGGGTGTGCTTGGGGGTACATTTATATCTGAATATAAAGATAAGAAAATTTCTGAATTAATTCGACTTTGCGTCAATATATTTCAGGGCATTCCTTCAATCGTAATTGGAATTATTGTGTATATTTGGATCGTGATGCCGTTGCATCGATTTTCTGCGCTTTCCGGCGGCATCGCTCTGGGGATTATGATGCTGCCTCTTATTGTGAAGTCAACTGAAGAAACATTGAGATTAATCCCTTCTTCACTGAAAGAAGCCTCACTGGCGCTTGGGGCAAGCTACACAACGACCATGTTAAGGGTCATTCTGCCGGCCGGAATAAATGGAATTCTCTCCGGAATTTTGATCAGTGTGTCCAGAGTGGCTGGTGAAACTGCTCCGCTGTTGTTTACAGCGTTTGGCAACCCGTTTATGAATTTTAATATCTTCAAACCCGTCGATTCATTGCCGCTGCTGATCTTTAATTATTCGATGAGTCCTTATCCGGAATGGCATTCCATTGCCTGGGGAGCTTCTTTTGTATTGATAAGCTTTATAATTATCTTAAACATCTTAACCAAAATGGTATCAAGAAAATGGAAAACGGTATTTTAAAAATCTTAAATTTCTATGCAGGATATAACGTTAAAACTATTCTGACCAATATCAATCTTTCAATTCCATCTAATAAAGTAATTTCCATTATGGGACCCTCCGGCTGCGGTAAAACCACCCTGATCAGATGTATAAACAGGATGCACGAACTGCAGCCGGATGCGAATTTTAAAGGTCAAATATTATTGAATGAAAAGAATATTTTTGCAACGAGTCCAATATTGGTTCGAAGGAAAATCGGCATGGTTTTTCAAAAACCAAATCCTTTTCCCACGATGAGCATATACGATAACGTTGTTTCCGGATATATCTTGAATGGAATAAAAATACCCCGGAGTGAGAAAGACAGAATTGTGGAAGAAACCCTGCGTAAAGTCTACTTATGGGACGAGGTCATGGATTCGCTTCATAGAAAGGGTACTTTTTTATCCGGCGGACAACAGCAGCGGCTGTGTATTGCGCGTGCCATGGCCATGAATCCTGAAATTATCCTGCTTGATGAACCCACTTCCGCTCTTGATCCTAAAGCCACGGCTAAAATAGAGGAACTTATTACAAAAATCAAAAAATCGGTTACCGTGATTCTTGTGACGCATAACACGGCTCAAGCCGCAAGAGTGTCGGATTTTACCGCCTTTTTATATTTGGGTGAATTAGTAGAATTTGGCTTTACTGAAAAATTATTTACCACTCCAAAAGATAAAAAAACAGAAGAATATTTAACAGGAAAATTTGGCTGAAAGGAAATTAACCTATGTTAGAACAAAGAATAAATTTGCTAAAACAAAAAATAGTCGAATATGCTTTCTTTATCGAAAATATGATTCGTAACAGCATCAAAGGACTAATGAACAAAAATCGTGAATTGCTTGAAAAAGTGATTGATGATTTAGAACCGAAGGCGAATGATTTTGAGATCGAACTGGATGAATTATGCACTTCAACGATCGCGCAATTTGGACCAAAAGCTAAAAACTTAAGATCCATTTTGATGATTGAAAAAATGAACAACGATTTGGAAAGAATTGGTGATCAGGCTGTCAATATCTCGGAATGCGGCTTATACCTGATTGAGAAACCTCCGGTCAAACCCCTGGTTGATATTCCCAGGATGGGAGAGGAGGCCGTAAAAATGTTGAATGATGCAATAGATTCCTTTATCAATGAAAACATAACGCTGGCCGAATCTGTCTGTGAAAGAGATAATATTGTGGATAATTTGAGAGATCAAATATTAAGAGAATTAATTACCTTTATGACGTCGGATCCCGTCACAATAGAGCGGTCTATTCACCTCATAAAAATATCCCGCAATTTAGAGCGCATAGCCGATTTATCCACAAATATTTGTGAAGATGTAATCTTTATGATAGAGGGGAAGGTCATAAAACATCGTAAGAAAAAGGATTAGCCCGACTAATACACCGCAGGGAGGTTTTATAACTCAAGTTTCGCATTTATAA
>BDTM01000003.1 GCA_002898015.1 bacterium BMS3Bbin03 | reverse complement strand
CCGGATAACAACTCTGTTAATACGATTAAAGGATTAGCGCCTTACTGGCGATTTGCTCTGCAGCGCCAATTTGGTTCTCAATACCTGGAAGTCGGTACTTATGGGATGTCGACAGAATTATATCCAATAGGAATTTCGGGAAAAACCGATAAGTACACGGATGTTGCATTCGATGCTCAGTATGAAAAAACATTTGCTGCAAGCAGTTTGATCGCACATACCACTTACATAAATGAGACGCGAAACCTGGATTATACTTTTGCAAATGGCGGCGTGACTTCCGATCATCAAAAATTAAATACGTTTAAAGTAGATCTAAATTATAATATTCCGCAAGGCCTGGCCTTTATGGTGGGCTATTTTAATATTAATGGAGATAAGGATCCTGTATATTACGCCACAAGAACAGGCTCCCCCAATAGCAGCGGCGTGACGTTGCAGGTCACCTTTATTCCCTGGCTGAACACGCAGTTTGCCATTCAATACGTGGCTTATAGTAAATTTAACGGCAGCAGCCGTAATTACGATGGAAGCGGAAGAAATGCTTCCGATAATAATACGATTTATATGAACAGTTGGCTGATGTTCTAATACGTTTCGAATATTTTGCGGTTCTTGGGGTTGACTCGAACGATTGAGGAAACCCCAAGTAATTATAATTATATTGATTAGGGAAAACGATGAAAATACTATTTAGCCTGGCTAATTTATAAACCGCGGAGGACGCCGGGTTATTTCTATTAAGTTTAATCATAAAAAAATTAAAATATTTTATCCCATACGGATGTTTCTTAAAAAGATGCACTAATTACATGCAATGATATAAACTCTGCGTTCCCGGCGTCCTCGGCGGTGAATGACTCAGGTTAGTACGTTTAACGCTGAGATCGAGATTTTTCTCTGCAACAGGATATTGAACTATTTACTTTTCCTTGATTTGTTCTTTATATCACACTATATTTAAGACAAGCATGTCTTAATACTGAGACAGGAATAAAGGCTTTTATCGAAACCCCCTGTTCTTTGCATAACCAATGATCTGAATTAAGGAACCGCTTAAAGCAATTATTGAGCAGAACTCCCTCGCCGATTCCGGCAGCGGCAATTGGCATCAACCCAAGGACTGTTCAATATTTTATAAATATACTATTTACAAAAGGTTGTTTCGTATTATTAATGGTTATAAATAATATTTTTCTTTTCAGGAAAATGGTTAGACAAATTTGACATTTCGTACCTAACGGCACTCAAAATGGACAGAGATATTTTTCTATAAATATTTTGTCCCTAACGGGACATGAAAAATAAAAGTATCATTAAAGACTATCTCTGTTCAATGAGGTGGCTCTATCGTGCCGGAGATTCGTAAAAGCAGCGAATCTGATTTTAGGGGAGAAACTTTAAAATTCAAGTTTCTTAAAAGTGCCATAGATTCACAAAGGCGACGAATCTAGTTTTATATGAGAAACTTTATGCAGCCGTGTTTGGTTGCAAGATAGATTTATTTGTCAAGTTTCTTGAAAGTCCCGTAGGGACGCAATGTTTATAGCGAAGTGCCAAATCCAATGAGCTTAAGTCCCTTTAGGGATGACATGTGATTTTTATCCCATTAATAAAATAGGCCATTAGGTTGACGCCAATTGCAGCGGCGGGGTTGAAAAGGGTTTCCGGTTGGCCAATTTGACGGAAGGGATGCATTCATATTGGGGGTGGCGGGGAATTTATTTTTGGAAAGTTTCGGACATCGGAGTATTAATTCGGGATAAAGACAGCGACGGAAGGGGTCATCAGAGCTCCTGAACAGAAATCGAAAACAAGTGATTGGATTCTGCCGTGAGTTTTTAATCAAATTCATCCGGCAGGTCTGGGTCTGCTTTTAATAATCTCCGCAGCGGCTTTATCGGACGCGAATTTTATCTTGCAGGCGTTCACGGAAAAGTGTGAGTAAAAAATCAAAAGGAAAAGGAAGACTATAAATGAGTGAATTGATTAACAATGCCCGGAAGCGCAAGGATCTGCTGAAGCATATGATTCTTCAATTGCATAAAGGCGAGGCGCCTGATGCGGTCAAAAAACAGCTTATTCGTTTGATGGGCCAGGTGCCCTATTCCGATGTGGTCATGGCGGAACAGGAGTTAATTGCCGAAGGGATGCCGCAAATTGAAATACTGAAACTGTGTGATTTGCACAGCGCCGCCCTCAAGGGAATCATTGAAAAGGATGAAACCCGGCACGTTCCGCCCGGTCATCCCGTCCACACATTTGAGCACGAAAACAGGGCCATCGAATGGGAAATCGCATCGCTCAGAAAGCTTTTTGACGAATTAGATGAGCTGGCCGATGAGGAAGACGCCACGGACTTATTTCTCTCGATTCGGAAACATTTCAATGCCCTTTTGGATGTGGAAAAACATTATCAGCGGAAAGAAAACCTCTTGTTTCCTTTTCTGGAGAAAAATGAAATCACGGGGCCATCAACCGTTATGTGGGGAAAGCACAATGAAATAAGGGAATTTTTAAAAGCCTCGATCGAAGCTCTTGAAGCCGTTCAGTCCATCACTGCCGGTGAGGCCGGAACAGTAGTCAAGTTGGTTTTAATACCGGCCGTGGATGCCATCGAGGAGATGATCTTTAAAGAAGAACAAATTCTTTTTCCGATGTCTCTGGATGTATTGGCGGAGAATGATTGGATCGAAATTTATCGGCAGAGCCTGGAAATTGGTTTTTGTTTGTATGATCCTAAAGAAGCGTGGCTTGCCGCAGAAAAGGCGGATACGGGGAGAAAATCGGTCGAAGATAAGCGGGTTTTTCTGCCCAGTGGAAGTTTTACTGTCGAAGAGCTGAATGCCATTCTCAACACAATTCCATTTGATTTAACATTTGTCGATAAGACGGATACGGTTCGCTATTTTAGCCAGGGCGCGGAGCGTATTTTTGAGCGCAATCGGGCCATTCTGGGGCGCAAGGTTCAACATTGTCATCCGCCTTCGAGTGTGCACATTGTGCAGCGTATCCTGGATGATTTCCATTCCGGTCGTGAGAATCGCGCTGCCTTCTGGATCAATCTGAAAGGCCGCTTTATCCACATTGAATATTTTGCCCTGCGCGGTGAGGATGGTCGATATTTGGGAACGCTGGAGACCAGCCAGGATCTGACCGGGAAGAGAGAGCTTAAAGGCGAGCAGCGCCTGTTAAATTATGTGAAGGAAAACAACGATGGGAAAAAATAGAGTTGAATTGAAGCCGGCAAAGGGAATAGAATTTGAAATCACACCGGATACCCGGCTGGGAACCCTGCTAAAGGCCCATCCCGGACTTGAATCTGTGCTTGTGGAGTTGTCTCCCGAGTTCAAGCGGCTGCGAAATCCGGTTTTGCGCAGAACCATTGCCAGAGTAGCCACCTTGCGTCAGATCGCGAAGACGGGCAATGTGCCGTTGGCTAAACTGATTAATGTTTTACGGCAGGCGGCCGGCGATGAAAAAGAATTTAAAGAATTGGAGAAAAACATGAGTACCTCTAAAATTCCGGAGTGGTTTGAGTTAGAGAAAATAGCCAGGCGTTTGGACCTGCGGCCCATTCTTGAGGGCGGCGGGCATCCTATAGAACAGGTGGTACAGGAGGCCAGGCAATTGGGTGCCGGAGAGATACTTGAACTGGTCACCCCCTTTGTCCCTGCGCCGCTTCTCGATTTAATCCAAAAGCAGGGTTACCAGGTTTGGCACCGGACAGAGGAAACCGGCGTCGTGAAAAGTTACATTATTCCGGAATAGCA
>BDTM01000002.1 GCA_002898015.1 bacterium BMS3Bbin03 | reverse complement strand
ATTTGTTTCGAATTTTGATAGTCGGATTTCGTATTTGTTTGGGCGACGACCAACGAACACATTATTCGGATGAATTGCCCCGCGGTAAACCACAGGGCTAAAAATGGAAAGGACGCTGAAGCGTCCTTTAGGAGGATTCATTAAGAATAGGTGGATCCATTAAGAAAGAGAGATTGATTGATGAGTGCGAATGATTTGGATAAAGACAGGCTTCGGTTAATTGCCAACACCCTTCGATTCCTGGCCGTGGATGCGATTCAAAAGGCAAATTCCGGTCATCCGGGACTGCCGCTGGGAGCGGCGGATTACGCCGCCGTTTTGTGGACGCGGTACCTGCATTTTGATCCGGAAGAACCGAAATGGCCCGGCCGGGATCGTTTTGTGCTGTCCGCGGGACACGGCTCGATGCTGCTGTATGCTCTGCTGCATCTGTCCGGTTTTGATGTGACACTGGAAGATTTAAAGCAATTTCGCCAGTTGCACAGCAAGACGCCCGGGCATCCGGAATACGGCCTGACGCCCGGCGTCGAAACGACGACGGGACCGCTGGGGCAGGGTTTTGGAAACGCGGTGGGGATGGCGATTGCCGCCAAAATGATGGCGGCCCGTTTCAACAGGCCCGATTTTTCGCCGGTCACCCACCGGGTGTTTGCTATTGTGAGTGACGGGGATTTGATGGAGGGCGTCTCTTCCGAAACCGCTTCGATTGCAGGGAACCTGAAGCTGGGCAATCTGACCTGCATTTACGATAATAATCATATTACAATTGAAGGAAAAACCGCCCTCACATTCTCCGAAGATGTGGGAGAACGATTTAGGGCGTACGGCTGGTATGTGCAAAAAATTGACGGCCATGATTTTGATGAGATCGACCAGGCGCTTCGGACGGCAACGGCTCAGGAAGAGGCGCCGTCATTAATTCTGGCAAGAACCCACATCGGCTTCGGGAGTCCGAACAAACAGGATACGCCGGGTGTCCACGGGGCGCCGCTGGGTGAAGAAGAAGTCCGGTTGACGAAAGCGAATCTGGGCTGGCCGTTGGAAACCGCTTTTTACATTCCGGAGGAAGTGCGCCTGTATTTTAAAAATCGCCGATCTGTTTTAAAGCAGGTCCGCCAAAATTGGCAGTCCGGTTTTCACGGCTGGCTGGCGGCCCATTCGGACCTGGCGGTACAATGGGACACGTTTTTCGGGAAAGCGGCGCCGCCGGATCTGGCCGAACAATTGGTACAGGCCGTTCGGGGAGGCGAGGGTGCGACGCGTGCCCTTTCCGGCCGGGTTCTGCAGAAGGCGGCCGGTCTGATTTCTAATCTGATCGGGGGTTCTGCGGATCTGGAGCCGTCCACGAAAACCGGGATCAAAAATGCCGGTTCGATTGGCCCCGGCGTTTTTAGCGGCCGGAATTTTCATTTTGGGATTCGGGAACACGGAATGGGGAGCATTTTGAACGGCATTTCGCTTTACGGCAGTTGGATTCCTTACGGCTCCACTTTTTTGGTGTTTTCGGATTACATGCGTCCGGCCATTCGGTTGGCGGCTTTGATGGGCATTCAGGTGATTTATGTGTTCACGCACGACAGCTTTTTTGTGGGCGAAGATGGGCCCACGCATCAGCCCGTCGAACAGGTAGCGGCGCTGCGTGTGATTCCGAATGTGCAGGTCATTCGTCCTGCGGATGCCGAGGAGACGGCACTGGCCTGGGCATTTGCGCTGAAAAGAAAAGACGGCCCCACGGCGCTCATTTTGACCCGCCAGTCTGTGCCGGTTCTTCAGCGGCAGCAGGCGCTGACGTGGAACCAATTTTCAAAAGGGGCGACCATCGTTTCCGAAGCGGCAGACGGCCACCCGGAGGTGGTGCTGGTGGCGACGGGCTCGGAGGTGCATCTGGCAATTGAGGCGAAAGCGCGCCTTGAAGAAAAGGGATTTCAGGTACGAGTCGTTTCAATGCCTGCCGACCGCCTGTTTTTGAGTCAGCCCGCGGCGTATCAGGAATCCGTTTTAGGGGATGAGCGTACCCGGCGGGTTGTGATCGAAGCGGGAGTCTCTTCCACGTGGGCTGAAATTGTTGGGAAAGATGCGTTGTTCATCACTCTCGATCGATTTGGCGCATCCGCTCCGGCGAAGGATCTGGCGGCCTATTTCGGATTCACGGCGGAAGCCGTCACACAAAAAATTCTAAAATGGCTGGATTCAGCGTAACGGTTCAGCCACATGTTTGCAACGAAATCACGAGGGCACTAAGGAAAGAATGGGATTAGAATCTTACGCCCCAACCTCTACGAAAAATCATAGAAAATGGGGTCACCGGTCAAAATGTTTGAATCTTTGCATAAAGTCAGTCTAACGGCATATTTCATTAATATGATAGAATTTAACATGCCGCCCGCCTGCGGCAATACGCGTCAACCCAAAAAAATATTGGGGATATTTTATTGATTTATTTGAATTGCCACGCTCTTTAGAGCGTGGATGCGGAATAAAAAAGAAAATCCAAAGGGGGCTTTAACCCCGATTCATTCAATTGCCTGGGGTTAAAACCACGAAAATATGAGATGGATTGTTATGGGGTTGGATCAATAAAAATAATTCCGTTAATCGAATGGAACTGCGGTAATGGTTTTGCAGGATCGTATTTCAGGGCTATTATTCTATCTGTTGGGGCGATGCATTCGCAGGAAATGATTTGTCCATTTGCAACAATTTTGCCACCGAATGCATCGCCCCTACGGATTATCCTGGTTTTCATCACCCCTATCCCATTTCAATGGATTATTGATGATGCATTCCCCAATTCAACTTAGGTTGAAACCAATTGCCAAAGGGGGAGAGCTCTGCCTCTGACCAGAGCCGTCAACTCAAGGATTCAACTATTTATAATGGCAT
>BDTM01000001.1 GCA_002898015.1 bacterium BMS3Bbin03 | reverse complement strand
TCGTATTTGCCGGGATCGGCTATTTTAAAAAAGAATTCACGGTTTTGCCTCTGTTCGCGCTCTTCACTGACAAGCTTTTTCCAATTTGATGCAGAAAATATTTTATTGTCCACTTTTCACCTCTTTTTAGTAAATTTATTTTATTTCAAACCATGTGATACTCAATGCAAAAGGATGGCTATTAAGATTGGACGTCTCTTTTTGAGAAAGAGTTCCTCTTGCACGGATTGTTTTTTGGGCGCCGTTCAACAGAGACAAAAGGCTGTTTAGCTTTTCATTATTTTTAATAATTAACTTTTCCTCAGAATGGGTGATGGCAAGAACATAGAAACCGTCAGTTTTTTTAACGACGCCTTGAACAGTCACTGCTATCTTCGTGGCTGAAAATCCGGCAGCTTTTACAAGAGCTTTCAGATTTGCAAATTCAATGGATTGGTCTGCCTTGCTGTTCAGAGTGGCAAGGCCGTCATTGAGAGATATTGTTACCTTTCCCACGCCGTCAACTTTTTTCAACTTTTTTTCCAGCCCATAAGCGCAAAATGAACAAGCAAGCCCGTTTACTTTTATGCGGACTTGTTTGATCTGGGCGTTTGCGGAAGAGAACAAACCCGCTTGCAGAATAAAAAGGCCGGTTAAAATAAATATTACTTTTCTCATCGTTAGCTCTCCTTTATTTACACATGCACTTCAATTGCCAGCGCATAGCGATAATCTGTTTCCCGCTGCGAGCCGTTCATTTTCTGCCAAAGCGGTATCTGGACACCTCCTTTTATTGCCCAATTCCTCAGCGTAAGAAAAATGCCGGGGGACAGAAAAAGCCGATCTCCGCCGCTGTTTGCCATGATTTGACCCTCTGTTTTGCTTCGCTGCCGGGACTCCCAGTTCAGTTCGACCATGACGACCAGGTCGGGTTTGAGGTATTCCGTTAACCAGGGGCGAACACCAAAAGCCGCATCAGCGAGGAAGAGATTGCCAAATTGAATGGTATTGCCTTTTGTGTTCAAACGGTAACGCACATTTCCAAAGTAGTACCAGCGCCTCGACGCCCGGGCGGCCGCCAGGGCGAACAGGTAGTCCGTCGAGCCGCTTCCAAGCGCCGGCGTATTTTCATAGTCTCCTGTTGGAAGTTTAATACCGATGATAACAGCGGCAGCATCCTGAACGCCGGGCTTATCGTCTCGCCAGAAGCGATATTTTGTGCGGAATGAAATATCCCCAATGCCGGAGCGGCTTCCTTCACTATCGCGCTTTGTGTACCCGAAAATTGTGGGTACCGATAACGTAACAGCCAGGTCGCCGGTCACGCCGTACATGATCTCGGCACGAAAGGATGTTGTCCTCTCCGGTTCATCGACGCCTGTCAACAATTCCTTTTCATATTTTGTTTCAATGCCAAACCCGCCTTTAAAGATCGTATTCGGCCCCAGTCCAAAAATCGGTTCATGGGCGAGAAGCTTTGTCGGAGAAAGCGAAAGCAAAAGCAGCATCGTTGTGAATAAGGAAAGCAACGATCCTGTTCTGATAAACTTTTTTAAAGCATTCATATTTACCTTTCAAGAAATCGTAAAATCGGTACAATTGCATAGGCAAAGGAAAATCCGATGGCATATATGATAACGGAAATCCAGAACATGATTTTGGAAAAACGCCCTGCCGTCTCGCAGCCATGCCCTCCGGTGATGGAACAGGCCAATTTGCCGTGAGGTCGAAAGGTCAGGATACCGCTAAAGACAATAAGAAGAAAAGCCGCAGAGAATATCCACACTTTATAGTGAGAGATGGAAATCAACCAGGGAAACGTGCTGATAAAAGCGCCCACAGCGGCGCCGCCGGCTACTGCGGCTATTGCTGCCGGCAAAGCACAACAGAGCAAAGTTCCGGTAGAAGAGAATAGAGCCAGAAAGCCTGTCAGCTTTTGCATCTGTGATGCTTGTTCATTCTCTGTCGAATTATCTGCCATTTCGATTTCTGTTTCCATCGACCTGTCCTTTTTATAATCTGTGAAAGCACAAATGATCTATTTGAATCTTTTTACGCTCCGGGCTATGGTACAGGGTTTCGTGTTTTTTTTCACTTTTAAATATTGAAATACCAAATGAATTAATTAATACGATACTAACGCTGGTGACCATTGCAACCATTGCCCAAATAGGATTAACCAGACCCGTTACAGCTAAAGGAACACCTACCCCATTAAAAATAAAAGCAAGCGTGAGATTCTGAACCGTTTTTTTATACGAGTTTTTACCTATATGATAAACAGCCGGAATTGACATTAGACTGTCGCCCATTATTATAATATCAGCCGATTCAATTGCAATATCCGTCCCCGTGCCGATCGCTATTCCAACATCAGCCTGCATTAAAGCAGGTGCATCGTTAATACCGTCGCCAACCATAATTACTTTATAATCCGGATTTTGTAATTGTCTTATCTTATGTAATTTCTTATCCGGTAAAACTTCAGCTTCAACCTTTTCAATACCTATTTGTGCGGCAATAGAAAGGGCGGTTTGTTTATTATCTCCTGTAATCATTATTGGTTCTAAGCCTGCATTTTTTAATTCTTTAATTGCATCTTTGGCATCCTCTTTTATCGTATCC